>NZ_CP010520.1:2974017-3611897 GCF_000827935.1 Clostridium botulinum
CTTTAATGAGAATGTATCAAGTAAATTAAAATCTTGAAATACAAATCCTAAATGATTTCTACGAAAAGCAGAAATTTCTTTTTCCTTTATATTCACAATATTATTTCCTTCTAATAATACTTCACCATTAGTTGGTTTATCTAATGATGCTAATATATTAAGTAGTGTAGTCTTTCCTGAACCTGATTCTCCCATAATAGCTACATATTCATTTTCTTCAACTGAAAATGAAATATCAGATAAAGCTTCTACTTTATTTCCCCCAAATCTTGTAGTATATATTTTCTTTAAATTCTTAACTTCTAATAATGCCATCTTATTTTTCCTCCAAATCTTTGGCCATTAAATGAAATAATACTCAAAAGATATATTGTATATTCAGATAAAATAAAGATTCAAGTTCAATTAATCGATAAGAACTATTATTTCAATTTATTTATTTAACATAACTAAGAATATACAAACCTGTTGCTTTATTATTTTTAATGTGCCTTATTACAAATTAAGTATAATAAAAAAAGAAATATACTGCCTTAACCTTGACTTACATTTCTTCTTTTAATCTTACATCTGTGTAAGGTTAATGTATTTCTATATTTTTTCTTGAAAAATCAATGGCAACTTCTGTTCCTTTTCCTACTTCAGAGGTAATAAATATTTTATTAGAAAGATTATTTAAAATCTCTTTACATAAATATAACCCTATCCCCGTTGATTTCTTATTCATTCTACCATTATATCCTGTAAATCCTCTTTCAAATACTCTAAATACATCTTCCTTTTTTATTCCTATACCAGTATCTTTAATTATTAAAGTATCTTCTCTTTTCTTGTCCATATAAATATATATCTTCCCATTATTAGTGTACTTTAATGCATTAGATAAAATTTGTTCTAATACAAAAGTAATCCATTTTTCATCTGTTATAATTTTACAATCCAATTTTTCTAAATCTAATAAGATCTTTTTATTTATAAATATAACTGCATATTTTTTTAACACATCATGAACAATATCATTAAGGCAATACTCTTCTAAACGTAAATCAGCTGACATACTTTCTAATCTAAGATAATTAAGTACCATTTCAACATATTCTTCTATTTTAAATAATTCTTGATTCATAATTTTTTTATATTCATTACAATCAATAGATTGCAAAATCATATGTAATGCGGAAATTGGTGTTTTTATTTGATGTACCCACATTGTATAATAGTCTATCATTTCACTATAATTACTGTTAACTTTATGATCTAATTCTAATGTATTTTTATGTAAAGCATTAATAATATTATGATAATCCTTTTCTATTAAACTTTTATTTTTAGGTAAATTATCTAACTTTTCTCCTACACCATTTAGAATATCTTTTAAATATATATGTTTATTATAAAACTTATGAAAATCATATATACTAAATAAAAAACCCAATATACAAGTTAATAAGCTAGCATATAAAACTGGTTCTAATGATACATGATATAAAAGATATACAATAAAAAATATAAGTTCAAATATGAAAAATAGTATTATAATTTTTATTTTTTCTTTAGTATATAAATGTATCATAAATAATTTAGATTCTTTCTTCATAATTAATCTCCCACAATATATCCCATGCCTTTTTTAGTCTTGATGAAATCTTTAAGATTTATATCTTCTAACTTCCTCCTAAGTCTAGTAACATTAACAGTTAATGTATTATCATCAATAAAGCTATCACTATTCCAAAGATGTGTCATAATATCATCACGAGATACTGCTTTATTTTTATTTTCTAAAAGTATTTGTAATATTTTAAATTCATTTTTACTTAGTTCTAATTTTTTATCGTTATAAGTTATAGTTGTATCCCCTAAATTAAGAACAGCACCATTACTTTCTAAAATATTTATTTGCCCCTGAAATGAATATGTTCTTCTAATCAAAGCTTGTACTTTTGCAACTATAACATTTAAATCGAAAGGCTTAGCTATAAAATCATCAGCCCCCATATTTATAGCCATAATTAAATTCATATTATCACTTGCTGATGATGCAAAAATAATTGGTACTTTAGATATCTTTCTAATTTCTGTACACCAGTGAAACCCATTATAAAATGGTAATGTAATATCTAATACTACTAACTGTGGATCATATTCAATAAATGAACTTACTACATTATTAAAGTCAGAAACAAATTCCGCCTCATATCCCCATTTGCATAAATGATTTTTTAAAATACTTGATATTGTTAAATCATCCTCTACAATTAATATCTTATACATTTTGCTTACTCCTATATCTTAAATTTTTTCTACTTATTATCCAATACTAATAATTAAATATTCCTTTATTAACACATTATAACAATTAATTAGAGATTATAATAGAATTCCACACCTGAACTTTATAAAAAAATACTAATATATTAAAATACATAAAAAAATAAGAACTAGTAATATTAAATATAATTTAAGTTACTAGTTCCTATATAAATTATCTATTTTCTTTTCTTTTTAAATATTTTTCCCAAAGCTTCAAAACAATTTATAAAATTAATACATTCTTTAGCATCTTTTATAGACTGTCTAAATTCTTCATCTCTATAATTACATTTTTCACATTTATAAACATCATTTCCATTAACCGAAACAGTAAAATTATACAAATTATTCTTTCCGTCTATTTTTATAGACTCACCTTTTCTAAGTTGAATAATCATATTAAATGTATTTACTTTTTTATTATCTTCTGTAATTTCTTTTTGTTCAGATTTTAATATTGTTCCAGTCTTAGCTCTAGCTACATAGTGATCTATGTCCTTAATTACTTGTGAATTATATTTATTAAAGTCCATTGTAGATCCCTCCAATCATATATTCTGTAAATCATTAGATTTCTATAAATATATTCTGTTAAACTTATTTGTATTACAGATATATGTTACAAAAACATATCCTATCATCTTGCCACATTATCTTATATATATTTAATCTTTATTAAACTATTTTTTTAATTTATTTATAGAGTACTATTTCTTATCTCTATATGATTATTTCAAAAATAATAGTAATAATATTATTTAAATAAAGAACACTACTAAAGAAGGGATGTGAAAAATATAAATGAAGAAATTAAAAAAATTAATTATCTATACTTTTATTATTTTATCTATAATCACAAATACATCAATAAATGCAAATGCTCACGCAAGTGAACCAGTTCCTACTGCAAAAATTTATACTGAGGGTATCTATCATTTTGATAAGAGTATTGGGAAAAAAGTAACTTTAAAATTAATCACTCCTCAAAAGCCAATAACTGTAATTATAATAGAAGATGAACATGATAAATTAAAATATTATTTTAATCTTAATAAAAATATACCTCTAACAGATGTATTCTTAGATATTCCACTATCTAAACATACTGTACTATTAGAAGGCCCAGGACAACTTTCTCTTACATTTGAAGAATAAATTTTATATTAATCCAAAATAAAAAGCTGTTATAGAATAATGATATTAAACTCACTCTATAGCAGCTTATTTTATATTACATATATCTAATTTCGTATAGTATTGTTATTTTATCCATCTCTTATTTAATAATTCTTTAAGCATTCTTATATTTTCCTCACCTAAAACATCAGAAATTTCTCTTTCTATACTCGCCTTTAATTCTTTGCTTCTTCTACAATATTCTTCACCTTTTTCTGTTAAATTAGTATATTTATTGTTACCTTCATCTATTACAAATTTTAAGTATCCTCTTGTCTCTAATTTTTTAGCACATTTATACATAGCTTGACGAGATATATTAGCTTGCCTAGCAACTTCAGCAATTGATATCTTACCCATTTCAATTTTAGCTAAAAAAAGTGCTTCAGTATGAGAAATCTCTTCATCTTCTATAGCTTCCCATCTATCTTCCACTTCACGTCTGAGTACAATATGTTTTTCACTTATTAAATCTATTATATTTAAATTACTCTTCATCATTCTCACCTTATTCTTTATTTTCATATATTGTAACATATATTTTTCTATATTTCAGATTTAATAATCATCACACTGAGTCAACCAAGTTGACACATTACAGAATAATTGTTATAATCCATTTTGTCAACTTAGTTGACTGTAAAACATTTAATATGGGAGGAATTTTTTATTATGGGACAAACAAAATTACAAAAATTTATTTTTACTTTAATGATGTGCTTCGGTATGGTTTTAGGTATGACCATTTATAATATGCTATTAAATGAAGGCTTTCATAGTCAATTCTTTAATAATCTTTTAAAAGATTTTTGGCTTGGATTTATTGTTGCACTTTTATTAGATGTGTTTATTGTTGGTAAAATTGCAAAACCAATTGCACTAAAAATTGTAAAACCTAACAATGAAACTAAACCAATTAAAATTATATTAACTATCTCATTATGTATGGTAATAGGTATGGTGCTTTTTATGTCTATGTATGGTGCTATAACAGCTGTTGGCTTTAATAGTGGAGCATTAAAAATTTATCCATTATGTATTATTAGAAACTTTATTATGGCATTACCTCTTAATATGCTTATTGTATCTCCAGTTGTAAGATTATCATTTAATAAAGTATTTTCTAATTAATATATACTTATAATTAAATACAATTTAACTTATCTTTAAGGCTTATTATAAATTTGATTATAGAAGTTTATCTTTGATGCAACTAAACATAATCTTAAATGCCTTATTATTCAGAAAAAACTATTACCATTTTATAACTAACAATAAATAGGTAATAGTCTTTTTCTTTACTTTAACAACCCTTATTCAAAAGGTGAATTTTCAAATGGGATAAAGTATCCTTTAGGATGAGCACAAACAGGACATGCCTCTGGAGCTTCTATTCCCTCATAAATATATCCACAATTAGTACACATCCATTGATCATTATTAACTTTTTTAAATAAACTACCATTTTCTAATTCATCAGCATATTTTTTAAATCTATTTGAATGTATCTTCTCAATTGAAGCTATTTTATCAAATAATGTTGCAATTTCATTAAAGCCTTCTTCTCTTGCAACCTTTGCGAAACCACTATAAATTTCATCATGTTCAGCTGCTTCGTGCTTTTCTGCGGCTTTTAAGAGAACTAATGTACTTGTTTCCATCTCTGCTGGATAACTTGCTGTTATTGTAATTTCCTCTCCTGAAAATTCTTTTAATCTCTTCATAAATTCTTTTGCATGAGCCTTTTCTTGATTTGCTGTATAATTAAATAAATCTTGTAAAATAGTGTATCCTTCTTTTTTAGCCACTGATGCAGCAATATTATATCTATTTCTTGCCTGACTTTCTCCCGCAAATGCTCTCATTAAATTTTCTTTAGTTTGACTTTCATTAAAATTTTTCATAAATATATACCTCCTATTTATTTTTATTATTTGAAGATTAAAATTAATTATTCCTTACTTGTGTAATAATAAAAATAAATATATAAACAAAATAAAAATGAGCCATCTCAGCTAATAATTTCAAAAATTATTATGAGACGGCTCATTCTATTTTTTATTACTATCCATCTAAAGATTATAATTTAACTTAAAAAGCAAACTTTTTATGCTGCAAGTCTATAATTCTTTACATACTTTCCAAAATCCCATTCTTTTAAGAAATTTGAAGTACTATCATATCCAGACTTATATAATGCTAAACTTTTTTCTTTTGATAAGTCAAAATCTGTTGTACTTACTCCAAGCGTTGGTATATCTATTGTTCTAACTAAATCCTTATCTCTAATATAATTATCTTCACTATTATGACTAAAAATACAAGTGCTTAATACGTCATATGAGTAATATAAGAAATTAGTCTTACCTTGTGCTGTATAACTTAACTCATTTTCATCAAGATTAAATCCAAATGTAGGGTATTCTGGTTTACTTTCTGAATCAAATATCCATATAGGATAATTAGATAAAATTCCACCATCAACTATAAAGTTAGTACCTTTGTCAGTATTTAACTCTACTGGCTTAAAGAAAAATGGAATACTCATACTCATTCTTACAGCTTTTGATATTTCAAATTCCATAGGATCTATTCCATATTTTTTAAGATCATCAGGTAAAATTAGCATAGTACTATTAGTTATGTCAGCAGCGATTATTTTTAATCTTGACTTACCATTTACACATACATCCTTAAATTTAGTTTTTGATTTTGCTTTAAGAAGCTTGTCTATCCATTTTTCAAAATAATCTCCAGTATAAAAACCTTTATCTGTAAACAGATTATACATATGAGATGCTTTTTCCAATATATTTCCAGTACTTAATATAGATATATTTTTATCTAAGAAATTGTTGTAATCTGTATTAAGCATAATTTCTTTTACTTCACTAGAAGTATATCCTACTGCTAAAAGTGCTGATATTATAGCCCCTGCTGATGTTCCTGCACATCGTTCTATTGAATATCCTTCTTCTTCAAGCTTAGCTATAGCTCCAACAAAAGCTACACCCTTTACGCCGCCACCTTCAAATACTGCATCAAATTTTTTGTTATCATTATTCATATTTATCATCCCTTCTTATTAAATAAGTTTATTTTTGAAGATTTTTCAATCGATTGTGTTGTCTTCTATATACTAAGAGACTTTTAATATAAAAAATGTAAACCTAATTTATAAAAAACTTAAAAGTATAAAAAAGCTACACCAAATTTGATGTAGCTTTAAACTTATTTATTATAAAAATTACTTTCTTAAAATATGTTGCTTTTATAAAAGAATTACAAATTATTTGATTTTATAAAACTCTTCTTTTAATTCTCTCGTAGCTTTTTCAATATCTTTTTGTGCTATAATAGCCGATACTATAGCTAATCCATCTATATTGATTTCTTTAAAATCTTTAATTCGTTCTTTATTTATTCCACCTATTACAACTACAGGCATTGATACTTTTTGGGTTATTTCTTTTAATTCACTCATGGTTGTTGACGTTGCATCTTTCTTCGTTCCAGTAGAATACATTGCTCCAACCCCTATATAATCAGCCCTATCTTTTTGTGCCTTTAAGGCTTCATCTAAATTACCAGCTGAAACTCCAAGTATTTTATCTTCTCCAATTATATTTCTTACAACAGTTGCTGGTAAATCACTTTGTCCTATATGAATCCCATCCGCATCAACAGCTAAAGCTATATCAACTCTATCGTTTATTATTAATGGTATATTATATTTTTGTGTTATTTTTTTTATCTTTAATGCTGTTTCATAAAAATCATGTGATGAACACTCTTTTTCTCTTAGCTGAATTAATGTAGCTCCTCCAAGTATTGATTTTTCTACAGCTTCTTCTAAAGTATTAGTACTCATTAAATCTCTATCTGTAACAAGATAAATACTATAATCTATTTTATTTTTCATAAATTCTCCTCATTTCAATAATAATATACATTATAAAGTTTAATAACTATTATAATTAACACTAGTCAGTTTATATTTCTTAATTAAATTTTTAATATAACATGGTTCTTTTCAAGAAATAGATACAATTTCCTAACTAATTGTTAAAAATATTTTTATGAATAATTAAGTATTAATATCTATCTATTAATTGTTGTTACCCTTGCCTTTTCCTTTATAACATTTTCATTCATCATACTAATAGCATCAATAAGTGAAATATGGAAAGTTCCCATTCCTATTCCCTTAGATTTTTCATACGCAATTTCGCCACTTATACTCATTGTTAAAACTGCACATATGGCTGCTATAAAATAATCATCACTCGCTCCAGCAAAAGCTCCACATAATGCACTACTCATGCATCCTGTTCCTGTAACATTAGCAAGCATTTTATGTCCATTAGATAAAATCACATTTCTTTTTCCATCTGAAATAATATCATCTACTCCTGTAATTGCCACAACACAATTTAATTTTTTGGCTAGTTCTTGTGCTACAATCACCTTTTTATCATTTCCCATATTCATATCACGTTCTGAAGCATCAACCCCTTTTGTTTCAGATCTTAATCCACATATAAATTTTATTTCAGAAATATTTCCTCTAATTATATCTACCTTTACTTCACTCAATATCTTCTCTGCACTTTTATTTCTAAAATTAGCGACTCCAGCTCCAACTGGATCAAAAATAACTGGAACATTGTTTTTATTAGCACTCTTTCCTGCAAGAATCATAGCTTCAACCATTTTCTCACTTATAACTCCCATGTTTAAAACTACAGCAGATGAAATACTTGCAATTTCTTCAACTTCCTTAACATAATCAGCCATAGTTGGGGAACCTCCAACTGCTAAAATTACATTTGCACAATCTGTTGCTGTAATATAATTAGTTATACTATGTACTAATGGTTTCTTTGTTCTAACCTCTTCTAACAATCTTCCAACCTTATCTAATATCTCATTAATCATTAATTTCACATCCCCATTTCTTAATCATATTCTATTTTTCAAAATTATCTTTTAATGCTTATATAAAATATTAATTAAATATATTTTTATATACTTAAAGTAAATAACATAATATTATAATTTAATTATATTTTGGTATTTAGAAAATTAATCACACAGGAACCTCGCTTCTTAATACATGCGCACTATATTCTAATAAAATTTATAAAAATGATGAGTTGGTCCTACACCTTTTCCAATTGAAAATCCGTTTTCTATAGCACCTGTTATATATTCCTTTGCTTTTATAACTGACTTTTTAATATCTAGACCTTTTGCTAAATTTGCTGCAATCGCTGATGATAATGTACAGCCTGTCCCATGAGTATGAATTGTATTTATTCTTTTTTGTGGAAGGCATATGAACTCATCTTCATAAAGCAATAAATCAGTTGCATCATCTTTTAAATGTCCTCCTTTAACTAATACATACTTTGGACCTAATTCTTGCAATTTTTTAGCTGCTTCCTTCATTTCATTTAAATTATTTATTTTCATTCCTAATATTTCTTCTGCTTCTGGAAGATTCGGAGTTATCAAAGTTGCTAATGGAAATAATTCTTCAATTAATGCATCCTTAGCATCTGGAGATAATAAATTAAATCCACTTTTAGAAATCATAACTGGATCTAACACTACCTTGGGCAAGTTCTGAACTTTTTTTAGTCCATTTGATATAGCTTTTATAGATTCAATTTTTGAAACCATTCCTATCTTTATTGCATCAACAATAATATCATCAAAAATAACATGTATTTGTGATTCAATAATTTCTGGATTTATATCTTGTATTCCAAAAACCCCCATTGTATTTTGTGCTGTTATTGCTGTAATAACGCTCATTCCATATACACCATTAGCTGAAAAAGATTTTAAATCAGCTTGAATTCCTGCCCCTCCACAACTATCTGATCCTGCTATAGTTAATGCTTTAAACATTTTTATTCATCCTCTCTTTTATCACATTTTTATATAATTAAATAAATTACACCTATTCAGTGCCTTTTGATTGATTTAAATTTACTTGACTAATTAATCCCCCACTTAATGCAACCTTTTGAGCCTTACTCCTATCATTCATATGTTTCCCCCTTAAATTTAAATTTGTATATTTAACCAAAAAAAATGTAGCCCAAGGGCTACATAATATAAACTATTTTGTCTTATATCTATCCTTCCCTCCGTTGGTACTAGCCAAATCAGGTTATAAGGGTCTAGGAAATCAATTTTTCCAATCTCAGCTGATATATCAGCACCCCTAGTTATTAATTCAATATTTTATTTTCTATAACATATAGATTATACCATTGATGTAAAAAAATCAAGAAAATTCATATAAACTGTCTAATCTTTCAGTTTCCTCATTTAGTTTTTTTAATTTATATATTTAATATTACGTCGTCTACTCCTCACCAAAAACTTGCTTTTTAAGTCTTAATCCAGTAGGTGTTGTTGCTATTCCACCCATTGCAGTTTCTCTTAATGATGATGGTAAGCTTTTTCCAACTTTGTACATAGCAATTACAGCTTCATCGAATGGTATTTTTGCTTCAATACCTGCCATAACCATATCTGCAGTACAAAGTGCTGTTATCGCTCCTTGAGCATTTCTTTTTGCACACGGTATTTCAACTAATCCTGCAACTGGATCACATACTAAACCTAATATGTTTTGAAGTATTATAGATCCTGCATCTAAACTCATCTTTGGAGTTCCCCCCATCATTTCTACAACTGCTGCCGCTCCCATAGCTGATGCTGAACCACATTCAGCTTGACAGCCTCCTTCTGCTCCAGATAATGTTGCATTAAGTCCTATGATAAGCCCAACTGCTGCTGCTGCTAATAGTCCTTTTATAAGTTCATCCTCATTTAATTCAAGAACTTCTCCTGCAGCTAAAATAACGGCTGGAAGTATTCCACATGATCCCGCCGTAGGACATGCCACTATTTTACCCATAGATGCATTCACCTCTGATGAAGCAAGTGCCATTGCCATTGCTATTGTAGTTGCTCTGCCAGTCAGTGTTTTTTTTGACTTTGAATACTCATATAACTTGTGTCCATCTCCACCAATAAGACCACTAACAGAATATACTTCTTTTTCTGTTCCTTCCTTTGCAGCAGCTATCATAACATTTAAATTTTTTCTCATTTTTTCTATTACTTCTTCTCTTGTTAAACCTTTTTCTTCAACTTCACATCTTATTGCATATTCACTTAAAGATATATTATTTTCCTTACAAATTTTTAATAGCTCTTCACCTGTTCTTGCAAGCATTTTATTCACCTTCCTTTGCTGGACTTATTGAAATAACTCTATGTACTAACTCTAATTTTTCTATTTCTCTTATGGCTTTTTCACTAACCTTATTATCCATTTCAAAAATCATTGTAGCATCTTTGCCTTTGTGATTTCTAAAAACTTTCATGAAAGCTACATTTATATTTTCCTTTGATAAAATACTAGTTACACTATGTATAACTCCTGGTAAATCTCTTTGAGAAACTATTAAAGTTTCATAATTTCCAGTGAATTCAACTGGATTACCATTAACTTCAGAAATTTGAATATTTCCACCACCAATAGATGATCCAACAACTTCACAATAATCACCATTTGATGTATTCATTAAAAACTTAACTGTATTAGGATGTACATCACCTAAATCAGCCTCTTTAAATGAAAAATTCATTCCTTTTTCTCTTGCTATTTCCATAGAATCTCTAAGTCTTTCATCACTTGGTTCCATTCCTAAAATTCCAGCAACTAAAGCTCTATCTGTCCCATGCCCTTTATATGTTTTACCAAAAGATCCATGTAATAAAAATGTTACTTCCTTTATTTCATTACCAGCTATTATTCTTGCAATTTTTCCAAGTCTTGCAGCTCCAGCTGTATGTGAACTAGATGGCCCTATCATTATTGGTCCTAAAATATCAAAAACACCTAAACTTTTCATAAACATTATCTAGCTAAATATAATAAATTTTAGCTAAATACCCCCTCTCATTAAACATTTATTCCACTGCTTTATGGCATAATGTTGATATATGTATAAATAAAACTGTGTAGATAAAATATATCAACAAATATGAAAAAACAGATAATTTTATTTTTAAATTTATTTATAAAAATTAAATTTCATTTTATTGTCCATATATAGAATGCATAATTTAAGTAGCATAGTCAAGGGGTACGAAAAAAAGATATGTTTTACAATTTAAAACATATCTTTTATAAATATTATATTTAATATTCATAGAAGCAACTTCCACCTATAAATTCTCTAAGTATTGAATTCATAGGTACATAACATGGATCTACTTCTTTAAAGAAATTTAATATAGATTTTAATCTGGCTGCTTCTGCATATACTGGACTGTCTTCTTTAACCTTGTTTAGTTCTTTTAATGCATGTAATTTTAATAATCCTAGCTCATACACTAATGTTGAATTAAACATTACATCTGCTTGATCCTGATAAACAAATATATTATTTTTTTCACCTTTTTTTACTGATGGCCACATTTTAAGCGTTGCTTCTGCATCATGTCCTCTACTTAATGAATCTCTTACTATTCTTCTAACTTTTCTAACATCGGTTGTTGGTATTCTATTGTGATTATCTAAATTTAGTTGAGTTAATGCTGAAATGTAAACTTTAAAAATTTTATTTTGATCAACATCTGAGGTTAATATTGGATTTAATCCATGAATACCTTCTAATATTAATACGCCATTTTCATGTAATTTTATTTTATTTCCATTCCACTCTCTCTTTCCAGTGAAAAAATTATAAGTAGGAATATCAACAATTTCACCATTCATTAAAGCTGTAAGTGATTTATTAATTAGCTCTAAATCTAATGCATAAATAGATTCATAATCATACTCACCATTTTCATCTCTAGGCGTATTTACTCGTTCTACAAAATAATCATCTAATGAAAGAGATTGAGGTATAAATCCATTAACTTTAAGTTGTATTGCTAGTCTATTTGCAAAAGTAGTTTTTCCTGAAGATGATGGACCTGCAATAAGAACTATTTTCACATCTTTTTTGTTAACTATTTGATCTGCTATATTAGCTATCTTCTTTTCATGTAGCGCTTCTGAAGTTAAAATCAAACTTTGAGCTTCATTACTAGAAAGTTTTTCATTCAAAGTCCCTACTTCTCCAATATCTAATATACTTAGCCATTTTTCTGTTTCTAAAAATATATTTCTTAATTTTCTTTCTTCTTTATATTGTGGTAATTCATTTAAATTTTCTTTTTCAGGACTTCTTAATATAAATCCTGATTCATAATAAATTAAATCAAAAGCTTTTATAATACCTGTTGAGTATGCCATTTGACCATAAAAATAGTCATATCGTCCTTCTAATTCATATAATTTTACCTCATTAAGATTAGAATTTTCTAAAAGCAAAACTTTATCTTCCATTCCATATTGGTCAAATATATTAATAGCTTCATCTTTAGAGATTCTTATACTATTTATTAGAACATTTTTAATTATAATTTCTTTCATTTTTTCTTTAATTAATTTTATATCTTTTTCATTTAAAGGATCTTCTTTAATTACCTCTCCAAATAACCCTTTACTAATTGAATGTTCTATCTTAATTTTTGAATTTGGAAATAAGTCTAAAGTAGCTTTAATAAATATAAATTGCAAAGTTCTCGTATATATATTTAATCCCATTTCTGTATTAAAATTTATTGTCTCTATCTCTCCACTTTCACTAATAATATCTCTTAATTCATGATATTTTCCATTTAATTTGCATAATGCTATATTCTTAACTTCTACTATATTTTTAGATAATACATCATAAAAAGTATCAGTAGAATTTTGTTCTTTATTGTTAATATTATAAACTATCGAATTCATTAACTATATCCTCCCAAAAATTCTAATTGTCCTATATTATATTATATCTAATTTCCCATAAAAAGATAAATTTATTTTTTATTTTGCATATTCCAACGAAATATTACAAATATTATTTATGCGAGGTGTATTTATATGTTTATCGTTTTTATTAGAACTGCAATTTTATATTCTTTAGTAGTTGTAGTAATGCGTTTAATGGGAAAACGTCAAATAGGTGAACTTGAACCTTATGAATTTGTAATAACTATTATGATTTCAGATTTAGCAGCTTTACCAATGCAAGATTCTAGACTCCCATTATTACTTGGTATAATTCCAATTATTACATTACTATTTTTAAAAACTATGCTTAGTGTAATAGACTTAAAATCCCAAAAAGCCAGAAAAATTATAGATGGTGAACCAACTATATTAATATACAATGGCAAAATAAATTATATTGCACTAAAAAAGCAACAATTAAATATAGATGAATTATTAGAAGAATTAAGAATTGCAAATTATTTTAATCTTGATGAAATTCAATGTGCTATTTTAGAAAATGGAGGGCAGTTATCAATTTTGCCTAAGGATTATAATTCACAATCTCAATCAAAATCTAGTGATAATACTGCTAAAACAAAGGATGTAAAATTGCCTAAGGTATTAGTATCTGATGGGAAAATAAATAACAATGCTTTAACAAGTATGAAAAAAGATAAGGATTGGATACTTAATGTTCTTAAAAATCATAATATAAATTCAATTAAAGATGTTTTAATAGCTATGTATGATACTGAAGGTAATTTTAAATATCAGCTTTATAATGATTATGATGAGGAGGGTAATTAATGAAGAATGTTAGAGCTTCAATACTACTTTTTCTTTTTATAATGATATTTGTTTATTTTGCTAATGTCTCAATATTAAAATTATGCGATAATATTGAAAATGTTACAGAAGAAATAGAACTTAATATTATTGAGGGTAAAAATGAAGACGCTTATATAAAATCAATAGAATTAATGGATATGATTCAAAATAAAAACTTCATAACCTCAGTATATATTAGTCATCAAGAAGTAGATATACTTGTTACTGACGCAGCAAAACTTTCAGTATATTTATCTCATAATGATACATCTGAGGCAAATGCTACATTGCATGCATTGAAATACAATTCTAGAAACATGCGAAAATTACAAATTCCTAATCTAGAAAATATATTATAAAAGTTATAATTATTATGTAAATTAATTATAATTATTAAAATATATTCCAAAAATCACTATATTTTATGATGTTTTTTTTTATTTTAACTCGTTAAATGTAGAAAATACAAGCAGTATAGTTTATAATTGTTTTTGTACGGTTAACATTAATCGTAAACCATAATTTGAAAATTTGAAAGGTGGTACAATTAACATGGCATTAGTTACTACAAAAGAAATGTTTAAAAAAGCTTACGAAGGTGGATATTCTATCGGTGCTTTCAACATCAACGATATGGAAATAATTCAAGGTGTTATTAATGGAGCAAAAGCTAGAAATTCAGCAGTAATTCTTCAATGCTCAACTGGAGCAATTAAATATGCTGGAGCTAAATACTTAAAAGCAATGGTAGATGCTGCTATAGCTGAAACTGGAGTAGACGTTGCTCTTCACTTAGATCACGGTCCAAGTTTTGAAGCTGTTAAAGAAGTTATAGATGCTGGTTTTACATCAGTAATGTTTGACGGATCTCATTTTGATTATGAAGAAAATGTAAAGAGAACAAAGGAAGTTGTAGACTACGCTCACGCTAGAGGAGTTGTTGTTGAAGCTGAACTTGGAGTATTAGCAGGAGTTGAAGATGACGTTGTTGCTGATTCTCACGTTTATACTGATCCAGAGCAAGCTGTTGATTTTGTTAACAGAACAGGCGTTGATTCATTAGCTATCGCTATCGGAACTTCACACGGAGCTGTTAAATTCCCACCAGATGCTAAACCAGAATTAAAATTCAACATATTAGAAGAAATTCAAGCAAAATTACCTGGTTACCCAATCGTTCTTCATGGTGCATCAGCTGTTGACGCTAACACTGTTGCAACTTGTAATGAATTCGGTGGAAAAATAGCAAACGCTAAAGGTATTCCAGTTGATATGTTAAGAAAGGCTTCTTCAATGGCTGTATGTAAGATCAATATGGATACAGACATAAGATTAGCTATGACTGCTGCAATAAGAAAAACTTTCGGAGAAAAACCAGAAGTATTCGATCCAAGAGCTTATCTTGGTGCTGCAAGAACTGCAATTCAAGAAGTTGTTGAATCAAAAATTGATAATATCTTAGGATCTGCTGATTCTATGAAATAATATTTTTTTAAAAGACGAGGTATAATAACCTCGTCTTTTTTATTCTTTTATACAACTTATCTATACTAATTTTCTATTATAATTTAACATAACTCTCTTTTCATCTTTATACTCAACTTTAACACAATCTTTTTCTACAAGTCGCTTAATTCTACAAACAATAAATCAATCTTTTAAATAAAGTCTACCCTAACAATAAACTATCCTACCACTTTAACTATGAGAATATTTTTTCTTGGTATTTCTTTAGAATAAAATAATAACATTCCTAAACATTTTTATATTTATGCATTTTTATAAATACTTATATGTTTTGTATAAATATAATCACATATTTTTTTAATTATCATGATTTTTTATTTTTTATTTTTTTATAAATAATTTTATTATTATATTTTATAATAATTCATTAAATTATAGTCATATTTTTTAACTTTTTCATATAAATATTAACTTTTTATTCTTTTAAGTAACTATTCAAAATAATTTTGTCGTTATTTTTATTTATTAATTTATTGATTATTTATGCATGTAATTGTATAATTATAAACAATACTTGAAATATATATTAATTAATTTGTTTTTAATTTAGTTATGATTTAAATACTTGATTATATTTAAATATTCAATATCAAATATTTTTGTAATTAGCAATATTACTAAAATAATATTATCTATATTTTAACTCATAACATTTTTATAACTATAAGGGGGCTTTAATATGAATAAATTAAATAAAGTTATTTTGGCATATTCTGGAGGATTGGATACTTCAATAATTATTCCATGGCTTAAGGAAAATTATAATTGTGAGGTTATCGCAGTCTGCGGAAATGTTGGACAAAAAGATGAATTAGATGGATTAGAAGAAAAAGCAATAAAAACTGGGGCATCAAAATTATATATGGAAGATTTAACTAAAGAATTTGTTGAAGATTACATCTTCCCTACTATTCAAGCTGGAGCCATTTATGAAGGAAAATATCTTCTTGGTACTTCTTTCGCTAGACCATTAATAGGAAAAAGATTAGTAGAAATAGCAAAAGTGGAAGGTGCTGATGCTATTTGCCATGGATGCACTGGAAAAGGTAATGATCAAGTAAGATTTGAATTAGCTGTTAAAGCTTTTGATCCAGATATGAAAATAATTGCACCATGGAGAATTTGGGATATTAAATCAAGAGAAGATGAAATCACCTATGCAGAAGCAAGAAATGTTCCTATAAAAATAAATCATGAAACTAATTATAGTAAAGATAAAAATATATGGCACTTAAGTCATGAAGGTTTAGATTTAGAAGACCCTAAAAATGAACCTAAATATGATGAAATTTTAGAGCTTTCTAATTCTTTAGAAAAAGCACCTAATGAACCAACCTATATTACTTTAACATTTGAAAAAGGTAATGCTGTTGCATTAAATGGAGAGAAAATGGATGCTGTTACTTTATTAGATGAATTAAATAAAATTGGTGGAAAAAATGCTATCGGCATAACAGATATGGTTGAAAATAGACTCGTTGGTATGAAATCAAGAGGTGTATATGAAACTCCTGGTGGTACTATTCTCTATAAAGCTCATAAAGACTTAGAAGAACTTTGTTTAGATAAAGAAACTTCTCATTATAAAGAACAAATATCATTAAAATTTGCAGATTTAGTTTACAACGGTCTTTGGTTTACTCCTCTTAGAGAAGCATTATCTGAATTTATCAAAAAGACTCAAGAAACAGTAACTGGTGAAATTAAATTAAAATTATATAAAGGAAATATTGTCAATGCAGGTATGACTTCTCCTTACTCTTTATATAGTGAAGAATATGCTACTTTTGGTGAAGATGCAGTTTATAATCAAAATGATTCAGCAGGATTTATAACATTATATGGTCTTCCTACTGTTGTCAAAGCAAAAATGTACCAATCATTAAAGAAAGAGGATAAATAATTATGAAACTTTGGGGCGGACGATTTAAAAAAGGAACTGATGAATTAGTTAATGATTTTAATTCATCTATAAATATAGATTCAAGAATGTATAAAGAAGATATTGAAGGAAGTTTAGCTCATGCATCAATGCTTGGAGAACAAAATATAATTTCAAAAGAGGACAGCTTAAAAATAACTTCAGGACTTTTAGAAATTTTAAAGAGAATGGACAATGATGTTATTAATATAGATTTAACATCTGAAGATATTCATAGTTTTGTAGAAAGTACTTTAACATATTACATTGGAGAATATGGAAAAATGCTTCACACTGCAAGAAGTAGAAATGATCAGGTAACATTAGATTTAAAATTATATTTAAAAAAAGCATTAGTAAAGTTAAGAAAAGATATTTTATATTTAGAAGAAGTTTTATTAGAAAAATCAAAAGAACATATATCAACCATCATGCCAGGATATACACACATGCAAAAAGCTCAACCAATAACACTATCTCATCATTTATTAGCATATGCTGAAATGTTTAAACGCGATATTGGAAGAATAAATGATGCTTATAAAAGAACAGATGAAATGCCATTAGGAAGCGGTGCCTTAGCTACTTCTACTTATCCAATAGATAGATATATGGTTGCAAAAGACCTTGGATTTTCTAAAATCACATTAAATAGTTTAGACTCTGTTTCAGATAGAGATTATGTAATAGAAACTTTATCTGCACTTTCTCTAATTATGATGCATTTATCAAGATTTTCTGAAGAAATAATTCTTTGGTGTACAGGAGAATTTAATTTCGTTGAACTTGATGATAGTTATAGCACTGGAAGCAGTATAATGCCTCAAAAAAAGAATCCAGATGTTGCTGAATTAATAAGAGGTAAAACTGGTCGAGTTTATGGTGATCTTATAACACTTTTAACTGTAATGAAAGGTATTCCTTTAGCTTATAACAAAGATATGCAAGAAGATAAAGAAGCTTTATTTGACGCTTTAGATACTGTTACTCTATCATTAAAAACATTTGCTGGAATGATTAAAACAATGAAAATAAATAAAGATAATATGAAAAAAAGTGCTGCTCTAGGTTTTACTAATGCAACTGATTTAGCTGATTATTTAGTAAAAAAAGGCTCTTACTTTAGAGATGCTCATGGAATAGTAGGACAAATAGTTCTCCAATGTATAAAAGATAATAAAATGATTGAAGATTTAACGCTTGCTGAATTAAAAGAGTACTCTCCTACTTTTGAAGAAGATGTATATGATGCCATCAATTTATATACTTGTGTTGAAGAGAGAAAAGTCATAGGTGGACCCTCTAGAGAATCAGTGAAATTTCAAATAAAAGAACTACAAGAATTTATACACCAGTTCAAAGGGGATGAAATATATGATTAAAGTTGGAATAATAGGAGCAACTGGATACGTTGGTGTTGAATTATTAAGATTATTATTAAATCATTCACAAATAGAAATTGGAGCTATAAGCTCCGTTTCTTTTGATGGACAAGAACTTGATTCTATATATAAAAATTTTTTAGGTAGAACAAATTTAATATGTACAAATATGAATGAAGTTATTGAAAAAAATGATGTTATATTTACTGCATTACCTCCTGGATTAAGTGAAGATATAGCAACAAAAATAATAGAAAATAATAAAATCTGTATTGATATGGGGGCAGATTTTAGATTAAGTAATGAAGAGGAATATAAATATTGGTATGGAAAAAATTTTTCTCATCCTAAGCTTCATAAACAAAGTATTTATGGACTTCCTGAATTAAATAAAGAAAAAATTAGAAAATCTTCATTAATTGCTAATCCTGGATGCTATCCAACAAGTATAGAACTTGGCTTAATTCCTTTATTAAAAAATCTTTTAATTAAACCAAATGGTATTATTTGTGATTCCAAATCTGGTACTACTGGATCTGGAAGATCACTAAGTTTAAATACACATTTTCCTGAAGAAAATGAAAACTTTACACCATATAAAATTGGTGAGCATAGACACACTCCTGAAATAGAAGAAATACTTTCAAACATAGCTAATACTAAAGTTACTATTACTTTTACACCTCACCTACTTCCAATAAATCGAGGAATAATATCTACAATTTATTGTACTCCTAAAGAAAAAATAGACCTTAATTCAATTCATAAAATATATACAGATTTTTATAAAGACAAAGAGTTCGTTAATGTATTGCCTTTAGGAGATATTGCTTCAATAAAAAATGTGAAATTATCAAATAATTGTCATATTTCACTTCACTTAAATCATAGGAAAGATCAAATAATAATTATAAGTGCAATAGATAATATGATTAAGGGGGCTGCTGGTCAAGCTATTCAAAACATGAACATTATTTTAGGCTTTAAAGAAAATGAAGGACTAAACTTAATTTCACCAGCATTTTAATAAAAAGGGGGTTATAAAATTGAAATTTAATTATATTGATGGGGGGATTACTTCTCCTAAAGGGTTTTTAGCTTCTGGCATACATTGTGGATTAAAGAAAAGCACTATGAAAAAAGATTTAGCTTTAATTTACTCAGAAGTTGAGGCAAATGGTGCTGGAGTTTACACAAAAAATAAAGTAAAAGGGGCACCACTTTATATCACTAAGGAACATTTAACTAATAAAAAAGCAAGAGCAATTGTAATTAATAGTGGTAATGCTAACACATGTAATGGTGAGGATGGCTTGAAAAAAGCAAAAAAGACTGCTAATCTTCAAGCAAAAGAATTAAAAATAAAAACTGACGAGGTTTTAGTTGCTTCTACTGGGGTAATTGGGGTTCCACTAAATATAGATGCAATAAAATCTGGTCTTCCTCTTCTTACAAAATCATTATCTAAAGAAGGTTATCATGATGCTGCATATGCTATTATGACAACTGATACATTTCAAAAACAATTAGCTTTAGAATTCTACCTTGGTAATAAAAAAGTAACTTTAGCTGCTATGGCAAAGGGATCTGGAATGATTGAACCAAATATGGGGACTATGCTTTCATTTATAACTACTGATTTAAATATTTCGCCTAAACTATTAGATGAAGCATTAAAAACTAGTACTAATTTAAGTTATAACAGAGTTAGTGTTGATGGTGACACTAGTACTAATGACATGGTTATTATTTTAGCTAATGGTCTAGCTGAAAATAAAATTATTAAAGACAAAGATGAAGACTATAATCTTTTTTTAATGGCATTAAATGATTTAAATGTAAAGCTTGCAAAAAAAATTGCTAAAGATGGTGAAGGTGCTACAAAGTTAATAGAATGTAGAATATTGGGGGCATCTACAGAAAAAGATGCTGTAAAACTTGGTAAAAGCGTAATAAATTCTAATTTAGTTAAAACAGCCATTTTCGGTAGCGATGCTAATTGGGGACGAATTTTATGTTCACTTGGATATGCAAAGGTTGATTTTAATCCTGAAAAAGTCGATGTTTATTTCGAAAGTTCATCTGGATCGATAAAAGTTTGTGAAAATGGATCTTCTTTACCTTTTGATGAAGAAAAAGCACGAGAAATTTTATTGCAAGATGAAATTATAATTAAAGTAGATTTATTCTTAGGTAACTTTAGTGCATGCGTTTGGGGCTGTGATCTAAGTTATGATTATGTGAAAATAAATGGTGAATATAGAAGTTAATTTTTAATATTTCTATTAGGGGGCGATTCTAAGTGAATCATAATGAAAGAGCTAAAATATTAGTAAATGCATTACCTTATATTCAAAAATATTATGGTAAAACAATAGTTGTTAAATATGGTGGAAATGCAATGATAAGTGATGAATTAAAAGAAACTGTTATAAACGATATAATTTTAATGAAATGCGTTGGTATAGATCCAGTTATAGTTCATGGTGGTGGCCCTGATATTTCAGATTTTTTAGATAAGTTGGGTAAACAAAGCGAATTTATAAATGGATTGAGATATACAGATGAAGATACAATGGAGATAGTTCAAATGGTATTGGGTGGCAAGGTAAATAAAAATTTAGTTTCTTTAATTGAGACCTTTGGCGGTAAAGCTATTGGTCTTTGTGGAATGGATGGATCCCTTATAAGGGCTAAAAAACTAGAAAAAGATATTGATTTAGGATATGTTGGTGAAATAACAAAAATAGATACTAATATCTTAAAAACAGCATTAAACGCTGGATATATCCCCGTTGTTGGAAGTGTTGCTTTAGGTGAAGATGATAATAAAGCATATAACATAAATGCTGATATATGTGCTTCAAAAATTTCTTCTGCATTAAATGCTGAAAAATTAATATTACTTACAGATGTTCCTGGTGTGCTTGTTGACCCTAAAGATTCAACTTCCCTACTTAATGTACTTAGATTACATCAAATTCCAAAACTTTGTTTAGATGGAATAATTAAAGGTGGAATGATTCCCAAGATTGATTGCTGCGTTGAAGCAATACGAATGGGTGTTGAAAGAACCCATATAATTGATGGCCGTGTTCCTCACTCACTTATTCTTGAATTATTTTCAAATGAAGGTATTGGTACAATGATTTATTAAGGGGGCTATTAATATGAATTATAATTTTAATGAAGCAAAAAATCATTTAATAAACTCTTATAATTTTTTAGAACCTGTAATGTCTTATGGGGATGGAGTTTATCTTTATGATATAAACAATAATAAATATTTAGATTTTACAAGTGGAATTGGTGTAAATAGTTTAGGATACAATGATGAGGATTGGATTCAAGCTACAACTACTCAATTAAAGACACTTCAACATAACTCAAACATATTTTATAACAATACTACTGTTAAATTAGCAAAAAAATTAACTGAAACATCTAATATGAACAAAGTATTTTTTGCAAATTCTGGTGCTGAAGCTAATGAAGGCGCAATTAAACTTGCTAGAAAGTATAGCTATGATAAATATGGCTATGGTAGAAATAAAATTCTTTCATTAGTACAATCATTTCATGGAAGAACCATAACAACTTTAAAAGCTACCGGCCAAGAGAAATTTCATAAGTATTTCTACCCTTTTACAGAAGGATTTGATTATATAAAAGCTAATGATATAGAAGATTTTAAAAGCCATCTTAATCCTGATGTTTGTGCAATAATCCTTGAGGCAATTCAAGGTGAAGGTGGTGTTCTTCCACTTGATAAAAATTTTGTTCAACAAGTTGTTAAAATATGTAATGATAATGATATTTTAGTTATATTTGATGAAGTTCAATGTGGCATTGCTCGAACTGGTAAAATGTTTGGATTCAATAATTTTGATGTTGAACCTGATATAGTTACTGTTGCTAAGGGTTTAGGTGGTGGATTACCAATTGGTGGAGTTCTTTGTTCTGAAAAACTTGAAAATGTGTTCACTCCAGGTGATCATGGTTCAACTTTTGGAGGAAATCCAGTTGCTTGCTCTGGCGCATTAGTTGTATTAGAGAAACTTTGTAGTGAAAATTCATTTGATGAAATATATAAAAAAGGAGAATTTGTTAAAGATATATTAAAAAAATCAAATAATCCTCATATTTTATCTGTGAGAGGAAGTGGATTAATGCTTGGAATTCAAGTAGATATTTCTCCTTCTTTAATTCAACATGAAGCTTTAAAAAAGGGACTCATTGTATTAACTGCTGGAAAAGATGTAATTAGATTACTACCACCTTTAATAATTTCTAAAAATCAATTACATGAAGGATTGTGCACTCTGCTTGATGTGTTAAATTCCATTAAATAAAATTTGATTTTCAGCTAAAAATTTAACCAATTCTATATATTTTAATTACTTTATACATTAAAAACTTATTAAATTATAAATGGGGGCTATATTATGAAAAAAGATTTATTAAAAATGGATGATTTGTCTAAAGAAGAAATTTTAGAAATTTTAAATTTAGCGGATCAATTAAAATACGAACAAAAACATGGAATTGAACATAAACATTTAAAAGGAAAAAGCTTAGGTATGATATTTGAAAAATCATCAACTAGAACTAGGGTTTCTTTTGAAGTTGGCATGTATCAGCTTGGAGGAAATGCATTATTTTTAAGCAATAGAGATTTACAAATAGGACGTGGCGAACCTATTGAAGATACTGCACGAGTTTTATCAAGATTTCTAAATGGAATAATGATCAGGACTTTTTCTCAAGATGGTATTGAAACTTTAGCTAAATATTCTTCCATTCCTATAATAAATGGCTTAACTGATGATGAACACCCATGCCAAGTATTAGCTGATTTAATGACAATTAGAGAATATAAAAACATTCTTGAAGGTTTAAATGTTGCATTTATTGGTGATGGAAACAACATGGCTAATTCTTTAATGATTGGTTGTTTAAAAGTTGGTATGAATTTCTCTATTGCTTCACCAAAAGATTATACAGTAAATGAAACTTACTTATCTAGAGCCAAAGAGATTGCAAAAAAAGAATGTGTAAATTTAAAATCTACTACTTCGCCTTTTGAAGCTGCAAAAGATGCTGATGTAATAATCACAGATGTTTGGGCAAGTATGGGGCAAGAGGAAGAACAAACTTTAAGGATAAAAGCATTTAATGGCTTTCAAATCAATGATAAATTAATGAATTTTGCTAAAAGTAATGCAATTGTTCTACATTGTTTGCCTGCTCATAGAGAAGAAGAAATTACAGCAAAAGTTTTAGAAGAACATTCTAAAGAAATATTTGATGAATCTGAAAATAGATTACATGCGCAGAAAGCTGTACTTGTTAAATTTATGAAATAATAAATAATTAAAAACATTTTTTAATAAAAGAGATAGTTAAACTTATTGTAAGTGAATGGATATTTTTTAAGTATATAATGTATTAGCTCTTCAAGCTGTACTTACTTAAATATGATACTATTCAAGGTTAACTATCTCTTTTAACTTTTAAATTCTATAATTTTACAAATTTTATTCAATAATTATGTGTATTTGTCTATACATGTATATTATTAAATGTGATATAATTTACTATATAAACTAATACAATGAATAATCTAAATAATACATAACACACTAATAATAGAAAAAAGTTTCAAGCTAAATTTATATATTTTTATAATAAACTACATAAATTTATATTGATTAAATTAATGTGGCGTTAGGTGGTGATTAAATGAATAGTTTCATCAATAGGAATATTCTAAACAAAAAAGTAACTTTAAATTTAATTATTTTTTCTTTAATTATATTTTTTTTATCAATTATTTCATCATTGCGTTTTAAAGAAGATTATAAAATCAAATATATTGATGATAATGCAATAACCTTAGCAAATAATTGGAATTTAGAAAATTCTTTTAACAATATTAAAACCATTGTAAACTTTCCTATGAATCTTAAATATCATCACAATACTACTTATTCTTTTTCTAAAATATTAGATGAAGATTTAGATGAAGACTCTGACATGTTATGTTTACGTATTGGCTTTTCTAATGTAAATGTATACTTAGATGATAACTTAATTTATAGTTCTGCTTTTTCAGATTATGAAAAATTCAAAAACAAAGGTAACAATACATTACATATGATACCTTTAGACTCTAATATTAAATATAAAGAACTTAAATTTGTAGTTGAAATGAAATCAAACTTTTCATTGCCTTATGATATCAAACCACCAATTATAGGAAATGAAACTTCTATAATTCATAGTTTAATTTCTTCTCAAGTATTAAATTATGTAATTATTTTTTTGCTTATAACTTTCACTTTATCAATATTTGTTATATCAGCAATTGCATTTTATAAAAACAAAAATAATATATTTCATTTGTTATATATAGGCATCTTTGCATTGCTATCTTCTATATATGCAATTTCAGAAATAAATATTATGCAAATATTGATTCCAAATACTTATTTGCTTAACAATCTAACATTTATGCCTTTAATGTTAGTTGGTATTCCAATAGTAATGATAATGATAGAAACTACAAATAAAAAATATACAAAGCCATTATTAATAACTACTTATTCAATGATTATTAATTTCATTATCCAATCATTGCTAACTTTATTTGGCATATTAGATTTAAGAAGTATGTTAATTAGCTCTCACATATTAATAATGATCAATGGTATATTATCACTTTATATTATGATTCTATCTTGGCATGATAGGTCTTTTAGTAGCAAGTGTTTTACTATTTCAATAGTTCCTATGATATTAGGTACATCAATAGATATAATATTATTTTATCTTCATATACCTCATTATTACGGTATATTATTTCAAATAGGTGTTTTAATATTCATAGTAATACAATTATGGTATGTTATTAATAAGTACTTTAATTATTATAAATTATCAATAAAATCTAGTGTTTATGAAAAAATGGCTTTTACAGATACTATTACGAATCTTGAAAACAGAGCTGCTTTTGAAAAAAAGATTACTTTTATAGATAAGAATATAAATGATTTTTCTTCAATTTGGTGTATATCTATGGATTTAAATAATTTAAAATTTGTCAATGATAACCTAGGTCACGCTAGTGGAGACACAGTTATAACTTCATTTTCTAAAATTTTAAAGGATACTTTTAATAGTATTGGTAATTCCTATCGTACAGGTGGAGATGAATTTATTGTTATTGTAAATGATATTTCTAAAAGTTCATTAGAATGTAAGATTTCTGATTTATATAATTCTATTAATAAATTTAACTCAAACTCCACTTTAAAAATAAGTGTAGCTTTAGGATATGATAATTTTAAAATTAATGAAGATAATAAAATAACTGATTTGATAACAAGGGCTGATAAATTAATGTATATAGATAAAAAAGAAACAAAAAAAAATTTACCTAATAAATATTTATTTTAATATATTGTGTAATAATAAAGTGTTTATACTATACTTTAAAAAGTAGAAAATGGATAATTAAAACAAATTCTAACTATTCACTTTCTACTTTTTTAATTTTTATCTAAAGCATAATATACCTTTATATTTTAGTATTACTTCGGACTGCAAAAGTTCCATAATTGCACATCCAGTTTTCTATTATATATACAGCTGATATTACTTTTCTATATAATTCATAACATTTTTTACAACTAAATTTATTGTTCCATCACCATTTCTTTGAATTTCAAATTTACTCTCATCATGATATACTTCTTCATTTAAATATATATCGATTTGTTTATCTATATTTAATCTAACTCTTTTTAATTTTTTTTCTACCCAAGTCTTATCTACTACTACTTCTTCATCTAAGCCTTTTCCTTTAACAAAACTAGAAAAATTAACTTTTTCTTCTGAGTTATCCTTAAAAAGTTCTTTTGATAATTCATCTATATTAATACTATCTTCTTCTTTTAATTTACTTTTAACTGTTGTTCTAATTTCCTCTGCCTTTGATGCATCATTAGCTATATTTTTTCTAGTCCAATCCTCTGTAGCTTTTAAAAATGTCTTTGTCATATCTCTTTCATTAGTCATAACTTTAGCATATAAAAAATCATTAACAAAATAATTTATTCCAAGTTCATTATCTTCCTTACTTTTTCTTTGTTTATCTAATATCATTAAGTTAAATCTATCGTCCTCTCTAAAAGGTTTTATGAATGCCGCTTTTTGTATTTTTTGACCTCCACCTGGAAGTCCAGCACTTTGAGGTACTATTCCTATTCCTATTTTTTCATCTATAAACTGAATTTCATGTGTGAAATTCTTTATGTAATCCAATTTAAGAACACCTATCATAGGTCCCTTATCTGTAGTTATTGATACTATTATCAAATCACATGATTCTATATTTTCATCCATCTGCATAATTACAAATAATTGTCTTGCCAATTTTTTTGATAAACTAATAAAATCGTCATCTATTCCATTTAAATAATCTTGTACAGATTCTCTAACACTATTAGTCCCTTGAATAAATACACCTGATTTTAATTCTTCATCCTTAAAACATTTTTCTAAGTGCTTATATAAGTATTTATATATCTCATCATTTAATTCCAATGTAAACTCATTTAAAACAGGTTCTGATGCATTTCTATCCAATATATGTATTACCGCTTCATTTATATTAATTTCATTTATATATTCCATAATTATCTACTCCCTATATAATTAATTATTAGCATAAATATCAAAATAATTCTTATGATACTAGCATTACTCAGAATTATATTATAACATTAAATTATAAAACTAGATTTTTAAAACTAGTTTTTTAAAACATAAATTTTAATTTGCATTAAAATTTTAATATAGGAGGAATATATATGCAAGAAATTGAAACTAGAATTATGGATATAGATATAGACAATATTAGAAAACTTCTTATAGACAATGGAGCAGAAAATATAAAAAAAGAAGATCAAATTAATGATATTTATGACTTTGAGGATGGAAAACTTTTAAGTAATAAAGGATATGCTCGTATAAGAACAGTAACTGACAACATAAATAATAAAGTAGTTTATTATATGACAACAAAGAAAATGCTTTCACAAGAACGCTTTAAAGTCATGGAAGAAAATGAAGTTATAGTTAATGATAAAAAAATGGCAGAAGGTATTTTTAAATCTTTAGGATTGAAATTAAAAGAATCTAATAAAAAATATAGAGAAAGTTATAAAATATTTGATTCGTTAGTTGAAATAGATATAAACGAAAAGAAATTTTGTCCTTTTCCATATTTAGAAATAGAAACAACTTCTGAAAAAAATTTAGATAAAGTAGTTAAATTGCTAGGTTATACTCTAGAAGATACTACTTCTCAAACGATTTACGATATTTTAAAAGAAAGAGGTTTCACACCAAATTCTCCTAAAGGAATTTAAAAAATAAAAGTCCAAGATGTTAAATATCATCATCTTGGACTTATTTTTGGATCTGTTTAACTATATATCAAAACCATACTAAAACACAACCTTAATTTTTTATTACACTTAAAATTTCATTTTGTTCTTTTTCTACGTCTGGTACATAGCTCTTTAATAATGTGAAGTTTCCTATTAATTCATATTCTCCCATAGTTGCAGGTATAAATATACTATCTCCCATAGCTATCTTTTCTTCGCCATTTTTATATTTTATAGTTCCGCATCCATCTACACACGTAAATAAATAAAATCTATTTATATCACTTTCTTCTTTTGCATAACTATTTATTTCATATTTTTGAATTGTAAAATAATCACTTAAGCAAAGATAAGTTTTTTTATAATTTTCATTTTCTATTAAAATTCCTTTTGAGTTCTTTCCTTCTAATGAAAAATCAATAACATCTAAGGCCTTCTCTACGTGTATTTCCCTACCTCTATTATAATCATAAACTCTATATGTAATATCGCTACTTTGTTGAATTTCTGCTATTAAAACACCTTCACATATCGCATGAACTAAACCACTTTGTACATAGAAAAAGTCACCTTTTTTAACAGGTATTTTATTTAAATATTTATCTAAATTTCCATCTTTAATGGCTTTTTTAAATATTTCTTTATCACAATCCTTTGTGCCAACTATTAAGCTTGCGTTTTCTTCAGCATCAATAACATACCATGCTTCAGTTTTACCAAACTCATTTTCTACCCTATTTGCATATTCATCATTTGGATGAACTTGAACTGATAGTTTATCTCCAGATGTAATTAATTTAATTAATAAAGGAAATTTTTCTATATCTATTTTTTCGCCAATAAGTTTTTCTTTAAATTTATTAATTATCTCATCAAACTTCTTGCCTTTTAAGTTTCCATTTTCGACTTCACCAATTCCATTTGGATGACATGCAACATCCCAACTTTCCCCTATTACTCCATCTGGAATATTATCTCTAAATTTTTTTAAGGCGTTTCCACCCCATATTCTATCATAATATAAATTTTTAAATTTAATTGGATACATATTACCCTCCTAATGAATATATTAATATTTCTAATTATTATAGTTATATTATATAGTAAAACTTTTATTAGGTGAATTACATTATGTTAAAATTAAATTATCTTATCATATTAGGAGGCTTATTTATGAAAAAGCATTATTTTGCCATTATCCACGTTCTAAATTATTAGTATTACTAAATTTTTACACTCAAAAATTCTATACTTTCTTATATGTTAAAAAATGTGAATTCCGAAGAATCCACACGTTCATTATTTAACTAAACTATTTTCAATTATTCAGAAATTCTTTTATTTAAGTGAAAAAGCAGTTCCATCTATTTTATAGTAAAAATATTTTAACATTCATATCATAATTCTTTAACAATAATTTTATTAAATAATTTCTCTACTACATCCTTATTTACAAACCCCGTTTCTTTTTCTATTGCATTTGCAGTTCCACAAGCTGATGCTAATTTTAAAGTATCTATAATATCATAGCCTCTTTCAAGTGCTACTGCTATGCCACCAACATATGCATCACCTGAACCTACAGGATTTATAACTTCTATTTTAGGAATATTTACTTTATAAATTTTATCTTCAAACCCAACAATTGATCCTTCTGCTCCCAATGAAATTGTAATAAAATTTATTCCTTTTTTACTCAAAATATTTATTTCATTTATAGCATCTTCTTCAGACAAAATCTTTCTACCAGTTAAATCTTCTATCTCATCTTTATTAGGTTTAATGAAATAAGGCTTTGCTTCTATACCTTCTTTTAGTGGTTCACCACTAGCGTCTAATAAAAATTTTTTTCCTTTTTTATTAGCATATTCTATTAGCTCTCTATAAAATTTTTTTGGTACATTTTGGGGAAGACTACCTGATGCTACAATTATATTTGCTTGTTCTATTAATTCATTATACTTATTTATAAAATTATTTTTTTCTTCAATTGTGATCTCTGGTCCAGGTTCAAGTATTTCTGTTTGAATAAAATCATCTGTAATAAATGCCAAGCACTCCCTTGTTTCACCACTTATTTTTACAAAATCATTCTTTATTCCATAATACTTAAGTTTCTCTTCAATAAATTCTCCACTCTTTCCTCCAAGAAAACCCGTAGCAATACAATTTTCATTTAATATATTAACTATATTAGCTACATGTAATCCCTTTCCACCTGGAGTATTTTGAACATTTCTAGCTCTCATTACCCTTCCCTTTTTTATATCTGCTATCTCATATCTTTTATCTATAGAAGCATTTAAATTTATAACTAATATCATATTTCATGCTTACCTTTCTATATAATAAAATTATCAAGCTATGTTTTAATTAATGATTTATATTATAGTGTAATGGCAAACTATTATTATAATTTAACCTTAAAAAGTGTTAAGTAAAAGTAAAAAGAACCATCTAAAAATTAATATCAAAATTTTATATTTGGCTACACGAACTTCCACACAGTTTATTTTGCTTTTTAAACTTACTAAACAAAGTTGTATTTTCTTTTAATACTTACATGTTAACTTCTCCTAATTCTATATTTGGAACAAGCTAAATTTAGAGTACACTATTCTTAGTATTCCTAAGTTAATCTCTGTCTATTAACTTTATACTATTAATATAAACACTATTTAAAACATAGCATCTTCCTCAATATCTATTGGCACTTCCACAAACTTTTATTTTGTTTTCTACTATTTTTGTCATGGCATCTTTACCCGGAGTCATATACTTTCTTGGATCATTTGCATTTGGGTTATTTTTAAAATAATCCTTTACTGCATCTGAAAATGGTATTTTCAAATCTGTAGCTATATTTACCTTACATATTCCAAGTGAAATTGCTTTTTTAACTAAATCATCTGGAACATCTGATGCACCATGCAATACTAACGGCACATGAACTTTACTTCTTATCTCTTTTAATCTTTCAAAATCTAATTTTGCTTTTCCTTTATATAATCCATGTGCAGTTCCTATTGCTACTGCTAAAGAATCTACCCCTGTTCTTTCAACAAATTCTGCTGCATCTTCTGGATTTGTATACATTGAATCTTTTTCAGCTACTATTAAATCATCTTCTCTTCCTCCAAGTTTTCCAAGTTCTGCTTCAACAGTTGCATCATATTCATGCGCATATTCCACAACTTCTTTTACTTTTTTAATATTAACTTCAAACGCTTCTCTAGATGCATCAATCATACATGATTTAAATCCAATATCAATATTATTTTTTATTTCATCTATATCCTCAAAATGATCCAAATGAATGGCTATTGGTATATCATACTTCCTAGCTGCTACCTCTGCCATTGCCTCTATATAAGCTGCCCCTGCGTACTCTATGGTTGATGGTGTTCCTGCTATAATTACAGGTGATCTCATTTTCATTGCTGTATCAACAACTACTTGTAATGTCTCTAAGTTGTGTATATTAAAAGCTGGTACTGCATAACCTTCCTTTTGAGCTTTTAATAACATTTGCTTTGTTGAAAGTATTTTATGCATAAACCTATCTCCTCTCATATAATCTTAATTCAACTTTTTAGCAATTATATTCCATCATCATTTTCAACTGTTTCTTTAATTTTATTTCTCTTATACTCTTTAATTCCTATAGTCCCAGCATTTTTCACCGATTCAACTAATTCTTCCATAGTATAATTACTTCTTGATAACGATGCCTCTAAGACCATAGGTAAATTCATACCAGATATAACTTTAATATTCTTATCTTTTCTTTTTTCACTAATAATAACAGATACATTAAAAGGAGAACCCCCTGCTAAATCTGCCAAAATTAATACTTCATCTGTATTAAGATTATCAATTGCATTTTCAATATTTCCCTTTAAAATATCTGAGCCTTGTCCACATTCAAAATTCACGCCTATAACTTCTTGTTGTTCTCCAGCAATTAATTTTACTGAACTAAGTATTCCTTCTGAAAAAAATCCATGTCCAACAATAATCAATCCTATCATTGTTATCCTCCTCATTATTATATTTATCTAATTTATATATTTAAAATCCGTATATTTTGAAAAAATATTTATATATTCAATAATCACACAAATTAAAATTTTAAAAACTAAAAGTTTTGTTTATGAATGTGTACCCCTTTAACAACTCTATTAACAGTCCCATCTGGTCTTGGATTGTCTGGAGATATTTTTAGTTTTATTGAGTTAAATAATCCAAACATTTGACCATATAAAATATAATTAAATACTGTATAAATTTCTGGTATATTTGAACCATTTATTTCAATACATTTATCACATATACCTTTTAATTTTTCATTCTTTTCATAACTTATTACTGCCAGTTTATGATTCCCCGAATCATTATATATCTCATTTATTAAATCTAAATCATAAAGATTAGTATATTTGTCTATAGAATTCATAATAATAATTAAAGTATTATCATTAATTATTGATTTAGGACCATGTCTAAAGCCCATAACAGATTCAAATATTGTTACTATCTTTCCACTTGTGAGTTCTAAGCTTTTTAATGCCATTTCCTGAGACAAAGCTTTTAGTATTCCTGAGCCTAAATAAACAACTCTATTACATTCATAATTAACTAAATCACAAATATCATTCCATTTATTTTTGAGAATATTTTCTCCTTGTTCTGACACTATATCTACAAAAATTTTATTATTTTCTATATTATCTATATCAAACATTAATATTGTTGCTAGAAGCATGCAGCTAAAAGAGCTTGTCATAGCAAATCCTTTGTCATTTGATTCTGCTGGCATAAACAATACTAAATTATTATTATTTATAATAGCCTTCTTTGCTAATTCACCATCTTCATTACAGGTAATTACCACTTGTGATATATTAGTAATATCTTTCTCAAATAAATCATATGCACCAACGCTTTCTGGTGAATTTCCTGATCTTGCATAAGATATTAAAATAGTTTGAGTATCTTTTTCTATATATTCCTTAGGATTTGATACTAAATCAGTAGTAGCTATAGCTTCAATTCGTGCATTTATTTTACTCCTAAGTTCTAATAAGGCTGTTTGTCCTACATAATCTGAGGTTCCAGCACCTGTTAATATTATTCTTGTATTCGTTGATATATTTTTCTTTAAAAATAATTTAATTTCATCTCTTTTATCATAAATTATCTTATATGTCTCTTTCCATAAATCAGGTTGTTGCATTATTTCTTTTGATGTGTTTATTGCTTTTAATTTTTCTAACTCTTCAATAGTTTTTCCAAAAATCATAATACCCTCCCATACTGGCTACATTGTAATTACCAGTGTATATAAATTTTAACTAATTTTTTAGACATACTCTATATTTAAATTTATCGCCTCTTGCAATACTTACTGTATATTCAATAACTTGCTTATTTTCATATGTTGTTCTTTCAATTTTCAATCCTGGTTCTCCTTGTGATACATCTAAATAAATGCTTTCTAATTTATTTATAGAAACACTTTCAAGCACTTCTTCAGCTGATGTTATATGAACTTTAAAATCATTCTTAAAAATTTCATACAGAGGATTTTCTTCTAAATCTTTTTTAGTCATACCATTAAACTTATCATATGGTAAATATGTTACTTCATATATCATTGGAATATCGTCAGCTATTCTTATTCTTGTTATCTTATATACAAGCTCATTTTCTTTTAACTTTAATTTTCTTAATATTTTACTGTCAGGTTCTGCAATTTCGAAATTCAACAATTTTGAAATAGGTTTTTTCCCAAGTTTTCTCATTTCATCAGTAAATGAATAAACTTTTATTAACTCCTGTTCCACTCTTCTTGATGATATAAAATTTCCTTTTCCATGAACTTTATATATATATTTTTGCTTTTCTAATTCATCTAACGCCTGTCTTACAGTGGTTCTACTTACACCATATTTATCACAAATTTCTCTTTCTGAATCTAATTGATCATTTTCTTCCATATAATTTTCTATTTGATTAATAAGAATATCCATTAATTGTGCATATAATGGAATTTTAGAACTTTTATCAATTTTATTCATTTGAATATACCTCTTTCTAGTTAAAGCTAATTTTTTCTAATTATAACATATTCTTATTAATTATATGAATTTATCAAGTATATTTTTAAAGTTATATATAATATTTCTTTATATAATAACAGACTTACATTATAGCTTTTAGTTGAAATATACGAATTAAAAGTTCTATTATTATTTATAAAATAAATTAATAACTTCTAAATTTCAGATGGAGCTAAAACCCCACCTAAAATTTAGAAATTTCTCTATTGAAACTTATCTATTATAATATTGGGAAATGTGTAATGTGTTCTATAAATTTTGCAATTAAACCTAAACAAATTGTAATTGTTATCAATTTAATTGGTGAATAACCTTTCTTTAATAATTTATACATTAAAAATGTATATCCTAAAGCTAGCATATTAGGCATTACTTTATCTAAAACGCCTTCTTGTAATTTTATTGCTGAATCACCACTAGCTGAACCTGCTGAAATTACCATTGTTGTCTTTAAATTAACCATTGATGCTATTAATCCACCAACAACTGTTAAACCTAATATTGAAGCTGCATGAGATATTTTCTTTGTTTGTTCTTTTAATGAAGAAAGTGCCTTAACTCCTGTCTTATATCCATATTTCATTAAGAAAAATCTTAAGAAGAAATGTAGTGTATTAAACATTATTAAGAAAACTATAGGTCCTGCTACATTTCCTTCCATTGCCATAGAAGCTCCTATACCAACACAAATTGGTAATGCTGTTAACCAAAATAGTGCATCTCCAATACCACCTAAAGGTCCCATGGTTGCAACCTTTATTGCTCTTATTGTGCTTCTATCTTCTTTATTTTCTTCCATTGCTAATACTAATCCCATAATGAAAGTTACTAAGAATGGATGAGTATTGAAAAATTCCATATGATCTTTCATCGCTTGCGAAAGATCTTCTTTATTTGTATGAATCTTCTTTAATCCTGGTATTAATCCATAAAGCCATCCACAGCCTTGCATTCTTTCATAATTAAATGATGCTTGTAAAAAAAGTGAACGCCAAGCCATATGATTTAAATCTTTATTAGTAATTACCTTTTTAGGGGTAGGTTCTTTATATGCTACATTAGATTCCATCTTCATATTCCTCCTCTGCAACTTTTACTACTTTCTTATTACTAGCTGAATAATAATCATATAATGCTATACTTAAGCCAACTAAAGCTAATCCTAAAATTGAAATATGACCGTATGTTACAAATAAGAAACCAATAATAAGAAATGCCATATATTCTTTCTTTAACATGATTTTTAATAACATTGCAAATCCGATTGCTGGCATTACTCCACCTGCTACTTTTAATCCATTAATAATCCATTCAGGTACTGCTCTTACAATCTCTGCTGCTTTGTCTGCACCAAAGAATATTGGTAAAAATGCAATTACAAAATAGAATATAAACAAACAAAGCATTCCCATATAATTAATTCTATCTATACCTTTTGTATCTGCATTTTCTGCATACTTATCTGCCTTGTGCATAAAGAATGAAAATAACGTAAAAATAAATGTTATGGCAGCTTGTACAGCTACAGCAAATGGTATTGCTACACCTACTGCTGCTTGTGGTTCTAATTTACCTAAAATAGCTATACTTGTTCCAATAATACCTCCAATAACTACATTAGGAGGTTGTGCTCCTGCAAGTGGAACCATACCCATAAATACAAGTTCTAATGCGGCTCCAACTATAAGTCCTGTTTTTACATCTCCTAAAATTAAACCTACTACAAGTCCCGTTACTATTGGCCTGTGTATATGAAGTAATCCATCATATAAATCGATACCTGCAATACCTGCCCAAATAGCAATTAATAAAGCTTTAACAAACATAATGTTCCTCCTTCATTAATATATTTTTTCATAATAAAAATATTTTTAAATTTATGGATTCATATGTGTTTATAAATATCTTCATCTATTGCTTCATCAGGTACTCTTCTTATTTCTAGTTGAACTCCTAATTCTTTGAGTCTTCTAAAAGCTTGTTTATCACTTTCGTCTATAAAAACAGTAGAAGAAATTTGTTTCTTTCCTTCACTGAAATGTAAATTACCTATATTTATCTTTTTTATAGGAACTCCTCCCTCAACTAATCTTACTGCATCTTGTGGAGTTCTACATACCAAGAAAATCAATTGTCTTGGTGCTGCTTTGTTTATTATATTTACAGTCTTTTGTATCGAGAAAAACCTTATCCCTATAGTATCTGGAATGACCATCTCCATTAAATTTTGTTGAACAGAATCTTTGGCCACTTCATCATTTGCTACTACAAGTAAATTTGCCCCTAGGTGATTTACCCAAGTAACGCCTACTTGTCCATGTACTAGTCTATTGTCAATTCTAGTCATTAATATGTTTGGCATTTCTCACTCCTCCTATAAATACCAGTTTATTTTCTAATAATTGGTAATTACCATACTTAAATATTAAACCTTTACAAACTTTGTGTCAACATGTTTAATTATATTATTTAATTAAAATAAAATTATAATTTTAATTTTTTTTACTTACTTTTAAACATAAAAAAATATAATATACTCGTAATTAAAGATGAAGTAATCACTATAAATATAATTCCTATAACATTTAAAATACTTAATAATACCCCATATATAACGCAACTTATTAAAAACATTAAAATAAATTTCATTATCTCTATAATCCTATGTTTTTCTCTAATTATGTTAAGCATTTGCTTTTCTGATAAATTTTCATTTTTATATTTTCTAGTAAAATGACTACTTATTGTACCAGATAAAAATGTTTTTATAATAAACTCTCCAATAAAAATTACAAACACACTCGCAAAAGATACAATAAATATTTTATAGTTAGAAATTTCAACTGGTAATGTCCAGTTTGCCAATTTTAAGAATAAACTCATAGCTATAAGTATACATATAGCTATAGGAGTACTAAATAAAATTAATAATAAAGAAACCTTCAAGTTTTCCTTTCCAGTACTTTTTAAAGCAAATATATTATAAATGTATATTGTTGAAAAAGATAAAATAAATCCTAATAAAATAAAGTTAAAATATTTCATAAAATTCGCCCTCCTTTTAAGTTAATTATATTTTATTTTTTAAAAATTATAACCAATTTTGCAATTTATGCAAAACCGATAAACATTTACATAAATTCTTATCTCTTTTAATTCTTTATCACATACATATTAAATTTTTTTCATTAATATCTTTAAGTATTTAGGAGGTTTTTAAAATGTTAATTACAAATTGCAACATTATTTATTTAGATAAAATAGAAAAAGGTTCTGTTATTATTCAAGATGGTAAAATAAAAAAAATTAATCCGTCTAATTTTACTAATAATGAGATTAATCAAATTATAGATGCAAAAGGTTTATACCTTTCACCTGGATTTATAGATGCACATATTCATGGTGCTGGTGGATGTGATACTATGGATGGAACAATAGATTCTATAAATACAATTGCAAAAACAATAGCCAAGCATGGTACAACATCCTTTGTTCCTACTACTATGACAGTTTCAATTAGTGATATTAATAAGTCTATGAGAGTTATTAAATTATTAAAAGAAAAAGGTTCAAAAGGTGCTCATGTTTTAGGAGCTCATTTAGAAGGTCCTTTTATAAATTCAAATGCAATTGGTGCTCAAAATCCTAATTACATTTTGCCACCATCAATATCAACTTATAAATCTATGGTTAAGGATTGTGAGGACTCTGTTATCTCACTTACATTGGCACCAGAACTTGATGGCTCTAAAGATTTAATTAAATATCTTTCTAACAAAGGAATTATCTGTTCATTAGGCCATACAAAAGCTACTTATGAAGAAACAATAGATGCAATAAAATGTGGTGCTACTCATTCAACTCACCTTTATAATGCAATGCCTTCCTTTACTCACAGAAATCCGGGGATTATAGGCGCTATATTTGATAGTGATATAAAAACAGAAACTATTTCAGATGGAATTCATATCTCATATCCTGCATTGAGAATTGCTTATAAGCAAAAAGGTACAGATAATGTTTTGTTAATAACTGATGCTATGATGGCATGTTGTATGCCTGATGGAAAATATAAATTAGGTGGGCAAGATGTTATAGTTAAAAATGGCGCAGCAAGAGTTAAGTCTGGATCTTTAGCAGGTTCAATACTAACCCTTAATAAAGCTATTAAAAATATTTATAAAAATTCAGATTTGCCTTTAAATGAAATTGTAAAAATGGCTTCATATAATCCAGCTAAACATTGTAAGGTAGATAATCATAAGGGATTAATTAAAGAAGGTTACGATGCTGATTTAGTATTATTTGATGATAATATAAACATAAAAAAAGTATTTATTTCAGGAAAAGAATTTTATTAAAAAATCATTTTATTTAAGGCTCTGTTTTAAATAAAATGTTGATATTAGGCAATTAAAAAGTGGATATGTTAACATATCCACTTTTTTCATATTAATATTCAAATTTAAGTTATTTTTTCTGTGTTAAATGTATTTATACATCTATTCCATTTAAGGTAGTTACTTATGCATATATCAACATGTTACTAAAGCACAGCCTTTAATTATAATTTTTCACGTCTCTTAGTTGATTTTATAAATAATTTTTTTAGAGATTCTTTATCATCATGTTTTATTGCATCTTTTATTTTATCTAGTTCACATTCAAATGATTCTATGGATTTTAATAGATTTTCTTTATTTCCTAAAAAAAGTTCACTCCATAAATCTTCGTTTATATTAGCAATTCTAGTTAAATCCCTATAACTATCACCAATAAAACTTCCAGTGTCCCTTCCCTCTAAATCACTATTTACAAGAGCTACTGCTAGTGAATGGGGCAATTGACTAGTAAATCCTATCATTTCATCATGAAATTCTGGACTTATTCTTTTAACTCTTTTAAAACCTATTTCATATGCTAAATTTTCTACTAACTTCAAATTAGCCTCTTTATTTTTTGAAGTTGGAGTCAAAATATAGTTAGCCCCCTTAAAAACATCACTGCTTGCAAAATCTATTCCCTTTTTTTCTCTTCCAGCCATTGGGTGCCCAAATACAAAATCTATATTTGAAGGTAATATATTAACTATATCATTTATAAATAACTTCTTTATTCCAGTTGCATCAGTTATTACTGCCCCATCTTTAAAATTATCTATATTATTTTTAATAAAATCTTTAACAAGCTTAGGATATATTGATATTATAATTAAATCCGCATCTTTTAAAATTTCATTTCCATCAGTATATCCTCTTTTTATTAAATTTAATTTTTCAGCTTTTAATAATGTCTCTTTATTATTGTCTATGCCATAAACATCTTTATAATCCGCATCTTTTAATGCCATTGCAAAAGATCCACCTATTACTCCAAGACCTACTATTACTACTCTCATATATAGCCCTCCAAGAATTATATTTCTTTTCCTTCTATTTCCGCTACTGCTTTAACTTTACCCATAAGTCCATCAAATTGATCTGGAGTAAGTGATTGTTGCCCATCACTCAAAGCATTTTCTGGATCATTATGAACTTCTATCATTAAACCATCAGCCCCTGCAATTATTGCTGCTTTTGCCATTGGCTCAACTAAGTATGCATACCCGCCTGCATGACTTGGATCTATAATTATAGGCAAATGTGATAACCTCTTAATAACAGGAATTGCTTGTAAATCTAGCGTATTTCTAGTTATTGTCTCAAATGTTCTAATACCTCTTTCACAAAGTATTACATTCTCATTTCCACCTGCCATTATATATTCTGCTGACATTAACCATTCCTCAATTGTAGCTGATAATCCTCTTTTTAATAAAATAGGTTTATTAGTTCTACCAATTTGTTTTAACAAATCAAAGTTTTGCATATTTCTAGCTCCAATTTGAATTACATCAACTTCTTCCACAAATGTATCAATATAATCAGTTGACATAAGCTCAGTTACAATTGGAAGACCTGTTTCTTGTTTGGCTGTCTTTAAAAGTTTTAATCCTTCAAGCTCTAGTCCTTGGAAACTATAAGGTGAAGTTCTTGGCTTAAATGCACCACCTCTTAAAAAATTAGCACCTGCTGCCTTAACTCTTTTTGCTACCTCAATTATTTGCTCTTCAGATTCAACAGAACATGGTCCAGCCATAATACCAAGCTTTCCGCCTCCAACTATTGAACCATCTATATTTATTATTGTATCATTTGGCTTAAAAATTCTATTTGCTTTTTTAAAAGGTTCTTGCACCTTCATTACTCTGTCTACACCCTTAAGTACTTGTAATTTTTTAGGATCAATTATTGCCGTATCTCCTACAATACCTATAATGTAATAAGTATTTCCTTGAGAAATATGAGTTTCTAATCCCTTACTTTCAACAAAAGACTTAACCTTTCCTATTTCTTCTTCACTTGCTTTTGGTTTCATAATAATAATCATTTTAAAACTCCTCCTGTACTTCAAATAAATTTTTTTTAATTCTACTATGCTACTATCCTTCATAAAATATAAATATTAAATTCTAGTTATTAATAATTATTTTTTTTATTTCTTCTATAACTTCATCTATAGTGCCATCATTAACAACTATCTTATGACATGCTTTATTATAAATATCATATCTTTCTTTATACAATCCTATAATTCTCTCTTTTCCATTTTTTAAAAGAGGCCTTCTAGAAACATCTATATCAGAAATAATTTTTTCAACTGGTCTATCAATAAAAATCACTAGTCCATTATTCTTTAAAGTTTCTACATTTATACCTTTTTTTACGACTCCACCACCAGTTGCTATTACAACATTATCATATTTTATTATTTCCTTACAAGCTTCACTTTCTATATCTCTAAAATAATCTTCACCTTGTTCAAAAAGCTCAGAAATTGTTTTTGATGTTTTCTCTTCAATATATATATCCATATCTATAAACTTTAATAATAATTCTTTAGATATAAGTTCCCCGATTGTAGATTTTCCACATCCAGGCATTCCTATAAGAAATACTTTATTTTTCATAATATACTCTCCCCTATTTAAATTTTTCATCAATATAAGAATATAATTCTTCTTGTATATCATTATCTATAGATATGTCATGCCAAATCTCTGATGATTTAATTGCTTGTCCTACCAACATTTCTAATCCACCACAAACTTTTTTATTTAAAATTTTACCATTTTGTAAAAATTGAGTTTCTCTTGGATTATATATTAAATCTATCAATATATCAAAATTATCAATTATCTTCTCATTAACTGGCTTAAAATCTACATTAGGGTACATTCCTACGGGAGTTGCATTTATTAATATATCACCTTTTATATCATTTATATTATTATAAGTTTTATACTCTATTCTCTTATCTTCATCTAAAGAAATTGATTTTTTACTCCTAGAAACTAAATATATTTTTTTAATCCCTCTATCTAATAATAAAGTTACTGCTGCTTTTGATGCACCACCAGTTCCTAATACCATAGCCACTTTATCATTAACTTCTATATTGTTTCTAATTAATATACTATTAAATCCATAATAATCACTATTAAATCCATATAATTTATTATTTTTTAATAGTATCGTATTTATTGCTCTTATTTTTTTTGCTTCAGGTGATATTTCATCTAAATATTTCATTATATCTTCTTTATATGGAATGGTTACATTGCATCCCTTAATTTTTAATACTCTTAATGAGTCTGCAAATTTCTTTAGATCTTCTCTTTCAACTTCAAATATTTTATATGCCCCTTTAATATCTAAAAGTGAAAAAATTTTATTATGAATCATTGGCGATATAGAATGTGATAATTTTTCACCTAGTACTCCATAAAAATTCACTATTTATGCCCCCTTTTCTTTGTTTAATATTTATTTTTTTCATATGCTCCTAATAACTTGAAATAAGCACTACTTTGTTGAATTAAATATAAAGATTTTTTAACTTTTTCTGAGGATAAATCACCTTCAAAATCCACATATAAAAAATAATTCCAAGGACCATTTTTCATTGGTCTTGATTCTATTTTAATCATATTTATATTATTTTCTGCAAAATGTCTTAATAACTTATATAATGTACCAGCCTTATCTTCAAGTGAAAATACTACACTAATTTTATTGAAATTTTTATTTTCTTCTAATTGTTTAGAAATTATTATAAACCTTGTGAAATTTTCTGTTTGATTATTTATATTTTCTTTAATAACTTCTAAATTATATATATTAGCTACTCTTTTACTACCTATTGCAGCTTTTGATTTATCTTCTAACTCTTTTATTAATTTAGCACTACTTGCCGTGCTATGGAATGGTATCAACTTCCATTCATTATACTTCTTTAAAAAATCTGAACTTTGTTCAAACCCTTGAGTATGTGAATATATCTCTTTAATTCCACTTAAATTGCTTCCCTCTACCCCAATTAAATTTTGATTTATTTTTATACATACTTCCCCATTTATAAAAAAACCATACTTATATAAAAGGTCATATACATTAGAAATTGCTCCTGTTGATGAATTCTCAATTGGAAGTATTCCATAACTAATTTCATCATTTTTAATCGCTAAAAATATATCTTCAAATTCTTCATATGATTTAGAATTTTTATCCTCACCAAAATATTTAATCATTGCTTCTTCAGTAAAAGACCCTTGTGAACCATAAAACCCAATGTTTTTATCTCCATATACATTAATGTTGCTATTTGAGTTTTTCTCCTTTAATAAATCTTCTTCTTTCATTTTTCTACTTTGAAGCTGCCTTGATATTTCCATTAATTTTTCAAAGAATTTTTCTGTTTCTTCAATATAATCTTGATTTTTAAGATAACCTAAGTTCTTCTTTATAACATCATCTTCTCTATTCTTATTAAATATAGGCAAATTATTTTTTTTCTTATATTCTCCTACTTTAAGAACAACATCCATTCTCTGCTCAAATAATTCAGTTATCTTTTTATCTATTTCATCTATACTATTTCTATATTGATCTAATCCTGCCATATAGTTATCCCCTTATTATTAATATTAAAAAAGTGGTTACTGCACTCTCTTTTATTTTAGATATGAGAGTTAAAGTTTAACTTAAAAATTTCATGTTTTATAAAAAATCTATTTTAAAATTCTGCACTAGAATTTATTACAAAACCTTCAACTTTTCTCTTCTGTATTCTCAATTCTTTATATCCTAATCTCAGCTATTCTTATTTTTACAGCATTAAATCAAGCAATCCAATAGCTGCAACACTTTCAATTACTGGTACAGCTCTTTGCACTATACATGGGTCATGTCTACCTTTAACTGTAATAACGCCATTCTTCTTTTCACTTATATTTATACTTCGTTGTTCTTTGGATATTGATGGAGTTGGTTTTATAACTGCTTTAAATAATATTGGCATTCCATTAGATATTCCACCTAATATACCTCCATTATTGTTACTATAGGTCTTTACTTCATCTCCATCATAATAATATTCATCATTACACTGTGAACCTCTAAGTTTACTCATTTCAAACCCTTCCCCAAATTCAACACCCTTTACTGCTGGTACAGAAAATAATAAATGAGCTAATGTAGACTCTATAGAATCAAAAAATGGATTTCCAACGCCTGCTTTCATGCCAACAATTCCACATTCTATAATTCCACCTATTGAATCACCATCTTTTTTAGCTTCAATTATTTCATTTCTCATCATCTCTTCATTTTCTTTTATTAAAACTGGTAGCTCTTCACTCCTCAAATTGCTTATAAGTTCTTTCGTTAAATTTATTTTACTAAAATCCTTATCCTCAATATTTCCTATTCTTTTAATATGAGCACCTACATATATATTTTCTTTTTCTAATATTTGCTTACATATAGCCCCTGCAAAAACTAATGGTGCTGTTATTCTTCCTGAAAAGTGTCCTCCCCCCCTATAATCATTAAATCCATTGTATTTGATTTTCCCACTATAATCTGCATGGCCAGGTCTCATTAAATTCTTTAACTCACTATAGTCCTTAGAATGCATATCGCTATTTCTAATCATTGCACAAAGGGGCGTGCCAGTAGTTTTTCCTTCAAAAATCCCACTAAGTATTTCTGGTTTATCCCCTTCTTTTCTTGATGTAGAAAGATTACTTTTTCCTGGTGCTCTTCTAGACATTTCTTTTAAAACTTCTTCCATATTAATTTTAAATCCAGATGGAAGTCCATCTATGGTTATGCCTATTGCATTTCCATGGGATTCACCAAATATAGAAATTTTTAATTTATTCCCCCAAATTCCACTCATGAAAGTTCCCTCCTAATGCTTTAAAGTCATCAAAAAACTCTGGATAAGATTTTGAAATACATTCATAATCTTCTAAAATAATTGGCTCCATGCAAACTGTAGAAGCTATTGCAAGCATCATAGCGATTCTATGATCTTTATGACTCCAAACTTTTACTCCACCTTTTAAAGTTTTAACTCCATCAATTATTAAGCTATCTTCTTTCTCAATTATATTAGCTCCTAATTTATTTAGTTCACTTGCAACTGCACTTAATCTATCACATTCTTTAATTCTAAGCCTTCCTACATTTATTATTTCAGTTCTACCATTACACAAACTAGCTGCTAAAGAAATAACAGGAATTATATCTGGACATTGAGAACCATCAATAATAGTTGCCTCTAAATTTTCTCTTGGAATTCCCAAAAGGCTGTTATCAATATTCTTTATTTTCATATTCATTCTTTCAAGTATTTCTATAACTTCTTTATCTCCTTGAAGAGATTCTAATTTTAAATCATTTATAAAGACCTCACTCTTCAACGCATCAGCAACTAGAAAAAATGCTGCTTGAGAATAGTCGCCTTCTATTCTATAGTCTATACTTTTATACGTTTGATTTCCTTTAATTATAAATTCTCTGTAATTATTATTTATAATTTCAATTCCAAAATCACTCATAGCACTTAATGTTAAATCAATATATCCTTTAGATTCTAATTCTGTTGTTATTATTATTTTTGAGTCTCCTTCTAAAAGAGGAAGTGTAAATAACATACCACTAATAAATTGAGAACTTATATCTCCACGTAGCTTAAACTCTCCATATTTTAGTATTCCCTGAATTCTTAAATCAAGCTTTCCTTTTTTATATGAATACTTAATTCCTTGATTATCAAAAATTTCATAATATGTATCTAAAGGCCTTTTTCCTAAATTTCCCTTCCCTATAAACCTACTACTACCTTCAAAAATACACGAAATTGGAACTAAAAACCTTAATGTTGAACCAGATTCATTACAATCTATTGTTCTATTTAACTCTATATTTTTTTTGCATTTTTCAGATTTTATTCCAATAATATGAAGATACTCATCTTCCTTTGTTATTATAGCTCCTAATGACCGCATTGCATTAATAGTTGCTCTAATATCATCTGAATAATTAATATTTCTTATTTTACTTATTCCATCTCCTAAAGCTGCACAAATAACACCTCTATGTGCCATACTTTTAGATGGTGGAATTTTAACTTCTCCTTTTAGTTTACCAGGATAAATTTTAAAAGTTCCCATTTGTGTCCCCCTTTTAGTTGTTTAATATTAAGATAATACTTTAAATTTTATTTACTTTTATTAGTGTGCAGTTACAAAATATAATATTTACTTAAAGAATTCTATATTAGTACTTTTTAAAAATGATTGTCCTATACTCTCAAGTAATACTATCTTTAAAACACTATTAATATTTTTTTTATCTAAAGAAATTGTTTCTAGTATTTCATCTGAATTTTCAATCTCTATATCATAAGGAAGTGAATATTGAATTAATATATCTTTTATTTCATCTGCACATCCCTTTGGCATAATTCCCTTTTCTTCAGATATTTTAATTATTTTATACATTCCAATTCCTACTGCTTCACCATGTGTATATTTATTAAAATTATAGTATGCCTCTATCGCATGACCCAAGGTATGACCAAAATTCAGTAACATTCTCTCACCTTTATCTTTTTCATCATTTTCCACAACTATTCTTTTAATATTACAACATGTATAAATTATATCTTCTATGTTATCCAAAACTTCATCTTTAGATTTAAATTCCTTTAACTTATAAAAAAATTCTTTATCTTTTATACAGCCATATTTTATTACTTCAGCCATTCCATCCTTGAAAAACTTCTCTTCTAAAGTAATTAAAACATCTGGATCAATTAAAACTACCTTTGGATGATAAAAACTACCAACTAAATTTTTCCCTCTATCTAAATCTACAGCAACTTTTCCTCCAACACTACTATCAACTTGAGCAAGCAATGACGTAGGTACTTGAATAAAATCAATACCTCTTAAAAACGTAGATGCTGCAAATCCTCCAAGATCTCCTATAACACCTCCGCCAAGTGTAATAATTAAATCACTTCTGGTTAATTTGAAATCTAAAAATTCATTATATATTTTAGGAAGAGTATTAAAAGATTTAGTTTCTTCTCCAGGTTTTAATACTATTTTCTTAACATCATACCCATTATTGATTAACGAGTCTTTAACCTTATCTCCGTAGTGATAATTTACATTTTCATCAGTTAATATAAAAATCTTTTTTCCTTTATAAACTTTATTTATTTCATTACTAAGTTCATTAATTAGTCCCTTTTTAATTATTATTGAATAACTTTTTTCCTTTAGATCTACAACTAACTCCTTCATTTTAATACTCCTTCTTATATGTTTTGATCTAAGATTTATACTTGAATATATTATAATTATGATCTCACCTTCAGTATAAATTTAGCTTTATTTAAACTATATTTCTCTACCTACTGCACTTGCAATGGCCTTTAATTCTTTAAAAATATTTTTATATTTATCTGGCTTTATTGATTGTGGTCCATCACATAATGCATTTGCTGGATCATTATGAACTTCTATTATAAGACCATCTGCACCAATTGCAATTGCAGCTTTAGCTAGTGGTTCTACCATCCAATACTTTCCTGTAGCATGACTTGGATCAATAACAACGGGTAAATGACTTAACTTTTTAAGAGCTGGAACTGCACTTAAATCTAAAGTATTTCTAGTGTATGTCTCAAAAGTTCTAATTCCTCTTTCACAAAGAATTACATTTTCATTTCCACCAGCCATTATATATTCAGCACTCATTAATAATTCCTCAATAGTAGCTGATAAGCCCCTTTTTAAAAGTATTGGCTTATTCAATTCTCCCAATTCTTTAAGTAAATCAAAATTTTGCATATTTCTTGCCCCAACTTGAATAACATCTACATTCTCATTAAAGAATTCTATATCATATGGTGACATAATTTCAGTAACTATTGGTAAACCAGTTTTAGCTTTTGCTTTTTTTAATAACTCTAATCCTTCATACTTCAACCCTTGGAATGCATATGGTGACGTTCTAGGTTTAAATGCTCCCCCTCGCAAAAAATTTGCCCCTATATTCTTAACATCTTCAGCTATTTCAATTATCTGTTCTTCACTTTCTACAGAACACGGACCTGCTATCATAGCTATTTTATTTCCACCAATTTTTTGACCATTTATATCTATTATTGTTGGCTCCGGATGAAACATCCTATTCGCCTTCTTAAATGGTTCTTGTACATGCATAACTTTTTCAACTATTTCATTTGCCTCAATTTGTTCTTTATCAATTCTACTAGTATCCCCTACTAAACCTAAAATGCTAATGTCTGTTCCTATAACAGGATTTACTTTAACACCTTGATTTTCTAAAATTAAAGTTAATTTTTCTATTTTTTCTTGTTCCACTTTTGGTTTTAATATTAAGATCATATTTTTGCCCCCTTAATTTTATATAAAAAATAGAGCTCATATATTAATGAGCTCTATAATGTATTCATATAATAAACATCTAAAAAACTGTTATAATTTTTGAGCACTCATTAAAGTTAAATTATTTAATTTTTTGCAAAATAAATAGCTAGCGCTAAAATAAAAGCCCCAGAACATAAAATAAAAAAAGCTATAAGATTTTGCAATAAATATTTTAACTATATTTTTTTTCATAGTGCCCTCCCATTTAATAAACTTTAATTCTCTCGATATATTAATCAAATAAATTATTATATTTTCAGTATAGCAAACTAGAATTTTTTGTCAATATTTTTTAATACTTTTTTATTTTTTTATGCAATTTCTTGATAATTCATTTATAATATTGGTGAAACTAACCTTGCTAAAGATTCTTTTATCTTAATAGATGTACTTCTATTAGCATGCGATTCTATTGTTATTTCTTCAGAAAATTCAATATCTTTCATGAATTGTTTCTCATAATCAATGGCTACTCTATCATCAAATATGAAAGCATTAACTTCAAAATTTAATTTAAAACTTCTTATATCCATATTAGCTGTTCCTATTGATACTACAGTACTATCTGCAACCATAGCCTTAGCATGGATAAATCCATTTTTGTAATAATATATTTTTATTCCAGCATTTAAAAGTTCACCTATATAAGAACTAGCTGCCCATTGCATAAAAAAGTGATCTGGATTTCCTGGAATTATTACTCTAACATCAACACCTGATAATGCTGATATTTTTAAAGCTTCTAATATAGGTAAGTCTGGTACTAAGTAAGGCGTTTCTAAATATAAATTATTTTTAGCATTGTTTATAAGTTTAATATAAGCATTTCTAATATATTCTTCTTCATGATCAGGTCCACTAGTAACTATTTGTATACCAACATCGCCTGCTGCTTCATTTTTATCTGATAAATATTTATTATAATCACTTATTACCTCTTCTGACGCATAACACCAATCTAATAAGAATCTTTCATTTAAATCATTTACTGCCCCACCTTTTATTCTAACGTGAGTATCCCTCCAAAATCCAACCTTAGGATCTCTATTTATATATTCCTTACCAACATTAAATCCACCAACATATCCATACTCTCCGTCTATTACAACTATTTTTCTATGATTTCTATAATTTATACGTGTATTTATGTGTGGTAATATTCCTGGGAAAAATATTGCAAATTTTCCTCCTGATTTCAAATAATTCTTTAACGCACCTTTTGTTAAAGTATATGAACCCATACTGTCTGCTAAAAGTCTTACTTCAACTCCACTTGCTGCTTTTTTTGTTAATTCTGCTATTATTTCTTTTCCTAAACAATCATTACGAAAAATATAATATTCTATATGTATATATTCCTTTGCATTCTTTATATCTTCAATTAATTGTCTAAATTTATCTTCTCCATTAACATACACATCAAGATCATTATTCGTTGTATATTGAGAACCTGAATGATTATAGTTCATTTTTCTTAAATCAAAAAATTTATCTCCGCCATCATGACAGTTACTCCTATTCCCATATCTACTACTTAGATTTCTTCTCTTTATTTCGTCAATTTGTATTTTTTCTTTAAAAATCTTTTGCCTACTTAAGTTTTGTCCAAATACAAGATACAATATAAATCCAAATCCGGGTAAAATAATTAATATTAAAAGCCATGCCCATGTTGTTGTGGGATCTTTTCTTTCTATAAATATCAATGATAATGAAAAGATTATATTTAATATTAAAACTAACATACCTATTCCTAATAATATATTCATATTTTCTCACTTCCTTTGTTTAGTTATTATTTTAAACTAAATCATTCTATTATAGTTTTTCGTTCAATTTATATGCTATATTTACTATTTTATCATGTTATATAAAGTATTGTCTTAGAATTTGGCTATGTGTTTATATATGTAATAAGTACGTTATATATTTTACATTTTGTTTCTCAAGCTTACTCATCAACTGTCTAGAAGCAAATTTACTTTTTATAATTAATATTTATTACTTGTCTTAATTCTATATTGGGATAAAACTAAAATTGTACTGTATTCATTTTAGTGTTACTAAGTTCAATTACTCGGTGTACTTTACTTATGTATATATCAACACATTTCTAAAATATAACCTAGTATTTTATCCATTCGAAGTTAATTCATATACACAAAAAATATTTTTGATTCTTTAATTATAACCTATAAAAATTAATTTCTATTTTATCATAGATATATAAATTTATTATAATGAATTAATTAACATTTACTTAAATAAAGTATTAATACTATATCCTGTTACTAATATATTTTTTAAATTTAATACTATTATTATCATTTAAATTATTCTTGTATTTCTAACTAGATAACACACTACACTCACCTTGTTATTTTTATAATTCTTTTTATTTTTTTCCAATATATAATTTTATGTATTCATAATTTTTTTAATAACATAATTTCATAAAGAATAAAAAAATTCTCAAAATCAATATATTAATTCCGAGAACTTTCTTATTATATTTCAATAAAAAACAAACTTTAAGCAAATACTATTGCTATTTTTTTATATTTTATTAAGCTATGTTTTAAATATATGTACTATTTTACTTTATGTTTCCTTATGTCTAAATTGCTAACAACATATATTGCAATTAATGCTAATAAAAATCCCGGTACGATTTCATAAAGATTAAATATTGGTGCTGAAAAATAGTTTTTAAATATTGGCCAAGTAGCTGATGTAAATCCACCTATTAACATCCCTGCCACGGCACCATTTCTAGTCATTTTTTCCCAGAATAGTGATAGTAAAATTACTGGTCCAAAAGCACACCCAAATCCGGCCCATGCATAGGATACAAGTTTCAATACAGAGCTATCTGGATTAAGTGAAATACAAAATGCTATCAGTGCTACAACCAATACTGATAACCTACTAATTCCTATAAGTTCTTTATCTGAAGCTTTAGGTTTTATAATAGACCTATAAATATCTTCTGAAATTGTAGAAGATATAACCAAAAGTTGTGAATCAGCCGTACTCATTATTGCAGCTAATATTGATGATAATAATACTCCAATAAATATTAGCGGAACACATTTATGAACTAATAAAATAAATATAGTTTCAGAATCAGCACCCGTTAAGTTTGGAAAATAATAATGTCCAACAAGACCTATCGCAGTTGAAGCTAAAAGTGTTATTATTACCCAAACTGTAGCTATTCTTCTTGAAATTTTAATTTCCTCTGGGTTTTCTATAGCCATAAACTTTGTAATAATATGAGGTTGTCCAAAATACCCAAGACCCCATGCAAGAGATGAAATAATTCCTATAACTGCCATACCAACTGTTCCACTACTTGATCCAGTTATAAAACCAATATCTAGTGGATTTAAAAGTGATGGGTCAAAAGTTGATAATATGTTTCCTACTCCACCAGCTTCTACTATAACTATTATAGGCAATATGAGTAATGTAAAAAACATTAATAACCCTTGAATTATATCGGTATAACATACAGCCATAAATCCACCTAAAAAAGTATAGCTTACAACAACTATCCCGCATATAATAACAGAAATTATATATGGTGTACCAAAAACTGTTGTAAATAATTTTCCTCCTGAAACAAATCCTGATGCAGTATATGGTATAAAGAATACAAGTATGAATAATGAAGAAATTAATTTTAATGTTCTTGATTTATCATTAAATCTGTTTTCTAAATAAGATGGTACTGTTATTGAATCTGAATACTTTTGCGTATCTACCCTAAGCCTTTTAGCAACTATTTTCCAATTTAAATATGTTCCAATAGCTAATCCTAAGGCCATCCATACAGATCCAGATAAACCTGTTAAAAAAGCTGCTCCCGGAAGTCCTAGTAATAACCATCCACTCATATCTGAAGCTTGTGCACTTATAGAGCTCCCCCAATATCCAAGCTTTCTTCCTCCTAATGTATAATCTGATAAATTATTAGTCCGATAATAAAAATGTAGGCCTATGCATAACATTACTACCAAATATAGTGCAAATGTACCTCCAATTATTATTTTTTCATTCATTTATATAAACCTCCTAAATATAAGTAATAATTTTGTACGAATGTAACGATTTTAACAGAAAATTTATGTAAATTCAATTTTTGTGCTTAAAATTAAGCAATTATTTATGTTTATAATTACTTAAATAAACAAAAACACCTAAAAATTATTACTATCTTACATTTTTCGAATCGTATTTACATTAATATAAATAAATTTAGTTATATTAATTAAAATTTTCCTCAATTTAAATATATTTATAAATTTAATATATTAAATTAAATACTAAAATTTAATATGTTTCCTTGCTTTTTTACAAATTTTAATATATAATATTGCTAAATTTTATATTTTGCTGTGAATAGAAGTAGTAGTAATAAACTGTATCTTTTAGAGAGCTATTGTTAGGTGTAAAATAGTGTTACATTATTATGAACTTGTCTAGGAGCTTACTTGTTAAAAACAAGTACGGGTAAATATCCGTTAAAAATATCAAGCGAGAAGATTAAATTATATTTTTTCTTCTAATAAGAGTGGTACCGCGGAATTTTGCTTTCGTCTCTTAATTTTAGAGATGAGAGCTTTTTTTAATGTTCAAATTTAATAAATATACATTTTATATAGGAGGATTACTATGGAAAATTACAGTACTAAAATCGATGAAAAATGGCAAAAGATTTGGGAAGAAAATGAAACTTACAAATTTAACCCAGAAAATTTAGATAAGAAACTTTATACACTTGAAATGTTCTCTTATCCATCAGGAGCTCAATTACATGCTGGTCACTGGTTTAACTACGGACCAACAGATTCATGGGCAAGACTTAAAAGAATGCAAGGTTATAATGTATTCCAACCAATGGGTTTTGATGCTTTTGGATTACCTGCTGAAAACTATGCAATAAAAACAGGCATACACCCTAAAGATTCTACATTTAAAAATATTGAAACTATGGAAAAGCAATTAAAATCTATGGGTGCTATGTTTAATTGGGAAAATGAAGTTGTCACTTGTTCTCCTGATTACTATAAATGGACTCAATGGTTATTCTTAAAACTTTATGAAAAAGGATTAGCTTACAGAAAAAAAGCTCCTGTTAATTGGTGTCCATCTTGTAATACGGTTTTAGCTAATGAGCAAGTAGTTGATGGCTTATGTGAAAGATGTGAATCTGAAGTTATTAAGAAAGATCTAACTCAATGGTTCTTCAAAATAACTGATTATGCTGATGAATTACTAGATAAATTAGATGGCTTAGATTGGCCAGAAAAAACTAAATCTATGCAAAAACATTGGGTTGGAAGATCATATGGTGCACAAGTTACATTTAAAGTTAAAGATTCTAGCTTAGAATTTGATGTATTTACTACAAGAGTTGATACTTTAAATGGTGTAACTTATGTTGTATTAGCACCAGAAAATAAATTAGTTGACGAATTAACTCTTCCACAATATAAGGAAGCTGTTGAAAAATACAAAGAAGAAGCTAGCAAGCAATCTGATATAGAAAGACAATCATCATCGAGAGAAAAAAGTGGTGTATTTACTGGATCATATGCAATAAATCCTATAAACGGAAAAGAAGTTCCTGTATGGATTGCTGATTATGTATTAGCTACATATGGTACTGGTTGTGTTATGGCAGTTCCAGCACATGATGAAAGAGATTTCGCATTTGCAAGTAAATTCAATTTACCAATAGAAAGAGTTATTACTGACAAACAAGATAACGAGCCAGCTCTACCATTCTGCGAACACGGAACACTTGTTAATTCAGGACAATTTGATGGTTTAACTACAGATGAAGCTAAAAAAGCTATTGTTTCTGAACTTGAAAAAGATGAACTTGGAAAAATGAAAGTTAACTTCAGATTAAGAGACTGGTTAGTCTCAAGACAAAGATATTGGGGAGCTCCAATTCCGGTTATATACTGTGATGAATGTGGAATAGTTCCAGTTCCTGAAAAAGACTTACCAGTAGAACTTCCTTATAATGTTGAGTTTACTCCAGATGGTAAATCACCACTTGGAAAATGTGAAGAATTCATAAACACCACTTGTCCTCACTGTGGTAAACCTGCAAAAAGAGAAGCAGATACTTTAGATACATTTGTATGTTCTTCTTGGTATTATTTAAGATACCCTGATAACAAAAATACTGATGCACCTTTTGATCCTGAATTAATAAATAAAATGTTACCTGTAGATAAATATGTTGGTGGACCAGAGCATGCTTGTATGCATTTATTATATGCAAGATTTATAACTAAAGCATTAAGGGATATGGGTTACTTAAAATTTGATGAACCATTCTTAAGCTTAACTCACCAAGGATTAATCTTAGGACCAGACGGATTGAAAATGAGTAAATCAAAAGGAAATACAATCTCTCCAGATGATTACATTAAAGAATTTGGTGCTGATGTATTTAGAATGTACTTAATGTTTGGTTTTGCATATGTTGAAGGTGGAGCATGGAGTGATGATGGAGTTAAATCTGTTGCTAGATTTGTAGATAGAATTGAAAGAACTTTAGAATCATGCAGAGATATCATTAACGCTTCAGAAAATATTAAGACTACTATAGATTCTGAAGAAAAAGACTTGAATTTCTGGAGACATACAGCTATTAAAGGTGTTAGCGAAGATGCAGAAAAAATGCAATTTAATACTGCAATAGCAAGACTTATGGAATTTACAAATGCTCTTCATAAATATATTCAAGCTGATACTAAAAATCCTAAATTCTTAAAAGAAACTGTAGTAGATTTCTTGAAATTATTAGCACCATTTGCTCCTCACTTTACTGAAGAACAATGGAACTTGTTAGGTCACAACTCAACTATATTTAATGAAAAATGGCCTGAATTTAATCCAGCTGCTTTAGTTAAAGATGAAGTTGAAATAGCTATTCAAGTTAATGGTAAAATAAAAGCTAAAATTATGATACCATCAAACTTAGATGAAGAAGGTATAAAAAAAGCTTCATTAGAAAATGAAACTATAAAAGCAAATACTGAAGGTAAAAATATAATAAAAGTAATTGTTATAAAAGGTAGACTTGTTAATATAGTTGTAAAATAGAACAATTATTAGATATACTTAAAATTATCTAATTTTAATAAAAAATAGTAACCCGAATGTTTTTTCAGGTTACTATTTTTTCATCCTCAAACTTGCTAATTTCATGCACAAAAATATTCTGTGTTTTAACAGGGTTAATATTACAGTATATTAGCGTAGTGGCATTGGAATTTTCTTTTTAGAACTCTTAATAAAGATTTGTTGAATTAATGCTTGTCCTAATGTTTCATTGGGAACATGCATTAATTAGACTAAGCTTTATTTTTAGAGTTCATAAAGTAAATTCCTGAATCCACAAGCTTTATACTATAATATTAACCTTTTTTTGTTAAAACACAGAATATACTAATCTTCTTTTAATTCAAATTGTGCAACCATATAGTCTAAGCTTTCCGCTTGTGCTGTTAATTCTTCACTAGCAGCTGTACTTTCTTCTGCTATTGATGAATTAGATTGAATTACATTAGCTATTTCTTCTATTCTTTCATTTATCTTATTAAGAGATTCTGATTGCTCTTCTGCTAAATTAGTTATATTATCAACTAATTCAGTAGCGCCCTTAGTATGTTCTACAACTTCCTTTAATGAGCTTGCTGTATTATCTGCTATTACTTTACCTTCATTAACAGATTCTATTGAATTCTTAATAAGTTCTGTTGTTCTCTTAACTGCTTGTGAGCTTTGTTCTGCAAGCATTCTTACTTCATCAGCAACGACTGCAAAGCCTTTACCAGCTTCCCCTGCTCTAGCTGCTTCTATTGCTGCATTTAAAGCTAATAGGTTTGTTTGTTCAGCTATATCAGCTATTGTCTTTATTATATTTTGTATATTTTTAGATGAAACATCAATGTTACTCATAGCACTTAGCATATTATCCATTTGCTTATTACTATCTTCAATATATGTAACTAATTGATTTACAATTTTATTTGTTCCATTTGCATGTTTAGCTGTATCTTTTAATTGTTCATTAATATATCCAATAGATGCTGTTAATTCTTCTATTGAACCTGCTTGATCAGATGCTCCTTGTGATAATACTTGAGCTACTGAAGATACCTCTTGAGATCCACTTGAAACTTGTTGAGTTGCTTCTCTTATTTGAATAAATGTATTATTCAGTGATGATACTATTTTAATTAAAGATTCTTTTATTCCTACAAAATCACCTTTATATTCACCATCTACATTTATATCAATATTTCCATTGGATATGCTGCTTAAAACATCATCTATTTCTGAAATATATGTTCTTAAATATTCGGCAGTATTATTTAATGCTTTGGCAACATTTCCAAATTCATCTTCTGAATTAATATCTATATTAGCATTTAAATTACCTGCAGCCACTTCATCTGCAAACATACTTATATCTGTTAATGGTTTAAGCATATTAGTTGCAAATTTATATATTGTAACAGTAACTGCTATTATAATTAATGCTGCTATCACTAACATTAGTACTAATAATTTATTACAAATTGAAAATAATTCATTTTCATATACTACATTAACTACAGTCCAGTTAGTTACAGGTACTTTATGATAAAACGCTAGTTTTTTTCCAGATCCCATTCCAAGCTCAGCTATGCCTTTATCTTGAGATTTTATAACAGAAGATAATTTTGACATTTCTTTATCTTCTAATGTATTTATATTTTCTTTCATTACGTATTCTTGATTTGGATGAGATATGAATGTACCCTTATCATCAATTAACATTCCATATCCTTTTTCTCCATATTTTAATTCTTTTACTTTATCTTCTACTACTTCTATTGCTAAACTTGCTGCCGCTCCTATTTTAGCTTGGCCATTTTCATCTTTTTGCCATGCAAACATCATAACAACATTCTTTTGATATGCTTCAGAATATGTAGGATTTAAAATTGTATCATATGGAACTCCATTATTTTTTGAGAACCTTTCAAAAGTATCTTGTAATGCTGCTTTAGCCCAAGGTGAAGTTTTACATTGACCTTCTTTTACATTATAATATCTAGCTAAAAGCTTATTTGTATTCTCTATATTATTCCATTCATTTGGTGCTAATGAATTTACAATGTGTAATGCTGCATATTCATCAGGATATGTATTATTAATAAAAGTCCAACGTGATAAATTCAATTCATCTATAAGAGCTATAGACTCATCATTGTTTTCTAAATTTAAATCAGGATTAAGTTCTAAAACATGCTTTAATACAGGATTTTGGACTATTTCCTTAACTTCTGAAAGTCGTGCATTTAACCAGGTATCAATATGATTAACAGCTTCATCTTCTCTTTCAGACATAAGATTAACTAATTCTTTTTGTATCATGTTTTTGGCAGTACCATATGTTATTGATGTTAATAACAATAATCCAACAGTAACTATTGGTATGATTATTAACATTAATTTAGACTTTACAGACATTTTCTTAAAATCAAGATCAATATTTCTTTTCATGATCATCCTCCTAATAATATCTATTTAATTTAGTTCTATTTTAAATTAATAAAAATATATATTTATTTTTGAAAACTTTTATTATGAAGCCATACGTGATTTAATTCTTCTTGTTTCTTATTTAAACTCTTTCTATCTCTAACTCTTTTAGCTGGTACACCTGCAACTAACACATTTTCTTCAACTTCTTTATTTACCAAAGAACATGCTGCAACTATTCCTTTATTTCTTATTTTTACGCCTGAAAGTACTGTTGAATTAGAATATACCTTTGCATAATCCCCTATTATCACTTCATCATATTCTCTAGAAGAATGATTATCTTCCTTATGACTATGAGTAAAGATTGTTACGCATTCTCCTATGCCAACAAAATTTCCAATCTTAATTCCACCTTTAGAGTCTATAAAAGTTCCCCTATTTATAAACACATCATCACCAATTTCAATATTATCTGGTATATTAAATCTAACGTTTTCTTCAGCTATAAAGTTTTCCCCACAAGATTTAAATAATTTTTTAGCTAAAGTTCTTCTATACGGAATTGCAAAATTAGCTATAAGGCACATTGGCGACTTGTCCAATACATCCCATAAAAAATGTAAATATCTTTTTTCTTCTGAAAGTTCATTTTCTACACCTTTAGGTAAATAATCTCCATACAATTTAATTTCATCTAATATTTCAAATGGAATAGAACAATTTAAAATATCTAAAATTTTTATCATGCCCTCTTTGTCTATTCCAGATTGAATGATACTTTCTATTTGTTGTAATAATTCATCTATTTTCTTCATAAATATCAATAACTATTAATAAATCAATAATTATTTTATCCCTCCCCTTAATATGATTTTCTTCTTTAACAATAAAAAAACTCTATAAATACACTCTAAAAGTTGCTCATTTATATATATTTTTTATATAAAACGTATTCTTAAAAGTTAATTATTATTTTTTCTTTTGCATTCTTAATTTATTTCTCTAGAATTTCAATGATACATTTATTTAAGTTGCTAATATTTTTAGCTACTTACAAATAAAAAAGTATCTATGAATTCATAGACACCAAAATTAAAATTATACAATTGTAAATTAAATGTATTTTGGCAACCTGACGATCATAGAAAATAATTTTTTCCCTTAGACTCATAAGCTTTGCGACCTTATTTTTCAACAAGTGTGCTATTGTCATATATATTTTTTTAACACTAATTATGATAACATTATATACCTTATAATTCAACATTTATTTCATTTTAAAGATAATTTTACGACTTTTACACTCATTATTTTACATGTTTTATTTTTATATTCATTTTCTTACATTTTTATTCGTAAAATCAACTATTATTTTTAATTAAAAATTAATTTATCCTGTTAGCTTTCAACCTAATCTCCCCCAATTTAATTTTATTAAAATAAAAAAATCTATGTATACTTAATGTTTTTTATCATAAAATATACACAGATTTTTTATAGTCTTAAACTAAATTTCTATATCATTATTTAAAATTTTCTTAAATTCTTTAAGTACATCTCTTACTTTATCTTCCTCTAACTGTTTATAGTTTTTTATATACCCCGATGTATCAAGAGATACATATAAATTCTTACTCATTTCAATCCAGTTTTCTGGAATATATACCCATAAAACTTCTTCATAATTACAACTTAAAAGAAAATGTTCCATTCCCCAAAATGAATATTCTTCTATTTCATGCAAGTTATTAAATGCATTATAATCTTTTACTACTTTTGCGTCTAATTTATATTCATATATATCAACATAGAAAAAATCGAATTTTTCTGATTTAGCTTTAAATGCATCTCCATGTATAATCTTAATTTTGTTGTTTATCCCAAAATTTTCTCTATACATTTCTATTACTTCTTCACTTATCTCATATACTATAACTTCATTCACATTAGATTTCTTTGCAATTTTATCTACTACATATCCAAGTCCAAGACCTACAATTCCAACTTTGCCTTTAGCAAATTTTATTGCTTGGTATGAACTTTCTATTTCTTTCGGTGTAAGACGCATTAAACTTTTATCATCTTTTAATAATTGTATTATAGGTAAATCATATTCTTGTGTATTTTCATACATATATCCCTGAAGTCTTATTCCTTTACTACTGTTCTTTTTTATAGAATAACAGTCAAGGGTACATTCATTTATAAGAGAATTATATTCTTGTACTTCTTTTATTATAAAATCTTTACTATATGGTTTCATAAATTTTTCCCTTCTAAAAACTAATATAAAAATTATTATATAAATTATTATTAATAATATAAACCCTTTTAATACTTAAAATTATAACTTTTAACCTTAATACTTTAAAGAGATAAATTACTGGTAAATTATATCATACTTTCTACTTATAAAACTATAATTTGGGTAATTTATAATCTTTTTATTTTATATTTTATATGATATACTTAACTCATTAACATTTTGTTAATCATTTTAATTTAAGTAGGTGATTTATATGAAAAACATTACTATAAGCGAAGAAGCTTATAATGAATTCAAAGGTTTTTTAGATGATAATAACATAACAGATTTTAATATTAGAATAAATTTTGCTGGTGCTGCTTGTAGCGGTCCAATATTTAATATATCAGTATCTCAAGCTACTGATGCTGATGTAGTAGAAAAAATCAATGATGTATCTTTCATTGTTGAAAAAACTTTAATAGATGAATTTGGTGGCTTTATAATACTTTCTACTGATGAAAATGAAGGTAGAGGTCTTACATTAAAACCAGTTATAGCTCCTGCTGGAGGCTGTGGCGGTTCATGTAGTGGATGTCACTAATATATACAATACAACTACTTAATTTAAGTAGTTGTATTTTTTTATTTACTTTCATTAATAATATCTATATTATTAACATTTTCAATATCGCTTACGCTCCATTGAATATTTGAATATTCATCACTAATATCATATATACCTTGTAACATATCAATCCAATAGTTATTCATAATAATTTTCTTTTCTCTATCTATTCCAGTAAAATTTGATAGTTTTTCTGAATTAAATTCTTCAAAATAAGTATATATTTTTCTTGATAACTCTTGCATAATAACAAAATCATTTAAATAATTTTCACTCAGTATTAAACCTGATTCTCTATTTTTCATAGCTTCATTTAATACAATAAACATATATTCTTTTATTCTACTATGTACATCATTTTCTATTATTTTTTTAGTTTCTATTTTTTTAGAAAACATAGAAAAATTATTTGCTTTATATTCACCATATTGTTCCCATAATTTTATTATGTCATTTGTAATAATTTCATAATTTTTATAAAGTTTTAATAATTCCTCATTCTTTATGCAGCTTTGATCTATACTCATATTAAGAATATCCATATTACTTTCATTTCTTTGTCTCACATCTTCAATGCTTATTTGAGATTCTTTTCCAATTCTATATTTATAATTTCTAATATTAACGTAACTAAAAATATTTATTATTAAACTCAGGATAAATAATGCAGTTATAATAATTGCATAATCCTTAGTTTTAAATTTTTTATTCACACGTCTCCTCCTTAGTTCTTTTCTATTTAATTTATGATTTAAATTATTATTAATTATCTAGCCCAATCATGTATTACTGCATTAACCATACGTAATCCTACATTCCCCTCAAGTTTTTCTTCTTTATCATTACCTATTCTTTTTACTATTCCATAAGTATTTTTTAATGAGAATTCTTCTGAACCAATTAATACCCATATTATTCTTTTGTTCAATGGCTTTATCTCTAATTCCTTTTCACCTACTCCATCAGTAAAATAAATTAACACAGAATTTCTTAAATTGTTTTCTAGTATGTACTTAAATACTGGTGTAAATGTGGTAGATCCATTATTTTCACATCTTTTTTTTATATCTTTTTCACTTCTTAGTTTATATACTCTTTTAATAGCATCATCACATTCTATTATTGTTATAGTATTATTTATAGTTTTACTTATTTCTAATATTTCAATTAAAATTTTATGTAAAGTATCATCACTCATACTTGCACTTATATCAATTGCAACTATTAGTTCAGATTCATTTTTAGGTAATCTTCCTCTTAAATCTAACCTATTAGGTTGTCTTCTATTTCTTCTAGTTGTAGTTTTCTTATAACCACTTTTTATAGATGGTAATATATTCTTTAATATTCTTTGCCAAGATATTTCTGCTTTTTCACTATAACTTAAAATTATTTCTTCAATATCACTTGGCATGTTTTCATCATATATGCTAATTGCTGTCTTTTTAGTTAAACTTTCTATATCTTCTTGGGATACATCTATTTCCTCCCATATATCATGCGCATTTTCTAAATTAATTTCATCTAATGACTCTTCTTTGTCAATTGTAGGTTCCTTTATTCTTGACTTAATTGATTTATAAATTTCCGCTGCATATTCCTCTACACTTCTATCTTCTTTTAAATTTAAATTATACTCCATATTTATAGAATTAATTTTTTTACTCCAAGATGGAAGATTTTTTATATATTGATTTATCGAAATATCTAGGGCAGTATTTATAGCTTCCTTACTTAATCTCTCTTTCATTTTTCTCTCTCTAGAAAAATGTGAATACATTATATGATAAATCTCATGCTTAAACAATGCTGACATTTCTTTCTTTTCACACTGTAAAAATAATATAGGATTAAAATACATATTAAATCCACTTCTTTTAGGAATAGTAGCTATAGGAGATTTCAAATCAATTCTTATCTGTCTTTTTACCCTTAACATAAATTGACCAAAAAATGAATCTTCACTTTCTAACAAATCAAGAATAACTTGTTCAACAAGTTCAAAAAAACTCTTTATATACATATTATCAAATTCATCAATACTTTTTATATTATACGCTTTTTTTAAAAGGTCTTCTTTTTTATCATTAAAATCCACTTAATACCTCCTCTCAAATTGTATTTATTTAATGTAACCACACTTATTTTAGTATATTACTTTTAGCTAGTTTTCAAACTTTTGTTATACGCATTAATATTTTACCATATTTTTCCTATTTGATAAATATGTTAAAGAAACTTTCTATAAATTCATCTTGATTTAAGAGTAATTCATATAATCCCTCTTTATGATCTTTTTTAATTTCTTTCATTATTCCAAGCCTTAAATCTCTAGGATACAAATCTAATATCTTTGAAAATAATATTAAATTTTTTTCGCAAGAATTTTTTTCTACAAATAACATTGCATTTTTAGCTAGTATATATAATCTTGAGTGATTTTCATTTTCTAACTTTTCCTTTAAATCAAAACTTAAGATTTCATTTTCAAATAAATCTTCAACTTTAATCAGTGGTTTTCTTATATGAAGTATAAAGTCAGCAAAATCATTACATATATTAGATCCAACATTTCCTCTCACAGTATTTAAAAATATGTTTAAATCATATTTACCTTTGTTATTTAAATATACATCATAAGACTTAGATATTCTCTGCCAACTTCTCGGAGTGGCCTTTATACTCTCACTTGAATTTGGTGCATGTAAATATTGTGGAAATGTAGAAATAAATTCTATTATATGTTCATGAATATTTCCTTCTATACTCATACCCCACTTTATCCATTCCTTCACATCTGATTGCATTTCTAACCATACAAATCTATCTTCTTGAGCTGGATCCATATCTACTACTTCATATTGACTATCTGAAAATCCATCATACTTATTTGATGGATTCATAGCTGCAATAACTTTTACTCTTTCATCTAAAACATAACCATTTATCTCTCTGTTTAATATAAGGTTCATTAGTTCCTGTGAAACTGCATGATCGCATCTATTCAACTCATCAATAAATAATATAACTCCTTTTGTATCATCTTTACATAATAAATTTTTCACCTCTATTAATTTATTATGTGTTGCATACACTACTTCTCTATTTTCTACTACAGGTAATCCCCCTATTTCACCTTCTTTTAAAAGATTTGCATCTATAGTAACTAATAAATAATCATTGTTTTTGGCTACATCTCTAACTAATGATGTTTTTCCTATTCCGCTTTCTCCAATTATTAATGGTACATCATTTGAATTCATAACTAAATCAACGGTTTTTAAAGTTTCTGTATAATTCAAAATATCCTCCCCTTTATTTCTGCATTTTATTAAATAGCTTTTTTACTTAATGTATTATTATGAACAAAGTGGTTAATCTACGCTTTTTTAGTTGAGAGTGGCTAATTTAAAGTTGACAGTTTTTATTAAAAGCCCTAAAGACTTTCTAAAAATATATATTTTATTAACTTCCTAATCTCAATTAAGTGTATTTTAATACTAAACTTTATTATATAAAATTAATTGTAATTCTCATTTGAAATCAAAACTTAATTCTACATAGATAATTTGTAATCTACTAATATTTTTTTTGCATTTTTAGACCCATATTCCCACACAAAATTAATCTTATCCATTTCTAATATTTCTAGTTCCAAAAAATTTTTCATATATTTTTCTTCTATATTTTCATCCTTTATTTTATCCATTAACACTTCAATAACCAAATCTATATCTATATTCTCATATATATATTTGACAACACTTATATTTTTATAAATAAACAGTTTCATTTCATCTAAATCATAATTAGAAATATAGTTTATTCCCTCTTCATCTGACACAACAGATGCTATCTTTGCATTTAATGTTGGATGTTTTATATACCTAATTGCTGCATAATAACTTTCAATAGCTTTTAGCTGAACTGCTTCTGATGGATCATCTATATACTTAATAGCATCATAATCTTTTTCGACTGCTAGTAATTGCAATTCTTCTCTTGCATCTTTTATAAATTGTATTGCCCAACCTTTTGTATTAATAGCTTCTTTTATTATTTTTTCTGTTGGATTTTTTATATATTTTAATGAATTCCATAATGCTTTTACACACATAACACCAACATCTTCATAGACATTATTAATGTATTGTATAGATAATGGATTACCTTTTATTGCTTCCATCTGAACCTCTTTGCTAGGATTTTTAATATATTTTATATTATTTCCATTATTTTTAACTATAAATAAGTTAAGTTCGTCATTTACATCTTTAATTTCTCTAATATATTCTGGATTTTCTTTCAATTGTTTTAGAAGTTCTTTCTCTATCATAGTTATATAATCCTTTCTTTTAAAATTTTACCTATTATTAAAGCTATGTTTGATATACTATCAAACATAGCTTTAATATTATTCTCTATACTTTTCAACATCTTTTTTAACATAAAATAATAAATTATCCAATTCCCAAATTTCTCCGTATTGAATAAGTTTATTTAAAGTCTTCTCATGTCTTGCTGCTTCTGCTTCTTTACCTAATGAGCTTAAAGTTAATAAAGAGTTCATAATATTTGAAATTATGCTAGATTTTACTTCAAAAAGTTTTTGGGCATCTTTTATTTCATCTTTTATTTGTAGCATTTCTTCATCTAATTTAAAAGCTGCATCAGCTGAACTTTTAAGTTTTTCTTTCAACTGAGTAGGTATGTTTTGTTTATATTTATAATTAAGCGAATGTTCAATAGTAGCCCAAAAATTCATAGCTAGAGTTCTAATTTGGAACTCTGCAAGAATATCTACTGGTCCTTCTGCCATATTTACTTGATATTTTATTATCATGTGGTAGCTTCTATAACCACTTTCTTTTACATTTCTAACATAGTCTTTTTCATAAAGAATTTGCATGTCCTTTCTTCCACGCAATAATTCAACAACTTTAGTTATATCATCTACAAATTGACACATTATTCTTATTCCAGCTATGTCTTCTAATTCATATCTAACTTGATCTATAGGTATTTCAAATTTATTAGCCTTTTCTAATATACTAGAAACTTCTTTTACTCTGCCAGTAACAAACTCTATAGGTGAATATTCATTTTTTCTTCTATATTCTTTTCTTATGGATTTTAATTTTACCTTAAGTTCCTCTACTGCTTGCTCATACGGCATTAAAAAACTTTTCCAATCGTTTATTGCCATAAATACCATCCTTTTAAATATCGTTCATATTTATTATATCAAAAACTTAAGATTATGTGTAATTATTTATCTAATTAGAATTATTTTTTTTAATAGTATATTGTGGTATAATTTAATGGTTAAAATTATAAATTTAATAAAATTATAATTTTATTAGAAGTTAATTTTATTTGTATATGTAATTTATATTGAGGTGAAATAAAGTGTGTGAAGAAGAAATTAAAAAACATTTATTTCTAAAACAAATACATTGTCCTGTATGTGAGCATAAATTTAAAGTTAATGCTGTTAAAGTTAATTCACCAAGACAATTATCTAAAGACTCTGATTTTTTTATAAGATATTCTTCACCAAATCCTTACTTTTATGATATATGGATTTGTAATAATTGTGGATATGCTACTATGAAAGTGGATTTTTTTAAAATAAAAAAACATGAGAAAAAAATTGTTTTAGAAAAGATAAAACCTTTATGGAAACCTAGAGATTATCCTGATATAATCACTGCAAGTATTGCTATTGAACGTTATAAACTTGCCTTAGTAAATTCTATAATTTTGAACTCTAATTATAGTACTAAAGCTATGATTTCTTTAAAAATTGCCTGGATGTATAGACTTTTAGATAATCTAAACAACGAATTAGATTTTTTGGAAAAGGCATTAAAAGGTTTTAATGAAGCATACATTGTAGAATCATTTCCTATGTATGGTCTTCAACGTGATTCTACAATGTATCTTTTAGGAGAGCTTAATAGACGACTTAATAATAATTCAGAAGCACTTATATGGTATTCTAAAGCAATAACCACTATTGGAGCTTCATACAAAATAAAAGAATTAGCTAGAAATGGTCGAGATTTAATAAAAGCTAACGATAATTAATATAATTAGAGACTTTATAACTATAAATAAAGGAGGATAAAATCTTATGGGATTTTTTCAAAACAAAAGACATACTGAGGATAAGACTTTAGAAAATACACAAAATATTACTTTACCCCAAACTAACGACAATTCAGAAATCAAAAAAATAGGCGTAGGTCTTTCTGAATTAAAAAGTGAAAGTTCTAGAATTCATAACTCTATTAATGATATTAACTCATCAGTATCACATTTAGCAGATTTATCAATGTCTGAAAATCAAGAAACAAATCATGCAACAAATCTATTACATGATTTTAGATCTAATATGGAGGAGTTAGCATTAAACATTACAAATGTTCATGGACAAGTATTAGATACTGATAAAGTAGCTGATAATGGCATTGTATCAATAGAAAATTTAGATACATCATTAAATGAATTACAACATATGTTTACAGTTTCAACTCAAACTATCAATGCTTTAGTTAGTAAATTAGAATCTGTAAATATGATAACTGATTCTATTAGTCAAATCGCTAGTCAAACAAATCTTTTATCATTAAATGCTGCAATAGAAGCTGCAAGAGCTGGCGAAGCAGGTAAAGGATTCTCAGTTGTTGCTGGTGAAGTAAGAAAACTTGCAGAAAATTCAAAATTAGCAGTTCAAAGTATAACAGATATATTAGAAGAAATTAAAACAGATATAATTCAAGCATCCGAGGCTATGAATTCTGGAAATTCTGCTTTAGCTGTTCAACATACTTCATTAAGTGCTACAAAGGGTAGTTTTAACAATATTAAATCTTCTATCGAAGAGACTATTGATGAAATTACAACTTGTATAGGAAATCTTACAACTGCTTCAAGTAAAAAAGATGATGTTATTGATTGTGTTGAAAAAGTAAATGATATTGCAAGAAAAAATTCTGAATTAACTCAAGAAATTGCATCTAAACTAGATACACAATCAGATTCTTTAGATAAATTTAATGACACATTAGACAATCTAAGTAAAAATATTTCTCAATAATATCTTAAATTAAATAGGTCAAATAATTACTCTTATTTTATTTTTAATTTTGAGTTTAAAATAAATAATAAAAGCATAAAAAGATGTATGATATGTTAACATCCTTTTTATGCTTTTTATTATTAATGTAAATTCAAAATTTCAAAAAATATATTTTAAAAATTAGAATACTTTTTCTTTAATTAATATAAAAATTATTACTTTCTATTTCTTTTGCTTCCTTTACCTGTATATAAAATTTCATATAATGATGATGTTTTATCCCAAGTAATTTTATCAACTACTCCTGTTACTTTTAATCCAAACTTCTCCTGTAATTCTTTAACGGAATTTTCTGTTCTTTTATCAAATACACCATTTTCTTCAATTTGGCTTGATATATAATTATTTTTAGCAAGAACATTTACATACTTTTGGAAAACTGTAACATATCCATCTTGATCTCCTAATTCTAAATCAAAACCTGGATAATCATATAATATATCTGACTTATTAATATTTTGTCCACCATCTAAACTATTATATACTGATATTAATTTTTTCCAGTCATTTACTCCAATTTTTCCATCTGCATTCAGTCCAAATGTATTTTGAAAGTTTATTACGGCATTTTTAGTTTTTTTCTTAAATATTCCATCTACTTTTATCTTAGGTATCTCTTTATAAAACTCAGATATGGCATTTAAATAAGTTTGCACCCATCTAACATCATCGCCATATAAATTTTCTTTTAACACATACCCTGGATAATCAGCCGAATAAATCTGTTCTTCTACATTAGACTTTTTTGAACCTTTATAAATTTCATATATCTTATTCCAAGTATTTAATCCTACCACCCCATCTGGAGATAATCCAAATAACCTTTGAAAAACTATAACAGTATCTTTTGTCATTTGACCAAATATTCCATCAGCCTTAATGCTTGGTATATTATATGATTTAGATATAACTGAAAGATAATTCTGAACTTCTTTAACTTTTTCTCCCCTTGAACCATACTTTAATAAATATCCTGGATACTCTCCCCCTGAATCTGGAGGTGGATTTTCTCCATCAATTTCTGGTTCTTGATCAAGCTCCGCTAATCTTTTTACACCAACATAAATAGATGATATTCTATACCAAGTAGCTCTTCCTACTATACCATCTTGAGTAAGATTAAAAACTTTCTGAAATACTTTTACTGCATCTTCAGTTATCTTATCAAACTTCCCATTTTCATACGGTATTTTAGGTATTGCAGGAAAATTTTTAGATATTCTATTTAATTGTTTTTGTATAACCTTAACATTATTATTTTCATCATTGAGTCTAAGAGGTGTTCCCGGATAAGATTCTGGTATTCCTTCAATCATAGTTGCTCTAACTAAAGTTTTATCATATCCGAAATAATATTGAAGAATACCTAAAGCCTTCATACCGGCATTTGCTAAATCTACAGTTCCCCATTGAGATAAACCATCACACTTGACTGTTGTGCCATTGCAATATTGTGCAAAGAATGGAGTTTTATTCCCAATAGTTATGATATATTCACTAAAAATTTCATCTACTATTTTACTTATGTTATCAAATATATTTCTACCTTTTATAAAATATTGATCATATGCAGTTGAATTAGTGATTTGAAATGAATATCCCTTATTTCTATACCATTCCGTATAAATTCTATTTAATGCAAATGATATTTGACAATATATATTTGCTTTTAATGATTCTTCCGGCCATGTTGGATATATTTCACTTGAAGCAACATTTTTAATATAGTCAACAAACCCTACTGTTACATTCTCAGCAGCTGAGCTTGGTGGACCTAAATGTACAACTATAAATTCAGGTATATATGGTCTTTCTAAAACTAAAGGCTGCACTATAGAACCTACTTGTTTATCTCTTTTTGCGTTAAGTACAAGCTGTTCTGGTGGAATAATAATTTTTTTAGGTAAACCATTATTCTCTTCTTTTTCACCAACCTCCACATTTTGTATAGAAGTAATATCTTCAAAAACACTTACACCGTCAATAATAACTTCTTCAAAATTTTCAGGCAATATATCTATATTATATATGCCATATGGAATAACTCCTTCTTCATATGGTTGTTGCGATAATTTTTTTTCTGGTGTTATTACTTCTATAAATTCACTTCTTCCGCTAATATCAAAAGCATCATCTTTTTCATATACTATTTCTCCATCTTCAGCATTAGTAATTATAAGTTTTCCTTTTGTATTAGGCAAAGCATCCTTAAACTTAAATAGTCTTACTAATATATATCCCTTTCCCAAAATGTTCCTCCCATAAGATTATTCCTACTTATATTAAGTTATACACCATATATATAAATGGTGTATAACTTAATATAATTTAAAATAATTCTAAAAAGTATTAATTAAATTACAACTTATATAGAAAATCTCAAATATACTTAACATAAAAATAGTTGTGCTACACCCTTTTAGTTTATGATATTTCGTATACTTCACATATCTCAATGCATTAATAACTAGATTTTAAATTCAAAACATTTAATACTGTCCTAGACACAAAAAAAGATGTTGAAAAAATATTTTTTCAACATCTTTATTCTATAATCAGCTTTGGATTAAAATCAAGATAATCTGCTGATGATAATATGTATTCTATTCCATCTAAATCACCATTTAATAAATTACCTTTTAATGATGGCCCGTGTAAATGTCCATATATAACTTTCTTTACACCATATTCTTTAAATATTTCTAAAAAAGCTGATTCTTCAAATTTATCGTTAGTTGGTGGATAATGAATCATAACTATAATATCTTCATACCCATTGCTTTTTGCTGCCTCTAAAGATAATTTTAATCTTATTTGTTCTCTACTATAAATTTTTTCATCTTTAGATGAGTATTTATCTCCACCTGGACAAATCCACCCTCTAGTACCACAAATGGCATAATTTTTATAAACATAAAAATTATTTTGAAGAAATTTTGTATTTTCATATAGTTTATTTAATTTAGATATGCTTCCCCACCAATAGTCATGATTTCCTTTGCTTATTATTTTCTTACCTGGTAATGAATCTATCCAATCCAAATCAAATTTGCTATCACTTTCTTTAAGTGACCATGAAATATCTCCTGCTATTAATACCATATCATCAGCTTTAACTTTTTCTAGCCAATTTTTTTTTATTTTTTCACAGTGACCAGCCCAATTTTCTCCAAATATATCCATAGGCTTTTCAACATTCATTGCTAAATGCAAATCTGAAATAGTATAAAGTGCCATTAACTTATCACCTTTCCGTTTTTCACACAATTATAGTGTTTTATCTATATCAGTTACAAATGCTATCACATGAGCTACTGCCTCATACAACTCTGTCGGTATTTCATCTCCAACGTCAACGTTACATAACAAATTTGCTAACTCTTTATTATAAACTATGGGAACTTCATTTTCTTGTGCTTTTTCTATTATTTTATCTGCAATATGTCCCATTCCTGATGCTGCTATCATTGGAGCTTCAGTATTATTTAATTCATACTTAAGAGCTGCTGCTTTTTTTCTTTCAGTCATATATACTCACTCCATAAACAATCTAAACTCAAAATATTTCTATTTTATTATACCTTAATATCAATATTTGAGATACTTAAATCATTAAAAAATTTGCCACAAGTTACTAAGTTAATAGGTTCTTCTCTTAATGAAACACTAACATCTGTAATTAATCCCAGTGTTTCTAATCCTAATTTTAATTTACTTTTATTTTTACTTATTATATCTACATACTTATTATCACATTTTAAATTTATATCTATCCTATTACCTTTCAATGCTAAATATCCATCAACATCACCTAAATGTATAGTTTTAACATTAACAACCATTTTTACATTAGTTTTATCTATTTTCTTCCCATCTTTTCTATTATCTTTTATAATTAATTTACAAGGATATTCTTCTGCATTAACAGGAACTTGAAAATTCAAATAATAATATTGTTCACTTATAGAATTAAACACTTTAAATTCTCCAATATTACTCTTTATCATTTCCATAACTTTCTCATAACCTACTGCTTTATTATCAATATTATTTATTATATCTTTTACAATATCTCTTACTTCATTAAATTTATTTACCATTTCTTGTTTTATCAAATCTTTATTTGAGAAATTTTCAATATTTTTTGAATATAAATTATTAAAATCAGATTTTAATTGAGATGCTTGACTTTTATCAACTATACCCGGTTCTAATTTTATATCCGTTTCATTTATGCTAGTTTGTAATTTATATTTAAAAAGGTCATTAAATCTTTTAAATTCTTCATTAGTTAAATTTATTTCTTTATTTAAAATTTTTCCTAAAGTATTCTCTAATAGATTTTTACCATCTATAACTTTACTCTCTAAACCATTAGCTTTTATAGCTTCATCAGACAATCCCTTAGCTGATAACTCATTTTTTATTAAATTTACTATATCACTATCTTCAAATTTTGATGTTAATGAAATTAATCTATTAAATTCTTTAGTTGTTAAATTTTCTGATTTAGAATTAATTATATCATTTAAATAATCATTTAAAATTCTTTCATTATCGCCAGCGATACTTTTTAGTAATGATACAACACTAACTTTATTTTTTGAAACATCATTTGAATCATATATTTTAGATATTAAAGAGTTTTTATTATTATTTTTTAAAAACTCACTATTTATATTTTCTTTATTTATATTTTCTTTATCAGTTATTATCTCTTTACTCTGTATATCTTTTAAAGTTGATTGCGAGTTATCTAATTCCTGAGATAATTTATATAATAATTTTTCTATTGATAAATTTCCATTAAAAAGCTCATTAAAACTTTTTATATTTTCTGTAGAAAATTCCATATTATTTTCTAAAAATAATAATATTTCATCACTAGACATATTTTTAAAATTGTTGAAAAATTCTACAAGATTTTGTTTTATAAATTCTCCTTTAGGAGTATTTATATCAATTCCTTTGCTTTGAAGATAATTTTGTATAAAATCATCTATATTATCTGAACTTAAATTTATATTTTCATTAAATTGAATTAAACCTTTAATTTTGTTTATATTATCTTTGGTTAGTGGGATATTATGTTTAATCATTTTTTCTAATATGCTTATATCTTCTTTAGATAATCCTTCTTTATCAATCACGTCTTTAAATATCTCATTAGAAACTTCTTCACCTTTTTGTTCATTAGGTATCAACTTTAATTTTAACTTTCCGTCTTTAAAATCTTCTACTTGAAAATTCACTAATTTAATATCATCTAAATTTGTATTACCATCAAGTTCTGCAATAAACTGCCATCCATCTGATAATCTTATAGTAACATCTTTACCGTCCCCTTTTGATACAACTCTTCCACTAAATTTTTCACCAACCTCAAACGTTAATTTACTAGAAAACTTTCTCGTATTACTATTATTATAGACATTATTTACATTCCAAATACCTGGCATTTTTTCTTATTCTCCCCCCTTTAATCATTAACTCTGTTTTAATTGAATATTGATATTTTATTGTAAAGACATAGTAGTATGAGAATTTACTTTTTAGAATAAAATTTTACCTTCAAGCTTGCTACTACAATCTCAACTTTTTTAAACATAGCATAATAATTAATATATATTCAACAAATTAGAACAAAATCGCTAAGGCGAATTTAGATCCATCGATTTTTTAGCCATGCACCCTTTCCAAACATAGTGCAGGAATAATTGTGCGGCATATGATTATCTTTTCTAACTTATACTATTTATTTATCGTTATAATAATGAATAAATTAACATACAAAGAAATATATTTATTATATATCAGAATCTTAATAACCATTAAATTACCTAAAAAAATAGGATTTGAAATAATTTTTCAAATCCTATTTTTTAATTACAATATGTTATTTTTAAAGCAATAATTTTACTATTGTATTTCTATTTTATTATAATTTTTCTTACCTCTTTTTATTAAGGCAGATCCATCTTCAAAATCATCTTCATTTAATGTTCTTGTTAAATCAATGATTTTTTCTCCATTAATAGATAATCCACCTTGCTCTATTAATCTTCTACCTTCTTTTTTAGATGGAACTATTTTAGTCTTAGCTATTATATCTAAAACTGTTGAACCTAAGTCTTCTTTAGCTATAGTTACTGTTGGTACATTTGACATGTCAGCACCACCTGAGAATAAAGCATTAGCAGCTTCTTCTGCTTTTTTAGCTTCTTCTTCTCCATGAACAAGTTTTGTAACTTCAAATGCAAGAATCTTCTTAGCTCCATTAATTTCAGCACCTTCTAAAGCACCTAATCTTCTTACTTCATCCATTGGTAAGAATGTTAATAATGCTAAACATTTCTCTACATCTGCATCATCCACATTTCTCCAATATTGATAGAAGTCAAATGGAGATACTTTATCAGCATCAAGCCATAATGCTCCACCAACAGTTTTACCCATTTTTTGTCCTTGGCTATTAGTTAATAATGTACAAGTCATTGCCATTGCATCACCTTGTGCTTTTCTTCTCACAAGTTCAACACCAGCAATCATATTAGACCATTGATCATCTCCGCCAAGTTCCATTTTACATCCATATTTTTGATTTAAAACATAAAAATCATATCCTTGCATTAACATATAGTTAAATTCTAAGAATGATAATCCTTTTTCTAATCTTTGTTTAAAACATTCTGCACTCAACATTCTATTAACTGAGAAATGAACTCCTACTTCTCTTAAAAAGTCAACATAATTAAGATCTAATAACCAATCTGCATTATTTACTATTAAAGCTTTGTCATCAGAAAAGTCTATAAATCTTTCCATTTGTTTTTTTATAGAATCAACATTATGTTGTATTTGTTCCTTAGTAAGCATCTTTCTCATGTCAGTCTTACCACTTGGATCTCCAACCATTGCTGTTCCGCCACCTAATAATGCTATTGGTCTATGTCCTGCTCTTTGCATATGAGCCATAAACATCATAGCTATAAAATGACCTACATGTAAACTATCTGCTGTTGGATCAAATCCTATATAAAAAGTTACTTTCTCATTTTCTAATAATTTTCTTGTTTCCTCTTCATGAGTAAATTGTTTTATGTACCCACGATCAAGTAACTCATCTAATACATTTGCCATTACTATAAACCTCCTAAATTATTGAACTAAGTTCAATTATCTACTATTATATACATTTAACTTACAATATTTATAGTATATCGTTATCCGTATATTTTGGCAACAATTCAAAAAATAATAATTAACCTTTGCTTTATGCTAATTTAGTGATTAGTTCAATAAATTAAGAATTGTACTTCATAAGAATTAATCTTTATTTTATGTTATTACTAATAAAATTATATTAAATTAATGCCCTAAAATCTCTGACTTAAATAACAGAGATTTTAGAGCATCTTTAAAATTATACCTTCATTTAAAACATACTTTATTTCTTATCTGTAAGCTTCTATAAGCTATTTTTAGTTCTTCCACTTCCATCTATATCTATATCTACTTCAACATTAAGTTCTACTTTTGACAAATAGTCCTCTTCTTTTTCATATCCATATTTTTGATTTAACAAATTCACTACTTGTAATATATCTACATTCTTTTCTTTGTATTCATTAAATGTATCTTTTAAATGTGATTTTATACTTTCTTCCTCTAGTTCACAAATATTATCTATAAACTCTTGATCCACAATAAACTTACTTTGTGATTCAGCTATATTAGTTTTTAACTTAAGTTTTTTATTTAATACTATTTTGTCATTAGAATAATCTACAGATGTTTTTATTTTAGAATCTAATATCTTTAATGTTATAAAATTATTTTTTTCATTTGGATTTACAACTTGTAATATTCCACTTTCAATTTTATTAGTTAGTAGATTATAACTTAATGTATTTAATGTATCTATTTTTCCAATCATTCTATCATTTCGAATTATTGTTCCACCACCTAATTCTATTTTTTTATCTCGTGCATCTTCCTTTAATTTTAATGTACTCATAATAGATAAATTGTTAGGTAGTAATCTTTCTATCATATACTTATTTGTATTTAATTTTATTACTTTTGAAGAATTTTCATTTTTTCCTACTAAATCATCTAAAAACAATCCTAAGTACTCTTCATCGCTGCTTGATAATTCTAAAAGTTTATCCACATCATCAAAATAAGCAAACATGTTTGGTGTTATTGGAAATTCAGGATCATTATTTATTAAATCTACATATTTTTTCACTCCATTTTTAACAGCATTCCCAGTAAAAATATATGCTCTATTTTGAGTAAAATTTAATTTAAAACTAGCTGCCATATTAACATCTCTAATAGCTTCTAAAGCTGTTTTTCCTTCACCCTTATATATTAATCTCTTTCCTTTTTCAATACTCTCATTAGCATTTCTAAATGCTTTAACACAATCTAAGTACAAAACAACATTAGAATTTTCATCTTCATCAAATATAACGCTAGTTACAAAAGTAACCTTATTTATATCATGATAATTAAAACAGGAAACCATAGAAAATGACATTAAAATTACTAATAAAATTATAAAAGCTCTTTTAATTTGCATTATTTTTCCCCTTTCCTATTATTGTCTTAGAAATTTTACTTAATCTGCCTCTAAATATTGTATCCCTAAATTTATAAGTTGTATCTGTTGCAATAGGAAATAAAAATGAATATCCTCCTGTTTCTAAATCTGATATATTACTTAATAAAATTATAAATGACATAAAAAATCCTGGTAATCCAAAGAATGCACTAAGTATTACAACACCTATTGACCAAATAGAAATCGCTCCATATATTTTAGGAATCAAAAAGTAACTCAATGTACTTAATGCAACTATAATAATTGTTATTCTTGATGCTATACCAGCCCCTACTGCTGCATCTCCAAGTATTAATGCTGAAACTATACTCATAGCTCCACCAATTGGTTGAGGCAACCTTAATCCAGCCTCCTTAATCAGTTGGAAAGCTAACATCATTATTATCACCTCAAAAACTGTTGGAAACGGGACTCCAGCCCTTGCAACAGCTAGCCTAAATGTAAACATTGGCGTAAGTAATGAGAAATGATGTGTAACAACAGCTACATATAATCCTGGCATAAATGTAGCCAAGAAAAATGCAAGCCATCTTAACACTCTCAAAAAATTTACAAAAAGTCTATTTAAATAATAGTCATCTGGGGTTTGGAAATTTTCTAAAAAGAAATATGGAATTGTTAATACAAATGGTGTTCCATCTACTAGTACCGCTACTCTTCCCTCCATTATTTTGGCTGCTACTTCATCTGGCTTTTCTGTATATCCAACAGTATCAAATAATGAATCTTTCTTTCTTAATTTAGCTTCTATATAATTAGTATCTAATATAAAATCTAAATGTAAATTATTGATTGTTTCCTTGACCTCATTTATTAAATAATCCGGTGCCACTCCTTCTATGTAACACAAACATACAACAGTTTGTGATTTTTCTCCAACATATAAAGGTTCAAATTTTAAATCTGAATTTTTAATTTTTCTTCTTATTAATGAAATACTATTAACAAATAATTCATTAAAACCTTCCCTTGGACCCTTTACTACTGATTCCGTAACAGGGATACTTATACCTCTAGTGGGAAACCCCTTTACCTCACAGAAAATCATTTTTTCTTCATTTTCAAATGTTAATACTATATCTCCTGATAATATATGTAACACTGCATCATCCAAATCTTTGACATTACCAACTATATTAATCTCTAATACCTTAGTGACAATATCATCTAAAGACTTGCATTCATAACTATAATTTTTCAGTGGACTTACAATGTAATCACTAATAAATTGTGAATTACACAATGTATCAATAAATATCAAAGTTGCCTTTCCAAGTTTAGTATCAACATCCCTATACTTTACATCAAATGCTTTTTCAAATCTTTTTTTAAAATAATTTAGATTTTCATTCATAAATACATCACCTAAAAATATTATCTCTCTTAAATGGTTTAATATTCATTTTTTTGTTAATACTAAAATCAAGGTATTATTTTTATTGAAATAATCAAAATATAATTTGAATCATTATTTGATCACCATGGAAAATTTATGAATTATTATATATAGTACTTAAAAGGGGCGAATCTCAAATGAAAAACTATTTATCAACCAAACATTTCGTAATTTTAATATTAGCAACCACATTAATTAGCCTTAGAACTTATAGTTCATTCTTTATAAAATATGGCAAACAAGATACTTGGGTATATTTATTAATATCATTATTAATTTTGATATTATTTTTTTATTTTATAATAAACACATTAAGTAAATTAGACAGTCCAGATTTAGTGAAATCAATGAAAAAATATTTACCTAAACCTATTGCACATATCTTTTTATTTTTATTTTCAATTGGACTATTATTAAATGCTATAGAAAGTACATCAATAGAATCTAATTTTATATATACAAATTTATTTTTAGAATCCTCAATTGGATACTATCTATTACTATTTCTTGTTCCTAGTATTTATTTATTAACAAGAAAATTTTCTTCAATATTAGTATTTGTTATAGTTGCTTTTTCTCTTTTATTGTTAAATGATGGTATACTTGCTGTTTTAATTGAACCTTATAAAAATTATAGATATATTTTCCCTATTTTACATAATGATTTAAATATAGATTCAATAAAATGTATACTCTTTTTATTGGGCTCTCTATCCTCAATTTGTATTGTTCTTCCTTATTTAAAGTTACTAAACAGTAAAAAAGATTTAAAAAAGAATACTCTAATTTCACTCTTATTTGTTTCGATAATAACAATATTTTCAATTATCGGAGTAATTGCAACATTGGGTGCTGAAAGATCAGCTAACATATTTTATCCTGGATTTATTCAATCAGATATAATTCAGATATTAGAATTTATAGAATTTGGTGAATTCTTTTATATTTTTAGAATTGTTGTGGGGTTCTTTATTAAGTTTGTATTATCTGGATATGCAATATTTTTAATTTATCACGACAAAATAAAAAGTAAAAAAATATTCTTCAGTATTTTTTTAGTTGTAGTTCTTATATTATCCTACTTAGTTTCAAATAATAGCTATATACTATTTTACTTCTTAAAATATTTTGAATTGGCATCAATAGTTTTACTACTATTAATACCACTTATATCGTGTTTTATAATTTCGATAAAATTAAAAGTTAATTCAAATAAAAAAAGTATTGTAAATTAAGGTCTTAAATTAATCATAAATAAAAATCGGATAATAAATATTTATTATCCGATTTTTATTTTGCAATATAATAGTTTTATCTTAAGTGAATTAACATTTTAGTATAAACACAAATTTGCATTGAAATTTTCTTTTTAGAATTCTCAATAAAAATTTGTTGAATTAATTATTTATCAAAATGAAGTATCCAAAAGTGATTATCAAAATTTGATATTTATTCCGCAAACCTTCACACAGTGCACTTTACTTATACATATATCACTAATGACTAAAATAAAGATTAATTCAACACAGCTTTTTTAGCTTTTATTAATACTTCACTTAAAGGCAATGCTATAACTACGCCAGTTGTAACTTGAATTATATTACCTACTATATCTTTTGAAGCATATATTAATCCTTGAATTATTCCTGCCTTTTCAGTTAATAATCCTGCCATAATTGTTCCAGCAATAAAATAACCTATAACCATAAATACTCCACTAACAGCAAAAGCTATTATATTATTTATAAAAGAATTATTACTTTTTATTCTTTCTAAAATACATCCAGCTATATAGGCCATTGTTCCTTTAATAATTAAAGTGAATGGTGCCCATAAATAATACCCACCTAATACATCAACAAGAAACATTCCTAATGCACTTGATATAGCACCTTTTTTCTTTCCAAGTAATATTACCGATAAAAATACCATGCAATCCCCAATGTGAACGAAACCTCCAATTGATGGAATTTTGATTATACTCCCTGCTAAATATACTAATGCTATCATAAGCCCCATTAACACTAGTTCTTTAACATTTAAAGTTTTACTTTCACTTTGCATAATTTTTTCCCCCTAAAAATAAATTTAATGAGATTATTATATATTTTAACTTTCTCATCTGCAAATGTATCCATACAATTATTTTTCATATTATATCTACTTACTAAATAATAAATATCTTGAACAAAGTGATTATTCATATATCAGCGCTCTAGTAAAGCATGACCATGTACATTATTTGAAATACTAATTATTGTAATAATTGACTTACATCTATGCAATACCTATAATATAAGTATTATTATTTACCTTAGAAAGAGGGGTTTTTATGTCAGAAAACACAGTTGAAAGCAAAAAAGTAATATTTAGTGGTATTCAACCTTCTGGTGATTTAACTTTAGGAAATTACCTTGGAGCTTTAAAAAATTGGGTTAAATTACAAGATGAATTTGAAACATATTATTGCGTGGTTGATTTACATGCTATAACAGTACGTCAAAAACCTGCTGATTTAAGAAGAAGAACTTTAGAATTATTATCTATATATCTTGCTGCAGGAATAGACCCAAATAAAAATACATTGTTTATACAATCTCATGTACCAGCTCATACTGAAGCTGCATGGATACTTACTTGTAACACTTATATGGGTGAGCTTAGTAGAATGACTCAATACAAAGACAAATCTCAAAAGTATGGTGATTCAATAGCATCTGGTTTATTTAATTATCCTGTATTAATGGCTGCGGACATACTTTTATATAATACAGATTTAGTTCCAGTTGGTGCTGATCAAAAGCAACATTTAGAATTAACAAGAGATATTGCTGCAAGATTTAATACTACTTATAGCGATACTTTTAAGATACCAGATCCATACATTCCAAAAGCTGGAGCAAAAATAATGAGTCTTCAAGATCCATTAAAGAAAATGTCAAAATCAGATGATAATCCTAATGGATTTATATTAATTATGGATCCACCAGATGTTATTAAAAGAAAAATAAGTAAATCTGTAACTGATAGTCTTGGTATAGTAAACTATACTGATGACCAACCTGGAGTTAAAAACTTATTAAACATATTAGGTACCATTAAAGGTGTTGAACCTACATCTTTAGTTGCAAATTATGAAGGCAAAGGTTATGCAGAACTTAAAAATGATGTAGCTGATGCTGTAATTGAGGAATTAATTCCAGTCCAAGAAAAAGTTAAAGAATTCTTAAAAGATAAGAAAAAACTTGAAGAAATTTATTCAGAAGGTGCTAAAAAAGCGTCTTATATAGCAAATAAAACTTTAAGAAAAATGCAAAAGAAAGTTGGATTTATTCCAAGATAAAGTTTTGCAAAAAAAAGCTATGATTTAATTAAAATGTCTTTTATTAAAAATACATTAAAAAATCATAGCTTTTTATTTTAAACAAATATTCATATCTTAACTTAATATCACATTTATAGCTTGTTTAAATTTTATATTATAAGCAAGCTAAATTAAATTTAGTGATTTTATTTCTAAACTCAATTTTTAAGATTTCCTTATGAATATATAAACATAATTTTTATTTAAGCTTAAATTGTTGTATTTCATCATTTAAGTTATTTGATAATTCTTTTAATTCACCTGCATATTTAACAAATTCATCAGTAGATGCCGATACTTCTTCAGCGGATGCTGATACCTCTTGTGAGGATGCTGCCGTCTCTTCTCCTATAGCAGATAAATTTTGAACTTGATTTACAACATTATCTTTCTTTAAAGTAACCTCATTAATTCCTTCAGCTATTTCTTCAACTCTATTTGTTAAATTATTTATTGAAGAAATTATATTGTTAAATATACTTTCTGCATTTAATACAGACTTTTCTTGACTGTTAACAGCATCATTAGTCCTATCAACTTCATTTACTGCCTTATTAACATTTGTAGCAACTTCCTTTATTATTGAATCAATTTCTTTTGCTGATTCAGATGTTTGTTCTGCAAGTTTTCTTATTTCATCAGCAACTACTGCAAATCCTTTACCTGCTTCCCCTGCTCTTGCTGCTTCTATGGCTGCATTTAATGCTAAAAGATTTGTTTGTTCTGTTATTTTAGCTATTGCTTCATTCATTAATGCTATACTTTGTACGCTTTCAGAAACTACTTTAACAACATTGCTTACATCTAAAGTACTTTCTTTAGTTTGACTTGACTTGTCCATTATTTCTTGTATCATATCAAGCCCTTCTTTACTTAAACCATCCGTATCTGTTGCTAATTTACTTATATTTTTAACTGCATCATTTATTACATTTATTTCATTAGATACACCATCTAAATTTTCTGATAGACTTTGAAGATTTTCCGCCGACTCCATACTTCCATTCGATATTTCTCCAATAGTATTAGCAACTTGACTAATAGCTAATGATACTTCTTCGCTCATATTTGCTAATCCTGATGAAGTATCGTTGACTCCATGAACTGAAGTATTTACATTTTTAATTAAACTCGAAATATTATTTTGCATATCATTTAAATCAACAGCTAATTCTTCTAATTCATCACTAGATGAAATATTTATATTTTCAGTAAAATCTCCATTTGCAATTTTTTTAATACCATTTTTTAATTTATTAATATTTCCAGATAATTTTTTTGCAAACATAAATCCCAATATAACTACAATTATCAATAAAATTATTGCTGTCATAATCAAAGTTAATGTGTATGTATTCTTTAACTTATCAATTTCAGCTTTTGGAGATTGTAATATTATTTTCCATCCTGTAACTTCTGAAGTACTAAAGCTACCAACATAATTAGTATCATTAAGGTATAAATTCATGATACCTTTCTTTTCACTAGATATTCTACTCCATGCATCATTTTTAGTTATATTTGAGCTACCTATTATTTCTTTATTTGTATGTGCAATTACTACGCCATTTGGGTCTACTACAGATAATAATCCATTTTCTCCATAACTAATTTTAGCTATGACATCAGCAAAACTCTCTAAATTAAAATCTACACATATAACACCATTAAAAACCCCATTTTCAATTATAGCTTTAGCAATTGTAACAACATGATTTTTACTTATTATATCTTGATATACATCAGTTAATATAAATTGACCATTTGCTGCCTTAGCTTCTTTATACCACTCTCTAGTTGTATAATCCTCATTACTCATATTTTCATGGGGATACATAATAAAATCTTTATTTTTTTCATCATAATAATAAGCGAATTCAACATCCGGATTTCCCTCTTTAAGTAATTGAAAATCCCACTCTAAATCTTCTCTAGTAGTCTCTCCATCATCAAAAGTGCTTCTATCAACTATATAATTTATCATAGTATATATATTGTTAAATTTAGTTTCTACATTTTGCTCTATAGCTTTAGTTAAAGTAGTAGAATTTTTTTCAAACTCTGAATTACTAGATTTCGTAAATTGAGAAATTGACCTAAATCCTAATATTATAATTGGAATAATTGATACAAGTACCATCATTAAAAATACTCTCTTTGGTATACTTCCCCTGTTTAATGATTTATAATTTAATTTTTTATCATTTTTCATTAAAACCTAACCCCCCATATTTTAAATTTATATAAATTATATTTATATTTTTAGAAAAACGATTTTTATTAATGCCTTTAATTTTAAAATTAATACATAAACTTTCCACTAGTGCAATTATCGGTATTATTGACTATTTCTTAATAATAATTATTAAGAATATTTTTTATTCTTCAAAAATTAAAAAGTCTATTTTAAAACTACAAAATAATTTCATAGATTAAAATAAACTTTAAAATATATTAGTAATTTTTAATTTTATTTTTCATCCCATGGATTACCTTTTAAATATTCTATAAAAGGTTCTCTTAATTCTTCTCTTTTTAATGCAAATTCTACTGTTGCTTGTAAAAATCCAAGCTTATCTCCTACATCATATCTTCTGCCTTCAAAATTATAAGCATACATTGCTTCTTTACTAATTAAAGTCTTTAATGCATCAGTTAATTGAATTTCTCCACCTTTTCCTGGTTTTGTATTTTCTAATATATTAAATATTTCAGGTGTTATAATATATCTTCCTAAAATAGCTACATTGCTAGGTGCCTCTTCTACTGATGGCTTCTCAACTAAATCCTTTACTTTATAGACTCTATCTTCTATATGTAGTCCATCAACAATTCCGTATTTTGATACGTTTTCTTCTGCTACAGTTTGAACTCCTAAAATAGTAGTATTGTATTCACTAAAACAATCTATTAACTGTTTTAAACATGGTGTTTCACTATCAACAACATCATCACCTAATAAAACTGCAAAAGGTTCATTACCTACAAATGTTTTTGCACAATGAATTGCATGACCTAAACCTTTAGGTTCTTTTTGTCTAATATAATGTATATCAACCATATCAGAAATATTTCTTACTAACTCTAAAAGTTCTTCTTTTCCTGACTTCTCTAATTCAAACTCTAATTCTATAGATTTATCAAAGTGATCTTCTATACACTTTTTATTTCTTCCTGTTATAATAAGTATTTCTTCTATTCCTGATGCAACTGCTTCTTCAATTATGTATTGAATTGTTGGTTTATCAACTATAGGAAGCATTTCCTTTGGTTGTGCCTTAGTTGCTGGTAAAAATCTTGTTCCTAGCCCAGCTGCTGGAATAATCGCTTTTTTAACTTTCATATTCATATCTTCCTCTCATAAAGTTATATTTCTAACTTTAAATAAAGTTTTTATTTGTAAATTCAACTATTATTATGTTATCACATATTTACCAAAGTGTTAATATGTAATAGAAACTCTTAATGTATACTTGCTTAAATTGCAAATTTTAAAAGGTTTTTTTAATATTTTTACATAATTATAATATTTTTTTTATGCTTTTCACTTAAATTATAGGTAATATATTGTTATTTTGTATTGAGGATATACTAATGTTATGTTAATATCTAAAAGTATCACTTATTAATAAAAATTAATAATAGTATTACATATAATATTTTCAATAATTTAAGGAGGAAACTATTATGAAAAAAAACACAAAAGATATAATTATAATAGGATTTGCTTTATTTGCCATGTTTTTTGGTGCTGGTAATTTAATATTCCCACCATTTTTAGGTCACATGGTTGGTGATCAATATATTTTAGGTATCATAGGTTTTGTCTGCACTGGAGTTGGACTACCACTTCTTGCTATAATAGCTGCGACAAAAGGTGATGGTACATTTGAAACCATGGCTTCTAAAATAGGTCCAAAGTTTGCTATAATTTTTGCCACAATACTATTTATAGCGATTGGTCCAATGCTTGCAATTCCTAGAACTGCTGCAACTACATATGAATTGACTATAAGTCCTTTAGTACCTAGTCTTAGTCCTCTTGTTTCAATGATAATATATTTTGGAATAAATTTAATATTTGTACTAAAGAGATCTTCTATAATTGATACTATTGGTAAATATCTTACACCGATATTAATACTTATATTAACATTTATAATTGTAAAAGGAATAATATCACCTATCGGACATGTTGTTTCTACTGATGCAACTTCAGTATTGTCTTCTTCTTTTATAGAAGGATATCAAACTATGGATGCACTAGCAGCATTATTATTCGCTTCAGTTATAACAACTACACTTAAAGCCAAAAACTATTCTGAAAAAGAACTACTTCCTATGACAATTAAGTCAGGTGGAGTTGCCATAGTTGGTTTAGCTTTCATATATGGTGGTTTAATGTTCTTAGGAGCTCAAACTAGTGGTTTAGATATACCTGATTTATCTAAAACAAGTTTGTTACTATTAATTTCAAATAACGTCCTAGGCGATATTGCTTCTACTATGATAGGACTTGCAATAGGACTTGCTTGTTTAACAACCTCTATTGGTTTGTTAAATGCTGGTTCTTCATTTTTTGAAAAAGTATCTAATGGAAAATTACCTTATAAAATAAATGCAATTGTAATTTCAATAATAAGTATTATAATTGGATGCCTTGGGGTTGATAATATCGTTAAAATTTCTAGTCCTATTTTAAGCATATTATACCCAGTAACTATAACTTTAATAATTACTACATTAGCCGATAAATACATAACAAATATAAAAGCTATTAGACTTGCTGTTTATACTTCATTAGTATTTGGAATATTAGAAATAATACCATCTATTAAATTAAGTTTTATACCACTTGCAAGCTTAGGCTTTGCATGGGTTTTACCAACATTAATTGCTATGCTAATAGGATATATTATATTTCCATTAAGAAAACAAGATGTAAGTTCTTTAGTATAAGGACTTAAAATAAAGTGGCCAATATTTAAATTACAATATTGGTCACTTATATATTTTTTCAATATGAATAATTTAATATTACTTTAATAACAGGTATTTAGCTAATTTATAAATATAGAAATTTATTTATTAAAAAGAAAATGCAGAAGGAAAAAATTCCTTCTGCATTTTCTTTTTATTATTTTCTGCCTTTAAACTCATCTTTCATATCTAAAGTACTAAAGTTTTCTAATGGAAATTGTACTGGCATACCAGTCTTTCTTGACTTATAAGCTGCAAGAATTATAGACATAGCATTTCTTCCCTCTTCACCGGCTATTAAAGGCTTTCTATTATCATTTATAGCATCTATTACGTCTTTAAATAATGGTGTGTGTCCTTCGCCATATACATTATCTATTTTAACATTAACTTCTTCTTTAACAGCATCTTCATTTTCACCATCAAATCTCCAAGTTTCAAGTTCATTGTTTGCAAGTCCTCCAATACAAACAGCTCCATTTTCTCCAAATATACTTAATGTTTCTTCTAAATTCTTTGGATAAACACAGGCTGAACCTTCAACAATACCAATAGCTCCATTTTTAAATCTTATAATTATAGCTCCGAAGTCTTCACCTTCAATATCTCTTAAATAAGTATCACATTCAGCGTATACTCTTTCAATTTCTCCACCCATCATCCATTGAAGTAAATCTATATTATGTATACATTGATTCATTAATGTTCCACCATCTAATTCCCAAGTTCCTCTCCAAGGTGCTTGTTCATAGTATCCCATATTTCTATTCCAAAGGATTCTTGCTGTACCATTAACTAATCTACCAAATTTATTTTGTTCAATAGCTTCTCTTAACTTTTTAATTGGCTTATTAAATCTATTTTGATGACAAACTGCAAGCTTAACATTGTTTTCTTCTGCTACTTTAATCATTTCATTAGCATCTTCAATTGACATAGCCATTGGCTTTTCTATTAATGCATTTATTCCTTTTTTCATACAGTAAATAGCTATTTCTGCATGATATCCACTTTCAGTTGCTATTGTAACAACATCTATATCTTCTTTTTCAACCATTTCTTTGTAGTCTGAATATGCATGAACAGCATCTTCTGCTACTCCACATTTTTCTATGTATTCAGCTTTTTTTGCTTCTGCTTTTTCTAACATAACGTCACATGTTGCAACTAATTCTGCTTCTTCAAAATTCTTTGATAAAGCCTCAACATGTTTATAAGAAATTCTTCCACAACCAATAATCGCAAATTTTAATTTTTTCATAATACTACACTACCTTTTCTATATATTTAATCTTATTAGTTGAAAGTGTAGAGATGAGAGTTGAAAATTTTACTTAAAAGTCTTAAAGACTTTTATTAAATATATACTCTAAAATTCCATTACAAAATTTTTTCATTAACCGTCAACTCTTTACTATAAATTCTCAACTAAATCTATTTAAAATTCTATTTTATATAATTAATCATAAAGATTTACTGATTAAATTGTTATATACATTTTAATATAGTTTTTACTATTATATAAATATCAAAAAATACATTACTTTTGTTTATGTATTCTAAATTTAATGCTAATTTATCAGGCATAATTGTGTTTATGTAAAATTCCTCTGGATTTTCAGCTTTTCCAAGCAGTGCATTTTCATCCTTATATCTTATAGACGCTAAATCAGTTATTCCAGGTTTTACTTCAAGTACCTTTCGTTGCTCTTCATTATACATATTAACATATCTTGGCACTTCAGGTCTTGGTCCAACTAAGCTCATATCGCCTTTAAATACATTTATTAATTGTGGTAATTCATCTAATTTATATTTTCTTAAAAATGAACCTATCTTTGTAATTCTATTATCATTTCCTACAGTTATTTGTTTTCCCAACTTTTCAGCATCAACTACCATAGTTCTAAACTTTAATATTTCAAAGTCCTTACCATCTTCTCCAACTCTTATCTGTTTAAAAAATACTGGACCATCCGATCCTGTCTTTATCATAATAGATAGTAAAATAAATATTGGACTTAAAATTATTATTCCTAAAGTAGAGCATACAAAATCAAATATTCTCTTAACTATTTTATTAAAATTGTTCATGAATACACTCCTACAAAATCAATTCTAAACTTAGTGCTATTAAGTTTTCCCTATATATTTCATAAATTATCAACAATATATTTAATAGATATTTTATCATTCTTAACTAGTTTAAGTTATAAATATATTGATTCTTCATAAATTCTTAACTTATTTTTTTTAAAGCATTTAAAAATTTCACTGCTAAACCATGATAAGTATGATTTTTTAATACATAATCATTTCCGTTTTGACCCATTTTATTCTTTTCATCATCACTTAATTCTTTAATTTTTAATACAGCTTCAACTACTGCATCAGGATTTTCTGCTGGTACTGTTATTCCACAGTTAGAATCCTTAACTGGATCATTTGATGCCTCTATTGCATAAATTACTGGTCTTGCTGCCATCATATAGTCAAATAATTTATTTGGACTAACTCCATAATTAAATAAATTTTGTTTCTTTAAACTTATATAACAAATATCTAATAATTGTAGCACATTATCCATATTATCTTTTAATACTGGATCTAAAAACTCCACATTTTGTACATCATTAGTTTTAGCATAATTAATTAATTCGTCTTTCACATTTCCTTTTCCAACTAAAACATATTTAACTTTTTCATCTTTAGTTTTCTTTGCTGCATCGATCATTGTATCTAATACATTAGCTGGTGAATGATTTCCTGTGTATCCAACTAAGAAATAGCCTTGATTTTTTAATTCCTTAAGCTTTTCAATAGTCTTTTCTGTTGGTGGGTTTTTCTTTTCACCTGGTATTATTCCATTTGGAACATACACATACTTATCAGTTGAAAATCCTCTTTCTCTTATATGCTTATCTGCATTAGGTAAGATAGATACAATAACATCTGAATTTTTATAAGCAAAGTCTTCTGCTCTTTGAAGTACTACTATTGCTGGATTTTTCTCAGAAAATCCTCCAATTTCCATAGGACTAAGTGGCCATAAATCATGTATTTCGAAGCAAAGTTTTGCATCACATCTCTTAGCTATTCTATGAGCTGGATATATATCCAAAGGATATGTAGATGATGCTATAACTGCATCAGGTTTATATTTATCTGCAATTTTTTTATAATTCATTCTTAATTTATACATAAAAGTTGATATATTTTTTATTCTTCCAATTCCATTTCCACTGTACTCTGGTGTTTTCACCCATACATATGTAATTCCATCTATTATTTCTTCTTCAAAATCCTTTGTAATCTTAGGATTGTTTTTTCTTAAATGAGAAAAATCAGCACCTAATATAGTAACATTGTGCCCCATACTTTTCCATTCTCTAGCCATATAATATGGTCTAAATTCCATTCCATGATAATCAGATCCTGCATAGTGATTTATAAGTAAGATATTCATCTTAAAATTACTCCTTTTACATTTATAATGCTAATTAACCCCATAAATTATACCATAAGTAAGACTCAAAATCTATGATTTTACGCCTTTAGCGTACTCCTCAAAATCAAGTAATTATACCTACTATGTTTTTCATTATCTAAGGTTTATTTTTTAATCTTTAAATAAGATTATAACTTGAATTATCCTGAAGCTCTTTAGAAATGTGATTTAATAATCTAAATTCCTAAAGAATAAAAAAATTCTATTCAATTAACATATTAACTTATGCATTAATTGAATAGAATTTCATTATATACTAATATCACTTTTAATAAGTATTGACAATTAGAAAATACCTCTATTTATTTAATTTCTTCTGAAAACTTTTTAAAGTTATTTTCTCCATAAAAATTATTTAACCATATTTCACGACAATTATCACGAAATTCTTGTTTATTTTCTGCTGATAAATTAACCATATATCTTATCTTTTCTCCAAGATCATCTATATTAAAATCGCACTCTATTAACAAGCCTGTTTTATCATTTTTTACTATTTCACTAGTTCCTCCAACATCAGTAGCTATAGTTGGAATTCCAAATGAACAAGCTTCCATAATACTTACTGGTAGCCCCTCAGAACTACTTGTATTTACAAATAAATCAACTGGATTGTTTGAATAGTAATTCATCAATTCCTCATTCTTTACTGATCCTTTAAAATCTACATCCATAAAACTTAAATTTTCTTTTGAGTACTCTTTTACTTCCTCTAGTCCATTCCCGGCACCAAAATGTATCCATTTTAATTTTAATCCAGAATCTTTTAACGTAGCTAATGATTTTGCTAATAAATCAATTCTTTTCACTGGTGACACATGACAACAACTAACTATTCTATACACACCATCATTTGATGAATTAGATGTGCCATAATTTCTAGTTCCAAGATAAGCTGTTTTTATTTTTTCCTTATAAGATGGATATAAACCCTTTAAATAATTGCTACCATCATCAGAACATGGATATACCTTATCTAAATTTTCAAGCAAATAATATCTAAGGGGTAAATAATTTAATGAATTTTTGTCAGCATAAAGGTCATATCTATGTGTACGACTAACAGCTTTACTAGTTTTATCTCCAAACTTTTCTTTTAATTTTGTAACTGCATATGCTATATCATATAACCAGTAACTATAAAATGTCTTTTTATCATAACTTTTTATATCAGAACTCATAAGAATATTCTCACATTCTTTATATACACTCTCTGATTTAGCTAAAAAATATGTTAAGTAACCTCTTCTTTTTAATGAACCCTTGATTTCATTACTTTCATCTTTTAGAACATATCCTTTATATTTTGAAAATGGGAAAAATTTTATAGCATTTATAGGTAACTTATTTTTGATTCCTGATGCCTTAATTCTATGTATTTCAAAATTTTGTGGAACTTTTCTAGTTTGTATTGCATTATCTGCAGTACTAGTAGCTATAAGAATTATTTTATCAAAAGCCTTTGAAAGCATTGGTATTTCATCTTCAATAAATTCCTCTCCTTTATCAAAAGGAAAGACTTTGGTTAAAAGAACTAAACAATTTTTCATTATTTTCCCTCCATTGTTATAATAGTTTAAGAATAACATAGCAAATTACTCATTTCAACTGAGCCTTGTTCACATTTATCTACACTTCACACTAATCAATTTATGATAATATATAATTAATGTAATTAATTATAATTTAAGTTTGATTAATAGTACCGATATGCTAAAATAATACTCATGAAAACAATTATTTAAATCTTAAGGAGGCGTACTATATGAAAGTACTAACTGTAATCGGAGCTAGACCACAGTTTATAAAAGCCGCAACAGTCTCAAATAAAATTAGAAAAAATGGAAATAGTGAAATATTAGTACATACTGGTCAACATTATGATAATAATATGTCTGATATATTTTTTGAAGAATTAGGTATTCCAAAACCTGATTATAATTTAAATATTGGTTCTTCAAATCATGGAAATCAAACCGGAAGCATGTTATGTGCACTTGAAGATATATACCTAAAAGAAAAACCTGATATGGTTTTAGTATATGGAGATACTAATTCAACTCTTGCTGGTTCATTATGTGCTAGTAAGCTATTAATTCCAGTAGCGCATGTTGAAGCTGGACTTAGAAGTTTTAATAAAGCAATGCCAGAAGAACAAAATAGAATATTAACAGATCATATCTCTGATTTATTATTTGCACCTACATTAACTGCTGTTAAAAATTTAGCTGCAGAAAATATTACAAAGGGTGTTTATAATGCTGGTGATGTAATGTATGATGCTATAAACTTATTTAAAGAAAAAGCTAAAGAAATATCTAATATTACTGAAACTTTAGATTTAACACCAAATAGCTACATACTTTCAACAATACATCGTGCTGAAAATACAAATAGTTTAGAAAGACTTACTTCAATAATAAAAGGATTAAGTGAATGTGGTAAAAAAATAATATTACCTCTTCATCCAAGAACAAAGAAATTCATTAGTGAATATAACTTGAATGTAGGAGATAATATAAAAATAATTGATCCTGTAGGATATTTAGAAATGATTTCACTTCAAGAAAATGCTGCTAAAATTGTAACAGATAGTGGTGGAGTTCAAAAAGAAGCTTATTTCTTAAAGAAGCCATGTATTACAATGAGAGATGAGACTGAATGGATTGAAACTGTAGAAAATGGTTGGAATGTTATTGTTGGAAGTGATTCTAACAAAATTTTAAATGCTATTGAAAACTTTAATCCAACTGGTACTCCTGCATCTGCATTTGGTGATGGAGATACCTCTTCAAAAATAACAGATATAATTGAAAATTATGTGAAATAATAAAAAGGACTGCAATGCAGTCCTTTTTTTGATATTATATTCTAAAAATGAAATTCTTTCATTCCTGATGTCTGCGTATATTCACTATCACTTCTCTTATAAACTTGCATACATGATACCGCAAAACCTATAAGTATCCAATATGAAAATACATATGTTATTGAACTTGGTCCAAAGCTTGCTGGTGCAAATGCAATAAGACCAGTTACTGCTGCAAAACATGCCATACTTTTCTTTTTTATTCCAATAATTATATTTCCAATAAGAAGATATAAATAGTATATTCCATATAATGCTACCCCAGGTAATCCAAAGTCACCTAATATTTCAATAGCATAACAATGTGGACTATATATATTTCCAGTATTCTTTTGTTCTTTAATGAAATTTTCTACATTTCCAACACCATATCCAAGATAATTTTTATCTTTTATAGTACCCTTCAATACATCATTTATTATAGTAAATCTCACATTAACAGACCCTTCTCCGCCTTCTTGAAATTCTATATTTTCTAAACTATGCATCTTATTATTAAGTCCATTTTCTACTATTTCTTGTCCCTCAACAGGTTTTATATTCATTACAATATAACTATAATTATATGACAATACTAACGTAATACATAATATAATTGGAAAAATTACATTCTTAATTCCAATTCTTTTAATATTAAATATTGAATATATTAAGAAAACTACTATTCCAAATATTGCTGAAGCAAATCCTGTTCTTGATGTTGTTGTACCTATTAATATAAATACTATAGTTGATATTACTACATATCCTATTTTTCCGAAAATATTTTTACATCTATAGATAGCGTAAAAGAAAAGTGGCGATAATATAGCAAGTGTAGCCGCTAAATTGTTAGGATTAAACGAAAACGCCATTGGTCTTGCATTTATTTGATTCTGATCCTTTTGAGGTAATCCGTCTATAAATGCATCAGCATAATGTTTTATTGGTAATTGCTTACCTAATAGCACCTCTATAAATGCAATCAATGTAATAAGTGATATTAAAAATAATAATATATTTATAGTTTTCTTTAATCTATCTTTATTAATATTATAAACCATCATGTTAAATATAAATGCAAACATCATTAAATATATTGCTATATATTTAATAGATAGACTCTTACTCATTGCCCAAAAAACACTTGCACACATATAAATAAACCATATAACATATATAATTAAAACTTTCTTATCTATATGTCTTATAACATCTCTGTCCTTTATTAGTTTATATAGTGACATTAGGGTAAACACGCCTAATACTACATGAAACATATATACACTTTCAATTCCTGGTGCATGAAGAGCATAATCATAAAATGCTGACACCAATAGTGTACAGTACATAAGATTATATATATCTTTTTCTTGTACTATGTATGATGATATAACTAAAGTTATTATATACATAATAGGTATTACATAATTTCCATTAGCTACTCCAAAAACCATAGCAATTATCGATATCAGTGTTATAAATATAATTCTAGTCTTATCTTCTCTACTCATAATTACTCCTTATCAGCATTTTCTGCTGCAACTTCATCTTCGTTTTTGTAATGATATGTTGGAACAATAGTTTGCATTTGATGTTTAATTTCATTTATATCATTTAACTCTAATAACTTGCGTAATTGTTCAAGCTTATAATTTAATGTGTCCATATCTTCAAAAGTTGGTTTTCCAACATATATCTTTTGATGGTCAGTATCTTTTAAACCTTCTTCACTCATTAAAAGCTCTTCGTATAATTTTTCCCCTGGTCTAAGTCCAGTAACTACTATTTTAATGTCCCTATTAGGCTCAAACCCTGAAAGTCTTATAAGATCACAAGCTAAATCGTAAATCTTAACTGGTTTTCCCATATCTAGTACAAATACTTCTCCACCCTTAGCAAATGCACCTGCTTGAAGCACCAATTGAGCTGCTTCTGGAATCAGCATAAAGTATCTAACTATCTTTTTATGAGTAAGCGTAACTGGACCACCATTAGCTATTTGCTTTTTAAATAATGGAATTACTGATCCATTACTACCAAGAACATTTCCAAATCTAACAGCAACAAACTCAGTTTTTGACTGTTTATCCATAGCTTGAACAATCATTTCACATAATCTTTTAGTTGCTCCCATTATATTTGTTGGATTAACAGCTTTATCAGTAGAAATCATTACAAATCTATCAATATTAGCTTTACTTGCTTCAGTCGCTAAATTTAATGTTCCAAAAACATTATTCTTAACAGCTTCTTTAGGACTGTCCTCCATTAATGGTACATGTTTATGTGCTGCTGCATGGAATACAACATTTATTTTATATTTACTAAATACCTCATGTAATCTTTGTCTGTCTCTTATAGAACCAATCAAAACAGTAAGGTTCATATCAGGGAACTCTTCTTTTAATTCATTTTGAATATCGTATATATTGTTTTCATATATATCAAATAATATAAGTCTTTTAGGATTATACACTGATATTTGTCTGCAAAGCTCAGAACCTATTGATCCACCTGCTCCAGTAACTAATATTGTTTTTCCTTGTATATAATCTGAGATACCTTTGTTATCCAATACAATAGGATCTCTTCCTAGTAAATCTTCTAAATCTACATCTTTAATTCTACTAACATTTGCATCTCCACTTAGTATTTCGTATATACCTGGAATTATTTGAAGCTTACAATTAGTCTTTTTACAAATATCAATAATTTCTGCCTTATTTTTTGAATCAAGAGAAGGTATTGCTATTAATATTAGATCAATCTCTTGCTCTCCTACAACATATGGTATGTCGTATCTATTTCCTACTATCTTTACCCCTGAAATTCTTCTTCCAAGTTTTTCTTTATCATCATCAATAAGAACTATTGGATTATATTTCAATTCTCTTCTTGCCATCATTTCATTAATAATCATAGTTCCTGCTGAACCAGCACCAACAATCATTACTCTTCTTTGATCTGATGAATACTTAAATGGTATGTACAATAATGTTCTTCTATATACTCTGTATAAAATTCTATAACCTAATACAAAGAAAATACTTAAAAGAATTCCTACAACTGAAACATTTAATGGGATAACAGATCCCCAAAATCTAGTATATCCAATTGATAATATTCCTGCTAAAATTGATCCTCCAACACCTAGTAAAAATTCATCTGTTCCTGTTAAATGCCACAAACTTTCATACATTTTAAATAAGTAAAAACACACTAAATATATTAAACTTACAGCTATAACATCTTCTGTATATATTTTTGCAATTTCTGTGAACCTTCCACTTAAAGTTATATTTATAGCAAAAAGGTATGCCATATTTACCATAAATATATCAATTATCATAATTATTAATGTCTTCCAATTTCTCATTATAGTTTCCTCCTACCTGGAGAGATTCCTGCTAAACCTTATAGCAAGTAAGACTCTATTTTAATTACCTCATTTTATTTAATACATTTATTAGTAGCTTTGGACAAAATCTCATGCCACTACATTGAATTAAGTATCTTATATTATTTTTATCAAACTTTTGAATTTTATAATGTTTTAAATATGACTTAACATCATTTTCATTTAAAAATTTAAATAAATCATCATGAAAATTCTTATCTTTACCTAAAATCGAAAAAACGTGAGCTATTGAGTATTGTATTTTAAATTCTGATAAAAAGTTCTCTATTTCTTTTAAATTGTTATCCTTTTTTACATAATTTAATAAATCTATATATGAATAATAGCAATCAAGATGTTTTAAGGATACATTTTGTGTTACAGAGTTACCCCATATTACATAAAAAGCTAGTATTTCATTCACACTTATAACTTTATTTGAATATAGTAACGCTTTTACTACAAACACCATATCTTCTCCATATTTTCTATTAGTATCAAATAATAAATCATTACTTTTAATAATAGAAGTTTTATATATGGCACTTCTCATTCCTATAGTTATTTCATCCTTTAACTGCAAAAGGGCTGCTTCCTTACCAGATATGAAATCATTTAAATAATTAGTTCTATTTTTAACTAATACATTTCCATTGCTATCTACTTCACTATAGTCACAAAATACAACATCACATTCAGTTTGTTTTGCTTTTTCATACATAAGCTCAACAAATCTAGAATCAATATAATCATCACTATCTAAAAATGTTATATACTCCCCACTAGCTATATTTATTCCTCTATTTCTAGCACAACTGACCCCTGCATTTTCTTGAGTTATAATCTTAAAGTTTATATCTGATCCTTCTAATAATGATTTTGCTATTTCAATACTTCTATCTTTTGATCCATCATCTATAAGCAAAAATTCAAACTCCTTGCAAGTTTGATTTATAACAGATTTTATACTTTTTTCAATACACTCTTCTACATTATAAACAGGAGTAATTATAGATACTTTAAACAAAATTATTCTCTCCCTTTATTTATTATAATAGATTCTACATGACTTTTTTGAATCTTTTCTAATAAAATTCTTACTTTTTTATTACATTTTAAATATTCTTATTTTTTACTATTTGAATTATACTAACATTGAGCGCTATATGCAATATTTGCATTATACTAATCTACTCTAAAATTCACTAATAAACTTTGATAATAATAGTATAATTCAAATTGCAAATTTAAATACTTTCACTTAAATATTCTTAAGTTTTTTTATTTCTTTTGCATGCCATACTCTTTCTTCTTCTTTAGGTAATGTCATATAATCACCATAAAGCTCAGTCAAAATTGCGTCTGCATTTTTAGGTCCATAAAAATTTTCACCTTCAAATTCTAATTTAATCAAATCAAAATAATCATCTTTTTTATAAACATATTCACTCCATGCAGTATCAACACCATATCCCATGTATTTAGAATTTTTATCATTCCATTTAACTAAAGCTCCAAAAAACTTTCTTCTTCTTTTAGCTGTAAATATTTTTGTTATTATTTTATAAAAAGAAAATGTAATTTTATTTTTTAAAGTTAATTTTTCAGGAATATCTCTCAATCTAACAAAACTTTTTAATATATTTCCGCTTATTGATCTTTGAATCTTATAAACAAAATTATGTTTTGGTAAACTATCATAAGGGAATATATCTATATACACACCATTATGCATTTTTTCATTTTCACCAATTGCTTTTTCAATAAGTACAGTACCATTATATCTAACCTTACAAGGTACTTGGTAAATATCATAATATTTATCACTTTCAAATGTTTGTAAAAATAAATGGCTAGGTAACTCTTCCTTAGCTATTCTTAAAAACTTTTCATAATCATCCCTAAGCATTCCAATATCCATATCATCATCCCATGGAATAAATCCCTTATGCCTAACTGCCCCTAATAAAGTTCCTGCATCTAAAAAATACTTTAATCCATGTTTTTCACATATATTATGAACATCTTTTAAAATACTAACCATCAACATTTGAGCGTCTTTTAAACTTAAATTTTCATATTCTTCATCATTATTTTTATTTTGATAATTTTCTTTTGATATATCATCTATATTACTCATTTTTTCCACCTTCTCGATGTACTTAAAAATAAAATCACCAATATGATTTTTTTAGCCATCGATTTTTTTAGCCATGCACCCTTTCCAAACGCAGTGCAGAAACAATGGTGCGGCATATGATTATTTTTTATTCTTTAGAGATACCCTAATACCTTTAAAACACAGTATTATAGAAATTATCATCAGATTTAAGATTTTTATAAATTCCTAAAGAATAAAATATACTGCCTATTTCAGCATTCATTTTAATGTTATTATCAAAATTGACTTATGTCAACAAAATGAGTACATAAGAACAATAAAAAGTGAATTTTATACTAACATAATAATGTATATAATGATAAAATAGTTTAAGAATCAATACTTAAGAAATAATGGAGATAATAAAATATGATTAAAAATGATAACAACTTAAATGACAATATTAAAAACTCTGAAGTTTTAATAAGTATTATTATGCCAATATATAAAGCTGAAGATTACTTAAATAACTCTATCACAAGTATATTAAATCAAACTTTAGAAAACTTTGAATTAATATTAGTAGATGATGGTTCCCCTGACAACAGCGGAAAAATTTGTGATGAACTAGCTCTAAATGATAATAGAATAAAAGTTATTCACAAAGAAAATGGTGGTGCTAGTACTGCTAGAAACGCTGGTTTAGATATAGCGCAAGGTGAGTTTATAGCTTTTGTTGATAGCGATGATTGGATTGAACCTAATATGTTTGAAACACTATTTAATTTAGCAAAAGAACATAATGCAGATATTTCACAATGCAATTATATAAAAGTAGAAAATGAAGATGAAAAAATTATAAATGATGATAAAGAAATAATAATATCTTTCAATAATATAGAGTCATTAAATAATTTATATAATGAAATGTATGTTTCAACAGTGGTACTTTGGAATAAAATTTATAAAAAATCATTATTTAATAAAATAAGATTTCCTAATATGAGAATATTTGAAGATGAAGCTATAATGTATAAATTATTATTTGAATCTAAAAAATTAGTATATACAAATAAAAAATTATACTACTATAGGAATACTCCGGATAGTATAATGAACGCTAAATTTGATAAAAAAAGATTATGTATGTTAGATGTTTTTGATGAAAAAGTAGAATTCATGAGTAAGCTAAATACTGAACACTTATATGCTAAAACTTTAAAATGGTATATGTGGTCAATCATAGACCTTTACTATGGATGTATAAATAATATTTCAGACGATTATGAAACAATAAACTTAATCAAAAGTAAAGCTATAGATGTATCAAAAAAATACTCCAATAGCCCTAGCCACGAATTTAAGTGGATTATCCTATTCTCACTATTCAACAAAACACCAAAACTTTATAAAACTGTAATGAATATATTGAATTAAAGCATGTGTTGATATATGATAGGACTTTCGATTCACTATCTTTACCAGCTTATATCTTTATAATTTATTGTTTAATTAAGAATATCTTTAAATCTAAAATATAAATAAATTAAGAGAAGTTATCTATGAATACTTTTAAAATTATTCCTAGATAACTTCTTTTAATAATATATTTATTCTAATGTTTTTTACTTTATCTTCACTTCTTTTGCTGTTTCTAAATAATTATCTTCTGCCTTTGAAAATTTAATTACTCAGCTCACCTTTACTTATGCATATATTAATACATTTCTAAAACTATTCTTTTACACCAGTATCGCCAATTCCTTTCATAAACCACTTTTGAGCAAGTACAAACAATATTAATAATGGAAGTATTGTTATTGTGCTTGCTGCCATTATTTGTGGCCATTTTATTCCATATGCTCCTCCTTCAATAAAAAATTGTCTAAGTCCTGATGAAATTAAAAATTTTTCTGGACTCTTTAAAATTAGAGATGGATACATATAGTCATTATAATAAGTTACAAAGTTTATTAAAATTAAAGTTATAAAAGTTGGTTTTGTTATTGGAAATACTATTTTCCATAATATTTTAAAATGAGAAGCTCCATCTATTCTTGCCGCCTCTATTAAACTTTTATTAACCTGCAAAAATGCTTGCCTTAATAAAAATATTCCAAATATACTAACTAAATTACTTACTATCAAACCTGAAAGCGTATCTATTAAATTTAAATTAGAAAGTAAAATATAACATGGAACATATGTAACTGCTGATGGTAACATATATATTGCCATTATTACTCCAAATAGCAACCTTTTACCTCTAAATTCTAATAAAGTTAATGCATATGCTATCATCGCTGCTGTAAATACTTGAAATGCCACTTCAATAAAAGAAGTAAAAAAACTATTAAACATATATTGTCCAAATTGAGCTTCCTTAAATACATCTATGAAATTGTTCCATTGTGGATTAGAAGGTATTAATTTGGGTGGAAAAATAAACACTTCATCTTTTACTTTTAATGCACTTGATACCATCCATAAAAATGGAAAGAAAGCTATTACACTTGCTAATATAATAAAAACATATCTTATCATATTAGCTACTATTTTTTTATAATTTACTTTTCTTTTGCTAATATTACTTTTAATACATTCTAAATCCATCTCATTATCTCTATATAATTTTCCTTCTACCATACATAAATCCCCCTACAGAACAAAGTGGCTGCACCACGTCTTTTTATTTGAAAGTGTAAAGATGAGAATTGAGAGTCTTTGCTTAAATTCTTATTATTTTTTCAAAATATACATTTTAAAATTCCATAGTAGAATTTGTTACCTTATTCTCAAATTTCAATTCTCAACTATTATTTATTAATTTATTAACTTATTTACTCATTCCTAGGTCATACCTATTTTCAAACTTATACCCCCATTATTTTTCATATTAAAATAACTAATAATGTACCCACCTTTTTGAAACAACAAATTGAATTAATGATAATACTAAAGTTATAAATAAAATTACTGTTGCTATTGCAGTAGCTTCTCCCATATTAAAATTTTCAAATGCACATTGATAATACATATATAATAATGTTCTAGTGCTTCCAGATGGTCCTCCCTGAGTCAACACTTGAATTTGATCATATGCCTGCAAAGAATTTATTGTTGTTATTACAAATAGAAAAAATGTAGTAGGTGAAATTAAAGGTAATGTTATACTCTTAAATTTATTTAGTGAATCAGCCCCGTCAATTGAAGCTGATTCATATAAATCTTTAGGTATTTTCTCTAGTGCAGTTAAATAAAAAATCATAGCCCATCCTATACTTTTCCAAACAGTAACAATAATTACTCCAGCCATAGCAGTATTAGAACTTTGCAACCATTGTAATTTAGGTAAATTACATAGATTTAATATATAATTTGCAAATCCATAATTAGGTTCAAATATCCAACTCCATACAATAGAAATTGCAACTGTAGGAGTTATCCATGGAGAAAATATTATAGCTTTATATATTGCTGAAGTTTTAAAGTTTGATCTTAGCAATAATGCTAAACTTAATCCACCAGCTATTGTTGGAAGTAATGTTCCTAATGTAAATATACTTGTATTTTTTAATGCATCATAAAATAATTTATTAGAGAATAACTCCCTATAATTTTTTAAACCTACAATACTATATTCAGCACTTATATAATCCCAATCTGTAAAACTTATAAATAATGATTTAAAAATTGGAACTATCCAAAATACTATAAGCGGAATAATAGCTGGCAATACAAACATAAGTATAGTAAAAATTTGATCAAACTTTTTAATATTAGACTTTTTCATAATTCTCTCCATAACCCCTCAAATAAAATTTAGGCCTCTATTAAATATATTTCCATCTATTTTTAACAATAAATCTCTGTTTTAGTACTTAAGTATCAATACTCTAATAAAACAAAGCTAATGATAAATATTCTAATTTCATTACTCTATTAAAATATTTATTGCAATCTATCTCCATATAAAAGAATAAAATTCTAAAACTTATCCACAGTAGTAAATACTTTTCCACCGCTTTTGTAAACGTTCTGTTGATATGTTTTATTACTTTTTTAAAGTTTTATCTAATTCTGATTGTGCTATTTTTTCAGCTTCATCTAAAGCTTCTTTTGCTGATATATTTTCCAATTCAACCTTATCTGCTGCAACTTTTAAAGCATCATATATTTTTCCATTAGTCGGATCAATAAATGATTTACTTGCATGCAATGCTTGTGTTATTGGAACAAGTGCTTGCGGATTTTTTTCCACATATTCCTTAAATGCATCGGTATTACATGCTGCTTTATTAACAGGAATATAACCTGAAGCTATTGACCATTTTGCATTAACTTCTGGACTTGTGAAGTATTTAATGAATTCATACGCTCCCTTTTTTGCTTCTTCATTCGCTAACTTTGGAATTACTAAAAGTCTTGCTTCCGCAATTGGTTTTGCTTCCTTTCCCTCTTTAAATGCAGGTTGTTCAATAGCCCCTAACTTTTCAAAATCTAAATCTCCTTGATCCCCTGATGATCCTGTATATCCCCCTGCTCTATCTTGCATAACATCATCAATTGTTGAATACCAGTATTCCCATCCTTGTCCACTTGAATTAATTTTCATGATTTTATCATCATGTATCCACATTCTAAAATTTTCCCAAACTTCTATCCACTCTGGTGAATTTATTAACACTTTGCTACCATCTTCACTTAAAATACTTCCACCATTACTTAATGAAGCATCAATTAAATTATCAGCTCCCCACATAGGTTCCCAACCATAAAATTTAGTTTCATCACCGTCCTTTTTAATTACTTTTTTACTTGCTTCTGCAATTTTACTCCAAGTGTTTAATGAATCTTTAGATATCCCTGCATTTTCAAATTCCTTCTTGTTATAATATAAAACTTGTGTTGTTCCAAACATAGGAAATGCATATAGCTTATTATCTTTTTTACATGACTCAAAAAATGATTTTATGTAATTATCGCTATTAAAATTACTGTCCTCTGCTGTATAATTACTTATATCTGCAAGTGCACCTTTATTATTTAATATAGCACCTTTATCTGGTTCTAAAACTACAAGAGCTGGTGTCTTTTTAGCTGCAATAGCTGCTTGTAAATTTTTAAAAGTTGCATCATAATCTTCTTGTGAAATCCCTTTAACTTCATACTTATCTTGAGAATTATTAAAATCATTTATTATATTGTCCATATTTTTCCCAAGCTTTCCTCCAAGACCATACCAATATTCAACTTTAATTTTTCCATTACTACCTAAGGTTTCTTTACTTTTTCCTGTCTTGCATGAAATTAATCCTATAGAAATCGTTAAAGCTAACCCAATTACAAAACCCTTTTTTAACATCCTATTCATTTACTTCTCCCCCTCATTAATACCCTTATTTTATTTTGTTCATTTATTGAACATTTATATACTAACATTGTTCACCGTTCAATACAATACGTTCATCCTAAAATTTAACATTTATTTTTATGCAAAAAAAAATGCAAACTAAAATTCTAGTTTGCATTTTCATATAACCTCTATTTTAAAATTTAATGTTAAATTTCTTCATTTATTGCTTTATAAATAGCTTTAGCTACTCCTGAATTATCATTAGTATCAGTAATGTATTTAGCTATTTCTTTTATTTCTGGCACAGCATTTTCCATAGCAAAAGATTTTGGAAATTCAGTAAATAATGAATAATCATTAAAACTATCCCCTAGAACTATAACTTCATCTTTACTTATTCCCATCTTTTCAATAGTTTTAGATAATATAAGTCCTTTTTGTGCTTCTATATTATTAATTTCTACGTTAGTTGCAAAAGTTGATGCTACAATTAATCCTTCTATCTTTTCTATATCAAATTTTAATTTTTTAATTACATCTACATCATCATAAAAAGCAATCACTTTAGCTATATTTATTTCACTTTCTAAAAATTTATTTATATCATCTATATACTTTAAATTTAAAAGATGTGGATGCACTTTAGCATTCTCTAATACCTCTTCTTCTGATAAGTGTGGGTCAAAACTTTTAACTCTATATATCATTCCTTGATATGCTTCTTCTTTGGTGTCCGTTGTATATATTCCTTTATCTGTATACAATTCAACACTAAATCCACCACTCTTTAAAACTTCTAGAATTCTTTTTGTCTTTTCTTTATCAATATAAATATTTTCTAATATTTTTCCATTTTCATCTCGATACTCTGCACCATTCATAAGTATACATTGACATTCTAAGTCACATTCATCAATAAAAGGCTTTACATCTTGATATGCTCTACCCGTAGCTATTGCAAAATGCACACCTTTTTCCTCTGCTCTTTTTATTGCCTCTAAATTTTCTTTTGATATCTTATGTTCACTATTTAAAAGTGTTCCATCCATATCAGAAACTATTAATTTTATCACTATGTTACCTCCTGTCTTACAATACTAATTATAGTTCTTTTATATTAATTTAACTATACCTTCCATATATAATACGTATCTTTTCCTTGTTTTTTAGCACAGTATAGCGCTTTATCTGCATTTGAAAATAACTCCTCAAACGTAATACCATTTTCAGGATATCTAGCAATTCCTATACTTCCTGACACTTTATATCTATCAACTTTTCCAGTATAACTTTCTCTAAAGCCTTTAACTAATTGTTCAGCTTTTTTATGTATACAATTCTCAGATTCAATATTTTTCAGAAATACAATGAACTCATCTCCACCAATTCTTCCTATTATTGAATTTTCATTAAATATTTCTGTTATTTTAATTGAAATATCTTTTAAAACAGAATCCCCTGTTAAATGTCCTAAAGTATCATTTATAGATTTAAAATCATCAACATCAATGATAAATAATACATGCTTATCCCCTTCTACACTATTATTTATACATTCTTCAATCATATCTTGAGATGTTATTTTATTATAAATTTCTGTTAAACTATCCCTTTGAGCTTTAAATAATAACTTTTCATTTTCTCTTTTTTCATGATCTATATCAGTTATAACTCCAATTACTTTTATTGGGCAATTTTTATCATCTAAAATTACATTAATTCTAAATTTACACCATATATATTCTCCACTATAATTTTTTCTTAACCGAACTTCACATTCCCTATATTCATTAGTACTTCTTATTTCCTCAATTATTTCATTAAACTTTTCTTTATCTTCTTCATAAATAATATTTAGTGTATCTAAATCTTTTCCCTTAATAACAGGTCTATAATTAAATTTATGATTCCAATTATCAGAATAACTTATTCTGTCTTTATTTATATCCCACTCAAATATAATGTCATCAGTTTGTTCCATTATAACTCTATAACTTTCCTCACTTAATTTAAGTTTCATCTTATTCTTTAAAATTTCATCCATTAATTCGTTAAACGCTTGAGATATCTCTCCAAATTCATCTTTTACATTATATATAAATCTACTTTTATAATTTCCCTTTTTAATCTCTCTTATTGAATTTAATAATCCGTAAATAGGTTTAGAGAAAAAATTAATAATAAGAATATATGATATTGCTACTAAAATACATATTATTATAGACATAAAAATCATAATAATAATGCTTTCATTAAGTGGATCTGTAAATTCTGACCATTCAACACCACTTAAAACTACCCAATTTGAATTAGGTATTCTATAAAAATATCCTACTTTATCAATATTATCAATAGTATATTCAATCAGACCATATGAATCATCTTCATACTCCATTTTCCTCCAAACATCTTTTAGAGTATTAGGTTTATCTATATTATATATATCTTCATTTAAATATTCACTTATAGTTGCAGCCACAGTCCCTTTACTGTCCATAACTATAATTTTACCAGTATTAAAAAATCGTACCTCATTAACAATCTCTTCAAAGTAACTCATATTAATAATACTTGCTATAACACCTTGATAAGAATCATCAAAAAATATAGGTATTGCTACCATTGCGCTTTTTTCTCCATTATTCATTCCCTCATATTCTATAATATCAGTTATAATAGTTTCTTTATTATTAAATTTTGCTATGGCCTTATCATCAAAAGCAGCTTTATTACCAATACTGTTACTATCGCTTGATGCTATTATAGTATTATCTTTACTAATTAATGATGTTTTTACCAAATATGATTGCTCATGTTGCCTTGACTTCAAAATCTCTACTATAATATCTCTTTTAAATTTTATTTCCTCAGATTTATTTAAAATATTATTATTGAAATCATATAAAAAATCATGGGTTATTGGCATATTTGAAATAACATTAAGATTAATTAATCTCTGATCAAAAAAATTTTCTAAATGAGTTGATTGATCTTTAGCAGCTAAAATTACATTTTCTTTAATTAATTCAATAGATCTTTCACTAAATTTTGTGATATATATGCTCATTGTAATAAAAACAGGAATTGTAGATAAAAATACTGCTAAAATAATAGATTTCTTTTTTATATTCATAGTGCACCTCAATAATGTTTACAATGTCTTCCTTCTAACTATAAATAAATTTTTTACTTCCTATAGATTTTAAATTATACCCTGAATTAAAAATTCTTATATTTTTAAGGAAATCTAATTTTAAAATTTTAATTAGATAATTATTACTGTTAATTCTAGAATAAAAACATATTTTTTCTTTTTTCGATAATTTTCTACTATAAATATAATACATAACTTTATAGTAGTATGTATAGTTTATTTTAATTAAATTTTAAGGAAAATTATTACACTATATCACTTTTATTAAATGTTTAAATACAATATAATTTTCTAGAACAGAACAAAACATCCAATAAAGCTTTAGATATTACTATTTACAGTTATTTCTTATTCAAAATACAATCCTGAAATAATAGTAGCTACATATTATTATTTTTTAGTAATTTATACTCTTTATGAATATAAATTACTAAAAAATAAAAAAAGAAAATCTTTAGGTGATCTCATATTTTTTTATTTCACCTAAGATTTTCTTATACAATAATTATTAAAATTATTTTATTTGTTTTATCTACTTAATTTATTCTACTTCTACAAATTTTAATTTTTTTATTTCTTCTTCAGGCTCTTTTGCAATAAAATAAACTCCTATTATAACTAAAATACTACTTAAGATAGTTAACGCATTTATTTTATTTCCTAAGAATATAGCATCAAATACAATTGACCAAACAACATATGTTATATTTACTCCCATAGCCCTAGTTGCTCCAATCTTATATATTGCTGTATAGTAAAATAAATATGATACAGTAGCTGCTAATGCTGTTCCTGCAATCCAAAATATTGCGCTATACTTAAAAATATTAAAGCTAAGTCCTATACCTCCTACTATTGGAACAATAATTAATCCATATACAATAGCTGAAGTAATTTGCCTTATTTGCAAAGCAAATTCTGAAGTCACTTCATTCCCTTTCATTCCGTATGCACACACTACGCATTCACTTCCCCAACCAAACGCACAAATTATTGCAAAAATAAAACCTACAGGATTTGCAGTACTTGTTGTAGATGTATACCCAAGTATAGATACACCTAATATAGCTGCTACTAACCCAATCCATGCACTTTTATTAATTTTTTCTTTTAGAATTATAGTAGCAAGTACTGCTCCAATTGCAGGATACAATGACGAAATAATAGCTGTATAAGATGGTCCTATGTATTTAACAGATAACAAATATCCACTCATACCAATAGGTCCGCCAAGTAATGCTGCAAGAGCAACCCATAAAGCACTCTTTGTTTTAATTGCTCTAAAAAAGTCACATAACTTTTTTCTTAATCCAAGATATATAAATGTCCATATCGCAGAAAAACTATCATGTAAAAAGGCTGTTATTATAGGTGCAAGTATTATAGCTTGCTCATTTTCTATAAATGGTGTCATTGCTAATATAAATCCCATTAGAACAGTATCAGCCCCCCATGATATAGCTGAAATAATTCCACAGCCTACTCCTTTTTTATAATTATTATTAAAATTCATTTAAAGTCCCCCTCTTATTACTTTTAATCCACATATTAAATATTTCTTTTCAGTCTATTCAAGTTTATAAATGTTTTTTCAGTATATAAAATGCTGCTCACAATTCAGTTCATTTTATGAACAAATTAATATTATCATTGTTCATTGTTCAAGACAATATGTTCATAAAAAATAACTCTATTATTTTTTAATTAAGAGTGGATATACAAAATTTTATATTATTGTTTACTTTCAATCCACTCTACATTTAAAAACCTCAAAAGTTATTTATTTATTTATTTACTTATTTACTTATTTATTTATTTATTCATCTATCATATAATCTCTTCCAAATTAGAAAATACTTTTTACTAACCCTATGATTTCATTAGCGTTCTGTACTTTAAAAACGTTATAATTTTCAGTAAAAAAAAGAGTAAAGTTATTAATAACTCTACTCATCTTTCATTATGTCATTTAAATTATCTTGTATTTAATATTCCTTTTAAAACTAAAATATATTTAATTAAATAATTATAAAAATAATTACACTATGTCTAATTTATGAATTTAAAGACCCATCCTCATTTAAATGATATATATTTCCACTCTCATCTTTTATAAGTTCACTCTCCATAATACCGGTTGAATTTAAATAGTACCACTTGTCACTATCTAAAATCCATCCATTTTTCATAACACCATCTTCACCTAAGTAGTACCAATATCCATTATGAAGTAGCCAATAAGTTTTTTTATCTCTTGTAGATGGATCTATGAAATACCATTCACCTAAACTCTTTACCCATCCTACTTCATCATTGTCATTATAATTTTTATTATAGTCTATATATAATTTACAAATTTGTTTTTCATTTAATTTATCTTTTATAATCACTTCAGTTAAACCAACTTGAAGGTTATCTATTAGTATAACCAAATTTGTTTTATCTAAAACATAATTTGCAGATTTTTCATTTTTATTTGGATTTAATATTTCTATATTAATATTGTCTATATTAGCATCACTTAAAAATTCATAATTAATTATAGCTCTTTCAATATTATTATATATACTTGTCTTATATTGATTTTTTTCCTCAGATATCTTAATAAGTTTTTCACCACTTAACAAATTTAAATTATTTATTGATTCACTTGATTCTGTTGTTGTCGCATATACTTTTGAATTAGAATCACAGTTTACAATATTAAAACAAAATGTAGCCATAAGCACTAATAAGCTTCTTTTTATAATTCTCCTAATCATAAAAATATCCCCCTCTTTTTTAGCTTTTGAATCACTATATTATTTTATTAGACTATCTTTTAAACATCTATTTATATATTCAAATAAAACAATCTCGTATACATCAATACTATAGTAAAATATAATCTTTTATTTACTTATTAATAACTTATGTAACATAGTTTATTAATAGAACTAAAAGCGTGAAATTTAAACAATAAAATTTCACGCTTTTTTAATTTAGAAATTATAGTAGAATTAGAATTACCTTTTAATTTTTTAGATCTCAAGCTAATCTAAGAATAAAAAATAGCCTATACAAACACATTCATTTTAAAGTAAGATTTTCTAGAAACCACTTTAAATGATGTAATTGCATAAGCTATAAGAACATTACTACAATGTATTATCTCTTTAATTTAAATTTTCTAAGTAAAGTATTGCTTAATTGTAAAAACACTTCATCTTTAGTAAGTATTAATATTCCTACATATATTATTCCACATGCTAATACTGCAAGTGCTGATACTAATAATACCCTACTTATAAAGTGCTTAATTACAAATATTACTGGAATAAACAATAACGAATAATAAAAGTATTTAAAGTTTTCAAATGCAAATAAATTTATATCTATATTAATAACTTTTCTTGCAAATCTATATTCAAGTACTATAACAATTAAATTTGCAACAAGAGTTGTTATTATTGCATTTGTTGGTGTAAAATGTCCTGTTATTGCTAATGCAAAATTTAATATTACATTTAGAATGCCACCTATTAAAACTAGTTTAACATCATCTTTTTCTCTTCCATTAAGATATATCATTTGATTTGCTATTATTCCCTCTACTCCAATAGTTAACATATAAAGAGAAAATACAAACATTATTGGTATAGCCTTAATAAATTGGCTTCCTCCATATAAAAGTATTATTTCTTTTGAAAGGCATAACATTCCTATGGATGCTGGAAATAAAAACATAAAATATATTTTTATAATTCTTCTTAGTAATGTCATATACTCTTCCCTTGAATCATTTCCTAAGTAATTAGAAAGCCTTGGCATAGTTACTTGTATTATTGTAAGCATTAATGTATTTATTATTGTCATTATTTTTTGAGCCATACTATAATATCCAACATTAACTGTATCTGTACCAAAAGTTTCACTACCTAGCATTATCTTGTCTAATTGAGTATATAAAATATTTACATTAGATAAAATAACAACAAAAAACATAGGTTTAATATGTCTTATAAAATGCAAATTTTTAAAATTGAATTTTACTCTTTTCTTTATATATATAAAACTTAAAATATTATTTATAAAATTAAATCCTACAACTAAATATAAATACAAGTTAAAATTACTTATATCTCTTATGCAAAATATAACAAGTAAAGAATAAATTATTCTAACAATCATAGTCTTCATCGCTATAAAATCATAATTTTCTAATGCTTCATTAATCCATTCAACATAAAAAAGATTAAATACAAGATTAAATCCTAAAATCATACAGGTATAAAAGTCTGGTCTATTCCTGCCTATTGTGCATACATATATCATATATATTGAAGAAACTAGTATATTAGTAAATAAAGTGAATAAAAACAAACTGGTAAAAGTTTGTTGGAGTTTCTCTTCATCATCTCTTACTTTACTTATTTCTCTTAATCCATATTGAGAAATTCCGAAACTTGCAAATATTAAAAACCATCCAGTTAAAGATTCTGCATAGGATATCTGTCCATATGATTTATCTCCTAATGTTTGTGCTATAACTGGACCCACTAATATTGGTAATACAATATTAAATAAATTTAATGATCCTTTAAACAATGCATTCTTCGATATTGATTTTGCCATCTATGTAGTCCTCCTATAATCGCTAAATGGATTATTTTACTTCTACTATATTTTACACTAACTAAAGAAGTTGTCAAATTAAGTCCTTATTAATAATATAAATTCCTAAAGGATAAAAAATCTATAATGTATAAATGATTTTTTGAAATTTTTATAAGATAAATACATATTTTAAATATGCATTTATCTTATACTTAGCTTATTTTTTAAGTACTCTAAATCTTTAAGAGAATCTATTTCAAAAATATCATTAGACCCTATTTTATTAACATAAACATCTAAATCTTTAAGATTTTCAACAACTATATCATCCCAATATAAATTTTCAAAATCTCCACCATTAACTTTTTGATCTATTTTCTGTGCTATAATTTTTCCATCTCTTTCACTCCAATATGATGCTCCTGACATTATATAAGAAGGTTTATCCCCCTCTTCTCCTATATCAACCCTTTGTAATTTATTATTTTCATCATATATTAATAACCATTCACCATCAATATTCTCCTTGCAAGCAGAATAATACTCTGAATGTTCTGGTCTAACTTTAGGTAAAAAATTGTTATTGATATAATTATCTGCATCAATAACAAATGTATCTTTAAGATAATCCTTAGCTAAATACATTGTATAAATATTATTATAAACGTCATATTTATCATTAACTATCTTAACTAAATTATATTTTTCGACTAAATTATCAAATTTTTCATGTAAATATCCAGTCAAAACTACAATTTCATCTATACCTATTTCTTTTAAATTGATAATTTGTCTTTCAAGTAATGAAATTCCATTAATCTCAACTAAAGACTTTGGTATTGTATTTGTAAGCGGTCTAAGTCTAGTGCCCATCCCAGCTGCTACTAATATTGCTCTCATATGTTTTTATCTCCTTAAAATTCAGCTTCTAGTTTATTTAAATTTTCTTTTCCTCTATTGTATCTATCTATTCCATAGGTACCAAAATCATCCCCTTCATTCTCTTTAATCAATGTCCATACAGCCCATAATAAATCTTGGCTTATTTGATGAATTAATAATCTTTTTCTTGAGTTCTCATCTACTTCACCATTGAAATAAAGTCTAAACATTAATTCTGTATCATCTTCCGAAAAATTATTTTCTAAAGAAAGTGCTGCTAAATCCCACATGTCATCATTTATACCGCTGTATTCCCAGTCTATTAAATAAATTCTACCTTCTGTATCCTTCACTAAATTTTCTGATACTAAATCATTATGAGATGGAACAAAAACTCTATCACACTCTTTTAGAACTTGTTCTAATTTCATAAATCTTTCTCTTACTTCATCATAATCATCAAAGAATTCTCCATCAGCAGTCTTTAAAATATCTTCATATTTTTCAAGTTCTCTAAACACATTAAATTCATTTTTCATTGGAAATTCATTATCCTCATGTAAATCCCTTAATATTCTAGTAACTTGTTTTAGATTTTCTTCCTTTTTAACACTTCTTGGAGTTAAAGTTTCTGCATTCTCTATAAAAGTAGATATTTTTATTCCAGTTTCAACATTGAAATATGGAGTTTCAACATTGTATTCTCTTTCTGAAGCAATTGAAGAGTTAAACATTTCATTTTTTCTACTTATCATACATTCAGTTCCAATACCTGCAACTCTTAATATATACCTTTTTCCCTTAACACAAATTCTATAATTTTTATTAGTCATACCTCCAGCAGCTACAACTTCACTTATCTCATCTTCAGATACTTTCATAGCTTCTCTAACTATAGTTTTTACAGTGTTAATTTCATAATTTAGCTCACGTCTTCTTATAGTTGGATAAAGATGATTTAAAATATTTTCATATTCTTTTTTAGTATCTGCATCTCCCCAAGCAAGATCATCTATTTTTACAAATCCAATATTGTAATCTCTAGCAACATCTAATAATACATATTCATAATTTAAATATGGATTTATATTATCTTTAAATTCCTCAAGCATCATTTGATATAATTTATGAGATACCTTAGTTATACCAATCATTTCACCATCAATTCTATTAAATTGATGTATATCCTTAGACATCTTGAATAGATGATTATTTCTTATTTCAACAAAAGCTTCATCCCCTGATCCACTTTCATTAGTAAGAAGAATGCAATCCCTACTATTACTTTCTATAAGTTCTTTAATTGTTCTTTTTTCAAAAATCAAATCATTTTCTATTAATAAAAAATCATCTTTAACATATTCTCTAGCTAAAGATAATGAATACATAGTTCCAGTCCATTTGTATTTATCACTTTTAACTAAATTTATATTCTTATTATTCTTAAAGTACTCTTCATAACAAGCACTTTCATAACCTGTTATTATAGTAATTTTATTAATTCCATTTTCTTTAAGTATATTTAAAGTTCTATCTATTAATTTAAAATCTTCTATTTCAAGCATTCCTACAGGTTTTCCAAAATCCCTAGCTCTTCCCGCTGCAAGAATAACAGCTTCTTTAACTGATTTATTATTCTCTTCATGAATTTTCAATCTAGTGTTTTTCGCTGATGCAAGATTTTCTTCTAATATTTTCATGCCTTTTTCAGTTACCCTATATAAAATCCCTCTATTGTTTATAACTCTTTCTATAGTTCCATCAAGTGTAAACTCCTTTAAAATTGAATTCACTTTTCCTAATGAAATATTTGTTCTCTTTGACAACTCTCTTTGATTAATATTAAAATTATTGTTTAATATTTTTAATATTTCTAATCTATCTTCTAACATATAACCTCTCCCCCTTTAATTTGTAAACCACATATTTAATTCTTTGATCTTCTAATATAAATCTCATGGAGTACTGTCTACTAAAAAAACTCTGATAAAAGTAAATTCCAACACCATATCTGATTATACTAAAACATAAAAATCTAGTTAAAAATATATAAATAATTATATATATCTAAAATTATTTTATCCAAAATTCTAATTTTTAGGCTTATAACCTATAACACAATTGAACATACAGAATTTAGAATTCTGCCAAAACATATACTTTATAAAAAATATATCTTTAAATCCAATTAAAAATTTTTTATCATTAAATTTTTCCTTTTAAAATACAAAATAACCGCAATCTCTGTTCATAATATGAACTTTAATAAATTATATTATAATTCATATAAAAAGTAAATACATTTATCAAATTTTTACCATATAATTTTAATAGAAAGTTTAATTAATAAATATAATAATAATTTTTGATACTCAGCATTGAGTCAAAAAAAATGCTAGTCTAATAAAAAATAAGCTATATTTTAAGTTAAATTGCAACTTAAAATATAGCTTTAATTATTATATTAATGTTTAATACCAATAGAACAATTTATCTAGACGACTTTACCAATACATATATCCAAAACGTAGTTCAGAATAACGGTGTGGCAATTTACATATTAAATTACTTAATTCAAATTTATCTATAAATATATTAACTATTTTATATTATTCATTATAGTATTTTTAAAATTTATCTTATCATCTGTACTTTCAAATGCATCATTAGGAATAACTATTCCCGGATTATCATTTGAAATTACATATAAACAATTATTTATCTCTGTAACATCTGTAATATTATTTAATAAAAGTTTTGTCTTTTCCTTATTTCTATTAATTATCAACCCGTCTTTTTCCAAGAATACTTCTATAGTTCTCCCCAAAGATTTTTCATTTTTCTTAAATAAATCCTTGAAATTTTTCTTTGCTCTTTTAATCCAGTATGTAGGCAATTTAAAATATCCAAATATACCTGCACCAGCAAAAATTACACCTAATACAATAGAAAATATCGGACTTTCTCCTTTACTGTATTCTTGAATTCCTAAAACACAATACAACACACCTATAAAAAGACCTATTCCTAAAAATAAATTTCTTCTTAACGTAGCCAATCTATCTTTATTACTTTGGCTATTCATTTTATAAATAGAAAAATTAACCCATTGTTCTTCAGTATTTTTATACCTTACCTCAATCATTCTCTTCCCCTCACACTCTCGTTAATATATAAATTAATGTTTATTTTAATATATTTTTAAACTTTAAATTAGATCGAAATCAAGATTTACCTATATTATAACTTTAACTTTATAATATAATAATTTAACACAATAATCACTTTGCAATATATATTTTATATTAAAATATACTAATTAATTTATATTATAATTATATTACAATTTGTAAACATATCCAATAACATTTATATATACTTTTGCATAGTATAAATTATAGTTTTTCCTCTCATTTTATATAAATATATATAGAAATAGAATACATACTTAAATCTTATACTTATTACAAAACTTACTTACTATGTATTCTATTTCTAATTAAAGTATATAATTATATATGCATAGATAAACTGCCACCATTAGTTTTTGCAATATCTTTAAGCATTTTCATCACTTTATCATTCTTTAATAATCCACTTAACTTTGGATTACTACTTAATAAAGATTCATCATCTATAGATATGCTTCCATCACCATTAAATTTAAAATCTATGTTTTCTTTTTTCTCTTTCTTTTCTTCTTTTTCCTTGTCAGCCTCTATTAGATAATCAAGCATAGTTTTTGAGGCTCTTTCAAAAGCTTCCTTTTCTTCTTTACTTAATGGACATTCAAATCTTTGTCCATTTATTACAACCCATCTTTTTTCTCCATCTACACCAAGCTCATCCCATTGGCATTCTGAATTATTTGTTGAATAATTTGCTATTTGCATAAATGTTGACTTATCTACATAAATAGTAGTATTACTAGCTGTACCCTTATCTAATTGAGGTCCCATTATGGCTCTACTTCTACTAGCCGCCGTTCTCATATCTTTAGATAAGTCTAATTTATCTTTAGAATTATCTTTAATATTTATATCATTGTTTTTTGATTTATTATTAATATTATTTATTTCCTGATTATAATTAGTATATAGTTTGTTATTATTTATTCCATTATTATTAACTTGCATAATTATCCCCCTCTTCACTTCTTACTTTATTATCGATATAATTCATTTCTTCTTTATTATAATTAAATATTATTCTTTCTTAATTAGTAACTAACTCTTATAAGCTATAATTCTCATAAATTTATTATGTAATAAGACTCTACTTTAAATATGAATTTATATAAACAATAGAATCAATTCATTTACTCTTTCAAAATTACTTATTTCTATATCATCACACTACCAAAATATAATGTATAAAAAAATGAGATGATTCCTTTATATATAATCATCTCATTTTTATCTTATATAATTTTTAATACATTATTCCAAAATTAGAAAATGAATACCAAGCATCATCTATATATGCTTTTTCATTTTGAAGCATTCTACCACCTGATTCAAAATAGTACCAGTTCCCACCTAAGTATAACCAGCCTACTTGCATTGCTCCATTTGGATTAAAGTAATATTGATTTCCTCTTTCTTTATCATAAAACCAACCAGTTATCATTCTTCCATTATTATCAAGATAGTACCATCTGCCATCACTTTGTTTTATCCAGCCAGTATCTCTATATCCTGATTTGTTAACATAAAACCAGCTACCATCAACTTTTACCCAAGCATCTTTAACTTGTCTACCTCTTTTGTCAAAGTAAATATATTTTCCATTTACTTTTCCCCATTCTTCATACTTGCTCATATCAATCCAAATTTTATTACTTTCATCATAATATGCATCATTTTTGTCATCATCATCGTCGTCGTCGTCATCATCATCTGGATCTTTAATGTCATCTAAAGGATCATTAGTTCTATATATAGTTAATTCATAGGTCTTCTTTGTACTTTTATCTTCAGCTACTACAACTATATCAACTTCTGTTTTCCATTGACCTTTAAGACTTATTGATATTGGACTTCCTGTAAATTTTTCTCCATCTACAGTAATACTTGAATAATTTTCATCTACAGGTATTGGTTTAACTTTAACAGATTTTACATCTTGATCAACACGTGCCTTAAATGTATCATGTTTAGAATTAAATTCATAATCACCTGTATTAAGTTCTATATCTTTTAAGTCAGCATTATTACTTCTTCCATCATGTTTAATAACTACAGTATACATCTTCTTATCTTTACCATTTTCAGCTGTAACAACTATTTGTAATGTTGTTGTTCCACTTTCTTGTAATGGAATTTGACTTTTAGTACCTGATGTTAAATTATAATTTTCACCTGTTTCAATAACTTTTGCTTCTGTTATACTTGCCTTTGGTTCATCAACTATTGCTGTTACATCAACAACTTTAGTGTCTGGTTTAACTACTAAATCATAATTTAAAGTTTCTCTTGAAAATCCTGCACTTCCATCTTCCTTCTTTAAATCTCCAGTGTTAAAATTCAAGTAACTTAAATATGCATTTTGGGCACTTGGTATTTCTCCACCACCCTCATCTGAATCTCCTTGAATATTAAATACATACTTATCTGATGCTAAAGTTCCACCTTTATAAATAGTAATAGTTAATTGTTTTCCTCCTGAATTTCTCAAATCAAACTCAAGACTTCCCTTGATTTGAATAGATTCTTCAATTCCATTAACCTTAACTCTTGCTACTGTTTCTACTAAACCATCCTCATAAGTAATTCTTACTTTTTGTGATGGGTCCTTTACATATAAATCATATTTATGAATAGATGAATTAAAGTTTATTTCCTTCTCTCCACCATTTGCTTCTTTTAATGTAACATTGTCACCAAAATTAAATTTATATGGCTGTTGTTTTCCATTAAATACAACTTGTAATTCATATGTTGCTAATAATGCGCCTAATTGTTCTGATGACTCAGAACCTTCATAAATATCCATATAAATAACATTTGCATTTGGTTTATCACTAGTGCTATCACTAAAAGATACAAATTTATCAAAATCTTGTTGCTTTATTTTTACTTTTCCATATTCATCAAGATAATGATTACTAAGTTTCACTGTATACCCACTGGACTTCCCTAAATTTGGTGTAATATTTACTTTTCCAGCATTTTTATCTAAGTAAATTTTACCTTCATATCTTTTTGGTTCTCCTGGTACACTAACATCTTTAAATTCTTTATCTATATAATTTTTTTCTTGTAGAAGTATTTCTTCATTATTATATTTACTTTGAATATCTACTTTTCTTAATGTATAGTCATTACTAGAGTTTTCATCTATGAACTTTAATTTTATAGCATAGTTCTTTCCTAAAGTTCCGTTATTAGGCATCTTTATAACCATAATCTTAGAATCTGTTTTTTCCAATGCACCTTCTAAAGTGTTTCCACTTGTGCTTGCAGTTGATGATGTTCCATCCATCCATACCTTGGCACCATCTAATTTAAATGATTCATCAAAATTTATTATATAATCTAAATTTTGAATTTGGTCATTTACTATATGTTCATAAGTAAAGAAACTTTCAGTATCAGTTGTTAAAAGTTCTTTGTTATATAAAAATGGAACCTTATTCTTATTTTTATTTCCATCTTTTAAATCTTGTAAATAAGTATCCTTTGAACCTACATAACTTTTAAAGTCAATTTTTTTAATCTTACCTTGAGCATAATTTTCAGCATGCTCAATAATTATTTGTGTTGATTTACTAGTTATTAAGTCTGTTGTTTGAGAATTATCTTCTGAATCTTTTGAAATGCTTCCATCAGCATTAATTTTATATACAGTAGTTTTTATATCTGTAGTAGTTTTTTCACTTATTTCATACATAACTTCATTAGTTCCTAGTGGAAGATTTTCTATTGTAATTCCATTAGTAACCTCATTAGAAGTTGATTTGTTTTGAGTTTGAGTTAAAGTTACATCAATTTCACTTAAAAGATCTTTTTTTATTTTATTAATTGAAGCAATATCTATTGTTCTATCTATCTTAGTAATTGTTTCAACTTCTGTTATTTTACCTTGTAATTCATCCTTATCAGTTTTCTTATCAGTAACTTCTTGCTTATACTTTGGTAAATCGATTTGAAAATCTTTAAATCTACCTTGGGTATTATAAGTAGTTTTCGTACTATCAACTTTTACACCAGTATCAATCGTATTACCTTCAAGCTTAGTACCTGAAACTGTTAATGCATATTGAGGACCAGTAATATCTAAAGTTGCTCTTCCACTAGTATTCGTAGTAGCAGCTTGTACTTTATTCATGCCAAATGATGTTGGCAATAAAGAAAAAATACATGTTAATGCTACAAATAGTGATATAATTCTCTTTTTATTAATTTTCTCCCCCATGTTCATCCTCCTAATATTTTTTCCCAAATTTATTATATATACTTATATATTATCATATTTTAGCAATAAAAGAGTATATCCTAATTAGACTTATTTCTAATTATTTCTCAGGAAATATTCAAAAAAATACACTTATTTTAAAAATGTTAATTATATTATATTTTCGTCCAAATATAATATAGCTTTATATAGAAAAATAATGAAATTATATAATTTCTTAATATAATAATAAAATTTCCTAGGAGATTTTAAATCCAGCTATTTCTAGCTATTCACCCTTTATAAACCTAGTACAGCAATACTTGTACGTCATTATTTTTTATTCTTTAGATATACTCATTAGACCTTTAAAGTACAGTATTCTAGAAATTACTTTCAAAATTTTATATTTTTATAATTTCATAAAGAAAAAAGGAGGCATATGCCTCCTTTAATTTTATTATCTATTTTAAAATGCATTTGATACAGCTTCTGCAATACCATCTGCTATTTTATGTTGATAATTTGAATCAGCACAATTTGCTGCTTCTGTTGGATTACTTATAAATCCTGATTCTACTAGTACTGATGGCATTTTTGTATTTCTACATACAAATAAATTACCATCCTTGCCACCTCTATTCGTAGCACCTGTTTTATTTACAATGCTATTTGTAATATTAGTAGCCATTCTTCTACTTGTTGAAATCTTAGAATCGCTATAAGTTCCACCAAAATTTGAATCTTGAGCTTTTGTACTATAATAAGTTTCTACACCACTAGCTGATGCTGCTGATGCTGAATTATGATGTACACTTACAAAGAAATCAGCATTAAGTTCATTTGCTAGATTAACTCTCTTAGTAAGACTTTGAGTAACACTTAATGTTTCTCTATCAGTTTCATTTCTAGTCATAACAACTTGATATCCATTAGATTCAAGCTTTACTTTTAACTTCATTGAAAGCTGCATATTTAAATCTCTTTCAGAATAAGTTACTCTATTATGAGTTGCATAAGCACCATCATCTCCACCATAGTTATGACCTGGATCTATTACTATCAGCTTAGAAGAAGATGAACCCCCATCAACTCTCTTTAATCTTTTTCCATCAGGACCTATTTTCCAACCATCAATAACAGTATCTTTAAGCATTTCTCCTGATGAAGGATTTAAATAATAAGTATCACTACCTACTGTAGTCCAACCTGTTGCCATGTCTCCACTATTGTTTAGATAATACCATTTATCTCCATTAAGTTTTATCCAACCCTTTGCCATAGCACCATTAGAATATAGGTAATACCAATGTTCATATGGTTTAATCCATCCATTTAGCATACTTCCATCAGTATTGAAATAATGCCAATTTCCACTTATTTCAAACCAACCTACTCTCATAGCTCCACTTACATCTAGAAAATAAGTTTTACCATTTATTGAACTAAATCCTGTAACCATAATTCCATCACCTTGAAGATAGTACCACTTACCACCATCATTTAACCAACCTTTTTGCATTCCGCCCCAAGATTGAAGGTAATACCAGTTTCCCTTAGTTTGTAACCAACCAGTTGCCATAGAACCATCACTATATAAGTAATACCAATTTCCATCTGGCTTTATCCAACCTGTTGCTTTAGTTCCATCCGACTTATAATAATACCAATTTCCATTTTCACTTTTCCAACCAATTGATGATGAAATATTAGTACTATTGTCATTTGAATCTTCCACAGGTTTTGTTATTTCTGGTATGCTAGGTTCTGTCCCTGCTTCTGGGAATTCTGGAGTATAATCTTCTTCCTCATCAGAGCCTGGACCATCCGGTTTTGTGTTTTCTTCATATTCACTGTCTATTCCTGAGTAAGCTAATAAATTATTGTATAATGTATTAACATCTTTACCATATGTAGGACTCGGAGCCCACCTTCCGCCTAATGAATTAACAGTGCTTGCTTTCCCTTTTATACTTACAAAATGTCTTGGATCATATGTACCTTCTTTTGGATAACCCTTAGCACCTGCATATAATGCAAGATGATCTAAATGAGCTTGTACTCCTTCATCCCAAGAGTTAAATCTTTGATGTGCATTTGGATCATAATCTCCTCCACCTTGTGACGTTTTCATTCCACAAGGATTGTTGTAGCTTTCATCCAATACCCCACCAAATTTACCATATCCAGTTTCTTTGGCTGCTTGTACATATGCTATTCCTGGATTAACATCTCCACATTTTTCTGCATATTTCCAATAAAGTTCTGCTAAATTTGCAAATGTGCTTGTAGCACCTTTTGATTCTGCCCACTTTTTAGCTTGTTTAGCTGTAACTTCTGTATCTGATACTATCTTAATATCAGCAAAGTTTGCTCTAGTACTAGCTAATAAAGTTTCTTTTTCTCCTTCATAAACTACTTCTGAAGAATTATCTGTTGTACTAGCTTGTACATTAATTGTCGGAACAATTGAAAATACAATAGTTAAAGCAAGAAATAATGAAATAACCTTTTTATTAATATTCAAAATCTTTCTTTCCCTCCATTCCCATCTAAAATATATGCTTTAAAATATTGTCTACAAAATTCTCCAAAAAATTTGCATTAATATTCTAAAATCACACTAATTCTAACATATGCAAAAAAAAAAGTAAATTTTTATAATTACCTTTCTAATTATGTCTAAAGCCTTTATTCTACTTAATTATACTATAATTAGCTAGTTTTTTATGGTTTCATTTTCCATAGAAAAAATAAAAAAATCTTCCACTTAAACATTAATGTTAAGTAAAAGATTCTTTTATTTAAATTCTCTTATTTTGTATAGTTAATTTAATTGATTTTGAATTGCCTCTGCTATTGCTTTTGCTACAATTGTTTGATTATTTGAATCAGCACATCTTTCTGCTTCATTAGCATTAGTTATAAATCCACATTCAATAAGTATTGCAGGCATATTAGTATTTCTACAAACATTTAAATTTCCATTTTTAGGACCTCTATTTATAGCGCCTGTTTTACTACAGATATTATTTACTACACTTGTAGCCATTGCTTTGCTCTTTTCAATTCTTGATTGATCTGGTGATTTTCCACCCATTCTATCATCTTGAGCATTAGTACTATAAAATACTTCAACTCCATTTGCAGATACTGCATCTGCTGAATTATGATGTACACTTACAAATAAAGTAGCATTAAGATCATTAGCCAATTTAACTCTTTTATCAAGACTCTGCATAGCTGATAATGTTTCTCTATCTGATTCATTTCTAGTCATAGCAACAGTATAACCTCTATTTTCAAGTTCTGATTTAAGTTTTACTGCAACTTCCATATTTAAATCTCTTTCTGAATAAGTAACTCCATTGTTTGTAGCATATGCGCCATCATCTCCACCAAAATTATGACCTGCATCAACTACAATTACATTTTTAGAAGTATTTCCTGGAGTTATATCATTTTTATCAGATTTTCGTCTTCCATTACTATCTATTTCATAACCATCAACTTTTGTATTTTTAAGTAGCTTTCCACTTTGTAAGTCTAAGTAATAGTAATATCCACCACTTTGTACCCATCCTAAACTTCTACTTCCATCATTACTAAAGTGGTACCAATCCTCATCAATACTTAACCATCCTGTTGCCATAGCCCCAGTATCATATAAGTAATAATGAGTTCCATTTAAATTAAGCCACCCTGTACTCATTTCTGAATTTTCATTAAAGTAATACCAATAATTATTTATATTTATCCAACCTGTTTTATTGATTCCATTTTGATCAAATACATAAGTTTTATTATCTATTAACTTTGTTCCAGTGACCATACTTCCATCGCCTTGAAGATAATACTTATTTCCATTATCTAAAAGCCAACCTAATTTTAATTTCCCACCATTTTCAACATAGTACCATTTTCCATCTATTAAATTCCAACCTTCTTTTGAAAGCATGGCACCTGACTTATCTAAGTAATATAAATCATTTGCATTTTGTAAAAATCCAGTTGCCATTATGCCACTTGTCTTCAGGTAATACCAATTATTATTTATACATTTCCAACCGGTTACCATAATACCCTCATCATCGAAATAATACCAAGAATTTTCTAAATTTGTCCATCCTACAGACATCTCTCCAGTAGAATTTAAATAGTACCAATTCCCATTAGGATTAATCCATCCGGCAGCTTTGCTTTCATCTGAATAATAATAGTACCACTTTCCATCTTCTTCTTTCCACCCTATCTCTGAACTAACATTTGTTTCTCTATTAAGCGTTGGCTCAACAAAAGAATTATCAAATATAATTACAGAATCAGTTACTAAAGAATTGGGTTTATTTTCAACTGGTCCTGGTGGTGAAAAATGAGATGAATTATTATCATCATTGTCATTTAAATCATCATCATCATCTTTTTGTTCATCTTTATCAACCGCAATATTTGAATAACTACATAATTCTATATAATATTTATTTACTTCTTCTCCATAAGTAATACTTGGGGCCCATTTTCCACCTAATGAATTAACAGTTGGTGATTTACCCTTTATACTTATAAAATGTCTTGGGTCATATGTATCACTTTTAGGATAACCTTTAGCCCCTGCATAAAGTGCTAAATGATCCATGTGAGCTTGTACACCCTCATCCCAAGTATTAAACTTTTTATGAGCATATTTATCTCCATCTGATCCACCTTGTGAAGTTTTCATTCCACATGGATTACGAAAACTCGAATCCAATACCCCACCAAATCTTCCAAATCCAGTTTCTTTTGCTGATTGTACATATGCAATAGCTGGATTAACATCTCCACAGTCTTCTGAATACTTCCAATAAAGGTCTGCTAAACTTAAAAATTCTTCAGTTGCGCCTTTAGTCTTTGCCCATTTTTTTGCATCATTTGCAGTAGCCTCTGTATCTGATATTATATTTATATCTTTTACAGATGCATGTACCATAATTGATGGCATAAAACCTAATGTCATTACAAGAATAAATAAAAATGACACTATTTTACTTTTAATCTTCAAAATAGTATTCCCCCTTCCTAGTTGTCACATTTTTTAACATAATTATCCATTTTTCTTATAAATATAATCTAATTTTATCATATGAAGTTGTTAATGTAAATTATAGTTACAATGGATAATTAATCTATGATTACTTTTTTTCTTAACTAAAATATACGTCTAATATAATAACTTCACCTTTTTTTTAATAATGATCTATTTTTAATAAAACTCTTACTTATTGCAAATTCTAATATAAATCCCTATAATTCCAAACAATATATTATATTAGTCTATTAAACATTTACTTTATGTACCGTTTAACCGATAATATAAGTAAACATTTATAAGTCAGGAGATGATTATATGAACATAATTAAAAAGAATGGACGAATTGAAGAATTTAAAATCTCAAAGGTTAGACAATCAATACTTAGTGCATCAGAAGAAGTTACAGAACCATTATCAGATGCTGAACTTAAATTGATAGAAAAAGAAGTTAATAATATTTTAAGTAAATTAAACAGAACAGAAACTTCTTCTTACGAAGTATTTGGTATATGCTTAAACGCATTAAATGAATTAGGCTTTAAAGCAGTATGTAAATCTTATCTTCAAGGCTCAATAAGCTTTTAAAATGCGTACATTACACATTTTTTAGTTGAAAGTTGAGAGATGCTAGTTAAATCTTGTAGTAAAAAGTCACAAAGAATTTTTAAAATACATATTAAAATTCTAATGAAGAATTTTTTCATAGCGCTCTCAACTCTCTCCTATAAATTCTTAATTCTTTATTTTCTGATTTCAATTTTCAAATAAAATTTACTCATAAACATAATTTTTTTTAAACTTAATAATAATATTGGTAAAGTAAAGGGAGGATGTTATTTATGAAATATAAATTAATATGTATAGATATGGATGGTACCTTATTAAATGGTCATAGTAGTATTAGTGAAAGAAATAAAGATGCATTAAAAAAAGCTGTTGATAAAGGTGTGCAAGTTGCTATAAGTACTGGAAGAATTTTTGCTTCTGCTGATTATTTTGCTGAACTTATAGGAATAAAAACAGATTTAATTTCATGTAATGGAGCATATATAAAAAATAGATCTACAAATGAAGTAATATATAATAATACATTAACTAATGAACAAGTGTTAAAAATTCATAATTCTATAAAGGGACATAATTTTAGAATAATGTATTATACTCATGACACAGCTATTGTTGATTCTCCATTTCCTGAAAATCACACATATAATTTAACAAATAAATTAGTTAGTGATGAAAAAAAAGTTAAGTTTTTTGTTACATCTGATATAAATAAAATTCTTGAAATATATAGCAATAAAATAATCAAAGTAATTTGCATAGATGATAGTGATGATAAAGATACTTTATTTAAAGTTAAAGATAACTTATTAAAGTTTTCTGATATAGAAACTGTAAGCTCTGGAGATAATAATTTTGAAATTATGCAAAAAGATGTTTCAAAAGGACATGCTGCAAAAATTCTTTCTGAAAAACTTGGCATAAAACCAGAGGAAGTTATATGTATAGGTGATAATGAAAATGACTTATCAATGATTAAATTTGCAGGACTTGGTGTAGCTATGGGGAATGGCTCAGATGTGGTTAAAAAAATTGCTAATTACATTACAGATACAAATGTAAATGATGGTGTTGCAAAAGTAATAGAAAAATTTATACTTTAATGTGAATTCTTTAAATTTATCTAATTTATAACTTTAATTATACGCAAATTATTTAACAATATAATTTGCTCAAAATAAAAAAATGTAATAAACGTATCTTATACCTTTATTACATTTATATTATCTTTAACTTTTGGAATTTATTGAGTTTTGTTAGTTAAAGTCTTTTCATTTGTTTATAATATATAATATGAAGTAAATAAATAAATGTTACATAAAATTTTTTAATATTAACTTTTATAAATAAAATTATTTAATAGAATTTTATTTATAAAAGTTACATTTGATTCGAGGTGATAATTATGAATAAAAACAAACAAAAAAGAATTGCTGTTATAAATGATTTATCTGGATTTGGGCGTTGTTCTTTAACTGTTGCACTTCCAATAATATCTGCTATGAAAATACAATGTTGCCCTTTGCCTACCGCAATTTTATCTGCAAATACAGCATTCCCAAATTTCTTTTTTGATGATTATACAAATAATATGAAAAATTTCACAAATCATTGGCAGGAGATCAACTTAAGTTTTGATGGAATATGTACAGGTTTTTTAGGTTCTAAAAATCAAATTGATATTGTTATAGATTTTATAAAAAAATTTAAAAATAATAATACACACGTTTTAGTTGATCCTATAATGGGCGACAACGGAAAAATATATTCAACTTACACAGATGAAATGTGTAATGAAATGAAATCGCTAATAAAATATGCTGATATAATAACTCCTAATCTAACTGAAGCTTGCAAGTTAATAGATATGCCCTATCCAAATAGAATTCTAGATGAAAAAGAACTAGAATTTATAGCTAAAAGTCTCTGTGAAAATGGACCAAAAAAAATTGTAATAACAGGATTACAAAACCATGATTATGTACAGAATTACATTTATGAAATTGGAAAACCTCCAAAGATAATAAGTGTAAAAAAAATTGGAAAAGATCGTTGTGGTACAGGGGATGTGTTTAGTTCAATATTAGCTGCTGATATGGTAAATAATTTAGATATTATAGATAGTGTAAAAAAGGCTAGTGATTTTATAAGTAAATGCCTAGAATACACATCAGAATTAGACATTTCAGTACACGAAGGTATATGCTTTGAAGAATATTTATGTGAACTAAAATAAAAAAGCGTGGATAAATCCACGCTTTTTAGTTAAAAATTACTAGTTAAAAGTATTATAACAATGTGTACTTTAAAATTCCCCAACGAAATTTTTCCTTAATTCTCAACTTTCCACTATGGATTCTCAACTAATTTTTATATGTATTTTTCTAAATTCATTTTTATTTTTTCTTTTGGTAAAAATCCCACTTCAGTACTAACATCTTTACCGTCTTTAAATATTATCATAGTTGGTATACTAAATACGCTAAACTTGCTAGCTAATTCTCCGCTTTCATCTACATTAACCTTAAAGAATTTAACCTTATCTTTCATTTCTTCTTCTAATTCTTCAAATATAGGTGCTAACATCTTACAAGGTCCACACCAATCAGCGAAAAAGTCCACTATTACAATTCCTTCTTTTATTGCATCATCGAATTCATTAACTTTTAATATTTTTGACATAACTTATTACCTCACTTTATTCTATTATTTTTTATAACAGTTTGTTTTTAAATATATAAATCTTATAGAGTGTAATCATTCATAACCTTTAACTTAGTTTTTAAATATACTTATCTTTTATTTTTTTCATCTACATAAGAAACTGCAGATAATGCTGCAATATTTCCTTCTCCTGCTGATTTAATATATTGATAAGGCACTCCTACTATATCTCCAGCTGCAAAGCATCCTTTTATATTTGTCTTCATCAATCTATCAACTTTAACATGATTTTGATCTAGTTCTAATCCTGGAACCAATTGACCAGGTGATATACTATCTCTTAGTATAAAAATACCATCTGTTTTTAATTCTTTATTAGATAAAATTAGAGAATTAACTTTCATATCTCCTTTTATCTCAACAGGCTTATCTTTTATAATTTCAATATCTGAGTTTACTTCTACTTCCTCATTATACATAGGTACGTAATATACCTTAGATGCTATTGATGCTATAAAATTAGCTTCTTCTTCATCTTTTTTATTATAAGCTATAATAGTCACTACTTTATCTTTATATAAAGGTGCATCACAAGTTGCACAATATCCAACACCTTTTCCTAAAAACTCTTCTTCCCCATTAAATGGCTTTCCAAAGTTCACTCCAGTAGCTAAAATTATAGAAGTTGCTTCATACATCTTTTCATTTACCATTAATGAAAAATAATCGCCCATAGCATAAATACTATTTACCTTTTCTTCGGTAATATTTATGTCCATAGATTGTAAATGATTAAGAAACTCATCTCTTATTTCTAAGCCACTTTTCCCATAAAACCCTAAATAATTATTTATTGTATGAGCCTTTACTAGTTTATTACTAATATCTTTACTTCCAAAGATTATAAAATTCTTCTTTCTTATTCTTGCATTTAATGCTGCTGATAAGCCCGCAGGACCACTTCCAATAATAGCTATGTCATATCTCTCACCCATAAAGTTCCCTCCAAATCTTAATTAAAAATATCAATCTAAAATATATTATTACTAAAAATCAATATTTAAATACATTTAAGTAATATAAAAGCTTTTATATCTATCTTCCGTATAAGCTCATACCAACTATAACTTCACAAAAGATATAGTTAGAATTCAATTTTACTAAATTTAATTTATTAAAATATATTTGTTTGATTTATTATATATCTTTACTGTTAGTAATGTCAAACAAATTTAAAGTTATTATAAAAATAATAATGGTGCGGCATATGATCATTTTTTATTCTTTAGATATACTCATCATACCTTTAAAACATGGTATTCTAAAAGTTATCCACAAATTCTTTAATAATATAAATTTCTAAAGAATAAAAAAACATTTTATTTTGTAATATAGTAAAATTAGTATTAAAATTACTTAAAGTAATATATTTAAATAAATGTTGATATATAATCAGTAAAGTTTTATAAATATGTATCAATAATTTACTAAGGAGGCTTTTTTATGATTTATTATGACTACCATATGCATTGCAATTATTCAGCTGACTCACAGGCTCCTATGGAGGATATGATAGAAAAATCTATTGAGTTAGGACTTAAAGAAATTTGTTTTACTGATCATGTTGATTATGATGTATTAGGAAATCCAAACGTTAAAGTTGATTATGATAAATACTTTGAAGATATAGATTTTTATAACAACAAATATAAAGATAAAATATCTATAAAAAAAGGTATTGAAATGGGACTTCAAACTCAAGTTTTAGAGCGTTGTTCTAAAGAAATAAAAGAAACTAACTTTGATTTTGTCATCGGATCTATACATACTATAGATCGAAATGAACTATTTACAGGTGATTTTCATAAAGGAAAGACGCAACATGAGGCTTATGAAGGATATTATAAAAGCTTACTAGAAATAGTAAATTCATATGATGATTATTCTGTTTTAGGACATGTTGATTTGATAAAAAGATATGGAAATTACGATACAATTTTAAAAGATGAAATTTTTTCTGACTACTTGGAAGCTATACTAAAAAAAGTTATTTATTCAGGTAAAGGAATAGAAATTAATACCTCATCATTTAGATATAATCTTCCTGATTTAACACCATCTAAAAATATTCTTAAAATGTATAAAGATTTAGGTGGAGAAATACTTACTATAGGTTCAGATTCTCATAATCCAACTCAAATAGCTACTAAATTTGATTATATTCATGATGCTTTAGGTTCTATGGGATACAAATATATTTGTAAATTCAATAACATGAAACCTGAATTCATAAAACTATAATACAAAAAACAAAATCATAAATCAACAATATAAAATACAAAATTATAAAACATTTAAATTTTAATAATTATATAACTTACTAAAAAAATCAGTTATAAAGAATAATATCTTCTATAACTGATTTTTTATATTTTATATTAAATTTCCACTAAACGTAATTACAATATATAACTCCTTTGTATCTTTGTAATTATATAAGTTAATAACAATCTTTTATAAAGTAAATTTTTTAACCATAGAATTAAGATTATCTGAAACCTCAGTTTCATTTTCCACAATAGTAGATATTTCATCAACTAATTGTGAAACTAGTTCTATACTAGATACAATCTCTCCACTATTAGATGCAGTATCTTGAGAAGCTTCTGCAATATTTTGTATTGCATCTCCAACTTCATGTGTAATGTATTCAATGTTATTTGTCATCTCAGATATTTTTATAGATATATCTTCAATAGCATTTGCATCCTTATCATATTGATTAGCTATTCCAACAAATTCTTTATAATCTGGAGTTACAGTGTCTTTAATAAATAATAACATCTGCATAGAATCATTAGTTAATTTATTAAATGCTTCTTGCACTTTACTTATAGTCTCAATAATTTCTTTTACCGTATCTGATGTTTGTGTTGCAAGATTACCTATTTCAGAAGCAACAACTGCAAATCCTTTTCCTTGTTCACCAGCACGTGCAGCTTCTATTGAAGCATTAAGTGATAATAAATTAACTTGTTCTGCTATATCAGAAATAGCTTTAGCCATAGCCCCTATATTTTCAACTATTTTAGCATTCTCAATACTTTGCTTTAGATTTGTTTCATGAACTCCTGATAAACTAGTTGCTTTATTATAAGAATCATTGCTCATTTTTTCTATATTGTATGCCCTTACCTTTATGTCTTTTGCCATGTCATGACTTTTAATTGTTTCCTGTGACAATAAACTTATTGAAGAGTTAACTTCTTCTACAGAAGCATTAACCTCTTCAGTGGTAGCACTAGAATTAAGCATAGATTCACTTATGTTCTTAACTGAATCTTTAATTACTTTATAATTTTCTACTAGAGATTCAGTTGATTTATTTAAATTCTCCGTTATGCTATTTACTTTGTTTGCATCATCAGATATTTCTTGTATCATGTTCTTATTTTCTGATAACATTTTGTTTAATGAATTACTCATTTGTCCTAATTCATCCTCAGATATTACTTCAAGCTCATTTATAGAAAAATCTCCATTTGATAAATTTGATGCTAAATCATTAACTTTTTTTATAGTTTTAGTTAGATATCGAACTTGCCATATTATTGCTAATGTAGTTAATATTATGGCTAAAATCCCTACCACTATAAGTTTAGACATTAATTCATTTATAGGTTTATTCAATTCTGACATCGGTATTTGTATAAACAGCTTCCATCCAAATGGCTCTACTGTAGTATAATAAGATTCATACTTTGTATCATCAATAGAAAACTCACTTTTACCATTAGTATTATTTAACAAAACATTTCCGAATTCTGAAAGTGATTTATTCTCATCTTCATTAATTTTAGTTTCCATTATTTTTTTATCATCAATGTTAGTTATGTATTTACCATCATTGTTAATCAATAATGCCTTACCATTTTCACCAATTTTGAAATTATTTATCAAATCCTGAATTGATGGAATTTCCATATCAACACTAATTACACCAATGAAATTATCATTTGAATCATATATAGGTGTAGCGCAAGTGCTCATTATAGTATTTAATGTTTCATCATAGTACAAATCACTAAATACAGTTTCTTTATTGTTATTCTTAGCATTCTTATACCAATCATAATTAAAATAATTATATTCAGCATTGCTATAATCATATGTCACTAATGCCTTATCATCATTCTTATGAATATAAGGTCCGACATATTCTTTACTCGCATCATAAACATATGGTTCAAACCAAATTCCAGCACCAAGCACCAAATCACTTTTAAATATTACTTTTCCTATCATTTCTTCATATTGTGATAAATATGTAGTTTTATAAGTTGATCCAACATTCAATGCAAGTTGACTAGACATTGATGAAATTTCTTGCATTTTAAGATTTATTGCATTTACTGTAGAACTTAATTCTGCTTGCATGTTTTCTTCCACTTGTTTGTCTATAATATTCTTGCTACTTTTATAACTTATACCCGATAGCAAAACCATTGATAAAATAGTTACGAACAGAAGAATTGTAAGCATTCTTGTACTTATTTTTTTAAATCTCATAAAAAACTCCCCCTTTTTTATTGATAAATAATTACTATGACTACTAAGTAAATTATAATGTTATTAGTTTCATGGTACAATCCTACTTTTAATATTTACATAGTCAAATGGAGTATTACAAAAAAATATAAAATAATTTTGTAATACTCCACTATATATTAAAATTTTGAGATAAAATATGATAACTCTTTTATTTTATTGTAATTATATTTAAAGTATCTATTTACACTTAAAATATCCAATATCCTTTATTAGTAAAAGTATCTATATTTTAGTTTCGATTAAACTTATAAAAACTTTAAGCATAATTTATTAAATTTCATTAATTTTTCTATTCTATCTTTATTTTCATTATTAACTTTTAACTATATTTTAAATACTCTTAATGATTCTTTTAACTGTTCTGATAATACTGTTAATTCTTGAGAATTAGTAGTTACAACATCAAAGGCCTGTAACTGTTCTTGTGATGATGCTGTTACTTGTTGTGATGATGCAGCTACCTGTTGTGCTACTGAAGATACTTGTTCTATTGAAGCATTAACCTCCTCTTTGTTAGCATCTATTGTAATTATTTCATTATTTATTTCTTTAGTTATCTTTATCATTTCTTGAAGTACAGAGCTCATTTCATTAATAGATTCTTCCATTTGATCAAATGCTACTGATTGTTGATTATTAACTTCATAAGATACCTCTATTGATTCTTTAGTTTTAGTAGCTATATTTTCCACTCCACTTATTATGCTTTGTATATCTTGAGTTGCTTTGCCTGTTTGCTCTGAAAGGCTCCTAATCTCATCAGCTACTACTGCAAATCCTTTACCAGCTTCCCCTGCTCTTGCAGCTTCAATTGATGCATTTAATGCAAGAAGATTAGTTTGTTCAGATATTCCATTTATAGATAGTACCATGTTAGATATATTTTTCATTTCATTTATAAGATTTTCTACAGTAGATTGTACATTTCTAAAACTATTTACAGCCTCTTCTCCTGAATGTTTTAAAAAGTCTACTTTTTCATTACTATCCTTTATTACTCTAACTATATCTTTACTATTTGATTCCATTTCTGTATTTTTAGTATTTAATGCTTCTATTCTTTCGCCAAGTTCCTTAGTTTGTTGATTAGTTGATTCTATATCCTTAGCTTGAGCGTAAGTTCCTTCTGATATTTCTTCCATAGAACTCTTGATTTCTAAATTTGATGCAGAAACTTCTTCTGTTACTGCACTTAGAGTATTAGAAGCATCATCTATTTTATCTACTGCTCCATTAACATTACCTATTAATACAGCTAAATTATTTAACATTTTATTAAAGTATTCTGATAATTGTCCTACTTCATCTTTAGAATTTCTTTCTGTAGCTCTAACACTTAAATCTCCATCAGCAACTTTATTCACAATTCCTGTTAATTCCTTAATTGGTTTAGTAAGTAACTTACTTACCATAAAGATTATTGCTAATCCAATTACTATCGCTACAATTGACATAATCATTATCTTATTATTTATACTAGTTATTGGAGCCATTAAAGCACTAGTTTCTCCTCCCGAGAATACTACCCACTCTACACCATCTACTCTAGCATAAGATGCCATTTTATTTACGCCATTATTTTTAAATTCAACTAATCCATTATTTTTGCTTAAATCTTTAGATATTTTATCTATTTCTGGTATTCCACTTTCTTGTGCAACTAATTCTTTATCGTCATGATATATAACTATTCCATTCTTATCTACTACAAAATTATGTATATTTGAATTTTCATTTCTAAACTTATCTATTATTTTTCCAAACGACTCCATTTCAATTGATATAGTAGTAATTCCTAAAATTTCACCATTTTCATCAAATAGTGGTAATGTTGCACCTGTTACTAAACTTCCAGTTGCCTTTGATACTACTGCATCTAAGGTAGAAGGCTTCTTAGTTTCAACCGTTCTCTTAAAATAATCTCTATCTGCAAATGATGTTCCTACTACACTAGGAGATGAACTTGCAATTGCATTGCCATTTATATCTATGATATGTGTTCTTTGAACTTCTGGTTTTTTTGCATTATATGCTTCCATTTCAGAAGTGATTTTTTGCTGTAGTGTTTTAAATTCTTCAGTTTCATGTTGTCCTGCAGCTGACATCTTTAATAAATTATTTATTTCATAATTATCTTGATAAATTAAAAGTCCATTTTGTTCCTTCTCTATAGTTCCCTTTATACTTATAGCTGAACCCATCGCATTAGCTACAAAAGTCTCATTTATAGTTTTTCCCATCGCATTTTTACTTAAAACACTTGAAGTTGTTGTAAGCGTTACTGTTGTAAGCAATAAAATAGCCCCTACTGCAGTTGCTATTTTGCCTTGTATACTTGTTTTAAAAAAATTAAGCTTAGACATTTTATAACACCTCATTCATCACAATATTTTTCTATTTATATTGTCGAAACAAAAAAACTTAACTTTATAAAAATGTTTATTATTTTTCATTTTTTTTAATGTTTTTATAAAATTAATGTCATTTTATACATAATTTTTAAAATATACTTTAAAAATAAGTATAAATCAATAATTACAATTTGGTTTATTTTTAATATATAACCTTAACTTTCCATTGTATGCTTTTAACTAAAAACTTACTTTAATATTAATTATAAATTCATAAACAACATTTTTTTAATTTACTATTCTGTAATATTAAAAAATTTTATTAAAATTCATATATATTTTATCTAAAATGCAATTTGATCTAAGTTATTTAAGATTTAAACTTTTATAATTTTCTTATCAATGAAAATTTCAGCTCCAAATATTCCTTTTTATTTAACAAATAGTTACTTGTGTTTAATTAAATTACTTTTAAGTTCTGTTTAAAATCAAAAAAGATGATCTCTGAAAATACAGAAATCATCTTTTTTTTAATTTATTATCTTATTGGCAAATACTAATAAATAATCTATTGTTTAATTTATCTAATTAAACAATTTCCTCATATTAAAAAATAATATTGTACATTATATAATTATTTACCTTGTAAATATCCATCTATAGCTTCTGCTGCTTTTTTACCAGCACCCATCGCAAGTATTACTGTTGCAGCACCTGTGACAGCATCTCCACCTGCATAAACGCCCTCTTTAGTAGTTAATCCATCTTCATCTGCAACTATACATTTCCATTTATTAACATCCAATCCTTCAGTTGTTGAAGATATTAGTGGATTTGGAGATGTTCCAAGTGACATTATTACAGTATCAACATCCATAACAAATTCTGATCCTTCAACCTCAACTGGTCTTCTTCTTCCAGAAGCATCTGGTTCTCCAAGTTCCATTCTTACACATTTCATTCCTTTAACCCATCCATTTTCATCACTTAAGATTTCAGTTGGATTTGTTAAAACGTCAAATATTATTCCTTCTTCTTTAGCATGATGTACTTCTTCTGCTCTTGCTGGAAGTTCAGATTCACTTCTTCTATAAACTATATGAGCTTCTGCACCTAATCTTAAAGCAGTTCTTGCAGCATCCATAGCAACGTTTCCTCCACCAACTATAGCTACCTTTTTACCAGCTCTAACAGGTGTATTATATCCTTCTTTAAAAGCTTTCATTAAGTTAACTCTTGTTAAAAATTCATTTGCAGAGAATACACCATTTGCATTTTCTCCATTTATACCCATAAATTTAGGAAGTCCGGCACCTGATCCAATAAATACTGCATCAAATCCTTCTTCTTTCATTAATTCATCTATTGTTATAGTTCTACCTATAATAACATTAGTTTCAATCTTTACTCCTAATTTCTTAATGTTTTCAATTTCAGCTTTAACAACTTTTTCTTTAGGCAATCTAAATTCAGGTATACCATAAACTAGAACTCCACCTGCTTCATGTAAAGCTTCAAATATAGTAACATCATATCCTCTTTTAGCTAAATCCCCTGCGCAAGTAAGCCCTGCTGGACCACTTCCAATAACAGCAATTTTCTTACCATTTAACGCTTCTGTTTTTGCTAAATCTATATTATTTTTCCTTGACCAATCAGCAGTAAATTTTTCTAATTTACCTATTGCTACTGGTTCACCTTTTATTCCTAATACACACTTTCCTTCACATTGACTTTCTTGTGGACATACTCTGCCACAAACCGCTGGTAATGCACTATATTTAGCTATTTCTTTAGCTGCATTTTCAAAATCTCCATCTTTAGCTTTAGCTATAAATCCAGGAATATCAATTGATACAGGACATCCTTCAACACATTTAGGGTTTTTACATCCTAAACATCTCTTAGCTTCTTTTACAGCTTCTTCTTCATTATATCCTAAACATACTTCTTCAAAGTTCTTAGCTCTTAATTCTGGAGCTTGTTCAGTAACAGGTGTTCTTTTCATTCTATCTTGCATATTCATTATTTATCACCTTTACATCCACAACCACCGTGGCTATGAGTGTCCCCTTCTTCAATCTTTAATTGTGCTCTTCCTTCTTCACTTTTGTACATAGTTTGTCTTCTCATTGATTCATCAAAATCAACTAAATGTCCATCAAATTCTGGTCCATCAACACAAGCAAACTTAACTTCATTTCCAACTGTAACTCTACAAGCACCACACATACCTGTACCATCTACCATAATTGGATTTAAGCTAACAGTTGTTTTAATTCCAAGATCTTTAGTTAAAGCAGCCATAAATTTCATCATTATCATAGGTCCAATAACTACTGCATGATCATATTTATTTCCTTTTTGAACTAAATCATTTAAACAGTCAGTAACTCTACCATTAAATCCGTATGATCCGTCATCAGTTGCTATGTAAAGATTTCCTGCAACTTTTTTCATTTCTTCCTCTAATATTAATAATTCTTTATTTCTTGAACCAACTATAACATCACATTTCATTCCGTTTTCATGCATCCATTTAACTTGAGGATAAACTGGTGCAGCACCAACCCCACCTGCTATGAAAATAATATTTTGTTTCTTTAAATCATCTAAATTTTCATGAACAAATTCACTTGGTTGACCTAATGGTCCAACAAAATCACAAACATAGTCGCCTTCTTCAAAAGTTGCTAATTGTTTAGTTCCTTGTCCAACAGTTTGGAAAACTATTGTTACAGTTCCCTTATCCTTGTTGTAATCTGCTATTGTTAAAGGAATTCTTTCACCCTTTTCATCATTCTTTATAATAATAAATTGACCAGGTTTTGCTGATTTCGCTACTCTTGGAGCTTCTATATCCATTAAAAAGATATTATTTGTAAGCTCTCTTTTACTAACTATCTTATACATCATTTGTCCCCCTATAGTTTTTATCAATTTTAACTGTTTTTACATATGTAATCAATGGTTTCAATATCTATTTATGTTATTTTTTTCATTTTATAGTTTTAAATTACAGACTATTCTTAATAATAACAAAAGCTCTCTAAAGCGAGAGCCATTGCTATATACTAAATTTGAAAATAAACTATAAACAAATTTGTACTACTAAGTTAAATTACCTAGTAAATTTTTTTAATATATAAAGTTCTTCTTAACTTCTAATATTAGAAATTAACTTTAGTTCCATAGAATGTACATCCAAGTAATTTTTCCATTGTCTTATAATCTATTGCTCTAGGACTTGATCCTGTACATGCATCTAATACTGCATTGTGAGCTATAAATTCAACATTAGCCTTAAAGTCTGCTTCTTCAACGCCATATTCTTTCATTGAATGAGGAATATTTAATTTATCATTGAAATCATTTATTAATTTAATTAATGAATCAGTTAATTCTGCATCAGTATTTCCTTCTAATTTTAATGCTCTAGCAATATCTGCATATCTATCTTCACATTCTGCTCTATTATATTCAATTACGTATGGTAAGAATATTGCATTAGCACATCCATGAGGGATATGGAATACAGCTCCTACTTTATGAGCCATAGAGTGAACTATTCCAAGTAATGCATTTGAGAAAGCCATTCCTGCTAAACATTGTGCTTCATGCATTAAGTTTCTAGCTTCTTTATCGCCTTCAAATGATTTAACTAAATTTTCATTTACCATTTCTATTGCTTTAATAGCTAATGGATCTGAGAAGTTTGATCTTAAAGATGCAGTATATGCTTCTATAGCATGAGTTAACGCATCCATTCCAGTATGAGCTACTAATTTAGCTGGCATTGTTTGAGCTAATTCTGGATCAACTATAGCTATATCTGGAGTTATATTAAAATCAGCTAAAGGATATTTTATCTTTGCTTTATAATCTGTTATTACTGAGAATGCTGTAACTTCTGTAGCAGTACCACTTGTTGATGGGATAGCTACGAATTTAGCTTTTTGTCTTAAATCTGGTAATCCAAATGGAACAACAGCTTGTTCAAAAGTGAAATCTGGGTATTCATAGAATATCCACATAGCTTTTGCAGCATCTATTGGTGATCCTCCACCCATAGCAACTATCCAATCAGGTTCGAAGTTTCTCATAGCTTCTGCACCCTTCATTACTGTTTCTACTGATGGGTCTGGTTCAACACCTTCAAATAATTGTACTTCCATTCCCGCTTCTTTTAAATAATCTTCAACTTTTTGAAGGAAGCCAAATCTTTTCATTGATCCACCACCAACTACTACGAATGCTTTTTTTCCTTTTAATGTTTTAAGTGTTTCTAAAGATCCTTCACCATGATATAAATCTCTTGGTAATGTAAAACGTGCCATAATCTGTTCCTCCTAAAATATATCTTTATTTTCTTAATTACTTTTATTATTTTATATATCTTTTTTTGTTATTTTAAAGTTAAATAACTTACATAAATATATATAGCAAGAACCGTGCCACTTTGTTATTACTTTATCAATTTTGTTATTACTTTATCAATCTTTTCTATTTAAGCCATTCGTCAAAAAATAAAGATATTTTCCAATAAAATAATGTCCTAAAATAATACACTTATCTATTAAGAAAATGTATCATTTTAGGACACTGTTAGTTTTTATTACACTATTATAATAATATAAAATTTTACCTTATAAAAACTCTGTTAAAAATTAGTTTATTTTCAACTTATAATACTAAAAGTTTTTTCTCTGTATAATAATCTGTAATTAAAATATAAATCTTATTAGATTATCTTAACTATATCTTATATTTTTTTATTTTCAAATATAAAGTATTTCTACTTATGCCTAACGCTTGTGCTACTTTAGTCATATTATGATTATAAGATTTTATAGCTTCCTTAATAGTTTGCTTTTCTAATTTCTCTAAATTAAAGTCATCTTCTTTAATTTCAAGTTCTTTATATCTTTCGTAACAACATTCATTAATAATTTTTTCAGAAACAACTCCACTTAATTTATCATCACTTTCTTCTCTTAAATCAAATGATAAAATCCCATCTAAATTAACTATATTTTCAATATAATTTTCTAGCTGTCGTATATTTCCTGGCCAATCATATGTTAATAAATTCTTATACAATTCTTTATTAATTTCAGGAATTCTTTTATTTAACTTAAATGATTTTATTCTTAAAAAGTATTCTATAAGTTTTTCAACATCACCTTTTCTCTCACGTAATGGAGGTAATGTTATAGGAATAACACATAATCTATAATAAAGATCTTCTCTAAATGTTCCTTTTTCAACTTCTTTTTTTAGCTTTTTATTTGTAGCAGCAATTACTCTGACATCAACAGAAATTTCTTTATTTCCACCAAGTCTAGTTACTCTACCTTCTTGTAATACTCTTAAAAGCCTAACTTGCATATCAAGTGGCATTTCACCTATTTCATCTAAAAACAAAGTCCCACCATTAGCTACTTCAAATTTTCCTGGCTTACCACCTTTTTTACCACCAGTAAATGTACCATCTTCATATCCAAAAAGTTCACTTTCTATTATATTCATAGGTATAGCCCCACAATTTATAGCTACAAATTTATTGGTTCTTCTTAAACTATAATTATGCATTGCTTGAGCTAAAACTTCTTTTCCAGTTCCACTTTCCCCTTGAATCAAAACAGTTGAAGGACTATTAGAAATAATTTTACTATTAATTATTACATTAGCAATGGCAGCACTTTCTCCTATGATATCATTAAAAGTCCAAAAAGCTCCTGTTGGATTTTTTAAATCCCTTTCTTCTTTTTCATTTATCATAGTAACAACCATCCCAATTGTCTTTTCCCTATGTCTAATACCTTTGAATTCTAGTCTCGTCTTGTACTTACTTGTATGCTTAAACTTAACATCTTTAATTATATTGTTTTTGTTCAAATCTAATTCCTCTAGAATATTACCCATATTAGGCAAAATATAATGTAATTTTTCATGCAGTAATGATTCCTTAGGCTTGTTAAACATTTCTGCACCAAAACTATTAATATTTACTATCTTCTCATCTTTATCAACAATCATTATGCCCTTATCAAGATTATCTATAATACTTTCCATATAATTATAAGTTTGAGTTAATATATTATTTATTTTTCTATTATCAAATTCATTTTCAATCGCCTTCACACCAAAAACAACTAGTCCTAAAGTATGAGGATGCTTCATATTACTTCTACCACTTAAATTTAAAGTTCCGATTATTTTTCCATCAGTATCATGAATTGGCGCCGCTGAACAAGTTAAACTTTGTAATCCCTCTATATAATGTTCATTAGCTGTTATTTGAACACAGTTATCTTCTTTAATAGCAGTTCCCATAGCATTGGTTCCTATATTTTGTTCATCCATGTATGCTCCTACATTAATATTAATGCAATCTAATTTAGAGGCATTTTCTTCTGCCCCTTTTATATATAAAATACAACCATTTTTATCAGTCAAAACAATAATAAATTCATTATCCATAACAGCTGAAAAAACCATATCAATATATATTTTGGATATTTCTATTAGTTCCTTATTATCTGCTAGTACTTTTTCTAATTCTATACCTGAAAGAATCTTCTTTGAATAACTTGATTTCTTTTCCACTCCATAATTCTCACTTCTCTTATGAGAATCTTCAACCACCATTCTTTTACTCTTCATTAAAAGTCTCCTGTTCATTTTTAAGTTAAATTATTTATATCATAAGCTTGTTATCTATTTCACATCTATATTTAATTATAAATACAGTTAATTCTATAATTAAAGTTTATAATGTTATAAACCCATATATAAAATATTATAACCTAACTTTTTTATTTTTTCTTTTATTTAATAAGAAAAAATCGCCTAGACGACTTTAGATCAGGCGATTTTTTATCCATATACCTTTTCCAAATATAATACAGAAATAATGGTGCAACATATGATTATTATTCTATTTTTCAGATATATTCATGATATCCTTAAATTACAGTATTCTAGAAATTATCTAATGATTTAAGATTTTTATAATTTCCTGAAAATAAAATAACTAAGAAACTTGAAAATTCCTTAGTCATTTTTATGTTTATAATTTTTTATTTTCTTGAGGAATCTCCAAGACATGTAACTTTTACATCCCTTACTCCCCACTCACAGCATTCTTCATCACTATTAAAATATACATCAATTTTATTTCCTTTAATAGCTGATCCACTGTCAGCTGCCACAGCATAACCGTATCCCTCTATATATAAAATCGAACCATAAGGAAATACACTTGGATCAACCGAAATTGTACTAATCCCCTCTGGATTTCTTACACATGGAATTCCACTAGCTGTCATATTACCACAAGAATATGCTGTAGAATGACATATCATTTCAGTATTATAATCTGTTCCATTAGAAATATAGGCTTGTGCTTCATGATTAGAAAAAACTATTGTAATTGTACAAATGCTTATCATAGCTATTGTAAATGTAATAACTTTCTTTTTAAGATTTTTAAGAAATATTGTATCTTTATACTCTTTTAACATCCCATCTCTCCTTTTGTATTTTTGTATTACATTTTCCATTATATCACATTTTGTCTAACTCTCAAATGTAAACATATACATTTGGTTGATTTAAAAATATCCCCCCCCCAAAAAAAAATAGCTACACCCTGCTAACTTTGTAACAACACCTTTACCATTTTGCATATTCTAAACCATTGATATTGCTAAGTTTATACGTATAAATTTTTTATACTTTCTTATATATAAAAAAAGTAGATTCTTTTTGAATCTACTCCTTAAAATAAACTTCAATATTTATTATTATTTTTCACTATATTTAGCAAATATTTTATCTGCAATTTCTTCATTTACACTTTTTAAACCATTTAAATACATAAATGCGCTTCCTTGATATTCTTGACCTTCTCCAAATAAACTTATTTCATAACAATTTCTTAAAACATTTATTATACAATTGTCATAGTGATTTTCTTGACAGCTTTTACATCTCTTAAGTATATCAGCAATAGCTGTAATAACATAATCCTTATCATATAATTTTGTATCTGTTATAGGAATATTTCCATATCCATTCTCAACATAAGTAACCTTATTTTTTAAACATCCCTTTATGCACTCTTTTCCATATCCTATTAAGCATTTTTCTTTAGTGCATGTACTACACACCTCATCTTCTAAGCAACAAGGAGCCAATTTATTAACTAATTCATTAAAATTCACATCTTTAAATGCAACGCCCATTATATTTCCCTCCATTTTTTACTCTATGTTTTCTAAATTAATATTTTAATATAATTACATTCTATCATTTAATTTACTTTTTTATTAATATAAAGTAGTTTTTCCCACTTTAAAATCTACAATAAAATATCAACTTCTTATAAAATACAGTCTGAATTTAATTTTTACAATAAGTATTGTTAATTAATATTTGTTATTACTTTTATATTATAATATATTTTTCTATTTTTATCAAATTATGTATCAATTATTTTTATTAATTTATAGCATTACCCTCAAACGCTGAGTTTAAGGCAAAAAAAATAGTAGCTTCACTCATTTAAGTCAGCTACTATTCTTATTAATATCCATATTTTTAATATTTGTTTATATACATTTGCATTTTGCTTAGTCCAATTTACTTATGTATATATATAAACACAATTATATTTTTAGTCTTCACTCTTACCTACATCAGAAAGAATAACATCTTTATTATGATCTAAAGCCCAACTTATTCCCCAATCATTTTGGAATATAAGTAAGTTTCTATCTCTTAAATCTTTAACCTTCTTAGTATCTGAAGTTAAGTTTAACTTATCCATATCAATATTTTTATTTTCTATCCATCTTACATATCTATAAGATAATCTATCCATTTTAATATCTACATTATATTCATTCTTTAATCTGTATTCTAGAACTTCAAATTGAAGTACACCAACAACTCCAACTATGATTTCTTCCATACCTATATGAATTTCTTTAAATACTTGTATTGCGCCTTCTTGAGCAATTTGAGTAACACCCTTTATAAATTGCTTTCTCTTCATAGTATCAACTGGTCTTACTCTTGCAAAATGTTCTGGTGCGAATATTGGGATTCCTTCAAACTTAAATTTCTTTGATGGAGCACATAATGTATCCCCTATTGAGAATATACCTGGATCAAATACCCCAATTATATCTCCTGCATAAGCCTCTTCAACAATTTCTCTATCTTGAGCCATAAATTGTTGAGGTTGAGCTAATTTAATTTTCTTTCCGCCTTGCATGTGATATACATCTTCACCTTTGTTAAACTTACCTGAACAAATTCTCATAAATGCAATTCTATCCCTATGAGCTTTATTCATGTTAGCTTGAATCTTAAATACAAAAGCTGAGAATTTATCTTCAAATGGGTCAATAATACCTTCTGATGAATTTCTTGCAAGTGGTGATGTAGTCATTTTTAAGAAATGTTCTAAAAATGGTTCTACACCAAAGTTTGTTAATGCTGAACCAAAGAATACAGGTGTTAATTCTCCACGTCTTACAGCATCTAAATCTAAATCATCCCCAGCAATATCTAGAAGTTCAATATCTTCCATTAACTTATCATGAAGTGCTTCTCCTAAAATTTCTCTAAATTTAGGATCATCTGCTGACCCTTCTATAGCTTCAACTTCATTTTGACCATGATTTCCACCATTGAATGCTATGATTCTATTATTATCTCTTTCATATACACCCTTAAACTCTTTACCAGAGCCTATTGGCCAATTCATTGGATAAGTTTTAATTCCTAATTCATTTTCTATATCTTCAAGTAAACCAAATGGATCTCTTGCTTCTCTATCCATCTTATTTACAAAAGTAAATATAGGCATTTCTCTTAAAGATGCAACGTGAAATAACTTTCTTGTTTGATCTTCTATACCCTTTGCAGCATCTACAACCATTACTGCACTATCTGCTGCCATAAGCGTTCTATATGTATCTTCTGAGAAGTCTTGGTGACCTGGAGTATCTAATATGTTAATACAGTGACCCCCATAGTTAAATTGCATAACAGATGAAGTAACTGAGATACCTCTTTGTTTTTCAATTTCCATCCAGTCAGAAACTGCATGTTTAGATGCCTTTCTTGCTTTAACAGAACCTGCAAGTCTAATAGCTCCTCCGTATAATAGGAACTTTTCTGTTAATGTAGTTTTTCCCGCATCAGGATGGGAAATAATCGCAAAGGTTCTTCTCTTTTCAATTTCTTTTATATAATCAGCCAAATGTAAATCCTCCCTAATTCAAAATTTCATTAATTATATTATAAACATTCTTAAAATTTATTGTTTCTAAAATATTTTATCAAAAATTTCAATATATACATAAGTAAAGTGTCACTGTATATATCAAAACATGTTATAAACACAATTATTTTTATTTAATTCTCTTAATAATATTATCTATATTAAAATATGTCCAAATACACTAAATACATTCAATATATTGACTAAAGTATTATATCACATCTGTGCTTTTAAATACATATTGTATCTACATTAAGTATTGAATTTAATTGTATATACAATAATTTTATTATAAAACCTATTCAAATATTTCTTTATTCTTTACAGTACCTTTCCTAAAGTTTATCTAATTTTATAACTTTAATTCTCAACAAGTTCTTTTATCATATAACTTTCTAAAGAAAAAACCTTACTCACTATTATACTTAACTATCTTTAACAATAATCAAATATAACAGCTCATAAGGAGTTTTTTACACAACACCTAAAACTCATTCACAAATTTTTAGTGTTTTATATTTTTATGGAGTTGCTTCTATATTTACATCAAATACATTTGATGATTTAGTTACTGAATCTATTGTCACCTTAGCTATATATTTTCCACTTGCAGGTGCGTTAAGATCTACACTAAACTTTCCATCACTTCCCAATCCAACTTTATCATTACTAACTGATGGATTTAATGGATTACCATTTGATAGCAATTCTACTTTAACACTTTTACTATTATCACAATCTATTTGACCTGTTATAGTTACTTTTCCTGATTTATCTGAGCTTGTTGAAATACTTATAATAACAGGATTTTTAGGTTTAACACTACAAGTAATATCTAATTTACTTGTTATTGCATATGCCGTAGCAGTGCTAGTATTTGATGTTAATAAATCATCTTTACCTGTCCATTGATAAATAAATTCACTTATTTCAGAAATTCCACTTATCATAGAAGGTGCTATTGTCATAAGTACATTATTTCCACTAAGTACTGCATCCCCAGATTTAATAACTTTATTTCTATCTGTACCTTCTACTCTATTATTAAATTCTGTTAGAACTATTTTACTTTTATTACTATCTATAGAATTTGTGCTATTCAAAGTAAAATTAAATGTATAGTACTCTAATACTTGAGAATTTGTTGCTTTATCACCAACTTCAACTTTTATCCCTGTATCCTTCCCACCTACAAATACATTATAAACTCCACTTTCTATTCTTTTTGTTTTTATAGTTCCTAAACCTACAGAATTTATATTGTCACCCGATATTATATTTCCAAATTTTCCATTTTCAAATTTCTTTAAAGTTAATGTTCCAATACCATCATAAGGCTTTCCATCCCTATTTATTGTTATTGTTACTTCATATCCATTTTTAAGCCCTTGTTCTGCATCAGTTAAATTTTTAGTTGCTAAGGTTATTTCAGATAATGTTGTTAAAGATTTTTGTTCAACATTAACTGCTTTAATTGTAGCTGATACATAACTTTTCCAGCTTTCTTCTGTGTATTTTGTTTCATCTTTATTAAAACTTGTACGATCTGAATTCATTGCATTATCTAATGCATTTTTTAATGCTTCTTTTGCCTTCTTTAAATTTTCTGTTGCTTCTGAATTAGCATCATCAGTTTTCTTTATATTTGTTTGTTTTGTAACTGCATCATTAAATGCTTTTGAAATAGTATTAATATCGCTTATACTATACTCTAACGGTCTATAAACTGACTTAGCAACTTCTATTGTATATTTATTAGTAGATTCAATTAATTTTGAATACCCATCAATATTTAATCCAATAGCAATTAAATAACGACTACTAGGATTATCAGGACTAAATAATTCCCTAAGTTTTGTATAAGTTGAATCTGTAGCATCAGCCTTCATTGCCTCATTAATAGCATTTACTGATTCTAATACTGCTTGATCAATTTTATTAACATAGAAACTTCCTGATGATTCACGTTGTAAGCTACCTATAGTAACTTTAATTTTATATGAACCTTTTTCTAATCCAGTAAAATTAGTTTTAAGATTTCCATTAGCATCTATATCTACATCATTGCCTGTCTTTGTTGCAAATAAAACATTATCTTTAAATACTTCAACTTTCTTGTCTTGGCCACCGTATTCATATACTTTGGCAGTGACTACAGCACTTCCTGAATTATCATTATTAGCTACACCATTTATATTAGTTATTATCAATTCATTCGGATTAACTTCGCATACTAATTCTATTTTTCCATAATCCTTAATATTAGAAATAGCAATACGTGCAGAGTTTTCATCCACTTTATGGGATCCATCCAATGGTGAACCATCTGTTTTTTTCCATAAGTATCTAAATTCACTTGTATAGTTACTATTAGCATCTGCCATAAGAATTAATTCATTTCCTGCTACATCAAGTATAGCTTCACTAGAATTAATTTCTGAATATCCATCTATTGTATTTCCATATTTAGCAATAATCTTTCCATCTATTATATCTGGTTTTTTCATTTCAAATCTTACTGTATAATATCTTAATTCTTTAGTCTCTGTTTTATCAATTACATTTATAGTTTCTCCTATATACTTTCCATCAACTAATATCTTATATTGACCTTTTGTTAAAGTTGCCTTATATGAGCTTCCCCCTGCTACTTCTGCATCTATGCTGCTTGATGAAGTTCCTTTTTGGAAGCTTATAGTTCCCTTAAAATCGGACCAATTAATATTGTTTTTATAAAGATTTATTGTAACTAAATAAGCACCTGTTAATGAATTCCTAGAATACTCTAAATAATTTATAGCATTTTCTATACTTGATAAAGATGTAGTATCAGAAAATTCAACTTCTATTGCCTTAGTTAATGCTGAAATATAACTAGTCCAACTTTCTTTAGTATTTTTATCTTGTTCTTCTATCAAAGTATGTCTTAAAGCTCCATCAGAGTATTGGTCATTAATAACCTTTGTTAGTTGTGCTTTTGCTTCTTTTAATTTATTATCTGATTCTATTTGATTTTCTGCTTCTTTCTTTAATCTATATTGTTCATTTACAGATAAATCAAAAACTTTAATAATTCCAATTGCTTCATTTTCTAATTCTTTTTTATATACATTATCACTAGAAGATTCTGATATATAATTATTAGAAGTTAAATCATCATAAATTGCTTTTGCTACTGCTAATTGATAAGTTTGATTTTCATCTAAAGTCGAAGTTAATTTTAACTCCTTATACTTATTATGTTGAGATTCACTCACTCCAATAGCCACCATAGAGCTTGTAGTTAATTTATTTTTAATAGCTAATATCTTTTCCTCTTCGTTAGCACCATTATTTGCAGCATCATTAATTCCTTTAACTGCATCACCTAAGTTTTTATTAAACTTTTTAACATATGCATTAAATTCCTTAGTTACTGGAGTAGAACTCCCCTTAGATAAAGTCGCTGTTAATTTAACTACTTCTGTTCCAACACCATCTGGTCTATTTACCTTTCCTGTATCATCTATTATATTCGAATCTGATGATTTCCAAGTAATAGTACTACCATGTGAACCTTTTGTAGGTAAACTCAAATCATTTGTTACTAAACTTATATCTTGTAATCTAAGTTCATTCATATCTTTTATAACATCACTATTAGCTATTTCATCTTTTGATAATATAATAAATTGTGGTGAATTAGAAGTTACTTTTCCAACTGTTATCTTCGCATAATAAGTTCCTTTTTCAACACCTGTAAATGTAAATCCTATATATCCACTTCCACCTATATTAAGAGTTTGAGTTTTCTTAACCTCATTAGTCTCTTTATCTATTAAATCAATGGTTGTCTCAGTTAATCCAGCATAATTACTTACCCTTGCACTTACTTTTACATTGCCAATATCCGATTCATTTTCACCTATAGTTACTTGTATATTGTTAATAATTATTGAATCACTAGTTGAACCAGAATCCCCTGAATCAGAACCATCAGATGAATCTTCTTTAATCCATTTCGCATATACTTTCATATTAGATCTTATCTTAGTATCTTCTGTAAACTCTTTATCAAAGTCGTCATCTTTATACCAACCATCAAATTTATATCCACTCTTCGTAGGTTCTTTTGGTAAATCTATAGTTTTCCCTGATTTTATATTAGTTATAGCCGAAACGCTACTTCCACCGTCAGTATTAAAAGTAACTTTATACCTAACTTTTATGGTTTCAACATCCTTAAAAATATCATCTTCTGAATCAGAATCACTTGATGAATCTCCTGAATTAGAATATGGTGGTTTAGATCCATATGGTAATACATTATTACCATTATCAAAAGCCTTAATAGGTGATGGAATTTTATCTCCTATTGCATATCCTTGATCATTAAATTTATAGCTTTGACCATTTATAGATACATTTCCCTTTTGCATAATTCCACCATCATCAAAGGCATAAATTTTCCCACTTATTTCAACTATACCAGTTTGCATCACACCATTAGAATCAGCATAATACCAACATCCCCAGTCATTAATCCATCCAGTTCTCATTGCTCCACTATAATCAAAGTAATACCAATTTCCATTTATATTTTTCCATCCAATTGCATTATGTCCATTTTCATTCCAATTCCAATTTCCAGAATAATCTTTTGTCCATGTTGCTGATGTCTTAATAGGTATAAATGTTATTATTGTAGTTGCTGTCAATACCGATGCTAGCATCTTTCTAAGAAGCACATTTTTCATCATTATCCTCCATATGTAAGTTTTTTATATAAAATATTACTATCTAATATATAAATTACTAAATAGCAATATTTTATACTATAATAATAACAAACTTTACCTGTTATTTGAAGGACATCCTAGTAAAAAGCCTACACACCCACAAACAATATCTCTTAATTGAGATATTATTGGGATCTCGGCATTAGAAACTTCTATAAAATCTCTTACCAAAAGCAATAGAATTAATGAAACTAACCCAATTATAAAAACAATTATAATTTGTTCTTTACTTGCATTGTTTCTCCTATCATCTGCCTCTATTTTTTTATTATCATTATTTATGATTATATTTTTCTTATCAAGTAAATCAATTTCATTACATTTTTTATTTTCTAGACAACACTTATTACTTTCATCATTTAATTCATTATAAATATTATTACTTTCTTTTTCATTAGAAATTTCTTTTTTATTCTTCACAAAATTTGAACTTATAAAATACCCAAATACAGATGCAATAGTAGTCCTAACTATTATGTCTATTGCATTTATTGTTTCTTCTGAATTCACTCCATTATCTCCTGAAAACAACTCAAATGTTACATGAAGAAATAAAATTACCATGATTATAATTAAACATTTATCACCTAAGCATATTTTATTTAATATTTTTTTTAAATATGAAGATTTATTTTTCAAAATTAAGCACCTCAATTAAAAAGAAATACTTTTTAATTTTATAATATGAAAAAAAAACACAAATGATATAACTATCTTATTTATTACAGATACTATTAACTTAACATTTCATATACATTTAAATATCTAATTTCACTTTAATATTCTACATATATTTACTTATTCACATATAACTATTTTATTAATATATAACTTAATTTTAATAAAACAAAATCATTAAGGTGACTTTAGAATGCTCAATTTTTAGCTATACACTTTTTCAAAATCAGTACCAAAATATAATTCTGTATAAAAAAATATTAGCTACTATACTTATAATTGTTATTAACAAATTTAAGTATAGTAGCTAATATAGGAGTGTTCTTTTAATCTATCCTGAATATTCAATTGCCATATTTCGTCCTAAAGATTTTGCCATATATAATGCTTTATCTGCTTTCTTTACACCTTCAAAAAAATCAAATTCATTTTTATTGAATTCATAAACACCAAGACTTAATGTAACACGATTATATTTTTCACTTGTTAGATAATAATATTTATAATTTTCTACACTGATTCTAATCCTATCTGCAATCTTTTTAGCTTCATCTAAATTAATATTTGGCAATAGCACCAAAAATTCTTCTCCACCATATCGTCCTAAATAATCAGTATTTCTAATTTCATTTTTTATTATTGAACTAACATCTTTTAAAACAATATCACCTATGTCATGGCCATAGTTATCATTAATTTGTTTAAAAAAATCAACATCAATCATTATGATAGAAAAATTTTGTTTTGTTTCTAATCTATTATTTAATATATTTTCTCCTTGTGTTAATATAACATTTCTATTAAACATTCCTGTCAATGAATCATACTTTGCAAAATGTTCAACCGTATTAAATAATTTGCCATTTTGAAGTGCAATTGCTATATATGAAGATAAAATTTTAAGTTCATTACAGTCATTTCTTGTATAGGCATTTTTTCTATAACTTTGAACACTTATAACACCTATAGATTTATTTTTAATAATTATAGGAATATATAATATTGAATAAGGTGCATTTTTGTACTTATTAATATCAAATTTTTTAACATATCTAGTATATTCATTTTCAATATTATTAATTAAAATTTCTTTTTTACTTTTAAAGCAATAAACACCAAAACTATTTCTACTACTAATAGGAATAGAACATAAATTTTTAAAGTGCCCATTTTCTATAAATAATTTATAGTCTAATGCATTTTTTTGTTCATTAAATAATGCTATTCCAAAGATATCAGTATCAATTAATTTTTTAACTTCAATATAAATAGTGTATAATAATTTATCTATATCTAATATTGATATTATTTCTTTTCCCAATTCTGAAATCCGCTCTATTTTGTTATATAACTCTCTATATACATCTGCTTTTTCCTCTAAATTTTTATACTTAAAAATACTAAACCAGCTACTACTGTGTAAATCTTGTACTCTTTTTTCATACCTATCATAATTTTTCATTGCTTCAAATGCTTCTTTATATTTTCCTAACTTTTCATATATATTACTCAATTGTTTATAAACCTTTGATTCTAACGTAATAAAGCTTGTTTCTTCTAATAAGTTAAGGCATCCTAATAATTTTTTTTCTGCTGAAATATAATTATTATTATATAAACTACACTGTCCCCACCTTATTAGTATTTTCGCCCTTAGATAATTATCATCTTGTTTAAGAATTTCCAATGACTTTTCAAATAATTTTATAGCTTTAGATTCTTCATTCTTTTTATATAAAATATCTGCGATTATCGCAAATAACTCTACTTTATGCATTTTTGTATTATTCTTCTTTATCATTTTCAATGCATATGTAGCATAATTGAATGCTCTTTCTAAATCATCTATAGAAAGTGCACATTCTGCTAAAACCATAAGCATTAATATTTCATGTTTAAAATTAAATTCATTTTTATATACTTTAAGTTTTTTTAGTATATTAATAGCTTCATCATAATTATAAGAATCTATATATGCATATGATATATTAAGTAATAATATTATAGTTAACTCCTTATTACCTAATTTTCTTGCAATATCAGCTCCTCTTAATGCATTAATTATAGCTAAATCAAATTGACCTATTTTTAAATAATCAACAAGTAGTGCATTACAGGCTACACTAACGCCCTCAAGATAATTTATTTTCTCAAAATATTCCTTTGACATTAAATGTAATTTTATTGATTCTTCGAAATTACATTCTAGTTGTTCACACCATCCAATATATATTAAGCACCAATGTATTGCTAATTCATAGTTGCTCTCTTTTGAAATATCTAGAATATACTCCATAACGCTTTTAACATAATGCGGATCATATTCAATGGTATTAACTGCAAACTCTCTAAAATAATCTATATAACTTTCATTATTAATAAAAACCTTAATGTGCTCTTGTAATTCAGGAAACTTCATAAACAATTACCCTCCATGTCAAATCATTAAGTCAATACATAAGTCAGTTAAAATTTACCGAACCATCTCTATTAAAATTATAAGTGTATCCATCTATGGTTTTAGTAGCTGTATTCATTGTTCCATCTTCATTTAAATAATAATATTTATCATCTTTATATAACCATCCTGTTCTCATTGTACCAATATAATTTATATAATACCAATTGTTTCTATAAAACAACCATTCTCCGCTCTTCATACTTCCATTAGCATTAAAATAGTACCATTCATTTTCATTATTAAACCATCCTACTGCCATTTGTCCATTATCTTTTAGAAAATATCTATTGTTATTATATGTTATCCATCCATTAATCATTTCACCATTATTATTTAAAATATACCAATTCCCTTTATCACATATCCATCCTGTTTGCATAGCTCCAATTGAATCTAAGAAATACCACTTATCCTTATATTGAATCCATCCTGTTTTCATTATTCCATCATAATCAAAATAATACCATTCATTATCTTCTAAAAGCCATCCTGTTTGCCTTTCCCCATTAATAGACGTATAATACCATTCCCCATCAATAGAAAGCCAGCCTGTCCTCATATTTCCCCTTTTATTAAAATAGAAATAATTGTTGTATTTTGTATCAAAAAACCATTTATCTTTTATAGGTTCTCCTAATGAGTCATTGTATTGCCATCTTCCATTTACTATTACCCATTGATTAGGCTTTACAACCGAATTTACAGAATTAGAGACATCTGGAGATATAGGAATACCTACATACATATCTAAATCATATTCCTTAAATCTATTTGTTTCAGGATCAATAACTTTGATTTTAATTTCATATTTCCCAATTCCACTAAATCTTATTCTAATAAGATTAGGATAATTAAGCTCTGTTCCATTAACAATAACCTTATAATTTTTATCTTTTACTATTGCGTTAAGAAGAACTTTAGATGTATCATCATCTATTTCAATATTATAAGAATTTTTATCTTTTTTAAAACCTATATTACTTGAATCAATATTAATATCATCTAATAAATAATTGCATTCATTTCCACCCCTATAAATATACAATGTGTACATAGCGGTTGTAGCACTATTATTATCTTTAACTTCTATTTCAATTTTATTTTTCCCAATTTCTAAAGGTACTAATTTTCTATATTTATCATCTCTTGTTGTAATTTCTCCATTAATTTTCACTGTATCATTATAATCTTCTGGTCTAGCTCTAACTACTATTTCTTCAAGTGATTTATCAACATCTAAAATATACGAATACTTTTTCCTAGAAAAATCAATATCGCATTTATCACTTAAATATATATTATCTAAATATACCTTACTAGCTGCATATACTTTTTTATTAATTAAATTCAGATATTTCGACGGTTCCAATATTGCAAATATCCCAATAAATAAAAACGACATAATAACATTTCTAAAAAATTTCTTCAAACTCATCTCACCATCCCTCTAAATACTTGAGTACTTTTAATTTTACCATTTTAAACATTCATAGTAAATTAACATTAGCTTAAGATAATATTAATGTTTAAAAATTATACTACTTTTCAACATCATATTAATATATGAATAAACAAAATATACTAAGTAATTAAACTTATGAATACTAAAAATAAGTATTATCAAATTCCGATGACATTTTGCCTATTTCATATGTAAATACACATAAAAAATAAATCTGCATTTAGAAAAAGGAAGGTCACATCTCTCTCTATGTGACCTTCCTTTTTCTCTCTCTAATAATTAACGATATAATTGAAAATTTAATATAATTATATCATATTTCTTTGGGCATTCAATAGATTTTAGAAATATTCGTTTACAAAGTGCATTTTTAACAAAAAAGTTACATTATATTTGTTATATTATCCAAATAAAAAATACCTTGAAGAAATTTCTATCTCTTCAAGGTATTTTTATTTAAATAACATTAACTTTTATAGTCTAATAATTAAATATTATTTTAAAGTTTCTTTTTCAATACTTAAGTGAATTATCTTATCCAAGCTCCGCTTGATGCTAATCTATATCCACCAACATTTGTATTTCTAAGCATTTTTCCTGATCCATCACAGTAGTACCAGTCACCGCTCCAATCAGATTTTATCCATCCAGTTTGCATTGCTCCTGATTGTGGATTTAAGCAATACCATTCTCCATTTATATAAGACCAACCTGTTTGCATTTGGCCACTATATTGATTTAAATAGTACCAATGTCCATTATTATTAAACCAGCCTTTTTTTGCTGTTCCATCAGCTTGGAAATAATACCATGCATTAGTGTTTCTATCTATGAACCATGCATTTTTAATAGGGTTTCCTAATGAATCATTATACATTAAGTTTCCATTAACAGTTACCCATTGGTTTGGTCTAGCCGCTACATTTGTATTATTATTTGAGTTATTCTTATCATCATCTTTAGACTCTTCTTTATCAGAAGATGATCCTCTGTTAATGATTAATGTATAAATTCTTTCATTTTTATCATCATCTTTAACTCTTATTTTTATTTCATTTTTACCTTTATTTAAAGTAACTTTCTTTTCATAATCATCATCGTCATCAACTGTCTCTCCATCGATTTTTACTTTATAATCATCTTCATCTGGTTCTGCTACAATTTTAACTGATGTTTTACTTTCCTTAACGTCTACAGTATAAGTAGTCTTACTTTCTTTTAAATTAACTTCATCTCCATCAACTTCAAGATTTTTTAAATAAATATCATCATAATCGTCGTCGTCATCGTCATCATCGTCATCTTTATCTTTATCACGTAATACTGTTATTGTATATTTATTAGATGTATTATTCTTATCTCCATCTTTCCAAACTTCTACTGTTAATTTTGTAGAAGAAGAACTTACTGTTATCTTTTCATCTTTGTCGTAGTCTTTAGATCCCTTACTTATTTCATATTTATATCCTGACTCTACTTGTGGATCTATATATACTTTATTTCCAGATTTTAAGTTTACATAATACTTAGTATTTTTTTCTTCAAAATCTACTTTATCTTTACTTTTACACTTTTTATCATCATAAAGTTGTAATTCACTTCCACTAGATGATTTTTTTACTTCTAAACCTTTTAAAGTAGCCTTTTCAGCAGCCTCAGCTGCATTAGCTTCTTTTGTAAATAGGCTTGTATATTTCACAGGACCAACCGTTGCAAAAGCTGCTACAGTAAGTAATGTGGCTATTGTTCTCTTGAATATTTTGTTCATTTAACCATTCCTCCCTTATATGTTGTATATTTTACCACGACAATGATAACAAGTAAATTAATTTAAGCTTAAGATATTCTTAATTCTTTTATCACAACTTATACTCAATAATAAATACAATTAAAAAGCAAATTTTAGGTACTTTTTTTATTATCTTCCTATCCAAGCACCATCCTGACCTAATATATATCCATTTATTGTAACATTAGATAACATCATTCCTGATGAACTAAAATAATAATACTTTCCATTATCTACAATCCACCCATTACTTTTCATCACACCAGTATTCCTATTAATAAAGTACCAATTTGATCCACTTTGTAACCATCCTGTATGCATTGATCCATTACTATTTAAATAGTACCAATCACTTCCCAAAAGTAACCATCCTGTTTTCATAGCACCATTATCGTCTAAATAATACCACAATTCACCATCTTTTAACCAACCAGTTTTCATATATCCATTTTCATCCAAGTAATACCATTTACCTGAAGATTTATCACTATGCCATTTACTCTTAATAATATTTCCATTTGAATCATTATATTGCCATTTTCCATTAGCATTTACCCATTGATCAAATTTCTTATTGATATCTGCTGGCGTGCTAGGTTTAACTGTATTCTGGTCTTGCTTATTATTTGTATTATTATTTATTGATTGATTACCAGAAGTAGATGTTCCCCCCCTAGTAATATTTAAAATATATGTTCTCTTATTATCATCGTCATCTTCTATATTTATCTTAATAGTATTTTTTCCTTTTTTAAGATCAACTTCTTTTTTATACTTATCTCCGTCATCAACTTTATCCCCATCAATTTCAACAGTGTAATCATCCTCATTTTTAGGTACAGCTTTAATCTTAATGGAATTCACTGATTCATTAACATTTATATCATAAGAAGTCTTCTGCTTACTAAAATTTATAACACCATCACTTAACGTTAGATCTTTTAAATAAACCTTATCAGAATCACTATCATCTTCATCATCAGAACTAGAACCATTTTTTACACATATCTTATAAGTTCTTACTACATCTTCTTCAACATCATCTTCATCAAATTCTCCATCTTCATATATTCTTACATAAAGAGTAGTTGTTCCTGAACCAACTTTAATCTCTTCTCCAAGATCATATGGTTCATCTTTGTTTCCTTTAAATACATGTGCTTCATAATCACTGTCAACTTCCGCATCAATAGTTACAGAATTTGTACTACCTGAAATCTTAACATAATATGTCTTAGTACCAAATTTAAAATCAATCTCATCAGAATCCTTGCAACTTGAAGAACTATAAAGTTGTAACTCCTTTGAACTTGAACCTTTACATACAACAAGATCATCAAACTCATCTTTACTTATGCTACTGCTTGATGCATAAGCATTTATTGCTCCTAAATTAATATATTTTGCTGGAGTGATAGTTGTAAATGCACTTACTACAAGAGTGGCTGCAATTATATGCTTTAATCTTTTATTCATAATTCAATCCCCCTAATATTTTTCCATAATTATCCTTTTGGACTATTATACCAAAAAAAATAGAAACAGTCACCCTTTGCCTGTTAGTGACTGTCACCACTTCAAAAAAGTGCCTGTCACCAGCATGTATGTCATTATCATTTAGTAACTAACCTCTACATTAAATCATTTCACCAGAAGGTAAAAAATAATACCATTTTCCATTATCCAATACTCTTTCAATCATCATTTTCCCTAATAAATTAAAATAATACCATTGTCCATTAATACTTCTCCAACCAGTAACCATCTCTCCATTTGAATCAAAATAATACCATTGTTCTCCTTTGTTTAGCCATCCTGTCACCATATTTCCATAAGAATCTAAAAAATACCACTTATCATTAAATGTGTCATGATACCATTCATCCTTAAGTGAATCACCTAAGTAATTATTATATTTCCATAATCCATTTACAATTACCCATTGATTTCTTTTAGCATTATTTAAAACTTTATTATCAAATTTACTTAGTGAATTATTTTGATTTTTTATATCATTGTCATCACTACTTGATATTCCCTCATTGCTATCTAAAGATTTCTTAACTGTTAATTTATATTCCTTTTTTACATTTTTATCATCATCTGCATCAGATTTTGAATCATAAGTTTTTATATAAATCTTTGTAATTCCATCATATAATAAAATATCTTTTCCTTTATAGTTCTTTTTTCCATCATCCTTATATATTGCATAATCTTCTGCATCAGTAGAAGTATCTATTCTAATAGAATCAATATTACTATCTACCTTAACACAATAATTTTCCTTAGATTTTTTATTAAAATTAGTTTTTTTCCACTCGTTATCTAGTAAATCCACTTCATCTCCACTTTTAGCTTCAAATACACTTAATTTTTTAAGTAAATAATCATCCTTTGTAGATGCATATACCTTTTCATTATTAAAAACTTTATAATTTGCTGGTAATACCGAAGAAACTGCCCCAATAATAAGTGTTATTGCAATAATTCTCTTTAATTTTTTGTTCATATTTAATCGCCCTCTCCTACAATGTATATACTTAATTAATTTTCCATAATATCTTTATTTATTAACACATTATACAATAAATAGTTATAAATTCATAATCAAAAAAAGAAAAAACAGTAATTATCATTACAGAACATCTTATAATAAAATTTCCTTAACTATGTCAAAATATATTACATCACTCATGCAAATTAAAAACATAAAAATTCTTATTAACATATTATTTAAATATAAAAAAAGTGACAGTTACACTATAAAATAACTGCCACCAAATAGTATATATTGTTATTGTAAACTTCCATCTGAATTAAAGTGATATTTTATTCCATCTATATATCTTGAACTAGTAATCATTTCTCCATTTAAATTAAAGTAATACCATTTTCCATTTACTGATATCCATTCATTCTTTTTCATTTTTCCACTATCATCTAAATAGAACCACTTATTTTTATGATATACCCATCCTGTTTGCATTGCTCCAGTAGAATCTGAATAATACCAATTACCTTCATTTCTAAACCAACCTGAATACATTTTACCAGTTGATTTAAAGCAATACCATTTTCCATTAATACATTCCCAATCAGTTGCTGCTACTCCACTATCTTTTAAATAGTACCATTCTTGATCATCATATATCCATTTTGATGTTTCTATATATCCAGTAGTTTCATTAAAATAGTATCTTTCATCTCTATTTACAGAATACCATCCTTTAGCTACTGTTCCATCAGCTTTTAAGTAACATGAATTCGCTCCATCTTGAGCCCATTGTGATTTTCTAACTTCACCTTTTTCATCAAGACAATATATTTTATCTCCATCTTTTATCCATTGACTATAAAGTTGATATCCTTTTTTAGGAGAAAAATAGCATCTCTTTCCATAAACAATTTGCCATCCTGTTTCCATAGCTCCATCAACTCTATTAAAGTAATAATTCTTTCCTTTTATTTCATGAACTCCTCTATACTTAATACCATCTTCATCGTAGTAATAAACATATCCATCATGTTTGTCCCAGCCTTCATCTTTGTTTATTTTATCAAAAAAGTCATCAGTACTGTCATCTAAATCATCAAACAAATCAGTTATAGAGTTCGAAATTTTATCTACAGAATCAGCAACGTCATCTAAAGCTCCTGTGATAGTACCACTGATGTTGCCTATTATCCCGCTGATATTTCCACCTAAATTTTTTATTGCTTCTTCTAATTTCCCAATCAATTCTGGAAGTACTGCATTTCCTACAGTTCCCAATTTAGTTGTATCAACATATATAGCTTTTTGTGGTAATAACATTCCAGCTATTGGACCACCAGCTATAACTCCCATTCCTACTACTGTACCATCTGACTTTACCCCAACATACTGATATACAGGTATTTGTTGTGTTGCACTTTGTAATTGTGCAGTTGTTTCCTGAATCTTACCTGGTAATATTTGTGATACTAATTCCTTAACTTTAGCATCAATTTGTGGCTTAAGCATTTGTGCAATTTTTTCATCTGGTAATGCAGCTAATTCTGGCTGCTTTTTTTTAGCCTCTGCAATAGCGCCAGCTGTGACCTTTTCTGTTATTTGTGCAGTAACTTCTTTAGTCACTATTGGAGTCACTATTTTTTCTATAGTCTCTTTACTTAAATCTACCTTTACATATTTCATAAATGTAAGTTTAATTTCATCCGCACTATTGCATACATTATCTTTTAAATATTTCTTTAGCCCAGCTTGTACTTGAGCTTCATTCGCTTCAGTCCATTCACCTTCTTTTGTTGTCGCTGCATAAGCAGTAACATTTCCTTTAAACATTTCTCTAGGTGCTATCGCTACTACAGAAGTTGCAACAAGCACTAATGCCATTATTTTCTTAATTCTTTTTATCATCGTTCTTCCCCCTTGATAATCCTAAAATTAAAAAATTCACTATAATAAATTCTATTTTTATGTACTATATTAAATTTTAATATTTACAAGTTCATTTACTTTTTTCACTTTAATTATTCACATATATTAATAATTAAACTTGTCCTAATATTTCAAGTTATATTTTACATCATCTCATAAAATATAGGAAATCGAACTATTATCTTGTGAATATTTATTATTATACCACTTATACTCATGAGTTTAAATATAAAATTGACCAATATTCATTTGTAAAAAATTACACCCCAAAGATCAGCATTTGCTTACCCATGAGGTGTGATTTTTTCAAATATTAAATCTTAAACTTTTGTACCATTTCAGTAAGTTTCTGAGCTAATTCTGCTTGTCCTTGTGCAGCCAATGCTATTTCATTTATAGCTCTTGTATTCTCATTAACACTTTCTTTAATTAAATCTACTCTTTCATTTGAATTCTGTGCTATTGTATCCATATTTTGAATGGCTTTACTCACACCCCCTATTGTAGATGCTACATTTTGTGACATAGATGAAATTTCTTCTGACATTTTACTTACAAAGTCAGAATCATTATAATATTGATGTCCAGCTTCACCATATGCATTAAATTGTTTTTGTATATCATCATTAATAAATTTAAGTATATCTGTACCAGTATTAATACTTATTTTAAATGCTTTATTAACTTCAACGATTGTGTCTTGTATTCCTATTACTGCTAAAGATGATTGTTCTGCTAAAGTTCTTACTTCATCAGCAACAACAGCAAATCCCTTTCCTGCTTCCCCTGCTCTAGCTGCTTCTATCGCTGCATTTAATGCAAGCAAATTAGTTTGACTTGCTATATTAGCTATTGTGTCTGCCATACCTCTTATATTATCAACTACTCTACCATCTTCAATAGCCTTCATCATTCTCTTTTCTTTTTCAATATATAACTTTTCAGTATTTTCAATAGCTATCTTACTATTATTTTGAACCACTAAAGCTTTTTCCTTAAACTCACTAGCATTATTACTTCCTTGTATTGCTTTAGAAGAAAGCTGATTAATACTTAAATCTACTTCTTCTACTGCTGCAGTTACCTCTTGTGACGTTGCACTTGTTTCATACATTCCATTTGCAATCTCATTTACAGCTTCATTTATATGCATTGCATTTGCTGATAATTCTTCAACAGTAGCTGAAAGTTCTTCACTGGCTGAACTTATGTCTTGAGAATCATCCATTATATTTTTTACTAACTCTCTTACATTTTCCTGCATCTTATTTAATGAATCAGCTGTTTGCCCAAATTCATTATTAGTTCCTAATATAAGAGGTTCTGAAAAATCATATGAAGCTAATCTTTCTGAAAAATTCTTCATCTTATCTAACAACTTAGATATACTAATTGAAGAAGTCAATCCTAAAGCAATTGCAACAAAAATTGATGCTATAACTATTAATCTAATATTTCTTCTAGCTTTAGTAAAAGTATCTTTATTATTTTTATTAGAAGCTTCAGCAATATTATGGTTAGTTTTTACAAGAGTATTAAGACTTTTTAACATATTATCTCTTATTGGACTTATATCTAAATATTTTAATTCAGCTTCTTCATATTTCTCTTCATAAATATTCTGTACTAAAATATTTCTTTCTGTTCTATATTTATCTAAATCACTTTTGAATTCATTCCATGCTTGTTTTTCTTTATCTGAAATATTTAAACTTTCATATTCTTCTATATGTTTATTATTTTCTTCAACTTTATTTTGAATTTCTTTTTTAGATTTTTCAATCATATTTACATCTTTGTCATGCATAATGATTAAAATATCCCCATTTATTGTTTCTAAATTGCTCTTTATAGATAATATTTTATCCATTGCTTGCAAATTAACTTTATACATTTGCTTTTCCGCATTATTCAATTTTACAATTGAATTATTCACAATAATACCAAGTAATATTACTATGATTGCCATAAAGCAAAATGATCCCATTAATTTAGTTCTTACTTTTAAATTCTTATAAAAATCCATTTTTTTCTTCCTTTCTAATTTCATCTTTTGTTATAATTCCTATACTGTAAAAAAATTAATTATCTAATTACTTCTTATTTCGTAAAGAAGTTTAAATTCTTTATATAAGCTTCCATATATCAATACAGTAACCATTTACATAAAATTGCATAAATATATTTTTCTAAATTATATAAATTCGACATTATTATACTATTTCGACATTATTATACTATATAGTCTATATAAATCCAAAACTTTTTCTCTGCTTATCATTATTATTTGTTGAGTAATATTAACATTGTTTAAGTAACTTTGTATTTATTGATTTTATCTATAAATATTTATAAACTCTGTACCAAAATAATATTGCATCTTATTATTTTTATTCTTTAGATGTATTCACCATATCTTTAAAACACAGTATTCTAAAAGTTATCTACAAATCTTTTAATAATATAAATTCCTAAATAGACAATAAAGTTTAGAAGTTACACCCAGCAGGTGTAACTTCTAAACTTTATTGTCTATTTATTATTTTTCATACAAAAATATAGTTTTAAAATAACTCTTACATATAATATCTTTATAAATATGCTACTACGAATTAAGTTTTCCATCTCGAGAAAAATTATATTCTTTCCCTTCAATAGTGGTTTTTCCTTTTTGTATTACACCATTTTTATTAGCATAATATAAAATTCCACAATCATCAATCCACCCAGTTTGCATTATTCCTCTTGGACTTGTAAAGTATTCACTTTCTCCATCTTTAATCCAACCTTTTTGCATCTCACCATCATCATTTAGATAATACCATGCATATCCATCTTGAACCCACCCTTTTTTCATAGACCCATCTTTAAAAAAGTACCATTTTCCATCTAAATTTCTCCAACCACTATAATCCAAATCCATTAGTGCATCCCCCTATTATTCAAAGTACTTGTCTATTTAATTTTAATTATAACAATGTATATATCTTATGTAACTACCCCAAAGGGTAGGTTATTTATATTGTTGGTTTTGTAATTTTTTCATCATATGTTTAAATATAATTTTAATAAATAATAAGAGGGTTATTTGTATTATATTTTCCTAAAAAATAAAAAAATACTTAATCATCAAGTGAATATAAATTCATTTGATGATTAAGTATTTTTAAAAGCAAATTGATTAAAAATACAATTAAACTATTAAAATATTGCTTTAATAAAAAGAAATATTTTAACTTATAACATATGTACTATATTTCTTTTATAATTCCAAATTCTTTTGCTACTTTAATTGCTTGAATTCTATTTTTAACATTTAACTTACTATAAATATTTTTAGTATGAAATTTAACAGTATCTTTTTTTATATTTAAATATTCACTAATCTCAATATTAGACATTCCTTTATTTATTAAATATAAAATTTTAATTTCTGATTTAGTAAGATAAATTTCCGGAAATTCATCAAATATTTTTAAATATTTAGGATATATTGCTCCAAATTCTCTGGTTCTTAATAGTATTTTCTTAATATATTTTTCATCAAGTCTTTTATCTTTATCTTTACTCTTAATATAGTTATTCAATACTTTATAACAAGCTTCTCCTTCATCTGCAAATATTCTTGTATAATCAAAATTTTGCATTAATATTAATGCTTCTTCCATTTTTGCAAATGCTAGTTGTTCATCCTTAGAATTAAATAATGCAATTGATTGAAGTATACAACATTCAGCTATTCTATAAGTATTATTATATTCATAATTTAGTTTATATATTATTTGTAAAAAAGTATTAGCTTTAATATAATCCCCATTAGCAATATATATTCTAGCTTTAGTAAAATACTTATACATATCAAGTAAGTTAAATCTTGGTTCAGTCTCTGTTGGATATAGTAAAATCCAGTCATTAGCCTCTTTTAGCTTACCATTCAACAAATTAATTCTTGCATAAACAGCTTCAAAATTTTTCATAAGATAATCTGCTTCTTTTTCTTTTATGAATTCCTTTAAAGTTGTTAAATGTATTTTTGCTTCATTAATATATCCATTTACAATCATACTTTTACTAAAGATTATATATGCTACAAATAACATATCTATATGTGCTTTTCTTTTATAATCTATAATTTCACTTGTTAGTTTAATTAAACACTTGTTTATATTCTCTTTCTCATAGTCTATTTCTGCACATGCAAGATTAAATAAACTAATTCCATAATCACCATAAATATCTGAAATCAAATTCTTTTTTTCTTTAAACTTCTCATTATAATTAACACATATGCTAGATATATCTATAATTCCATTTATTATGCTTGGAAAATTAAAAGTAAGGCTTATATTTTCAATAAATTTATTATTATATTTTGGCTTTTTTATTTTCATTTCTAGAAATTTTTTTACCATATCTTTATTATTAAAATGTGGCATATGAAAATATATAAAATCTATATTTTTTTCCGTCTCTAAAAGTATCCTACTATATTTTAAAAATTCCTTTGTGGTATATATTTTACCATCTTCATTCTTAGATATACTTTTAACTTTTTCATTTAGTTCATCTCTTATATTTAATAAATTTTCATACCATTTAATAGCCTCATCCAGCTTATAATATATAATGCAAATAAATGCCATAGTAGCACACAATGTTGAATTATTTTTTAAAATATCTTGTGGTAAATTTCTTATATAATCCTCCACAATTTCAATTTTTTTAAATTCTATTTTCTTAGAACAAAATTTTTCTAGATTTCTAATTTCATTTTTATAATCATTGGCTTTCCCATAATACTTTGCCGCCTCTAAATTAAGATTGCTTTTTTCATACCATATACCTACCTTTTTATATACATCAACTTTTTCTTCATCAGCTAATTCACTTTGTCTATCAATTAAAAAATTACGCATTATTGGATTTAAAACATAAACATTATTATTATGTAAATTCATAACTTCTTCTAAAAAATCTTCTAAATCTTCTTCACCTATTATTTCCTTGTATTGATTTATTTCAATTTCATCACATAATGATAGTATAATAAGAAATCTTTGTATTTCAGGATTAAACTTCTTCCAAATATTCTTATAAATAAAATCATTTACATATTCATTATGTACAAATAAACTTTCAAAATTAGATGTTAATTGTAATTTTAAGCACATCAAAAATATGCTTAATATAGCAGGCCATCCCCTAGTAGTCTCTATTAGTTTATTTATTTTATTCTGTGATAGCATAATTCCATTTTTTGAATAAAACTCATTTATTTCATCTTTGTTAAAACATAAATCTTTAGAATTTACTACTTGGATCATACTTTTAGCTATAAAAAGACTAAAACATGCTGGAATTTTTTTTCTACTTAGAAATATATATTTAAAATTCTGTGAAAACTTATTGATTAGAGTAATAAACTCTTCTAATCTTTGGCTATCACTAATCAAATCAAAACTATCTAAAACTACTATTCTCTTTTTATTATCATTAAACTTATTTAGAATTTTGAATAATGAATTAAATAAATTTATATTATTATTATCTTTTCTCTCCATTTCAAACCAAAGTACATCAATTTTTATTTTTTGAACATAATAATTCATTGCTATTGTTTTTCCTGAACCAATAGGAGCAAAAAAATATACTATATTACTGCACGATAAACAAGAGTCCACTTTTTTAACTATTCTTTTCCTATTTAAGATATATTCTGAATTAATATTTTTTAAGCTTTCTGGATTTATGATCATAACGCTTCACTTTCCACCCTTAAATTTTTAAAGAAGAATAAAAAAAGGATGAGGCAAAGCCTCATCCTTTTTATTAAGATAATTATCCGTTTATAATTATCTTATCCAAGCTCCGTTAGCTCCTAATTTGTATCCATCTACAACTGTGTTAGAAAGCATTTTTCCTGAAGCATTTAAGAAGTACCAAGTTCCGTTATCATTTAACCAACCTGTTTTCATTGCTCCTGAAGCTTGTAAGTAGTACCAAGTTCCATTGTCATTTAACCAACCAGTTTGCATAGCTCCTGATCCTTGCATGAAGTACCAAGTACCATTAACATTTTGCCATCCAGTTTGCATTGCTCCTGAAGCATTAGTGTAGTACCAAGTTCCGTTATCATTGATCCAACCAGTCTTCATTGCTCCTCTAGTTCCATCTGATACTGGATTTAAGTAGTACCAAGTACCATTAACATTTTGCCATCCAGTCATCATAGCTCCATTTGAATTTAAGTAGAACCAAGTTCCATTGTCATTTAACCAACCTGTAGCTTTAGTTCCATCTTCTTTTACAAATGTCCAGCTTCCGTCTTCAGCTTGTACCCATCCTTGAGAATCTTCAGTTTCTCCTGATTCATCTTTGCTTCCGATTACTGAGTAAACTTCATCATTTTCATTCCAAACAACCATGTTATCTTTGTTGTAAACTGACATTTGATCCATAGATCCGTCTACTTTGTAAACTTTAGTCCATTCATCAGCATTATCAAATTTGTAAACAAATCCACCATCTAATGCCCACATGTTTCCATCAACGTCTATATCAAAAGCAGTTGCATCTTGATCGTCTGCATTTTCTATTTCAGTATAAGTATATCCTCTTTCAGTAGAGAATTTAACAGTTTTAACTGTAACATTTGTTTTTCCGTTAGATTCAGTAGTTTTGTAAGCTACTAATTTTCCATCAACAATGTTGAATGACATATCAGCTAATTCTGCAGTTGCATCAACACCTTTTTCATTTGTTATAGCATAGTTAGCTACTGTCTTAGCATATTTAGCTCCATCTATATCATCAGAAGCTTGAGCTTTAGATATTTTTTGGATAACTTTGAATTCAACTTTACCATCTTTAGCAGTTACATCAACATTATTGATTTTTGCTACTGTATCAGTTCCAGCACTTATTTCTATAGTTGCTGTTCTGTATATATTCTTATCGTCTTGTCCAATTACATTTGCATCAGCTATTTTAGCAGATACTTTTTGTCCATCTGTAATTGATTTTTCAGTATCTTCAGTATTGTTTAAAGTAACTGATTTTGTGCTTGATCCAGTTGTAACTTCAACTTTGATTTTTCCTAAGTTGTAATCAGCATCTATATAATTTCCTTTAATGTCTGTGTAAACATTGTTTCCATCATATTTAACGCCATACCAAGCATTAGCAAATTTTGCACCTTCAAGTAAAGTAAAATCTTTAACTGATTTTAAAGTATCATGTTCAGTTGTATATCTGTCATCAACTTTATCTTTAATTTGTTTTCTTAAAGATACTGCTAAGTCATCTAAATTATTTTCTACTAAATCTTCATCTATAACTTTACCAGTTTCTAAATCGATGTAGTAATCTCCACCATCAACTGAAAGATATTTATCAGAATATATTCCATCAACATCTACTCCAGTATCAATGTTATCTAATTCTGAGTACTTTCCATCATTTAAGTAGTAAGCAGCATCAGTATCTCCATCTTTAACATTACCATCAACAAAGAATTTTCCATCTTTAAATGCTACTGCATTATAGATTGTACCATCTTTTGATTCTATTCTTTTGTAGTCAGCAGCGCTAACCCCTGTTGGAACTATTGAAGCTACAGCAGTTGCAGCAACTAAAAGAGCAGTTAATTTGTTCATTCTTTTTATCATATTCATTTCTCTCCTTGTTCTTTCATCATTTGTAATACTTAAACTTTATAAAAGCTTTATCTTTTGTAATTTTGGCTTTATCGTATGTTTTTCATACCTCGTTCGCCATGGCTTTATTCTATCATCATTCTACTTTTTTTGTAAATAGTTTTTCGTTTAATTATTACTAGATTATATTTCCTTGAAAAGAATTAAAAACTATTGAATATTACAAAAACCATTTTTTTTTACAAAATTATATATATATTGATTTTAACGGAACTAAAAGCTTGTATTTTTTCTTTTTTATTACTTTTATTCATATAATTACATTGATAAAATAATGTCGAAAATTTCATATAGTAATAATCACTACAACGCAAAAATGACAGTCACCTTTTTTCATTAGTGACTGTCACCTGCTTACTTATAACTTTTATATTTATAATCAAGTATTATTAATTACACTGTTCTAAAAACAAAATCTACTAGGCTACTTTAGAGTTATCATTTTTAAGCCATACACCAATTCAAAACACAGTGTAGAAATAACTTTGTAGCATAGATTATTTTTTAGATTACAATTCTCATAGTATAATGATAACTAACTTAATGAACCATCTTGTCCTAAGTTATACCACTTACCATCTAAGAAGATAAATCCTGTTTTCATTTTTCCTGCTGAATCAAAGTAATAATCTTTACCATTTATTCTTTGCCATCCAGTCTTCATTACACCACTATTATTTAAATAATAATAGTTCTTTCCATCATATAGCCAACCTTTTTTCATTGTTCCATCATCATTTAAATAATACCAATTTAAATCATAATATTGCCAGCCTCTTCTCATAGTACCGTTGTCTAATAAGAAATACCAATTACCTTTATGTTGTTTCCAACCTGTTTCTAACATTCCATTAGGTCCAAACATGTACCATTCTTTATCATAATATCCCCAGCCAGAATTTTTCATCTTTCCATCGCCTTGAAGATAATACCAATATCCATTATCTTTGAACCAACCAGTTTTCATAGTTCCATCTCCATTTAGATAGTACCATTCTCCACTTTCGTTAAGCCAGCCGTTCTTTTCCATGTATCCATTGATATTTACAAAATACCATTGATTATCATATTTAACCCACTTATTTTTCACTTGATATCCTAATGCATCATAGAATGTCCAATCATCACCTGATAAAACCCATTCATTAATAGCTTGTATTTTATCTCTAATTACACTTACTCTATATAATGTGGTAGTTTTCTTATCTTCTGCCACAACTTCTATATTAATAAGATTTGCACCTATTTTTAAATCAATATAATCAGATTCTTGTGCACTTGCATATTCTTTACCGTTTATCTTTACTACAGCTTTATCATTTTGAGCAGTAAATACAAGTTTAGTTCTTCCTATAGCCCTGTCCACTTTTACAGTATAAAGATATGTTTCTGGATCAAATTTTGGTGATAAAGTTCCTTCTGTACTCTTAAGATTTGAAAGTTTTACATTATCTTTTCCATATCTTCTTGTAATAACTATATCATAAGTACTAGTGTCACCTTTAGCATCAGTAACCTTTATTTCTATTTCATTAGAACCTTCATCTAAACTAATATAACCTGTAGTTCCTCCACTTACAACAGTTTTGCCATTAACCTTAATAGTTGATGTGGCATATTCAGCTGTTGGAGTCACAGTTACAGCAGTTACTTTATTTTCAACTGTAGCTGTATAATCAAAAGTTTGTTTATTAAATGATGGTGAAAGTGATGCTGAATTTATTTTTAAAGATTTTAAGTAAGAACTTCTTGGTGCTTCAGTTCTAGTAACCTCTAAATTATAAACTCCAACTTCGCCATCTTTTGTAGTTACTCTAATAGTTATATCATTCTTTCCTTCTTTTAACGATATAGGTTGACTATTAGCTCCACTAGTTACAAGAACACCATTTATTCTTATAGTAGATGAATTATCTGCTGCTGTTGGTTTTAATATAACCTTATCTGTTGCTGTTGGAACAGTAGCTGTATAATCTGTAGTTTCTGGATCAAATCTAGGCGATAATGTTATCCCTGTTAAAGACTTTAATTTAGCACTGCCTTTTTTAGCAATTACAAGTTTAAATGTCTTAGTACGTCCATTAACTGTTCTACTTATAAGTATTTCATTTTCCCCACCTAATAACTTAAATGTGCCTGTCTTACCATCCATAGTAATCTTAACACCTGAAGTTATAGCTTTACCATTTTCATCTACAATACTAACTTTAGCAGTGTCTACATCATCACCTAAGCCTGATATATAGTAATCATCACCGTCAGAATTATAGTCTAAATCAAGAGTCATTGATCCGCCACTACCAGATGCAACTATCATGATTTTGTTGAATTTAAACGTATCAGCATTTTCTTCTTTAAATTTAAAAGTAACATTATAAGATTTAACTTCTTGAGTTCCTAAATCTTTTACTTTAATAGTAGCATTAAAATCATTGTATTTAGTTACAGCTATTTTATAACTTGTAACCCCATTAGTTGTTGAGCTTGCAATTTTCACACCACTCGAACTAGAAGTAACCCCTTCTAATTTGTAATACGATGTATCACTTGATTTTATATTAATAGTCGATACTGACATATCAATTTCATCTGTATAATACGCATTGGAAGAACTCTTATTAATATCTAAATTGGCTCCACCCGCTTCTACAACAAACCCTAAATTCAATTCCACTGCACTTGCAGCTTTAATATTATCAAGTTGAATTCCAGTTATCATAACTGCAAATATTAAAATTTGTGAAATAATTCTTTTTAAATTAATTTTCATTATTTATTTTATTGCTAAATGAACATTAACTTTAGCAATTTCCTCCTCCCTTTTTCATAGTAAATTAAGCTTTTATCCTACATTAATTATCGTTTAAGCCTATATAAACTTTATATAAGCAATTATAACAATTATAGCCATTTTTTTAAACATTAAAATACAATTATTATATAGAAACTTATTTTTTCTACAAAAAAAGTCATGCATAAACATGACTTTTTCCATTTTTTACACCTCAGGGGGGTGACTTACACTATATACTATTCTACTAATTTACCACTAGCATCGAAATTATAATTAACTCCATTTATTGTTTTTTGTCCTTTTTGCATTGTTCCATTTTCATTTAAGTAGTATTTTGTTTTTCCTTCTTGTAACCAACCTGTTCTCATAGCTCCATCAGCATTTGAGTAGTACCAGTTATCTCCTATTTTATACCAACCAACTAACATTGTTCCATCAGTATTTAAGTAGTACCAGAATCCATTTATTTTAGTCCAACCAGTCATCATTGAACCATCATAATTTAAGTAATACCATTTACCATTGTTTTGTAGCCAATTTGTTTTCATATCTCCATTAGCATCAAGATAATACCATTTATTTTTACTAGTATCCTTGAACCACTTATTCTTTAATACTAATCCATTTTCATCATAATATTGCCAGTTTCCATTTGAAGTTTTAACCCATTTATTCTTAGCAGCACTAGCATTGTTATTTGACGAATTATTGTTATTATTTCCACCACCTGGAGTTACAGTTCCACCTGGTGTTACTGTACCTGAATTATTATTGTTATTATTATCATTTGATGAAGAAACTGTTCCTCTTGTTATATTTAAAGTATATGTTCTGTATTCATCATCTTCATTTGTAACCTTAACTTTTATTTCATTCTTTTTATTTAAAGTTAAATCAACAGTTCTTTGATTTTTAGAATTCACACTTTTACCATTTACTGTAACTTCATATTCATCATCGTCAGGTTCAGCTTCTATTGTAACTGAATCCATAGTAGATGCTACTTTTACATCATATGATGTAACTTTCTTATTAAAATCTAATTTAATATCTCCATTATTTAATTTTAAATCATCTAAATACACTGGATCTTGTTTGTTATCTTCTTTACTTGAATCTGAACTTGATGAATCTCTTCCACCTCTATATACATTTAATGTATATATTTTTTCATTATCATCTTCATCCGTTACTGCAATTTCAATAACATTTTTACCTTTTTTAAGATCTACAGTTTCTTCGTATCCATTACTATCTTTTACTTTTGTACCATCTATTCTTACAGTATAATCTTCATCTGATGGTTTAGCTTTAATTTCTAATTCATCAACTGATGAATTTACATCCACATCATAGCTTGTCTTAGTTTTAGAAAAAGATATTTTACCATAGTCTAAAGAAATACTAGATAAATATAAACTACTATTATTTGAAGAACCTGATGAAGTTCTTTCTATATGAATTTCATACTCATCTACAACATCATTTTTAACATTGTTTTTATCAAAACGTCCTTCTTTATAAGTTCTTACATATAGAGTTGTTGTTCCTTTTCCAAGCTCTACTTCTTCATCTGGTTCAAAGGCAGTTGATCTTTTATTGCTATCTGCAAAAATATAAGTTTCATACTTAGAATCTGTATCACAGCTTATATTAACACTTCTTAATGAAGTCTTAGCATAATATTGATTTCTGCTAGTTCTAAATTCTGTACTTACATCATACTCATCATCCCTATATAATTTAAGTTCATTTGATGTATCAGTTTTGTTTAATATTAAATTACTTATATGACTACTTGCCGCATATGCTTCTGTAGTAAATAAGTTGATATATTTTGTTGGTTGTATTGTTGAAAATGCACTAATTGTAAGTGCTATTGCAATAATTCTTTTTAATCTTTTATTCATAATTCTTCCTCCCGTTGCATATATACTATTATTTTACCATTTTAAACTATAAAATGCATTACATATCCGCTTAATTTTTTATTATGTTTTTCTAAATATGTTGATATATGCATACATAAATCGAACTAAGCAATTGAACTTAGGAATACTAAAAGTAAATATAGTCCAATTTTAGCTTGTCCCCAATTCAAAATTAAACTAAATAATAAATGTGAGAATACGCATTAATTATTTTCACAATATATATATGTAGTATCTCTTCACATATTGTATATATAAAAAATCCCTAATATTAAGATACTAACTCATATTAGGGATAAAAATATTATTTTATAAAAAATTTCTTAAATTCAATTTCTATAGCATTTAAATTTTAATATTTCTATACTATCTAGCTGCTCCATTTTGATTTAATACACGTCCATCAATTTCTACATTATACGCCATTGATCCATCTGGATATAGATAATACCATCTGTAATCTATATATTGCCATCCTGTTTGCATTTCTCCATTTGTATTAAAGTAATACCATACTTTATTAAATTCTTTCCATCCAGTAGATATCTCTCCATTGGAATTTATATAATACCAATTATTATTTGATTTTATCCATCCTGTAGCCATGCATCCATTATTATCTAAGTAATACCACTTACCATTTGAATTAACCCAATCTTTTTGCATAACTCCAAACTCATTAAAGTAGTACCAATTATTATCTACCTTTTGCCATCCTGTCATTATAAATGAATTACTACAAAGATACCATTTTCCATCCATAGATTCTCTCCACTTTAAAGATGATGAATCTACATTATTAAAATTAGACTCATTAGAAGTTTTATCCGAATTAACTACATTATTTACGTAATTATTTTGTGTTGATTTATCTATAGTTGTATTATAATCACTTGAGGATATGTTACTATTTGAATTTGGATTTGCTGATAATATATATTTAGAGCAATGTGTTATAGTAAATGTTGCTTTTCCTTTTTTAACACTTATATTTGATGATATTAACTCTAATGAATTAGTTTCTTCATTATAATAATACAAATATCTATTATTACCATTTAATTCATCACCAACATTAACTTGAACAGTTGCTTTTCCTGGTAAAACTCCATGATGTTTAAAGTTTATAACCACTTCAGAATCTCTTTGTGCTTTCGTTTGTATTTCAGAATCAAAACTATCATCCATTTGAGATACATTTTTTAAATCCGAAGCATTAAAATTCCATACATAATTACTTCCCTCAAGAATTAATTTTTCATATTCATATTCCTTAGTTAAATCAAATATTTCTTTATCAACCTTACTTGAATATGAAGTATTTAAATACATTTGCTCATCATTTGTTTTATCCGTATCAACTACAATTCCACTATTATAATCATTTGAACTACTACTTCCCGAATTACTACTTGAAGAATTATCTTTTAATTTTTCTTTAATCACCTCACTTCTATTACTTTCTTTATTTTCACTAACTTCTCCAGATACTGTTACCTTAACTTTTAAATAATATCCTTTATCATTACTTTTAAGCTTATACTCTTCTTTATCTGCACCACTTATTTCTTTATATTCTCCATCTTTATCTTTACATCTTAACCATTGGTATGAAACTTTAGGCTTGTCTGTATTATTGTTATATTTAATCTTAGCTCTTAAAGTGCTTCCTATCCTTTCAGTTCCATATATAGATACAGATTTCAATATATCTCCGCTAACATTACCTGAGTTATTATTATCATTAGCATTTATAGATGGTATATAATGAATTCTAATTTTTATTGCTGTATCACCACCATCCTCTGCATACTTAAAATAAAGAATACTGTCACGTTCTTTTTCAGTATAATTAGGTGCTCCTGTTATATTTGCTCTCATATAATATGGTATTTTATTATTTGAATCTAAACTAAGTTCAAAAAAGTTTTTTCCATCAGTACTATAAGATAATTTTTGTTCACCTTTGCTTAATTCTATTAATGGTATAAACCACTTATTTAAAGTGCTATTTGTAGCAGAATGTTTACATACATTAAGTTTATCACTTGCTAAAATAATAAATGTATATTCTCCTTGTGCATTTATATTAGTTGCACTTACAGTAAGCTTTTCACGATTTTTTCCCATATCTTCTGCAAAAGAATTTATTGAAGGTACTATAGCTTGTTTCTTATTATCTATTTCTGGTGGTACATCTTCATCACTTCCGCCTGAAGACTCATTGCCACTACTTCCACCTTGTTCAGTTTCATCTGTATTTCCTTCATCAGGTTTCTCACTTGCATTATCATCTTTATCTATTATATTGTCTCCATCTGTTGTATTATTGCTTTCCCCTTGAACTTTATCATGTTTTGATTCAGTATTTTCTGTATTATCACTTTCTTTAACAATATGACTTTCATTAAAATCTTTTAAAATAATATCTACCTGATTATTCTCAGTATTACTTAAAACATTTTCGTCACTCATTAGCTCTGTAGATTTTCCAATTAAATTTTCAGATAACTCATAAGATTTCTCCGTGTCATCTTTATGTAATACCTCATCGGCATAAGCAATGTAAGAATCTTTGCAAGGTAAATACAAAATAAAAGCAACTTGAATAAATAATATAGTAAGAATCATTGCAATTGGTTTAAAATGAATATGTCTCATAAACTCTCTCATTATCAAAACCCCTTTTCTTTAAACGTTTTCATATATAGTTATAATATATTGATCTAAGAATATTATAATACATTATATATGAAAAATAATACATTTTTATAAATTATATGTTAATTATTATTTAAAATAGAAATTTTAAAGTTTGTTTATAAATGCATAAGCAAAGAATGTTACTAAAACATAATTTTTTACATAAAAATAAAGGACTTCCAAAAGGAAGTCCTTTAATATTAAAAGCTTAAATTATTTAACCCAAGCTCCATTAGCTCCTAAAACATAACCATTAACAGTTGTGTTAGCTAACATTTTTCCTGATCCATCAGCAAAGTACCAAGTACCATTGTCATTGATCCAACCAGTTTGCATAGCACCATTTCCTAATAGGTAGTACCAAGCTCCGTTAACATTTTGCCATCCAGTTTGCATAGCACCATTTCCTGCTAAGTAGTACCAAGTACCACCAACAGTTTGCCATCCAGTTTGCATGATTCCAGCTTCATTTAATAAGTACCATGTAGCTCCATCTTGATACCAACCAGTTGCTTTAGTTCCGTCAGCTTTAACGAATGTCCAAGTTCCATCAGCAGCTTGGTTCCATCCAGCTTTAACTTCAACTTCTGGTTTTTCTTCTTCTTTATCTGCTTTTTGTCCAATTACTGAATAAACTTCATCATTTTCATTCCAAACAACCATGTTGTCTTTGTTGTAAACTGATAATCTATCCATTGATCCGTCTACTTTGTAAACTTTATCCCAGTCATCAGTGTTGTCGAATTTGTAAACAAATCCTCCATCAATTCTCCAAAGGTTTCCATCTACATCTACATCTAATGCGTAAACTGAATCATCTGAGTTGTAATCAACATCTTCTTTAGATTCGCCTTCACAATCAGTATAGTACCAACCAGCTTTTGTCTTTAATGAAGCCATTTGAACTCTTACTTCTTTTTTATCATTTTCTTTATAAAGAACTACTTTTCCATTAACTATAGTTGCTTTTGTAGAAGCATCATCTAATAATTCTTGGAAATTTTTAAGATCTTTATCTTCAGTTTTAGCATCATCTTCACTTACTACATAAGTATAAACGCTCTTAGCATATTTAGCTCCATCAATATCTCCTGAAGCTTGTTCTTTAGATATCTTTTGGATAACTGGTAATGTAGTAGTTTTAGCATCCTTACCATTGATTGATACTATAGTTGCTTTTCCTTCGTCTACAACTGAAACTTTTAATTCAGCATATCTGTATATGAATTTAGAATCTTGTCCTAATATTGATTTTTGTTCAATTGAAGCCTTAACTTTAGTAGAATCTCCAACTTTATATTCTTTATCTGTATTTTCTATAGTTACTGCTGAAGAAGTAGTAGTTTTACCTTCTTCTTTAACTTTAACTTTTATTGATCCTACATTATGATCTGCATCAATATAGTTTCCTTTTGCATCAGTAAAGATATTGAAAGTTTTATTACCATTTAATGCAAATCCATTTGAATCACAATCTTTTGATTGTTTTACTGTAGTTGTATACCACATTTCAGCAAATTTGTTTCCAGATACAGCTTTTAAACTATCTTCATTTCTAACATCATTTGCGTCAGTTTCATCATATCTGTCTTCAGTGTCATCTTTAATTTTTTTTCTTAAAGTTGAAGCAGCATCATCTGTATCATCTTCTTTAACATCTTCGTCAGTTACTTTACCGTTTGTTAAATCAACAAAGTAATCTCCATCTTCAATGTTAACATATTTTTCTCCATAAGCTTTAGCAGCTGAATTTGAATCTATTTTTTCTAATTCATTGTACTTTCCATCTGCTAAGTAATAAGCAGCTTCATCTTTATCATTTACTTCTCCATCAAGGTAGAAATGTCCATCTTTAAATGCTACTGCATTATAAACCTTTCCATCTTCTGAAGATATTCTCTTAACGTCTGCTGCATTAACTCCAGTTGCTGGAACTAATGAAACTACTGCTGCGGCAGCTACTAATAAAGCTGTCATTTTGTTTGCTCTGTTAAACATAATTTCTTTCCCTCCTAATTTTAAAATCATTATAAATTATACCATTTCAACATATTAATGTAAAGTTAGATATAAAATACCATGATATATTGCCTTTTTAATTTAATTGGATTTTTATAGTTAAAAACCCACTTTTATCATTATACCAAAAACCTTGTCCCTGTCAATTCATTTTTTGGTATATAATTATTATATTTGAAAATTATTTATATATAATATCTTTTTTCTATATGTGGATTATTATTCCACATTCTTTTCGTTATACAATACAATCGCAATTTCAAATTTTGGTCCTTTTTTGAGAAAATAAATTAAAACTTAAAAATATTTATTTATTTTCAAATAATTTTATTATATAACTATAGTTAACATCTTATTTATATCTTAATCTAATACAAAATATAACTATATTTTGTGTTATCACAATCTTCTGAATATAAAAAAACAGATAAGACTTTTGATCTCATCTGTTTCCATTTTTTGCATACCATACTAATTATAAAAATAAAAACTATGTACATAATATAAGGTATCTTGTATTATGAAAGGATTTTTATGATGAATAAATTTTTTACTTATATTCTTTTATCATTGAGTCTTATATCTTTGACAGGTTGCAATGATATAAATAACTCTAAATCTCAGATTCCCGAAAATACAAATAATACTATTGAAAATAAAATTATGGATGAAGATTTAACATCTGATAATTTATCTAAAAATAATAATTTAACTCTTATTGATTATTCAAATTTTAAAGATTTAGGAATTAATAAAGATAATGTAACTCTTAAAATAAATGGACATGATTTAGATTTTAACCTACCAATATACTTAGATAAAAATAGGTACTATTTTTCTTTAAATGAAATTATACATAATTTAAATGGTACCTTTACTAAAGATGAAGATTGTTTATATTTAAATATACATGATGAAATTTATTCTATTAACCTTTTAGATAATACTATTCATTGCCCTAATAAAGAATTTAAATTAAAGAAAGATTTATTAAACTCTGAAAATATTTATTACATATGTTTTTTTGACCTTTCTAATATGCTTGATTTATATACCAGATGGGATAAGGATAATAAGATAATTAATTGTAAAATTAATTCTAATCAATATATTAACGACACTAGCTCTAAAGTAAATAATGATAATTATAAAAATAATAGTTTAAATAATGAATTAGAGGACAAAAACAACAGTACTTCTGCTTCTTCTAAAAACACACAAATAGGATTAATAAGATTTGAAGATGTGTGTGTAACATCTCAAGGTTATGATAAAAACTATTTTGAAAACCTTCGTATAATTGGAGAATATATGAATGAACAAAACATTCCTTATCATATAGCTTGGATTCCAAGATATAAAAATCCTAATTTTAAAATTGATAATGACCCTTTAACTAAAAATAATTTTGAGATAGCAGAAATGGTTTATACACTTGATTATTTAAAAAATAATAATGGGATAATTGGTTTACATGGATATACTCATCAATTTGGAAACTATGAATCAGCTGCTGGATTTGAATTTGGTAAGTTTGAACCTTCCACAGATGTTTTTAAAGAAAAAATTGAAAAAGCTATTGAAACTGCATCATACTTAGATATACCCATAGATTTTTTTGAAGTTCCACATTATGAGATAACTCCAGAACAAAATAAAATTGCTGAAAAATATTTTAAAATACTTTATTATCCATTCAATGATTATGGTGTTGATAAAGCTGATCTAAAAATGCCACAATTAAGTCCTTATAATAATTCTTCACTATATATATCAACTCCATTAGATTATATTGCAGAAGGTAAAGAGAATATATGCTTAGATAGGATTAAAAATTCTGATATATCTAATATGGGGAGTGTGTTCTTTCATCCTTCATTAGAAAATGCTTTTATTTCATTAAATGAAGATTCTGATGGTTATCCATCTTTTAATTACGCTGATAATTCTATATTAAAACGCTTAGTAACTATCTTAAAAGAAAAAGGTTTTAAAATAACTAAAGTAACTGAGCTTTAAAAATAAATGACAGTTATCAAATCATTTTGATGACTGCCATTAGTTTAGACTTTACATCTTCTCTGCTTTTTCCAAATTTTACACCTGATAGTGTAGATTTATATTACATTACCAAATTTTTAATCTATCTTGTGGATTTACATACATCTTATCATTTTCTTTAATTCCATATGTTTTATAGAATTCATCAAATTGAGATAAAACTATATTTGTTCTTACCTTATTAGGTGAATGTACATCATTTTGAAGTTTAAGCTCTCCATATTCCTTTGTACTAATTTCACGCCATACATTAGCATTACTTTCAAAGAAAACTTTGTAATCAGCTTTAGGCATATTATTTAATATATCTAATGCACAAGCTATTCCTCCAAGGTCTGCTATATTTTCTCCTACTGTAAGATCTCCATTTACATTTTTACCACTATCTAATTTTACATTATTATAAAAACTTCTTACTTTATTAGTTTTTTCTTCAAATTTCTTAGAATCTTCAGTGCTCCACCAACTGTTTAAGTTACCATCACCATCAAACTTAGCTCCGGTATTATCAAAAGCATGACTAATTTCATGACCTATAACAGCTCCAATAGCTCCTAAATTATGTTCTTTTGAAGCATTTACATCATAAAATTGTTGTTGCAGTATCCCTGCTGGAACTGTGATTGAATTAGCTGTTGGATTATAAAATGCATTTACCATTTGTGGTGGACATGCAAATTGTGATTTATCCACACGTTCATTTAATACACTTAATTGCTTATCTTCTGCAAATTTACTTAAGTTCATTAAATTTTCAAAAAGTGAGCCTCCTTCTTCATATGATCTTATCTTTAATGAAGAATAATCTTCCCATTTTTCAGGATATCCAATTTGAACGCTAATTTTATTTAATTTTTCTTTAGCACTTTTTTTAGTTGAATCACTCATCCAATCTAAATTTTCTATTCTCTTTTCATAAGTTTTAATTATTTCATCAGTCATATCTTTAACATCATTTTTAGTCTTTTTTGAAAAATATTTTTCAACATATATCTTACCAAATGGCATTGCTAATGCTGAATTAACTATATTTATAGCCTCTTCATCCTTAGGAGTTTCTCCACTTGAGCCTAAGTAAGCATTGGAAAATTCTTGTGCTGCCTTTTCAAAATCATCACCTAGACATCCTGCTGCACCTGCTATATTTCTAATTTCTATATAATCCTTAATAAGAGGTACATTTTCTTCAGTATAGATATCATTCATTGCTTTTAACCAATTAGGTTCTGTTAAAATTATTTTATTAGCTTTATCTATTTTTAAATCTTTCATAAGATCTTTTATTTTCAAATTTGGAGATACATCATTAAGCTTATCTAAAGTATATACATTATATTCATCATCTATTGCATTAGGATTTTTTGTGCTCTCTTCTTTTCCTATTATTGATGGCGCTATCATATATTCTAATTTATAAAAATTATCAACCTTCATTTTTGCCTCTTCTTCAGTATATCCTACTAAAGTTAATATTTTTTTATAATAATTTTCAGAAAGACCTTTTACTCTCGCAGTATTCTCTGTTGGCTTTACATATTCATCAGAATTTCCTAAGCTAAGAGAAGTTGATCCAACATATGCAGCATATCTAGTTGCATCTTTTAAATCAACACTGCATCCAATATTAATTAATGGATTTCCAATGTCATACTTATTAAGTTCTCTAATATCATCTAAAGTCTTAATGTTTTTAATCTTATCTAACATTCCCTTAATAGGTTCTATGCCTTGTTTATTTCTTGCTTCACTATTTAAGACATTCTTATATAAATTAATCATTTTTTTCTCATCACTATCTTTTGAATAATTCTTTTCATTAGCTAGTAATTCTTTCATTATTTCTTTCTTTTGCTCTGTTAATGCCTTTTCAGCTTCATTAAATGCTGAATTAGATACTTCACCAGCATCAATCTTAGCAGTATTTAACCACTCTTTATTAGTTACACTGTAAAAGTCATCTTGTAACCTTACATCATCTGCTACTACTTTATTTCCTAAATTAACTGTGTTAGTTACTTCAGCTGCTTTAACATATGTTGCTTGTGACATAAATAATGAAAATACCAAAGCACATGCTATAAGCCTACTCTTTTTAAATTTTGCCATTTTGAGTCTCATCCCCTATATCTTATTAAATTTTTAAATTATGTTTATCAAGATGTTGATATACATTGCTTTACCTATTATATATATCAAGACATATTAAAAAATAATCTAATTTTTAATTTGCGTATTCAATGTACCATATTTTGTAATATACGTATATATTATCTATAAAATATTAAGAAAAATTTATGATTTTCCTAACTTGTACATTATTAGGTTGCACAAATATAAAATTATTATTATAAAAAATGTATTTCTTATGAATTACTTTTTAACTAACATAAAATATAGTTCTTAAACTCGTACTTGTTAAAATTTCACACCCTAGAGTTGATTTCTAAGTTATGTATCTTAAGATTCTAAATAATATATATGTATTAGAAAGAAATATTAAAGAAAGCACATACTTAATCATTTCTGATTAAGTATGTGCTTTCTTTATTGATTAAATTTAAAAATCTAATATTTCATTTTTGATATAACAATCCCATAAATACATAGGACTTCTTGTGAATACAATATTATTATAATCATCTATCACTTTTGCTAGGGAAGAATTATAAACTTCCATTAAATGTTTTATTAGGCTGTCATGATCTGAATTGGTTTCAGAATCTTTTGCCTTGTATTCATAATCTAATGTATTAAGTATTAAATTCATATATACATCACCGATTGACCAAAAATCTGGAGTTTCTATTCCATCTACTGTTGCTAAGTTATCAAACGTTCCTTGCTCTATTTTATAATTTTCAATCCATTCTGCACAAACTCTTTCTACTGGTAGGCAATGATTTACGCATGCACAGATATATTCATGTTTTAAATTATGAAAACCAATTTTATTAATAATATCTATACGTTTATTATGAGTTTCTCTGCCAACATACTCTATCATACTACAAAGAAAATATAAATCATTATCAAAGTGTTCAACATTATACATAATAACACCCCTTGTATTTTAAATAGTTTAAAGATTTTTCTGTTGCAAATAATATTTGATGTGTAGGATATTTAAATTTACATAGTGCCCAAAAGGCCTCTCGTGTAATTCTTTTACTTATAAACATATTTACAAATTGGAATATAGTATCATCTGCCATTGGTCCCTCAACTATATCATAATCATGAGATTTACCACTTCTGCAAGCAGTTATAAAATCTAGCCATTCTTCAGTCATTTCACTAAATATCTTAACATTTAAATTTTCTTTATAATTTTTATCTATTTCATAAATGTTGACTACTTTAGGTTCTTTCTTTAATGTCCAACGTTCAGCTTGCTTTTTTATCTTGGTAACATAGAATCCAAATCCAAAATCTTTATAATAACCTTTAGTAAATATTTGTGGTTTTTCTACAATGCAATCTGAACCATGATATACTCCTATGCTTTCTAAATTGTTAACTGTATTATTAATAGAATTATTGGTGCTATGAAATTTTGTCATTATTACACCTCCAATTATTTTATTTTGTTGCATTAGATTTATTATCAAGTTTTGGTATATCTATATCTGTATTTTTTATTTCAACACTTTTTATTGGATTTGAACTTTTAAGTACTGAATTTAAAAAAATATTAATATTCTAGAATTCTTCTCTTATCCAAATATATTCACCATCTTTAAATCATAGTATTACTTTAATTATAACCTATGTTTAATATTCTTAAAACACCTAATGATATTTAAACTCGTACCTATAAAAATTTACACCCTAGTGCAATTTCTAAAGAGGCGTTTTACCTCCTTTGGATTCTTTGCAAAAAAATTTCTAAACTTTAAAAGTAGCAATTAACTTTCCTTTTGGTGGCTCATCAGTAAATTCGCAAATCTTAATATCATCAGCCTCATCATCCCAACTAGAAATAATCTCATTATCATTTTTCTTGCTTACCTTTTTATTCTTTATTTTTGGTTTGCTTCTCTTTTTATTATCATTAGCTTTACTAAATACAAATTCAGCGTCTAAATCACTTTTATCTTTTAATTCTATTTTATTTTTTACATCACTTTTATTATTAAGGAAATTTTCAGTTGCACTTGCTTTATTTAAATTTATTTTATCTAAAATATCTTTATTTTGAATTTCAATGTTATCTTTTTTATTAATATTATCTCTTACATTAATACTCTCTATATTAACATTAGAGTCTTTTTTATCATTAGAATCTTCTTTCTTCTTAGGTTTAATATTTTGATGCTTAGCAAAATTCCTAACTTTATAAACATTATTTTCACCTAATTCAATCATTTCTAAATCCATAAATACCTTTAAAGCTAATTCTACTTTTTTAACACTTCTATTAAATTCTAAAGCTAAAGTTTCTATTGTATAAGGAATACTCCTTGAAAGATATAACTTACCTTCTAAATTAACTTTACCTGCTAAAGTTAATAATCTAGTCCAAATATAATGGATAAGATCTCTGTGCTCCATTGTATCTATTATCTTAAACTTAGTATCATTATACATATCCACCCTTAATTTTACTATTTTACGCTCCATAATTATTAGCATCTCCTTCTAATTTTTTATCATATACATTTATTTTTAAATTCGTATACATTTTCTTGTACAAGTTATGTATCTTAAGCTTCTAAACAATATATATGCATTAGAAAGAAATATTACATGAAAATATAGAATTTTTTATAAAAAAACAGACAAGACTTTTATATCTTATCTGTTATAGTGCTTGTCACTAGCTTAAATATTCTCTAAATCCTATACTTAATAAAGCTAATAATTACTTTTGGCCAATTTTCATTGCAATATATCTTACTCCAAAGTTAGGTAATAAACTAAATATTACTTTTATATTTCTTTCTTTCAAAGCTCTTTTGAAAACATATTTAGCTAATGTAAATCCACTTTCATTTCCTTTATATTTCATTAAATAAGAATTTTCTTTAAAAAACACACCAGTATCATAATACCTATTATAAAGTTGTTTAAACGTAAAATCATGAGAATGATAAACTTCTGAATCTGCACAATACTTAATTCTATATCCAGCATGAATCAATTTATGTGCAAAATACATATCTTCATTGGTAGGCATATCCTTACCATCATAGGCATTAAGTTCTCTATAAATTTTAGCATTTACTGCTGATGATGCATCTGAATAAAAGAATGTTAATAATCCATATTTCTCTATATCCTTCTTAGAAACTACTCTAGATTCTTCTGGATAATTTTTTTCCCTAGTATACTTTTCTATACTGTTATTCTCGCAGATTTGTCTGCTAAAACTCGCTTCACATTCTCCACTTATTATTGGAGTAACTAAATTCTTAAGCCATAATTTATTTTTCATTTTTACATCTTGAGATATAAAAACTATTATATCTCCACTAACTTTATTAGCCATAATTTCTCTTGTAAGGCTATGTGAAAATTTCTTAGGTTCAACTACACAATAATTACAATTTAATTTTTTTAAAATATCCTCGCTCTTATCTATGCTTCTAGTTAAAACATATAATATTTCTAATTCTTGTTCAGAATCTAATTCTTGAGTTAATATATTGTTATTCAAATTATATATGTAATTCTCTGCATTATATAATGGACAGATAACTGATATCTTCATTTTATTTATCCTCTACTTTTTAATAATCTAATTTATAAATTTCCAAAATACTTTTATTGTTTTCTTTGTATATTATAATATATAATTTTATTATTAAACATATAGTTAGGAGAATAAACGTGGAAATTTTTTTTATAAAATATAGTGGAATATTTTCTTTATTATATCTACTATACACTCTAATACTTACATTTATAATCTCAAAATCCTTAGATTTTATTAATAAATGTCATAATAACAATAATATTTACTCATTAAATGAAGATGATTGTTTTGTACTAAACAATAAATATAATACTGAAAAATTATTTTACTATATAACTTATAAGTTATACGCAAAGAAAATATTAAGTAAAGATACATTAAGAAACAAGTTCTATATAAATGACACTTCCATATGCAGTTTAAGTCCTATAGAAGAAAATGTATATACTGTATATTTAAATAAGTTTGCACCTAAAAATTTTAAATCAAATATGATTAATGAGGATATTTTTAGAAATTACTATAATACTATATATAGTACATTAGAATTGCATGGATTTATAAAAAAAGATACATTAATAAGAAAGAATAAATTAGTATTTTTTATAGGATTATTATTACTAATAACTCCTGGAATATATTATGTATTTAATTATTATATTAATAAAACATTAATATTAAAAATTATATTAGTAAATATAATTGCATTATTTATTTATATAATACTATTAAAAAACAGAGCTTATAATAAGCTAACATATAAAGGACTTAATTCTAAAGTATTTTATAAAAATACTTGTTCTTCAATTGAAAGTTCAATAGAAAATGAAACTTATGTGGAAACTATGAATGAATTTTTATTAGATAATTCTTGGATGTATTTCTTAGGCGTAAATCACATTTTTAATGATGATAATGATGATGATAGTTGTGATGATGACTTTGACGGAGATGATTTTGGTGATTAAATATTTATAAAATAAACTGCTACAAGATCAACTCTCTAACTTAATCTTGTAGCATACAATTAATATTTATAGAATTTAATATTTATACTATTCCTCTTCTTCTAAACGTCTTATCATTTTTAATAGAGAATCTGCACTATTAAAGTTTTCAGGTATTATTTCTGTTGCTGGAATTTCTACATCAAATTCTTCATCTATAGCGTTGACAATTTGAATAATATCAAATGAATCTAAAATTCCATCTTCAATCAATGTTGTACATTCTTTAAAATCAACGTCATCCCTAATATCTTCTAATAAACTAATTAATTTTTCCATAATATAATTCTCCTTACATTCATATAATTATTTTAAAAAATATTTTTTATTTTTCAAGGTATTCTTTTTTTAACTGTATACGATCGATTTTTCCATTCAAATTAAGTGGCATAGACTCTCTTTGATTATATACATTAGGAAGCATATAGCGTGGTAATTTCTTCATTAATACCTTTGCCATTTCTTTTTTTTCTAAATTTCCAGTATAAATAGCAACAATTTGATCATTCTGATTATTATATAGGCAACAACACATGTCTACATTGTCTAATGAATTCATTGCATTCTCAATTTCACCAAGTTCAATACGGTTACCCATATGCTTTATTTGAAAGTCTTTACGTGATGCATATACTAATTCTCTATTTTCGTTCCAATATACCAAATCTCCTGTACAATAAACTGTTTCAGGATAACTATTGTTTAATGGATTTTGAATAAATACTTCATTTGTTTTTTCTGGATTTTTATAATATCCACAAGCTAAGAAAGATCCACGAATTAATAATTCCCCTACTGTTCCACTTTCTTTAATAAGATTTCCATCTTCATCTACTACTATAGCATCTACATTATCACAAGGTACTCCAATTGGAATAGGTTCTTCATCTTTGAATTCTCTATCTACTATATAATGCACACCAATGTCTGTAATTTCAGTTGGTCCAAATAAGTTTGCATAAAGAGCATTTGGAATATGTTTACGCCAAATATTAAGCTGTTTTGTTGGCATTGTTTCACCTGCAAAAAGTACTTTTTTTAAATTTGGTAACTCTACAGCATCTAATGCACCTAAATTTGCTACAATACTTAAAGCAGAAGGAACCCAATAAATTGTATTCACTTTATTTTCATTTAAATATTCTAATAGCTTTACTGGAAATGAAAACAACATCTTAGGTATTATGTGAAGTGTTGCTCCACTATAAATTGTTGAAAATATATCTAAAACAGACATACTAAAATAAAATGGTGTTTGATTTCCAAATACAGTATTTTCATTTAATTTAAATGTTTTAGTAACCCAATCGGCATAATCAATTACCGAACGGTGACATACGATAACCCCCTTTGGTACACCTGTTGATCCACTAGTAAAAAGAACATATAAAGGATCTGTATCAATCATGCTCTTTCTAACACTATCTAGTTTTTCATCATTATGTGGAGTATTGCATATTTCATCATAAGATATTTTTATACAATCGCTCTCCATTGATTTAAGATGCTTTTCAGTTGTACCATCATAGATTACAGCTTCTGGCTTCAATGTTTTTAATATAATATTTATTCTTTCCATTGGCATTTGTGAATCTAATGGAACATAAAATCCTCCTGAATAAGCAACTCCCATAAATGCAGCTATGTTATGTGCTCCTTTTTCCATATATACAACAACGGGTTTACGTACTCCAATTTTTTCTATAAGAAAACTTCCTATGCTTTTTGAGGAATTAACTAGTTCTAGATAAGTTAATTTACGTTTATTATCAGAAAAAGCTATTTTATCTGGGAACTCTTCTTTCGATTTTTCAAGATAAATTAATATATTTTTTTCCATATATAATATTCCTTTCTATACTATTTTTTTCCGAACCCTTCTTCATAATAACGTGAAAATTCAACATTATTTCCTACTTCTCTAGCATTTACTCTTATTTTATATGTTGATAATTTCGGTTTTTTTAATGTAAAATTAGGATTTGTATCATAATCTCTAATCACTTCTTTTTTTCCTGTTTTAGAATCTATTAAGATGAACTGATACTCTGGCTTAATATTATTTCCATAAAAAGAATCTGCCTTTATGTCTATTTTATCCTTATCCATTTTCCATGTAAACCAGGTATTATTTATATAATTTATAGTATCAAAATATTCTTCTGATGTATAGAAATACTTACTCATATCTTCACCAGAACTTCTTAGTTTTAAAAATTCAGCAAAGGATTTGCTGAAAACTTCTGATCCGGTTGCATTTAAATGAAACTTATCTTGAAAATATTCAGTTTTTGATTTAAATAGTTCTGGTTTTATTAAATTAAAATTGTAATAATCTACTCCATTTTCTTTAGATATTCTAGATATTTCCTCATCAAATTTGAAATAATTTTTTTCACTAAAAATTGAATGTGTAGGAATTGGTGCCTGTAAAAAAATCACTTCTGCACTATTTTCTTTACACAAATCAACTATTTTTTTAAAATATTTAATATTTTTCTCTTTAATATCATTTAAATTAGTATTTTTTATAACCATTTTTCCTAGTTTATTATCTTTTAATACATTTTTAGGATTGCTTACATCAATCTTTAGAAATCCCTTTCCCATATATCCAGATTTTTTATTTTCATATGATTCTTTGTAAATTTGTGATTGATTTTCGTCTGGATAATCTATATAGCTTTTCTCATTTTTTTTCTTAATATTACTAGGAATATCCTTTAATGAATCCAAATGATATTCAGGCCATATCAATAGTCTATTTAAATATGATCCATCATTTGCAGAGTTAAAATAAAACTCTAATTTATTAGTTATTGATTTTAAAGATGATATAATCGCCATATATGACTTTGGATTCTCTTCTTTATCTATATAACTATTTAAATCTGTACTTACTACTACAGTCTTTGGTTTATGATATTTAAATAGTTCTTTTAAACAATAATATGTTCCTATATATATTTGACCATTAAATCCATAATTAAAGGTATTGCAATCAAGTTCTTTGTCCATAATATATGGATCTATTCTTCTGGAATACGATGAACCTGCAAAAACCATATCTATATTATTCTTTTCAGAATACATATCAAGAATAGTATTTCTAGATATATTGTTAACTGGAGAAATAATATATATTAATATATTATTTATAAATATTAATAATATTATAAATATAATAGTTTTAAACCATGCTAATTTAGAATTGTGCATACATAAAACCTCCCACTGCATTACCTGAACTATAAGTTAATCCAATTATCATAAAGATTAAAAGATATAATATTATCCATCTAAAAACTAAATTTTGTTCTGATAAAAATTCTCTTACTTTAATTCCACTTTCTTGAATAACACTTACAGCAAATAAAACTACTGTGGCAAAAATTAATATTTTAAAATCAATATTTTTTAGTCCAAGTTTTAAAATAGTGCCATCTAATAGTTGTATAACATTAAAATTTGTAATTGTATTATGTAGCATTTGAAAAGAATCACATAATCCATTTCCCCTATCAAAATACCATCCTAAATTTACAATAAAAAATGTTCGTAATATTTGAAAAAGCTTATATGAAAAACATTTTGTATTAACCTTAGTACTTTTCCTTAAACATTCATAAATTGGTTCTGAAAGTGCACTAATTGCAATTATTATACCATTATATAATCCCCAAGCAACGTAATGCCAATAAGGACCATGCCAAATTCCTACAATTAAAAATACAACAATATTAGCTAATGCTACTGGTACAACTTTGCCTATTCTTTTACCTAAATATTTATTAGCTAATTTAGTTATTTTAGACATTCTTTTTGTAAGTGCAAGTGGATAGAAAACATAATCTCTCATCCATGCTCCTAACGTAATATGCCATCTACGCCAAAACTCTGATAATGAAGTTGAAAAATATGGTCGCTTAAAGTTTTCAGACATATGTATTCCAAATAATTCAGCAATACCCATTGCTATATCTATTCCACCTGAAAAATCAGTATACTGTTGCAGCGAATAAAATAATACCCCTAGTACAATTAAACCTCCACCATAATTTTTATGATTATCAAATATTTGATTAACTATTACAATAGCTCTATCTGCAATAACTAACTTTTTAAATAGCCCCCATAATATCAGTTGTATTCCATACTGAAATTTTTTCAAATCAAAATTACGATGCTCATACAACTGAGAACCCAATTTATCAAATCTATTAATAGGACCTTGTATAATTTGAGGAAAAAATGAAACAAACAATGCGAATTTAGGCAAATTTTTTTCCGCTTTATATTTTCCATTATATACATCTATAAGATAACCCACAGATTGAAATGTATAAAAAGAAATTCCAAGGGGTAATAATAAACCTAATTTAATTGGGTTTGTTTTATTTTCTGAAAATATATTAAATAAATAATTAATATTTTCAGCTGCAAAATTAAAATACTTTAGAAATGCAAGAATTACAAAGTTAATTAGCAAAACACTCCCCAAAATTTTTCTTTGTTTTTTCTTTACTAATTGTTTTATTTCTTTTTTCTCTTTTGATGTTAACAATTCTTTATTAATAAGCAACTCATTTTTTTTTTGTTCTTCAATCTTACTAATAAATAAAGCCCCTACCCAAGTAGTTATTGTTGTAAAAAGTATATATCCAACAGTCTTTATTCCTGTATATGTATAAAAAACATAACTACTTATCAATAAGCATATCCATTGATATCTTTTAGGTAAAATATAATATGTTGTTATAGCTACCAGTAAAAATACCCAAAAATTAAATTGTAAAAATGACATTAGTTCACATCCTTAATTGAACATTACTATACATAAACTATATTATAATTCATTTAAATACTTTCTCTAATTTTATACTCATTATTCTTTTAAATGAATATTAAAATACATTAAAAGACAATACTAACGCTAATATTATAAATATACTTATAATGTTCTAGTTTCAAATTTATTAAAAAAATCCTTTTTAAGTGTTATATACATAATACACCTGGTGAAATTATTACAGATAAAATATAAAATTGCAATTACAATAATAGTTATAATCAAAAAATCTAAAGTTACAACTTTTAACCAATTTCATTTGCATATAATAATTTTGATTTATAATTAGAAAATTTAAACATTATATGGTTCATTAAATAATAACATAATTCTAATATTATTAGGTTGTTGAATAACTAATTTTTACAAATGGTTATTTAAGAAAATATTCTTATAAATCATAGATTCCAAGGATATTTTCTAGTTTTTATGCCCTGCTGTTTTTTGTTAAATTCATCTACTAAATACGCTAATAAAACCCATTTTATATGACATTCGTATCGGGCTTTCCCATAGAGTCTTGGAGTTTCTAAATTATATAGACCTTTTAATACAGAAATAATTGTTCTATCTTTAATCTGTGTTTATATAATTTTAATCCAATAGGAGACTGAAGAAATAAAGTATTCTTATATCTAACATCAGTAAATGACTCAATACTTTTAGACTTACGCATATTTATGTCAGTTAATAAATTAAATTCTAGATTAGAAGTAATTTCAAACCATTCTACTGAATTATATGCTGCATATGCAAGTATTAAAAATGGATTATAAATTTTAGCTTCATATAGTAAATCCGAAACTTTATTATCATAAACGTTAGCTGTTGTTAAATCAAAAACTAAAGGAATTATAATATCTGTAACTGTTACAATACAGTGTAATTTATAGCCTTTGTAGGAACCAAAACGAGTACCCCTCCAGATTTAGCTTCACTATCATATTTAGAACTTCTTAAAGCAGTTCAATTTATAGCGCATAATCTAGTTTGGGGATTTATAAGTTCAACAAACATAGCATGAATACCATGATATATATGTTTTTCTAAAGTTTTAGCTCTTAATGAAAATGTAGAATAATCTAGTACTTCATTAAGTTGAATTATAGCTTTAAACACATAGTCTTGCTTTATACGATATTCAAGTTCTCTTAAACTAAAAATACTATTTTTAACACCATATAACATACAGGCAACAATTTATTCATCTGAATACTTACATGGCCGTCCTTTAAATTTAGTTTGGTGAATGCAATTTTAACATCTTCAAAAATTTTATAATAAATATTTTCGCTTTCAGTATTTAATGATATAATCATATTCAAGTCATTCCTTATGTGATATATTTGTGTTTTTCACGAAATCATTATACCACAAAGAAATGGCTTATTTATTTTTACAAACTTTGTTTACTCAACAACCTAATTATATAAAAATTAATAATGGAAATATTTTTCAATTTTTCTTAATTGCTTAGATATTCTGACTCTATATACCTAAAATATACTTTTAATTACACTTAGAAGAAAATATACTCTTTAAAGATTAAATTTACTTTTATTAATTGAATAATATAATTATTTTCTACTTAATTTTTCTTTTAATGCTCTAACTATATTTACTTTTTTAATAGAATCTATAATATTTATAATAAATCCAATTCCTAATTTATTTTCGTGTAATTCTTCTCTTAATAATCGATTTTTTAAAATAGTCTCATAATAAAAATGTTTATTCTTTCCTCCAATAATTGAATTACTATTTATACCATTTTTAATCTTCGGTCTTTGATGATAATTCGCTAATTTCTCTTCAATTATATGTATATCATATTTTTTTATAAATCTTAAATTAAATTCCCAATCTCCTAAAACTGGTAATGTTTCATCATACAATCCAATTTTATCAAAAACACTTCTCCTATAAATAAAAGATATTGGAGAAAACAAGTTTTTTATACATAAATCATATATAGATATAATTCCTTTAAGATAAGTATTAAATGGTTTTACTTTTTTTATTATTATCTTTTCATTATTTATTTTCTCTATTACCTTATTAGAATAAGTAATAACCCCATTACAATTTAAATTTTCATCTAAATATTTAGTAGTTGTGCTTAAAAACTCACTTTCCCACGTATCATCATCATCATGAATAACAACATAATCAGAATTTACAGACTTTATTCCTCTATTCGATGCCGCTTCCATTCCTAATGAATTTTCATTATGAATTATTATTATTTTTTCCTTATAATGTTCATATGATTTTAATAATTTTTGTATATCATCTAAATTTCCACCATCATTAACTATTACTAAAATCCAATCTTTATAAGTTTGATTAATTACACTTTCTATTGCTCTTTTCAAAAATATATTTCTATCCTTAGTTCTCATTATTATTGCGACTTTACCATATTTAGGTTCCATTATATTACCTCAATCTTTTTCTATTATTAAAAAAGTATTCCATAAATCTTTTTGTGCATTTGCCATCATGTCTTTGATATTCATTAGCCACATAATTTATCTTGTCTTTATATTTATCTATTTGATAATTGTTTATTTCATTTATAAGTTGCTCTGTATTATATACTATTGGGCCTGGAACAAATTCCTCATAATCAATATAAAACCCTCTCTCATTATGCATATAATTTTCTAAATCATATGCATAAAAAAATATAGGCTTTTTTAATAAACAATACTCAAAAATTATAGATGAATAATCTGTTATTAAACAATCACTAACTTTCATAAGTTCTTCTAAATTATCACCTTCACTTATTATAATTTTACTATTTAACCAACTTGTACTAGTCTTTTCTATATAATTATTCGGATGTAATTTAACAATAATTATGTAATCTAAATTCATATATATATCTATTTTATCTATATCTAAATTTAAATTAAAATCTTTTATACCTTCGCCTCTAAATGTTGGCGCATATAAAATTATTTTCTTTTCTTTATTGATACCATATTTAGCATATATGTTTTCTTTACATGATTCACATTGTAAAATAAATTCGTCTGTTCTAGGAAGACCTAATGAAATTATTTTATTTTCATCTATGCATAATTCTTTTGAATAAATTTGTTTCACTATAGGTGAACTAACAATTAAATTCGATAGATTACGTCCATTTTTTATATAAACCTCTTCTAATGTTTTACATCCATTTATTGTGCTTATTCCGAATCTTTTAAACACTCCTGGTGCATGCCAAACTAATATATATTTTGTTTCTTTTCTTGGCTTAAGATAATCATAATAAAGTGTATCTACTATCCAATACTTTGAGATTGCAAGATAATATATATGTTTAATACTTTTACTTTTACATACTACAGTATTACTATTTTTAAAATTAAAATTGTTTCCTATAACAACTATTTTTAAATTGTAATTTAAATTTAATTCATTATATATAGACAGTAAATTCCCTTTTAAATATTGGCCTTTCCATGAGTCTAATACAACAAAATCATTTTTTAATGGTAAAAGCTTCATAATATTAAATATTATTATTATAACTGATTTTAATACTTTTTTAATGATATATTTAACTTTTTTCATTTAGATTTCCCATTCTATTATGGTTTTTCCATATATCTTAGCATTATCATCTTCAAAAGCTCTATTTATATCATTAATTTTTCTAACTTTTTGTACTGATGTAATAATGCTTTCTAAATATCCTAAAAGTTTTGGATTTTTGTGAATTATACCCACTGTTTTTTCATAATCTTCTAAAGTGCTTCTACTATTACCAACTAATAAAAGTCCCTTTTCTAATGTCATTCTTGTGTTTACTTCAATATTTTCTTCTGAGACTCCCATCAATCCAATATATCCTTCGGGATTAATAATATCTATTATTTGATTAATTGCTAATTGACTACCACGTCCACCAACACATTCAAATGCATGATCTATATATATATTACTTAAGTCATCACTGATTAAATGAACTTCATCTGCAAATACAAACATATCTAATTTTTCACTATTTTTACCAAACACATGAACTTTGCATTCTGGATACTGTTGTTTTAAAAATAAGGCAGTTATAAATCCAACATTCCCATCTCCCCATACACCAATATTTTTTCTACGCTTATGGGCAATCCTATTAAATCTTTCTATAGCATGTATACTTACTGACATAAGTTCTGTAAATGCCATAACTGGTTTAAATAATTTTGATGGTAATCTTACTATTCTTTCCCTTGGTTGATTTATGACTTCCTGAAGAAAACCATCATAGCCACTTGATCTGAATAAGCTACTTTTTAAATAATTTTCATCAATAATTTCATCTTTTTCTAACGGAATACATGGTATTAATACAACATATTCTCCTTCTTTATATTCTCCCTTAGGATCATAAACTATTTGACCTATAGCTTCATGAATAAGTGCCATAGGTAATTTCTTATTAAGCACTTCTATAGATCTTTCAAATTTATAGTACCTTTGATCTGCTACACATATAGATAAATAACTAGGTCTAACAAAAATACTATTTTCTTTTATCTCTTCTTCAATAAATACTTCTTTAAACTTTTTTCTGCCTATTAATCTATATACTTTATTTATCATTTTTCTTCATTCCTTCTAATATGGAATTAGCTAATAGTAAATCATATTGTGTAGTAATTTTAATATTATAATATTCTCCATCTACTAATTTAACATCAACGCCCTTTAATACCATAATTTTCGCCGCATCAGTTAATACTTCTTTTTCATTTTGACTAAGTTTTTTATATGTATCTAATAAAAGTTTAATATTAAAAGATTGTGGTGTTTGCCCTTGATACATACGGTCTCTTACTGGAATATCACTAATTGTATTATTATTCTCTGATACAACTATAGTATCAATTGCTGGTATAACTGTATCTGTAGCACCGTATTCTTTAGCATATTTTATATTTTCTTCAATTATTCTATAGCTTAAAAATGGTCTAACAGCATCATGAGTTACAATAATGTCATCATCATTTAGTCCATATTCTTTTTCTATGTGTTTAATTCCATTCATAACAGTTTCAGTTCTTGTTGTTCCACCTTGAACTATATCTATCTTGGTATTATTCGGTATAAATTTCTTAATTAAATCACTAGCTGTATTAACCCATGCTCCAGAAACAACTACTAGTATTTTATTTATTTCAGCATTAAGTAAAAATTTTTCTATTGTATGTATTATAATGGGTTTATTTCCCAATTTCAAAAATTGCTTTGGAACATCTGTATTCCCCATTCTTGTCCCTTTTCCACCTGCTAATATTTCTGCATAAATCATTATTTCTCACCTCAACATAATATCTTTATTTATTTTCTAATATATTTTTAACTATTCTTTTAGTTGCTTCTCCATCATCATAACCATTAAATTTCTTTTTAAATTCTGAAATTCTATTCAAATCACATTTATTACATTTTATAATTTCAACAATTTCTTCTGTATTAACAGCAATTGGACCTGGAACAAATTCTGTATAATTATAATAAAATCCTCTTAATGAATTATCATACAGTGGTAAATCATATGCAAAGAAAATCATTGGTTTTTTCATTATTGCATATTCAAAAATCATAGATGAATAATCTGTAATTAACAAATCTGAACTTATCATTAAATCATCAATATCTTCATAAGATAAATCCATAATTCTATCACATAACTCAACCGGTACTTCTACTCCATTTTTTATAAATGGATGCATCTTAGTAATCACTGCATATTCATTAGATAAATTATTATACAAATATTCTAAATCCAGCTTTAAATTGAATTTCTTTCGTTGTCCATCTCTAAAAGTTGGTGCATAAAGTATAATTTTTTTACCCTTTAAAATTGGATATTTGTCTAAAAAGGATTCCTTAATTTTATTTTTAGCTATTTCATCATAAAATTTATCAGCTCTAGCTAATCCTAATGGAATCACTTTTTTAACATTAACACCAAATGCATTTGCATAAATTTCACTTATCTCAGAAGAACTTACTATCACTTTATCATATTGACTATGGCAAGCTACACAATTCTTCATATTGCTAGGATTTTTAATATTTTGAAGAGAATCTCTTCCAAATTTTTTAAATGCCCCTCCGGCATGCCACACCTGTATAAGATTAGTATCTTTTCTTATCTTTATTTTAGAAAATAAAGATATATAATCATTCACAATAATATTCTTTGCAGTAAATATATTGTAAATTTTTAATATATTCTTATTTAATCTTTTTAAACTTTTATTACTAGAATCACTCATATCTTTTTTGGTATATATGATTAATTTATATGAATTTTTATTTTTATTTATTTCATCATAAATAGCTTTTATATTTCCATTGAATAATTCTGAATGTCCATTGATAAATATAATTTTTCTTTTATTGATTGGAAATATTTTAAATATGCTACAACATTTATATAGTAATTTCATTACAAATGTTCTGAATTTATTTGTATTAACAATACCGTGAATATAAAACAAACAATTTATGGTTAATATTATTATAACTACCAAAAATATTTCATCTAATTTTTTTCCTAACAATATCAAATTACTTTCCATTAAAATCCCCTACCATCATTTTATTTACATAATAAATAATTATTCTTTATAGATACGCCTCATATGAATCACATATCTCTTTAGTATCCCCTATCATTTTAATTTCTCCTTTTTCAAGCCAAACAACCTTTGTACACAATCTTCTAATTTGAGCAAGAGAATGTGATACAAACAAAACTGTAGCATCTGACTTTATTAACTCTAACATACGCTCTTCACTTTTCTTTCTAAATCTTCCATCACCTACAGAAAGTACTTCATCTACAATAAGAATTTCTGGCACACTTACTGTAGCAATTGAAAATCCTAATCTAGCTTTCATTCCAGATGAATAGTTCTTTATAGGAACATCTATAAATTCTTTAAGTTCTGCAAAATTTATTATTTCATCTACTTTTTTGGAAATAAACTCCCTATTGTATCCTAAAATCAAACCATTTAAATATATATTCTCCCTTCCTGTTAAATCATTATCAAAACCTGCACCTAATTCAAGTAACGGAGATACTTTTCCATTTATCACAACATTTCCAGTTGTTGGTTTTTGAACTCTTGATACAACTTTTAATAAGGTACTTTTACCAGCACCATTAAGGCCTATAAATCCTACTACTTCACCTTTTTTAATACTTAAGTTAACATTATTAAGTGCAATAAATTCCTCGTAAGCTATTTGTTTTTTTACTTTTTTTATAAAATATTCTTTAAATGAATTTATCTTTTGTGTTGATTTTCTAAAATGCATACTTACATTTTCAAGTTTTATTGCTAATTTATCCATTAAAATCTCTCCTATATATGTAGTATAAACTTATCTTGTTTTTTATAAAATACTATTAACCCAATGCTAGTTGCTAATATTGCATAAATAGGGCATAAAATCCAACTTTTAATGGCTGTTATTTGCCCATATAATATACAATCTCTAAATACTTTTATAACTGGAAATATAGGATTTAAATTTAATATAGATACATACTTGGGATTTATAATATCAGCCGAATAGAATATTGCTGATGCATACATTATTATTAATAAAACCACCGAATATAAATGTTGCATATCTCTAAAAAACACATTAACTGTTGCTAATATTAATCCAATTCCTAATGAAATAAAAAATAAGCAAATCAGTGGATAAAATACTAGTAATGTCATTTTTGTAAAACTCACTTTCATTATTATCATAATTATCAACAATGGTATTAATGAAATTGAAAATATAATAAATGAAGAAATTACTCTAGATAACGGATATAAATATTTAGGTACATATATCTTTTTTATAAGTGAGCTTTTTCCAGTAATGCTGTTCATTGATTGATTAGTTGATTGTGAAAAAAAATCATATATAAGTCTACCTGATAAGCAATATACTGGGAAATTAGGTATCTTATTTTTAAATAAATTTGAAAATATAAATGTTAATACAACCATAATAAGTAATGGATTAAGCATACTCCATATTATTCCTAATATAGAGTTTCTATATTTTAATTTAATATCTTTTTTAACGAATTCCCATAATAAATCTTTATAGCTCTTAAATGTTTCCACTTGTTTTATCATTTTATCACTCATTTCTTATTTAAAAATTATCAAGCCCATTATGCAAAACTATATACACTTTTAATGCATTTTTCCAACTAGGTAAATAATTAAATCCACTATCTAAAAGACTCTTCTTACTCAATCTAGAATTTAAAGGTCTTATAGCTTTTGTCTTATACTCATTTGTAGATATATAATTTATTTTACAATTCAAATTGGCTATTCTCATTATTTCTTCTGCAAATTCTGCCCATGAACAAAATCCCTGATTTGTAGCATGATATATACCGTATTTTTCACTTACAGCCATATCACATAAAAGCTTAGCTAAATCTTCTGTATATGTAGGACTACCTATTTGATCACATACTACATTTAAACTTTCTTTTTCTTTGCCTAATTTAAGCATTGTTTTAACAAAATTACTTCCATTTAATCCAAATACCCACGAAGTTCTAACTATAAAATATTTTTTTAGATAACTTTTTACTTTTAATTCACCATTATATTTAGAGCTTCCATAAACTGAAAGTGGATTGGGTGTTTCCTCTATTTCATGTGGCTTATCTCCAGCTCCATCAAAAACATAATCGCTTGATATATATATCATCTTTGCATTTATTCTTCTACATACTTTTGCTATATTTTCTGTTCCATATACATTTACTTTTGTACAGATTTCTTCTTCATCCTGTGCTTTATCAACAGCTGTATATGCAGCACAATGTATAACACATTTTGGTTTTAATTCTTCTATGTATTTAGATACTTCATTATAATTTGTTATGTCTAATTCTTTTCTTGTTGTTCCAATACATTCAATATTTCTTTTCTTTAATTCTTTTATAACATCATAACCTAATTGTCCATTAGCACCTGTAACAAGTATCACATTTAGTCAACCTTTCTAAATCAAGACTTTAACTTATTAAGCATAATTTTAAATAACCAATTTGGCATATATTTTATTATAATTTCAAAGTAAGCTTCATTTTTGCATAAATATCTATACTTTATTATTTCAAATATATCTTTATTGATTCTACCATTACAAAATTTTTTAATGTATTCTAAGTTTATATTTTCTTCATCAACATAATCTTTTAATTCATTTATCTTAATTTGTAATGTATCTACCCTTAATTTATAATAGTCTTCTTTACTATTAATACCTTTTAAACTACCTGTTTGATTGTTGCCATGCATTCTATAATTAACTAAAGTTTCATTTGTAAATGATATTTTCCCATAATAGCTTGCTATAGTACATAACCATTGATCATGTATCATATAATTTGAAAAGGGAATAGCCTCTTTCGCAACTTTAGAATCTATAAGCATACAACATCCTGAAACACAATTTTTAAAGAAAAACTGCGTTAATAAATTTTCTCCCCAAATATAACTTAATCTTGGTTTAGCCTCTATTAAAGTATTAAATTTAATATCTCCATTTTTGTCTATAACTTTCATATCACTATAAGCAAGAATAGATTTCTCCTCTTTAATTAAATTAACTAGAGCATTAATCTTATTTACTTCCCAAATATCATCTTGATCACAATAAGCAAATAATTCCCCATTTCCTCGCTTAGTAAGTTCTTCAAATGCCTTATTTGATCCTTTATTTATATCCCCTCTTACTAGAGTATAAGGAAATTTTGTAATGTATATTTTAAATAATTTATCATCAACTGGATAATCAGGACAATCATCATAAATCAGCAATTCTATATTATCATAATTTTGATTATTTAGGGAAATAAGTTGCTCTATAAACCATTCTTTATTTGGTTTATAGACTGCTAATAATATACTTACTAATGGAGATTTTTTTTCATTAGGTATATTATTTAAACAATTATTACTCTGTTTACTGATTTCATTCACTTATACATTCTCTCCTATCGATTAATGAAAAGTTCTTAGTTGTACTTCACACTTTATCTATTTGTGAGTAGTTCTTAATTGCAGCATAGTTACTTTATCTATATGTGTACATTTTCTCATAATAGTTTGCATACTCTCCACTAATAATATTCTCCCACCAAGTTCTATTCTCTAAGTACCATTTTATAGTCTTTTTAATTCCTTCATCAAAACTTGTAGTTGGAAGCCATCCTAATTCATTATGAATCTTTGTAGGATCTATTGCGTATCTCATATCATGACCTTTTCTGTCTCCTACAAATTTTATTAAATTTTCTTGCTTTCCTAATTCGTGAATAATTGTTTTAACTACTTCTAGATTAGTCCGCTCATTATGTCCACCTATATTATAAACTTCTCCTACTGTACCCTTATGAATTATTAAATCAATAGCTCTACAGTGGTCTTCAACGTAAAGCCAGTCTCTTACATTTTCTCCTGTTCCATAAACAGGTAATTCTTTATCATTTAAAGCATTTGCAATCATTAAAGGTATAAGCTTTTCTGGGAAATGATATGGACCATAGTTATTTGAACATCTTGAAATTGTAGTTGGTAAGCCATAAGTTCTGTTATATGCTCCAACCAAAAGATCTGCTGATGCTTTACTTGAAGAGTATGGACTTGATGTATGTATTGGTGTTTCTTCTGTAAAAAATAAATCTGGTCTATCAATTGGTAAATCACCATATACTTCATCAGTAGATACTTGATGATATCTATTTATTCCATACTTTATACAAGCATCCATAAGTACTGCAGTTCCCATAATATTAGTTTTTAAAAATATTTCTGGATTTTCTATTGATCTATCAACGTGACTTTCAGCTGCAAAGTTAACAATCATATCTGGATGCTCTTTTTCAAACATATCATACACAGTTTCTCTATCAGCAATATCTATTTTATAAAAATTAAAGTTTTTATTATCTTTAACACTTTCTAATGTTTCCATATTTCCAGCATAAGTTAGAGCATCAACACAAATTATTTTATACTCATTATATTTTTTAAGCATATAATGCACAAAATTTCCACCAATGAAACCTGCTCCACCCGTTACTACTATTTTCATATATTTATCTCCTCTAAGCATTTATTTGAACTTCTATAATAACTTTAATAAAACTTATGTATATTAACTTAATAAGTAACATACAAAGGTATTACTTAAAAATTATAATATTATTAAAAAGTACAATCACTATCTTGTAAAAGAGGCGCTTTTTTATCTTTTTCTGAAAGAATGGGATTTTCTATACCCCATTCAACGCCTATTTCTGGATCATCAAATCTAATACTTCTATCACTTTCATAATTATAATAATTGTCAGTTTTATATACAAATTCAACATCCTTTGTTAAAGTCACAAATCCATGGCCAAATCCTCTAGGTATAAATAACTGCTTTTTATTTTCTGCTGAAAGTTCCACAGCTACCCATTGTTTATATGTAAGTGATTTTTTTCTTAGGTCCACAGCTACATCTAATACAGCTCCACTTACACATCTTACTAATTTTGCTTGTGCATGTTCTCCATTTTGAAAATGAATCCCTCTAAGAATTCCTTTTTCCTTTGAATATGACTGATTATCTTGAACAAAATCACAAGCTATTTCTGGAGTTTTAATTTTTGAGTAAGTTTCCATAAACCAGCCTCTTTCATCTCCAAAAACTTGTGGTTCTACTATATAAACACCATCTAATTTAGTTTTAATTAGATTCATACTAAGCATCCTTTCACTTGATAATTGTAAACTAATATATTATTTTTCCTGTAGCAACATTCTTTAAATGATCTCCATATGGACTCTTTCCATATTGCTCTGCACTTTCAAGTAAAGTTTTTTTATCTATCCAACCATTTTTATATGAAATTTCTTCTAGACATGCAATCTTAAGCCCCTGTCTAGTTTCAATTACTTTTACATATTCAGCTGCTTCTGTTAAACTATCAACTGTTCCTGTATCAAGCCATCCGTAACCTCTACCTAGAGTTATTACATCAAGTTTACCTTTTTCAAGATAGATTCTATTTAAATCTGTAATTTCTAATTCACCACGTTTTGATGGCTTCAAGCTTTTTGCATACTCACAAACTTTATTATCATAAAAATAAAGTCCTGTAACAGCATAATTAGATTTAGGAATTTCTGGCTTTTCTTCTAATGATATAGCTTTTTCATTCTCATCAAATTCTACTACCCCAAATCGCTCGGGATCATCCACATAATATCCAAATACCGTTGCACGTTCTTCATTTTCAACTGCTTTTTTAAGATGTGCAGTCAATCCATTTCCATGAAATATATTGTCTCCAAGTATCATTGCACAACTATCATTTTCTATAAATTCTTCTCCTAATATAAAAGCTTGAGCTAATCCATCTGGAGATGGCTGAATCTTGTAAGATAAGTTTATTCCGTATCTTGATCCATCGCCTAATAATCTTTCAAAATTAGATAAATCATTAGGGGTTGAAATTATTAATATATCTTTAATTCCAGCTAACATAAGAGTTGATAGTGGATAATAAATCATCGGTTTATCATATACCGGTAAAAGTTGCTTTGATGTTACTAATGTCAATGGATAAAGTCTTGTCCCACTTCCCCCTGCTAACACTATTCCCTTCATAAAAATCCTCATTTCATTTTAGTTATTTAAATTTAAACATTATTATATTTATTTTAACATAAAGATGTAAATAAACAAATTTTATTTACAATTTTTTACGGTTGTTATTTCTTACCTATACTAGTTTTCATCTACATTGCAAATTTATGTATATAATGATATTATCAATTTATATAAACTCTCGAACAGTCCTAAAATGCTATATAGACAAGCATGTAGGTCTGTTATTTTTTAATATTTTGAAAATCTTATATAAAGGGGTATGTTAATGATAAAAGAAAATCAAAACTTGTTAAATAAAACAAATGCCTTTTCTGACATTTTAATTTTATTTATATCTATGACTTTAGCTTATTTTATTCGTTTTTATATATTTTCACCAGACACTAACTACATAAAATTAATTAAATATATTCAATTTACTTTAGTTATTGTTCCAATAAATTTAATATTATATAACTTTTTAAATTTATATCATTCATTTAGAACTACTGCTTTTAAAAAAGAATTTATTCAAATAATAAAAGCAAATACAATCTTAACAGCAATTTTATTATCACTTTTATATGTTTTTAGATTAGTTGATATATCTAGATGGGTAGTTGTAACATTTTATTTTGTTAATATAACTTTAATTACATGTAAAAGGTTTATTTTAAGACAAACTTTATCTAAAATGCGTTCTAATGGAATGAATTTAAAACATGTAATAATTATTGGTTCTGGAGAAGTTGCTAATGAATATTTAAAAGTAATTAATAATAATAAGAGCTTTGGATATAGTTACTCTGGATATATAGCTAACTCATCAAATTTTCAAGGTAAAAAACTTGGAAATTATGATGATTTGTTCACCGTTTTAAATAAATATAATGCTGATGAAGTTATTTGTGCCCTTGATATCGAGGATGCAAAATATTTAGAAGACATTGTTAATGCTTGCGAAAAAAGTGGGACAAAAATTTCTATTATACCCTTTTGCTATAAATATATCCCTAGCAAACCTTACATAGATCAACTAGGTAGTATTCCTCTTATTAATGTAAGAAGAATACCTCTTGATAACTTTGGTAATGCATTTATGAAAAGAACTATAGATATCCTTGGTTCTCTTGGATTGATTATATTGACAAGCCCTATAATGATAGTTGCTGCATTGGTAATAAAATGTACATCTAAAGGACCTATTATATTTAAGCAAAATCGTGTTGGTTTAAATAAAAAAAATTTTACAATGTATAAATTTAGATCAATGAAGGTTAATTCTCAAGAGCAAAGTGGTTGGAGTACAAATAATGACCCTAGAAAAACTAAATTTGGATCTTTTATTCGTAAATTTTCCATTGATGAATTACCACAATTTTTTAATGTATTAAAGGGTGATATGAGCTTAGTAGGTCCAAGACCCGAAATTCCACATTTTGTTGATGAATTTAAAAATGAAATCCCACTTTATATGGTAAAACATCAAGTAAAGCCAGGAATAACCGGACTAGCTCAAGTAAATGGTTTTAGAGGAGATACTTCTATCAAAAAAAGAATAGAATATGATATACACTATATTGAAAATTGGGACATACTATTAGATATATCAATACTATTTAAAACAGCATTTAAAGGCTTTAAAAATAATGAAAAACTAGTAATAAAAAATAAATCAATAATTGAAAAACCGGAAAATGTAACTCACAATAACATAAATATATAAAAAAAGTATGACCTACACGACTAACTCAGTTATGTAGGTCATACTTATTTTTTAGACTCTATTTTAAATATATATTTATATACGCATAGGTACAATGAAGTTGTAATACTTATTTAAAAATTCAACAAATCCAATTATTATATCAATAATTTCTGCTAAAATATATTGTAGCACTCTTTTCTACAAACTCTGAGCGTCTTACTCTTTGTTCATGGCCTACTTATGATTGTTTTTGTTTACTTTCCCTTGATACTTTTTATATCATTGAACATACAAAAAACAAATCATTCATTTGTTTACTCATCATAATAATCACATCCTATATATTGGTCCTTCTACTATATCGTATCTATAAGTTTCACCATTTCTACATTTCACTATAAAATCTAACCATTCTTCAGTCATTTTATCAAAGATTTTAATATTTAAATCTTTTGCTAGTTTAATAATATTCCTCACTATTTTAAATTTACTTTCTTTAATTATATAATAGTTATAATATTTTTACCAATAAACTCATCAACTCATAATCAATCACATATTTTATCATTTAAATACATATAAATTGGTAACCTAAGAGCATTACTATAAATACGATTTAGTTTTCTACACTATATTCCTTTATTATTAACACAAACTTATAAACCTCTCATTTCTTGCACCATATATATTTACAATGATATAATATAACTTAATCTAGCAAAGAATATTTAAAATAATTTATATTGTAAAATATATTTTAAAATTTAAAGTTTATATTTAAGTATAATTGTGAGATTGGCATTGAAATTTGCTTTTTAGAACTCTTAATTAATTGCTTGTCTCAATGTTTCATTGGGAACATGCATTAATTAGACTAATCTTAATTTTTAGAGTTGTTAAGTGAATGTCCAAATTTTACATTTGGAAACATGCACTTACTCAGCGAATCTAAATGAGTCGAGTTTCATTTTTGACTTCAGTCCAACGAACTTTATACTTAAATATAAACACTACGTAAAAATAATATTTTAGGAGTGTTAAATATGTATCTTCTTGAAAGAATTGAAGACAATTTAAAGAAAAAATCTATTGGATTTTTCTTACCTATTACATTTATTTTAACCATAATTCCTCTTATAGTAAGACTTAAGATGGTTGAACTTGATGATGCCGGTATAAATTTATACGCAGTAGAAAAGCAGGCTGATTTCTTTTCACAAAATAAAGCTCTTTGGTTATGTATTTTTTCTGTAATACTTTTTATATTTGCTTTATTTTCATTCAAAAAATTATTTGAAAAGAGAGACAAAACTACTACTGCAATTTTAATTTGTACTAGTATATTTTTAATTTGCACTTTCCTTTCAGCTATACTTTCACCATATAAAGATGTATCTTTCTTTGGATTTTATGACAGAGCTGAAGGATTTATCACCATTGCATGCTATATGATTATATTTGTGTATTCTATATATGCTTTTAAAAGTACGCATTGTTACAAGTATATGATAATTCCAATATTAATTGTAATTTTAGTTAATTCATTTTTAGGAATTTTTCAATACATAGGAAATGATTTAATTAATAGTAAGTTAGGTGTTGCACTAACTGTACCTAGCAAATATGATATAAAACCTGGTGGTCTTAATTTGTTATATGAAAAAGGAAAACTTTATGGTACTTTTTATCATTATAACTACGTAGGCAGCTTTGTAGGTCTTGTATTACCAATATTATTTTCTTTAACTATATTTGAAAAGAAAGTAATCAACAAAGTTATTTTAGGAGCATTTTCATTACTTTCAGTTTGGTTACTATTTGGTAGTACATCTCGTGCTGGTATAATAGGTATCTTAGTATCTATTATAGTGGGACTTATTATATTTGGAAAAGTAATATTTAAAAGCTTTAAACCTCTTGTGATAACTTTAGCTTGTATCGCTATTTTAGCAATCGGAGGTAATATTGCTACTAAAGGACAACTATTTGAAAGAGTACCTTCTTTAGTTTCTGATATATTTAGCGTTTTTGATAATGAAGCTACTGTTGATTATAGAGCAGAAACTCCTATTAGCGATATAAAACATGTTGATAAAAATGTAGAAATAACTGTTCCAAAAGATGTTTTAAAAATATCTTTTGATGATGGAATTTATGTATTTAAAAATTCTAACAATGAAGCTGTTCAATATGATATGGTTGATGGAATTTATAGAACTAATAATGAAAATTTCAATAACATATCATTTAGATTTGGTAAATCAAGCAAAACTTCTAGTAAAGCAGATTTATTTATGCTACAAGTTAACGATAATCCAACATTTATGTTTAAATTAAAAGAAGGCAATAGCATTCATTTAAGAGATTCAAATGGAATGAGATTTATTGATGTAGAATATCCTGATACTTTTGGCTTCAAAGGAAAAGAAAAACTAGGATCTGCTAGAGGATATATTTGGTCAAGATCAATTCCTTTAATGAAAGAAACCTTATTATTAGGTAAAGGACCTGATACATTTGCTTATATATTCCCACAAAATGATTTAATGGGTAAATACTACGCTTATGGTACTCCTAATATGATTGTTGATAAACCTCATAATCTTTATATGCAAATAGCTTTAAATGAAGGCTTAATTGCTTTAATAGCCTTCCTTGGAATAATATTAATCTATATTGCAGATAGCATTAAATTATATGCATTAAAGAAAGAATATAATGAAGCTCAAATACTAGGTGGAGTAACTTGTCTTGGAATTGTAGGATATCTTTTCGCAGGAATGTTCAACGATTCAGTAGTCAGTGTAGCACCTATGTTTTGGATAGTTCTTGGCGTTGGAGTCGCATTAAATTACTTAAACAAAAAAGAAAACTAAATAATTTTTAATTTGTATAGTTTAAAATATACTTGAAATAAAAAATCCAGAGTTATCATTTGATTCTCTGGATTTTTTACTCTTCACTTTTAAACATTACTTTACCTATATTAATTTATTTATATAATAAACATATTCTTTAAAATCTTCTAAATGATTTTCTATAATAGCTTGAACAATTTTCATGCTCACAGCTTTATAATCATGTACAGCTATATTTCTAAATCCCACCATAGATTTCATCCTTTTAGTTAATTCATCATCTAATATTTTATTTGAATTAAGTACTTCAAAAGCATCTCTACTATTTTGCGGAATACCTAAATGTTTTTCAGATATAATATGCATTGCTAAATCAATTGTAGCTTCACAAGCTCTTTGTATATTTAAAATTATTGAATCTTGCTTAGTGTAATCATCTAAATTACTAGGATCATTATCATAAACTTCATATATTCTATTTAAACATCTATTTATAGTCTCAATTTTATTTATAATTACATCACTTCCCATATTTATTTATCTCCTCTCTCATTTTATTTATTATAACTTCTCTCTCTTCATTTAGCATTGCATATTCCTTAAATGATCTCATCTCAAAATACATTCTTTTTGTATTATCGTTACAATATATTACTTTACCATTTCCCATAACTTGAGCTTTAAAAACAGTTGAAGATAAATTTAAATCTATTAAATCTACTTCTCTTTTAAATATATCTGCAAGCTCTTGAGATACCATAAAACATTTATATTCGTCAGTGCTATTTTCACTTAAAAATGCAATATCAATATCACTATCTTCCCTAAGATTGTTTTTAGCAGCTGAACCAAATAAATATATAATTGTAGGATTAAATTCTTTTTTCAATATTTCAATAGCTTTATTTAATTGAATCTCCAAATTTAATTCTCCTTTTCTTTAATATTATTTATTATACCCATATTATGATTATATATGATAATTCCTTTGGTTGAAAGCTTATGATAGAACAAGCTGGTGACAGTCACCAGCTTAGACAAAAAAGGTACTCCCACATGGGGAGTACCTAATATATAAAATTTAAATATGATAAAAAGCTTTATTTAAATTATCTGATCCAAGCTCCGTTAGCTCCTAAAACATAACCATTAACAGTTGTGTTTGAAAGCATTTTTCCTGAACCATCTAAGAAGTACCAAGTACCATTGTCATTTAACCATCCAGTTTGCATAGCACCTGAAGCGTTAGTGTAGTACCAAGTTCCGTTATCATTGATCCAACCAGTTTTCATTGCTCCTGATCCTTGCATGAAGTACCAAGTACCATTAACGTTTTGCCATCCAGTCATCATAGCGCCTGAAGCATTAGTGTAGTACCAAGTTCCGTTATCATTGATCCAACCAGTTTGCATGATTCCAGCTGCATCTAAGAAGTACCAAGTTCCATTGTTGTTTAACCAACCAATAGCTTTAGTTCCATCTTCTTTAACGAAAGTCCAAGTTCCGTCTGAGTTCTTAACCCATCCAGTAGTTACTTCTGGTTTTTCAGTTTCATCTGAACCATCTTTAGCTCCGATTACTGAATAAACTTCATCTTCTTCATTCCAGATAACCATGTTATCTTTGTTGTAAACTGACATTTTGTCCATTGATCCGTCTACTTTGTAAACTTTATTCCAATCATCTTTGTTATCAAATTTGTAAACAAATCCTGAATCTAATCTCCAAAGGTTTCCATCAGCATCTACATCTACAGCTACAGCTTCTTCTTCATCAGCTTCTTTAGTTTCAATGTAGTTAAATCCTCTGCTTGTTTTGAATTCGATAGTTTGAGCATTTACCTTTTCTGAAGCAAATGTATGAGCTATAACTTTTCCACCAACTATGTTGAATTCTGCATTAGCAAGTAAAGTTTCAGCTTTTGCATCATCATCAGCTATAACATAGTTAGTTACAGCTTTAGCATATTTAGCTCCATCGATATCTCCTGAAGCTTGAGCTTTAGATATCTTTTGGATAACTTCAAATGATACTGTTTTGTTTCCATCTGTAGAAGTGAATGCATTTGTATTTACTTCTTTTCCGTTGATTTCAGCAACAGTGTTAGTTCCAGCATTAACTGTTATAGTAGCTATTCTATAAATGTTATTAGAATCTTGTCCTATAACTGTTGCATTTGAAACTTTTGCTGATAAATCATTTTTACCTAATCCATCAAATTGATCATCAGTATTATCAACTGTTACAGATGAACTAGTAGTTTCTCCGTTTGAAACTTTTACTTTTATTTTTCCTAAGTTGTAATCAGCATCTATGTAGTTACCTTTTGCATCAGTATAAACATTTAATGCAGTTTCAGCTGCTCCACCATTTGTAGCTTCTTCAGACTTATAAGTAGTTTCATACCAAGTTTCGCCGAATTTGTTTCCAGCCATTTCTTTTAATGAAGATTCTTTTAATGAATCATGATCTTTAAATCTGTCATCAGCATTGTTTCTAATTTTCTTTCTTAAAGTTGTAGCAACTTCATCTAGTGTATCTTCTTTAACATCATCATCTGTTACTTTACCGTTTGTTAAATCAACGTAGTAATCTCCGCCATCAACAGAAAGGTATTTTTCTCCGTATGTTCCATCGAAGTCTGCTCCTGTGTCGATATCTTCTAATTCAGTGTATTTTCCGTTATTTAAGAAGTATACAGCATCTGTATCTTCATCTTTAACATTACCATCGATAACGAAAGATCCATTCTTGTAAGCTACCGCATTATATACAGTACCATCTTTAGATTCTATTCTCTTATAATCAGCAGCATTAACTCCAGTAGCTGGAACTAATGATATTACAGCAGCCGCAGCTACTAATAAAGCTGTTGCTTTGTTTGCTCTATTAAACATATTTTTTCCTCCTAGTTTTCCACTTTAAAAATTATTTTTCTTTAGTTATTCTAAAATTTTATCTTTAGATTCTGTGGAATATTATTCACTTTTTTCTTTTCGTAATACAATACAGCCACTTTTTTATATTTCGGTACTTTTTTTGTAGTACTTTATACTTTTTTGTAATATTTCTAAGTTTTTTTTATTATTCTTATGTTTTTTACTTATAAATTTTAGATATATTAAAAATACTTTCATAAATTGTAATAAAAATACTTGGTATTTTAATTATAAAATACCAAGTATTTAGCACTTATTTAATTTTATTCAATTTTTGTATATAAACTCATATTATAAAAATGACTACTCCATCTTTTAATTCACAAGTACCATCTAAACATAAAAAGAGAACACCATAAAAAGTGTTCTCTTACTATTTAATTTATATTGATATTTAATTACGAGGGAAAGCTGTAATTTAACATAATATCAATTTTATTATTGTAGATTTTAATTGTTCACCATATAGTTTTTATTATATTTTTTATATTAAATAATATTGTAATTTAACTTAAATTATCATTATAATATTTTACTATTTATATTAATTTAAACTAGGAGAATATGAAATAGAACTATATTTATTACTATTATCAAGTTAAATTACTAAATCCAATTTATTTATTCATCGTATAAATATTGTTAATTTTATATTATATCTATCTTATCCAAGCTCCATTTGCTCCTAATGTATATCCATTTACACTTGTATTAGAAAGCATTCTACCTGAACCATCTAAATAGTACCATGTTCCATTATCATTTAACCATCCAGTTTTCATTGAACCATTACCATTTAAATAGTACCAAGTTCCTCTGTCATTTATCCAACCAGTCTTCATAGCCCCTGATTGTTCCATGAAATACCAAGTTCCATTTATATATTGCCATCCAGTTAACATGTTTCCACTATCATTTAGATAGTACCAAGTTCCTCTATCATTTAACCATCCTGAATGAGCCATTGATCCATCTGCATTTAAATAGTACCAATTTCCGAAAGGATTTACCCATTTATTTGATTGCATTATTCCATATTCGTCAAGATAATAATAAGTTCCATTTACATTAACCCATTCATGTTTAACTTGATTTCCTTCATTATCAAAGAATATCCAGTTTCCATAATTATCTTTATCCCAACCTGTTTTCTTGTCATTATTGTCTTCTCCATCTTCACCAGATGAATCTTTTTGACCTATAATTGAATATACTTCATCATCTTCATTCCAAGTAACCATATTGTCTTTATTATAAACTGATAATTTTTCCATAGAACCATCTACTTTATAGACCTTGTCCCAATCTTCATCATTATCAAATTTATAAATAAATCCTCCATTTAGAGCCCATATGTTACCATCAACATCTATATCATATGCTTCTGCGTTATCTAAATCTTGATCTTCTTCTTTAGACATATCAGTATAGTAATGTCCAGCTTTTGATTTTAATTCGATAGTTTTAGCATTTATATTATCTCCATCTATCTTGTATTCAACAAGTTTTCCACCTACTGCTGTGAATTCTCCACCTAATAAATCTTCTTTATCACCATCTTTATCAGATATAACGTAAGTAGTTACATTTTTTGAATATTTAGCTCCATCTATATCTTTAGAAGCTTGTGATTTTGATATTTTTTGTATTGTTTCAAAACTTATAGATCCATTAGATGCTTTTTTGAATACATCACTATGCTCACTTATTTTCATGCCATTAATTTCTTCTATATTAACATTAGAAGTACTATTAGCTTTAGCTTCATTTGCCGCTTTTTCAATTAAAGTTGCATCTTTTATTGCTATATCTTTAGCTATCTTTGCTGCTTCAATTGCTTTTGCATTCTTTGTTGCTTCATTACCTGCGGTTGCATCATATATCTTTTGAGCTGCATTAATTATTACATCTTGAACTGCTTTTATAATTCCTGTTGCTGATGCTGTTTTAGCATTTTTTATTCCATCAAGTGTTGTTATTGAATCCGCTGTTAATTTATCAGCTTCTCCTTTTACAAGACTTACTGCTGCTGCTGTTGTTTTAACAGTTTCAATTGTTGCTCCAGCTAAACCAGCTTGTTTGTCAACTTCATCTTTTATAGCTTTTTTAACGCTACCAGCTATATCAACACCATCAACACTATTTACTGCTGATTGTATATCACTTATAGTTGTTGTTCCTTCTGTAACAAGTGAAGAATTAATATCTATTGTTACTGTTGCTCTTCTATATATATTGTTAGTATCTTGTGCTATAACATCTTGATTAGATACTTTAGCTTTTAATGCATCCCTTATACCTGCAACATCAAATTCTTCATCAGTATTATCTATACTCACACTTTTACCATTCGCTGTCACTCTAACTTTTCCTAGATTGTAGTCAGCATCAATATAATTTCCTTTTATATCTGTATAAATTGTTAAATCAGATGCAGTGTTTCCATCTCCACCATTAGTCTTTTTATCATCTGCAGTATATTTAGTTTCAAACCATGCTTCTCCATATTTTGAACCCTTAATTTCTTTTAAGTCATTCTTTAAATCCTCATGATCTGAATATCTATCATCTGCTTTATTTTTTATTTTTTTTCTTAATGCAATTGCTGCATCATCTTCCCCGTCATCTCTTAAGTCATCATCATAAACTTTACCATTAGTTAAATCAACGAAATAATCTCCACCATCAAGATCAAGATATTTCTCATTAAATACTCCATTAAATTCTGAACCAGTATCTACATCCTCTAATTCTGAATACTTTCCATCATTTAAGAAATAGATTGCTTCAGTATTTCCATTTTTTACATCACCATCTATAACAAACTTTCCATCTTTATATGCTTGAGCACTATAGACTGTACCGTCCTTTGATTCTATTCTTTTGTAATCCGCTGCATTTACACCTGTTGACGGAACTAATGAAGTAACCGCCGCCGCTGCTAGTAATAATGATGTTATTTTATTCGCTCTTTTTATCATATATTCTTTCCCCTTTCGATATTCACGTCTCAAATTAAAATCTAAACATTCTCTGTACGATTTACATTTAAATTTATCTTTTTATTAATCTCTTTTTATTAATCTCTTTTTATTAATTCTTCTTATATATATCTTACTATGAAATTCTTTTTATTAATTTTTCTTCTTATCAAAATTCCTTTGCTATGTTTTAAATATTTATATATGTAATTAGTAAAGTTACATTGTAATTTAGCTTTAAAAATTATTAATAATATTTCTAAGTTTAATTACTCACTCCAATTTACTCATACATATATAAACACACTACTAAAACAGAGTTATTTATTTGTATTTTTCTTCTTATCAAAATTCTTTTTATTAATTTTTTATCTTTTTAATCGTATATTAATGAATAATATTTTATTCTTTATCTTATCTGAATCTATTCAATTGTTTTTGTAAATAATTCTAATTTAACATTTACTAATACAATATCTAACTTGTTTAAGTTAAAATATAGTATTTAAATCATTAAATTAACTGCTATTCTTTATCTTTGGGTATTATCTTAAAGCCTTAAATTTTTATTTTTTTATATTAAAGCTTAATTTATATATTCTATTGTTTTTATTTGCTTTTAAATAGTAAGTTTATTTTTAACTATAATTTAATTAAATGTTGATATTTTTGCATAATAAGCGTAGTGGCAATCTCTTATTCAACTTTTAGAGTCCTATCTACTTGTTTTACACTATAATATCTAAGCACTTTTTAAAATCTAGCTATTTTATAAAGTTTAATTACAATGGCTTTTTATTTAATTATTGTAGGATACAGCTTAATTTACCATCATGTTAACTATTATAAGCAAATCTTTCTTTTTGGTACCTAAAACTTTTTTTGATTGTTTGTCGACAATTCTAAATAGAATTATTAATCTCTCAATAATCTAATTAGATTTATTACTTAGTCTATAACCCTAAAAGGATTATCTTTTTAATGACTTTAAGATAAGATTTAAGATAAGAAAAATAAATAAATTGTTTTTATTTACACTATACATTACAAATTTAACTTTATATTTTGGGACCTATTTTGGTATTTTTTATTCTATTAAGGTTTTCTTAAGAAAAAACTCAAGAAATATTAACATCTAATACTCATTTTTATTACTAGATTAAATTAACAGTGAAACAAACTAAAATTGTACTATTATGCTTTTAGTATTCCTAAGTTTAATTGCTCATTCCACTTTGGTTATACCTATATAAATGTTTTTCTAATATTTTAAAATTAAATATTGATGTTTATATAATAACTTAGTACATTGAAATTTACTTTTTTAGAATTCTTAAAGTAAATTTATCGGTCCATTTTACTTTGCATATATAAATATATAAGATATTTTAATTTTTACAAATTTAACCTAGTATTAATTTCGTATTTATTCAAATAATATTACTGTAAATATTAATGCCTCCAAATGAACATTATTTTTAACTTATTTTAATTTATTTAATATATTTTTTAATATATTACTTTTTTTAAAATATTAAGGAAGTGATATTCTATGAATAATGAAAAGTCACCTTATCTACCTAAGGTAAGAACAGACTATCATCCAACCCAAGATAAAATAGAAAGTGTTTCAGAAGATGGATCAGTTGCAGTTAATCTACCTAATCCAGCTGTGGATGATATTGTTGTAAACAATATAGCTTCCATGGAGTTTGACTATACTCAAGATATGGCGTCTAGTGAAGCTTTTGATTTAAACTGCACTAATCCAGAACAAAATTATTTTAAACATTGTAACAAATAATTTAAAACTCCCGAGAAAAGAAAACAGAGTACTTAATGACATATATCATTAAGTACTCTGTTTTTCATTAGACTATACTTATTTTATAATTCTTAAGTGAGAATCAAAATTTTATACTTTTCATTTCGAACTTACTCAGCGAAGTCGAGTTTCATTTTAACTTATAGATTAATTGCTTGTCCAAATATTATTTGGAACACGCATTAATTAGACTAAGCTTTATTTTTAGAATTCTTAAATTAAATTTCTCTGTCCATTAGCATTATATTAAAATATAAATGAACTTAATATTGAACATTCCACCCATCTTTTGTTGCATATAATGAAACTCCATCTTTAAGTCCTGTTTCAAATAAAGTTACTCTACCTGTTATTAAATTAGTATAAGCACCATTTTTCATTATTTGATTAGTTTCTCTAGGAATTATACCAATATCTGCTCCAACATAATTTACAAACGCATAACTTGAAGATGTATTTATTCCATGATGTGGAACTTTTAATACGTCTACTTTTGAATGTGCTAAAAGATCTGATTCAATAATATCCTTTTCTGCTAGCCATTCTATGTCACCAGTAAATAATGCACCTAAATCATTATAATTTAAATATACTACAGCCGATTGATTATTTATTTCCCAATAATTAGCTGAAACTCTTTCATCAAGAGGTTTTGCATAGTAAACATCTCTATTAACAAATTTTAAGATACCATCTTCATCAATATCTTGTCCCTTAACTGCATTTATAACTTCTATATCAAGATCTTCTATTAAATCCATAGTCTTTTTAAATACTCTATAGTCTTCTTTCATAATCTTGATGTCACCAGATTCTGATCCAGATTCCTCTAAATCTAAACAATCTTCTAAATAACTTCTTTCTGGCATATATATTTTTTCTACATTAAAATTCTTAAGAATTTTATATAAACCTCCAATATGATCTGAATGAGGATGAGTTATTATAACATGATTTATTATTTTTTTATCATCCTTATCTTCTTTCATATTTTGATTTTCTAAAAAGTCTATTACTTTATTCTCACTATCTTTTGTATTTAATCCAGTATCAATTAATGCAGTTTCTCCATTAGGAAGTTTTATAAATATACAATCTGCATTTCCGACATCTAAATATTCTACATAAAGATATTCATCTATTTTTCCGCCACCTTTATATAAACCACTATCAGTAAAGCTTTCGCCCTCACCATCTATAATTATATTACCTATTGCTAATTCTCCGTTTGCTTTAACATAATATTTTTTATCGTTATTTTCTATCCATTCATTAGATAACATTTCACCATTTTTATTAGAGTAACATTGCTTACCATCTTTTGTATAAAATCCTGTTTGCAATATTCCACTTCCATTAAAATAGTACCATTTATCATCTATATTCATCTTTCCGCTAGCCATTTCCCCTGTGCTATATAGATAATATTTATTAGGCCCTACTTCGAGCCATCCTCTTTGCATCTCTCCATGCTCGTCCAAATAATACCACTTGTAATCTATATAGTTCCAATCAGTTCTCATTGCACCATATTCATTAAAATTGTACCATTTGTCACTAAAATCTTTCCATCCAATAGCAACTGAATGATCATCATTAAAATAATAAGTATTTTTATGAAGTACATAATTAGGATCTTTACTAGGATCTACTACTTCATATTCACCTTCTTTAGAGCTTGTACCATTTGAATCGATGTCATCATTTTCTTCATTATTTTCAAGAGCGTTATTTTCATCTTTCTCTTGTTTATCTTCTTCTATTTTTTCTGAATCTTTAATAATTGTATTATTTTTCTTAGATTCTTTATCTTCTATTTTATCTTCAGATTTTAAATCAGTTTTATCTTTAGCTTTATCTTTTTTATTTTTATTAACTTTAGAATTTGTTTGTTCTTTTTTCTTTAGAATTGGTTCATATACTTTAGGACTAGATTCCGTTCCTCTATATATGTATTCCTCTATTTCAAACCAACCCTTTTTTTCTAACATTCCATCTTCGGTAAAGTAAAATCTTTTTCCATTAATAACATGCCATCCTGGTTCTGGAGTTTTTTCTTCATCTAGAACTTCATCAGCATCTTCTTTTAAATCCTGTTCTTTTGAATCACTTTCAGATAATTTATCATCTTTTAAATTATTTTTTTGTGAATCCTTTTCTTCTGATTTATTCTCTTCAGCATTGTTTTCTTGTTCTTTAACTTTTGACGATTTATTTTCTAATGAGCTATTTTTTTGTGACTTAGAAAGATCACTTGTAGCCGCATATGCATTTACATTAGGAAAAATACCACTTATAAATGTTGTAGCCATAATTAGTACTATAACTTTTTTCTGTAAATTAAAAATAACAATCCCTCCCTCAAAAATTTCCTGCATATATTATACCCTTATTAGAATATTTTCTCAAACTAATATGCAATTTTTGTAGCAATATTATTAAATTGTCATGTAATTTTTTATTAAAATATCATTAAATTAGTATATTATCTTATTTATTTAATTATATTTTTATTAATTTAACAACATTGCCCGGAAGTATATCTTTATTTTTTGCAGTTAAACTTTATTTATTCTTCTCAATACAGTTATAAAATTTTGCCTAGATTTATAATTTTAATTATGATTAGGCTCTTTAAACAAATAAACTTATTAAGAACAAAAAACGTGGCTGATACCACGTTCTTTATTTTAAATATATTATCTTAAATATTAATTTAATATACACTTAAATTTTTCATCCATAAATTTTTTTGTATCTTTAATAACTTGCTTCCAATCCTCATTACCTACATACCAAAATTCTGCTGTAAATTTTCTTACTCCAAGTTCCCAAGATTTCTTTATTACTTCTTCAAAATTAACATGTCCTGCACTAAAAGTAATCTCTCTAAATTTTCCTGGCACAGTTTCTTTTAAATGTACTGCTGCAATATGACCTCTTCCGGTTTCAAAATCATCTATAACTGTTGTTCCATAATTTAAAGTAGCATTTTTTACATTTCCGCAATCAGGATAAACTTGAAGATAAGGTGAATTAACCATTTCAACAAATTCCATTGCCTTTTTAACAGTGTTCATAAATTCTGTCTCCATTGTTTCAAAAGCAAGTATTATTCCTTTGCTAGAAGCAATCTCTACAGATAATTTTAAATTTTCTTCAAAATATTTTCTTGTCTCATCATTTCCTTCTTCGTAATAAACATCATATCCAGCAAGCTGAATTACTCTTATTCCTAGATCACAGGCTAAATTCACTGCTTTTTTCATTATTTCAATACCCCTATTTCTAGTTTCTTCATTCAAACTTCCTAATGGATATTTTCTATGTCCACTAAGACACATCGTCCTAATTCCAATACCTGTTTTAAACATTAAATTCACAAGATTTCTTCTTTCTTCAATACTCATATCTAATCTTGATAATTTTTCTTCTGTTTCATCTATACTTATTTCAATTGTATCAAATCCACATTCTTTAGCACACTTCAACTTTTCTTCCCATGTCAAATGGTTAGGCATTGATTTTTCATATAATCCTAATGTATATTCTTTCATACAATCCTCTCAACTTTCTTAAATGTCTTTTAATTATTAATAGACATTCTTCTTTTATTCTTTTTTACATACTATAAATTTAAAAATACTATAAATTTATTTTCTATTTAATTATACTAATCATTACTTTTTCACTACCAGCAATAATCATTAACTATACAATCAAAACATCTTAAAGTTGTAATAATCTAATCTTTTTATTGACCATAATAAGCATTAGGTCCATGTTTTCTCATAAAGTGCTTATCCATAAGATCCTTTGGCATCGAATTAATATTTTTATTTGATAAAACTTCAGTATTCCAAGCCATCATTGCAACTTCTTCTAGCACTACAGCATTATGAACTGCTTCCATTGCATCTTTTCCCCAAGTAAAAGGACCATGATTTTTTACTAGCACAGCTGGCACATTATTAGGATTTATATGTTTAAAAGTATCTACAATTACTCCACCTGTATTATATTCATAATTTGCTTTTATTTCTTCTGCTGTCATATCTCTAGTACAAGGAATTTCATCATAAAAGTAATCAGCTTGAGTTGTTCCATACGGATTAATACATCTTCCTGCTTGTGCGAATATTGTTGCCCATCTTGAATGAGTATGAACAATTCCTCCAATTTCTAAAAAGTCGTGATATAGCTTAACATGAGTTTGTGTATCTGATGATGGCTTATACTTTCCTTCTACAACATTCCCATCTAAATCTACAACTACCATATCCTCTGATGACATTTTGTCATAATCAACACCTGATGGTTTGATTACTATAAGACCCTTTTCTCTATCTATTGCTGAAACATTTCCCCATGTAAAAGTTACTAAATTATATTTAGGTAAAAGCATATTTGCTTCATAAACTTCTTTTTTTAAATTTTCTAACATATTTTATCCTCCTAACAAGTCAATTTAGACACATGAAAATAAATAACAAGCCCAAAGTTACAACAAATATATTTCATCAGACAAAAGTATTAATAGTCCTAATAGCGTATCTATTAAATTAAGTTTATGTGTAGCATGATTGGAAATAGACTAGCAAGTGAACTTGTTGTTTTTTGGATTGTGCCTATCAAAATTATTCTAAAAAATTGTATTAAAACTAGAGTATAAACCTCTATAATCCTTCACACTCATAAGCTTTACTATATTTAATTAATTGGTTAAATAAGGACTTTAAGCACATTACCTAAAATAGATACTACTACCTTTTTATTTATTATAATGTGCCCTGTATTTTATTACTCTGTTACAAAATATAAAGCTGCTTCACCAAGTTCCCTATTTGCTGAAATTATAATATCTCTCTTTTCTTCATGTACAACAGCAACATTACTTGGACCAACACCTGCTTCAATAATCTGTGTTTTAAATTTAAGATTTTCTTTATCTTCACATTGAATTACAAATAGTTCTTTCTCTACTCTTCTATAACCTCCAATTATGCTTGGAATTCCTCTTAATTTTCCCCCCCAAACAACATGTCCAAAATCCATTTCTTTAGGATATTTATAAATCTCCTTGTATTCACCATCAATTTTCTTATTTATTAAAAAGTTACTTCCATGAAAATCTTCTATTGTAATTAATTCGTCTTCACCATCTTCGTCAATATCAACTACTGCAATATCACTAATTGGTCTATTCATTATTTGTTCAACACTCCACTCTTCACCTTCATTTTGTGGTGGAGTGACTACAAATGCACCTTCTTCTGAAGTAACTATTCCTGCCATTTTTCCATCCCAAGTAGTTCTACAATATCCATGATTTTTAGTTAAACCTTCTTTTATCACCTTAAGTTCTATAGGTTTACTTAAATCATCTGGAAGTACTCCTACATAAATCTTGCCTGGATCTGACCAATCATCTTTAAATTCTTTTGAATTACATAAAACTGATCCTAAAAAGTAATTAACACCATTAGCACTTAAAATATCAAATCTATGAACATAAGGTAAATCTAATATTGTCTTTATATCCCAACATCCATCTTCTGTTGGTCTTGCCCAAACTATTGTAGCTTTTTCAGATTGAAATGTTGGAAAAAAGTTTTGAACTGCTAAGAAATCTCCATCTTTTCCCGGAATAGGTATCATAGACATGGTACCACCGGGTCCATCCCAAACAGTTGATTGTTTAAAGTCATCACCTGTATAACTGTAGCAAGCACCTTCACCTTCAGTTGCTAATAAAATATGCCTCTCTCCATTTACTATAGTACTTCCAGTTGCATAACATCTATGTAATTCTGTTAAAGACTTCTTTTCAAATTTCATAATCTATCCCTCCACTTAATCAATTAAATTTTGCATTAAAATATTATTTTTATAATCCTATATAAGAATTTCTTAGTTTTAGAAGCAATTAACCGTTCATCTAAAACTAAGAATTCTTATTATTTTTCACTTATTAAATTATTTTTTATCTACAATATTTTCTATTACTTTTTCTTCTATTTCCTTTTCTGATAAAACATTTCTTAACCCTATAACTATAGTTCCTGAATCTTCTGCTCTTTTAAAATTTGATTTTAATACTTCTGAGCAAAATACTACATCAAAGTTTGATGCTTGGCTTTTAGCCTCTCCAACACTATTATGTTGAATTGTTACATCTATGCCTAACTTCTTAAATACCTTGCTTATTTTCATTTTTATTATTTGGCTTGATCCCATTCCACTTCCACATGCTGCTATTACTCTTAACATAATTAACCTCTCCCTTTTTTTAATATTTAATCTATTAATTTATCGATTAATTTTTCGTATAATTCAATTAATAATACCCTAGTTAGCTTCTAAATCATTAAGATATTCTTCATAATCTTCAGCTATCTTGAAATAACCCTTTTTATTTTTTATATACTGTAATTGTGGTATAGCTAATAGTGCCACTAGTGCTATTCCAAATCCTACATAATGTAGATTATTCATTAATACACCAATTACTGGCCATACTGTTGCAAAGTCAAAGTTTCCATGCCATCCACCAAATTGTGCTAATCCAAAGTAATATGCTGCAAAAGCTCCACCTAATACTTGAATTATTCCTGATATAAATGGAATTATCATTGCAGCTTTTAAACCACCTTTTTTATTTGCATATACTGCAAATGTTGCATTATCAAAGAATACTGGTACGAAGCCTGTAATTATTAGTACTGGACTTTTAAATACTATTAATCCTATTATTGATATAAATTGTCCTAATGCTCCAAATAAGAATCCAATTGTTACTGCATTAGCATGTCCAAATCCATAAGTTGCAGCACAATCTACTGCTGGTACTGATCCTGGTAAAAGTTTACTTGAAATACCTTGGAACGATTCTGTAAGTTCTGAAACGAACATTTTTACGCCAAGTTGTAATATACTTAAATAAACTGCAAAGTTTAATGATTTTTCCATTATATAAAATATAAAGTTTTTATCTGCTGCAAACCCTTTATCTATTTGGTGTAATAGGTCTGGACCTAATATTCCCATTATTGTTCCAAAGAAGAATAACATTAATACTCCTGTTGCTACTACATTATCATTAAAGATTGATAAGAAACCTGGCAATTTAAGATGTTCTATTGATTTTTCTTTATTACCAATTTTCCCTGCCAATTTATCTGTTAACCAAATACCAAACATTTGTTGATGACCAACTGCAAAGCCACCGCCTTCTGTTAATTCTTGAGTTGCTTCAACTGTAAGGTTTGATGATACTGCCCAATATGTTCCTAATAATAACCCAAGCATTATTACTGCCTGTGTATCAATTATATCTGGGAAACAAAATAGTACTATCCATAAAGCTGTTGCTGATTGTTGAACCATTATATGACCTGTAATAAACACTGTTCTTATTTTTGTTTGTTTTCTAAACAATACTAAAACTATATTAAATAAGAATGCTATCAGTAGCACTATCATCATAAGTGAGAATGATCTACCTACACTTTCTACTGCTGACTGTGCTGCGGTCTGCCCAAAGTAAGGATCTATAACCGCTGCTGTTAAATTAAAACGATCTTTTAATCCAGCTAATATTGGACGGAAATTGTTAACTAATCCTCCAGCTGCCACATTAAGTATCAAATAACCAACTACTGCTTTTATAAACCCTGCAATAGCTTCATATAGTGGCCTTCTTAGTAATAAGTAACCTATCAGTACTATAAATCCTATAAAAAATGCTGGATTAGTTAAAATATTTATCTGAAAGAATTCCCATATTGATAGTAAAAAATCCATTTAAATTCCCCCTTAAAAGTTTAATAAAATTATTTATTTAGATTTATTTAAGTTGTTATGGAATTAATTTAGGGTTTTGTTAATAATTTTAATTATAATTTCTTTAAAATCTCTTCTAAGTCTTCTTTTCCTTTAGCTTTAATTAATTCTTTTACAGTTTCCTCATTTTCAACTAATTCAACCATCTTAACTAAGTTCTTCATATGTAATTCATTGTTTGTTGATGCTAATACAAAAAATAATTGTGCATCTTGTTCTGGGTCATCACTAAAGTGAACTGGTTTTTCTGTTTTCATAAAACAAATAGCTGTATCATTTACACCTTCACCTTCTTGTGCATGTGGTATACATATATTAGGTGCTATTACTATATATGGGCCATACTTTTTTACATTCTTAATTATTGAATCAACATAAGATATTTCTATTAAGCCCTCTTTAATTAAAGGTTTACAAGAGGCTTCTATTGCATCTTCCCATTTTTCAAATCCTTCATGAAATGAGTATCTACTTTTTTCAATTAATTCTTTTAACATGATATCAACTCCAATTCTGTATTTAGTAAATGTGTACCCCTATATTTAAATTTTGATTTTAATACCTTTAAGTTTCAGATAAGGGTGGTTGCCCTTATCTGATATTTAAAATTATTATTCTTATTTAAGATAAATTTAACTTATAGGAATGATGGATATGGTAAGTTTATTTCTGTATCGAAACAGTCATCAAATCCTCTTGGATAATGATATTCTCTTTTTTCATTATCTATTGGAAATGTAAATTTTCCACCAACTTGCCATATAAATGGATTAAACTTATATTGTAGCCTGTCCTTTCTCATATCGAACAATTCTAATATTTCTTTTGTGTCTGCTTGGAAATTTGACCAAATATCATGATGGAATGGTATAACTACTTTTGTATTTAATGATTCAGCCATTCTTAATATATCGATAGATGTCATTTTATCTGTAATTCCTCTTGGATTTTCTCCATACGATCCTAGTGCAACATCTATTTTATGATCATTTCCATGCTTAGCATAATAATTTGAATAATGTGAATCTCCACTATGATAAAGATTTCCACCTGGAGTTTTTATTAAATAGTTTACTGCTTTAATATCCATATTAATCGGCATTGTTCCTCTTAAATCACCTTCCGGTGGTGCTGTAATTAATGCTGTTCTATCGAATGCTTCTAAAGCAACTATTTCTATATCTTTAATTTTCACTGTATCTCCTGGTTTAACTACTATACATCTTTCTTTAGGAACTCCCCATCCCATCCATTTATCAACACAAGCTTGAGGTCCTATGAAAGGAATGCTTGGATCACAATTTTGCATAACAGCTGCTGCAACGTTTACATCAATGTGATCATTATGATCATGGGTTGATAAAACTGCATCTATTTCTTTTATTCCAAATGGATCTAATACAAAAGGTGCTACTCTTAAATTAGGTTGAAGTTTTTTTCCTCCACACATTCTAGCCATTTGATGTTCTGGATTTATATATGGATTTGATTTAGTCTTCTTTCCACTACCGCACCAAAAATCTATACATAGACTTGTATTTCCTTCACTCTTAACCCATATTCCTGTGCATCCTAACCACCACATTGAAAAAGTTCCAGGTTTTACAACTTCTTGTTCTATCTCTTCATTTAACCAAGTTCCCCATTCTGGAAAAGTATTAAGTATCCATGATTCTCTTGTTATATTTTTTACTTGTGACATTCTGATTCCCCCTAATTATAATATATTTTATGTTCGTTGTGATCTTTTCTCATTTTTTTATTTAAATTTCAATGTTTTCGATTTTTTTCTTGTTTATTTTTGTACTTTGCGAATCGTTTTATGAACTTTTTGTTTATTTATGATTATATATTAACCTAATGATTCAAATAATTCAAGTATTTTTTTGAACTATTTTTATTTTCTATATATTTTCTTGATTTTTATGAATGTTTAGTTGAATTTTATGAACGTTTCTTATATACTTATAGTAAATAGTTAATTAAAATTTTAAGCAAAGGTGACGATTGTTATGAAGAATACCAAATCTATAGTTTCTAAGAGGAGAGAAAAGATTTTAGATTATCTTAAATCAAACGAAAGTATAAATACAAACGATTTAGCAGAAATATTAGAAATATCTCCCCTTACTTTAAGACGAGATTTACAAGCATTAGATGAACAAGGTTTAATTGTAAGATACTATGGGGGCGCTAAATTAGCAAATGATATAAATAACTCTGAAAATATTCTTAAAGAGACAGATACGGATTTATTACTTAATAAAAAGAAAAATATCATAGCAAAATATGCAGCAGACTTAATTAAAGATGGGGATACTGTCTTTATAAATTCTAGTTCAACTGCTCTTCTAATGTTAAAATATTTAGGCAATAAAAGGGTATATATAGTCACTAATAATGGTAAGGCATTACAAGTTACTATACCTCCAAATGTTGAATTAGTATTAACTGGTGGGCAAGTATATGAAAGAAAACAATCTTTAGTTGGAGATTTTGCTACTTATATATTATCTAAAATAACAGCTGACAAGTGTTTCCTGGGAGTTAGTGGTATTACATCAGATTCAGGTATAAGTACTTCTGTGCTTCAAGAAACATTAATAAATCATGAAATGATTAATCGTTGTAATGGACCTGTTTATATTTTAGCTGATAGTTCGAAGGTTGGCAGACATCATAATTTTTCAAGTGGAGATATAGAAGAAATATCACATCTTATAACAGATTCAGATGTTGATAAAAACGAATTAAATCTTCTTAAAGAAAAAAATGTTGATACTATAATATTAGATTACAAATAAATAAAAAAATATCCGCATAAATTATTTATTGGTATACAAAAAAGAAGCTGTTTATTATGATAATATTCATAATAAACAGCTTCTAAAAATTATAATTTTATTTTTAAATTACTGAAAATATTAAAAACATAAACTTGTTATTTATTTTATTGTTCCTTAATTAATATTTTCTAATTCTAAATTTCAAATTCTCAATTTATCTATACTATAGTGAAAGAAATTCAGTAAACGCCTTAATTGTATATTCATTATCTTTAACACTTGCAAGTTCTCTTACTGAATGCATTGAAAGTAACGGTGCTCCCATATCTATAACTGGAATATTTAACTTAGATGCAGTTATTGGTCCTATTGTTGTTCCACCCTTAACATCTGATCTATTTACAAATTCTTGACATGGTACATCAGCATTTTTACAAACTTGTTTGAATATTGCTGCTGCATAGCTATCTGTTGAATAACTTCCTGATGCTGCTATTTTTATAACAGGTCCTTTTCCAACAAGTGGTCTGCTTGTTGGGTCATGTTTTTCTGTATAATTTGGATGAAGAGCATGAGCTAAATCTGCTGAAATCATAACTGAATTCGATAATGATCTCTTGAAATCTTCTCTATCTTTTCCAAGTGCTAATGTTATTCTTTCTAATATATTTTCAAGTAATGAAGAATTAGCACCTTGAGATGTTAAACTTCCTATTTCTTCATTATCAAGTGCAACTAAAACTTTTGTTGCTTTGTTAGATCTACTTTGAAGTAATGCTACAAGTCCTGCATATACCATCCAAAGATCATCTAATCTTCCTGCTGAAATGAATTCTTCATTCATTCCAAATAAACATCCTTTTTCATATTCATATACGAATAAATCAAAATCTATAATTTCTTTTGCTTTTACATTTAAACTTTCTGCAATTAATTTAAGTAAGTAACCATCTTTTTCTAACTTATCAGTTGCCATTGTAAGCAATGGTAATGTATCTTTTTGTTTGTTATATTCATAGCCTTCATTAATAGTTCTATTCATGTGTATCGCTAAGCTTGGTATTATTAAAACAGGCTTATTTAAATCTACTAATTTAACTTGGGGTTTTAATGGATTATTTCCTTTTAATGTAACTCTACCAGCAATTGATAATGGTCTATCAAACCATGTGCTAAGTATTGCTCCACCATAAACTTCTGTATTTAATTTAACGTAATGATCTTCAACTGTCATTTCTGCATGTGGTTTTATTCTAAATCCTGGAGAGTCTGTATGAGCTCCTATTAATCTAAATCCTTCTTCTGCTATGTCTCCGCTTCCAATTTCAAATCCTATTATTGCAGATTCATTTTTCATAACATAGTATTTTCCACCATTTTGTAAATTCCATTTGTCACATTCCTTAATTTCTACAAATCCCTCTTTATCTAAGATTGATTTAACTTCATAAGCACCATGAAATGCACTTTTACTATTATTTATAAAATTTAATAGATCTTTTGCTGTGTTCATAAATTTTCTCCTCTCGATATAATAGATAAAAAACACCCAATACAGTATAGCTTTAATACTTATTACAATTTTAAAGTAATATTTTTAAACATCATCTTAAAATATAATTATATATTTATATACAAGCTCTTACATTATAAGATTATTTTTTACTATTATTTATCACTAAAAATTATTATATACAAATATAAGCATAAAAATGTATTATTAAAAACATACAATGTTATACTTTAAGTAATCATTTACTAACATTAATTACATATACAATAAATGTATGAATATAGTCATATTATCAAATTATACAATTTAAATCAAACGTCCTATAATGCAAAATACAATATATATCTCAGTTTATATTTTAATATTAAAAAATTATAATAAATTCTCTAACATTTATTAAAGTAATACTATAAATTTATATTAATCTAATACTATAACTTTATTTTACATTTAAAACTCTATGTAAATCACATTCTATTTTTAATATTTTTAATAACTCTCTAAACCTATAAAATTGAATTTTAAATTAATTGAAATTTTTCTTATAAAAATATTATAATACTTAGCACAACTTATCTTTTAATCAATTTGTTTTTATTGATTACAGATCATTCAATTTTTTCATCATAAAACAAATTATATTTTTTAATTAACACTTTAAAAGCATTGTTATTAGAATATTATATTTTACAAATACTAATTACTATATTAGAATTAAGATATTTAATATATATGATAGGGGTGATTTCATGTTTTCTAAATTTCTTGTTAATAAGTTTATTAAGGATAATCACAATATAGATGATGATAAAGTAAGAAATTCTTATGGTATTCTTGGAGGACTTGTAGGAATTTTTATTAACTTAACATTATTTTTAATAAAAATTTCTGTTGGACTTATTTCTTCAAGTATCGCTATTGTTGCTGATGCATTTAATAACTTATCTGACGCGGCCTCTTCTCTTATAACCATAATAGGTTTTAAGATGGCAAGTAAACCTGCTGATAAGGAGCATCCTTTTGGACATGGACGAATTGAATATATTTCAGCTTTAATTGTTGCATTTATGGTTATGCTTGTTGGTTTCCAATTTATAAAATCATCATTAACTAGAATTATAAATCCTGAGACAGTTAAATTTGAACTTATACCATTTATTCTTCTTTTAATTTCAATAGGACTTAAATTTTGGCTTTCAGGTTTTAATAAATTTATGGGCAATAAAATTAATTCTTCTGCATTAAAGGCAGCTTCTGTAGATGCCTTAGGAGATGTATTTACGTCTACTACTGTTGCTATTTCTTTTTTAGCGTCTAAATTTACATCAATACCAATTGATGGATTTATAGGACTTGTAGTTGCTGGATTTATAGTTTATTCAGGTTTTTCATTAATAAAAGAAACTCTTAATCCATTACTTGGTGAAGCTCCTGATCCTGAACTAGTTAAAGGAATAAATGACATGGTATTATCTTATGAGCATGTTACTGGCGCTCACGATTTAATAATACATAATTATGGACCTGGAAAATGTATGGCTTCTATACACGCTGAAATTCCTGCTAACATTGATATAATGAAAATTCATGAAATAATCGATAAAGCAGAAAGAGAGATTTCTGAAAAACTTAGAATTTATCTTGTTATACATATGGATCCAGTGTGTATAATTGAAGGTGAAGTTAAAGAAGCTCATGATGAAATATTAAGACTAATAGATGAATATGATTATATTGATTCTATTCATGACTTTAGAATTGTAGGAGATGGAGAACATAAAAACTTAATTTTTGATTTAGTTTTAAATGCTACTTTAAAAGATAATTTTAAAGATAATGATATAATAAACACTGTTACATCAAGAGTAAGGTCAATTCATCCTAAGTATAATTGTATAATTACCTTAGATAAACATTATCTATAATAAGTCTTAATATAATTTAACTATGATTATACTTTTACTATAACTTCAATAATAGTTTCACTTAAAAAGTGCAACTATATATTAGCATTAACTATCAGACAGCTATAATTATACAAAAAAAAATTACTAAAAATATAAATTTATATAAATTGGTTAAATATACCTCATATAAAGCATAAAATACTTTATATGAGGTATATTTTTATTATTTTTATACTATATATGTTATGAATTTATTTATAAAAAATAATTGATTAAAGTCTAATAAAAGGAGGTATTTTTATATGAAGTGTCCTTACTGTAACAAAGATTTGGGAGAAAAAAATGATTGCATAACATCTACATGTTATGCCTTTGGCAAGGTATTTCCAAGATATGATCTAGATGAAAATCACTCTTCAAAAGATAATGAAAATCTAAATACTACTAAAGAAAAATTTGATAATTCTAAGATTAATTCAAAACTTGAAGAAATTGAAAAGAATGCAACTAATCAAAAAGGTATTCCTGAAGAAGAATCCACTGAAACAGGAACAAGTACTAATGCAGGACTTTACATTTTAATTGCAATAATTATCTTATTAGTTATTGGCTTTATTTTTTTCTAAAATTTGATTTTTATATAATCAAAATGGATTTGCCAATCTTTATTAGTTGAGAGTGGAGATATTATAATTAAAAGTATTTGTTAATAATCATAAATACTTTATAACTACTTATTTCCTTATATTCCATCAAGGAATTTTTCATTAATTCTCCACTTTCATATCTAAACTTTCTTATAATACATATATTTATATATTCTAAAAAATTCCATTGAAATTTGCTTTTTAGAATTCTTAATTATATTCTCTCTTAAGGTTTCATTATATTGAAATATGTTTTAATATATTTTGATATATGCTAAAAAAAGTGGCATTGTAATTGGACTTTGAGAATACTTAAGTGAAAATCAAAATTTTATATTTTATTTTTTGAACTTACTCAGCGAAGTCGGGTTTCATTTTAATAATCACATTTACTGCTTGTCTCAATTTTACATTGAGAGCAAGCTAAAATGGGACTATAATCATTTTTAGTATTCCTAAGTTCAATTACTCAATCCACTTTTCTCCTATAAGTTACCTATTTTAAATAATATTTATATTTTAGTATAATGGCGCAGTGGCATTGAAATTTGCTTTTTAGAATTCTTAATTAGTATTGTCACATTTACTGCTTGTCTCAATTTTATATTGGGAGCAAGCTAAAATGGGACTATACTAATTTTAGAATTCTTAAAGTAAATTTCTCAGTCCACGAGCTTTATACTAAAATATCATATTTTTCTAAAACATGTTCTTACTTTTTATTCTTTAATGTTTTGAATCTATCTGCTGCTGCAACTTTTTCTGAGCCGTCAGTTATTATTTCAACTATTATAGGTTCGTTGCATGAATATAACTCGTCCTTTATTTCATTAAGCTGACTTAAATCAGTTATTTCATATGATTTGATTCCAGCTCCTTCTCCTATTGCTTTTATTGAAACTCTATCTTGAACTACTCCATTAATAGATCTTCCAAATAGGAATGTCATACCTTGATCAACATAATTTAATTTTGCATTATTTATCACAAAGTATACTATAGGTAATGAATATTGTTTTGCTGTTAAAATTTCACTACCATTCATAAATACTGATCCATCTCCAACAACTACAGCATATTTTTCTGTATTTCCACTTAATGCTGCACCTATTGAACCTGCCACACAGTTTCCCATAGCTCCATAATTTAAACTAGCAATAAAATCTGATTCTTTCGGAATAAACAGATATTTATACATATAATTCATGAATTCACCGATATCACACATATAAGTAGTACTTGGATTTAATATATTAGGAAGCATGTCTGCTAATTTTCTAACAGATATTCCTGTATGATCCTTTACATAATCATTATTTAATTTTTCTACTTTATTTAAAGTCACATTTTTATCTTCTACTTTCTCATCTATTATTGCTAATGCTTCTGATAATTCATAATATACTTTAAATCTATCAATATGATTTTTATTTAAGCTTTTTTTCTTGTTATCTATTTGAATAACTTTATTTCCATCATTAAATAATGCATCACTAAAGTTTCTTGTTGCACTTTCTCCAAGACTTGATCCTAATACTAATACACAATCTATTTCTTCTGTATCTGCATAATTTTGAGCAAAATCAGTGCTATTAAATCCATAGTTTCCTATGTTAAATTCAAATTCACTATCTACTGAACTTTTTCCTTGAGGGGTAGTAGCCACATACCATCCTAATTTTGATGATAATTTTTTTATAAGTTCATTATTTCCTTTAGCACCTCTACCAACTAGTATGATACCTTTTTTAGCATCATTTAACATATTTATTGCCACATTTAATGATTCTTGATCATAATTATAATCTATTTTTTCAGCTACATAAGTTTTTATATCTTCTTCACTTATTTCTGTTGTAGGTAAATCCATAGAGATTGATAAATGAACTGGCCCCTTTGGATCTTGCATTGCTAATTTTACTGCTTTATCTAATTCAGATAACACATCTTCTTTTTTAGTAATTGTTTTACTATATTTTGTTATACTTTCAGTTATAGGTGCTGTATCTAATTCTTGAACACAACCTTTACCTATACTATCACTTGCTGCATATCCACTAATAACAAGCATAGGAATATTATTTATGTATGCATCTGCTATTCCATTTATTGCGTTAGTAATACCTACTCCTCCACATAAAATTGAACAACTAAGTTTTTTACTTAAATCTGAATACTTTCCTGCTGAATAAGTTGATCCTGCCTCATTTTTAGTTACTACAAATTCTACTTTAGTGTCATTAAGTGCATCATAAATACTTGCTACATTTCCTGATGGTATACCGAATACGTATTCTACACCACAACTTTCAATATATTTTGCTATAGCTTTAGATAATTTCACGTTTAAACATCTCCTCAATACATAAAATCTTATTATATTTTTTTACTATGTCTACTGCTTTTGATTTTTCTTCATCTGAATATTTATGTTCTTCTTTAAATATTGGCATAGTAATAAAGAAGGCTATTTCATCATTTAAGAAAAACGGTATAAGACAAGTTGATACTATACCAAAATCTCTTAAGCAACTTGGTTTACTTGTATCTACAGAAAGCTTGTCTACAAATAATGGCTTCTTTGTATTCATCATTTCAGATAAATACATATCATCAACTATTTTAAGCATTTTTGAAGCATGGTATTTGCTCCACTCCTCAAATGAAATATCTGTTAATTGTTTGTAATATGGCTTTATATAAGAATCATCAACTATTTTGTGAATTCCTACATCTTCATAATATATTACATCCCTTAGTTCCTTAAATAAGTCATCTAATAATTCTCTCATACTCACAATATGTTCCTTTCTGAAATTTAGTATTTAACTAAAAATATTATTTATAAAATACTATAAATATAATATAGCTATTATTATTTTACCATAATATTTCATACTTTGTATAAATATTACATTATCATTATATTAAAACACATTTTCGTAAAAATACAACATATTATTTAAAAAATATAGAAAATTATAAAAATAATAATATAATGTATTTACAAATAAAATTTCTTTAAATTTTATAATACTATATATGTTTGTAATAAGAAAATTAGCAGTTCAAAATAATTTCTCATTATTTTGAACTGCTAATCTTTATTTATGTATTAATTTTTTATTTATGTGTTAATTCTATACTCTTATAACAGAACTTGATTTAAACCTTTACAAAAAGTTTCATAACTCATTTTTATATTTAAAAATTAATCCTTTTATCATTTTAAATAAATGCTTATAGTTATATAGCTTGATCAATACTTGAAATAACTTTTATTTCACTAAAGAATTTTTCATCTAATTTTTTAATTTGCATTCCAGCTATAGCACTTGCTGGCATAAGCATATACTTCTTTTTAAAATTAGAATTAATGTAAAGATCACTCATTTTATCATAAAATGGCTTTACATCTGGAAAAGATGTTTTTAATTCTGCATTTTCTATTACTAATATTAAAGAAGATGTATTATTAGATTTTGTAAATGTAATAAAATCACTTATGTAATTTTCAGCATCTTCTTTTGAAAACATTCCCTTTGATGAAAGTATTGCCTTATTTCCTATAACGTCCATAGTATAACTAGACATAGTATTTTTCTTTTCAATTTTCACTTATTATCCCTCCAAAAATTTTAATAAAACTCCCCTTATTAATAGCAGTTTATTACCAATTATAACATATAAATATATAATATTCCATAATATATTACAATTATACATTTTTCTTATAATTTTTATAAATATTGTCGGTTTTTAAGTGTAAAAATAATTTTTTCTCAATAATATATGATATATAATACTATTATTCTATTCTATAGTATTTATATCTGAAATAACTTTTATATAATTAAATATCTTTTTAGCATTTTTCTTTATTTGAATGTTAGCTATATCATTTTCTGGCATAACTATATATTTATCTTTAAAATCAGAACTTATATATACATCACATACTTTTTCATAAAACAATTTAGTATCAGGAAAACTCATCCTAAATTGACTGTTATCTATAATTAATATTAAATTACTCGAATCTACTGATTTAACAGTCTTTTGGAAAAGTTGAAGATAGTCTTCTGCATCATTTTTAGAAAACAACCCTTCTCCCGTAATTATAAATTTATCGTCTTCTACTCTCATACTGTATTTACATAATACATTTATTTTTTCTATTTTCATAATTTCCCCCTAATAATTAAAGAATTTTCTATTGTTGATTTCTTTTAAGTTGATAAAAAAATAAAATTTTATTATGTTCCTTTTTTTGTTTTTATTGAATCAAATTAAATGTTATGTACTAATTTTTCTAATATACTCTTCTTTAATAATTTACTTTTAAAGAAATAATATCATATTTTCTTATAATTTTCCATCTTTTTTTAAATTTCCCCATACAAATTCTGATTAAAATTTCACATTTTTATAAAAACTATATCTTAATCTAATTTGTTATAATTTTATGCTTATAATTTTATTATTAATTATGTATATGATATAATTCTCTAAGGAAATAATTTATAAAATATATTTTAAAGGAGGTTTTTATTAATGAAATGTCCTTATTGCACTAAAGAATTAAGTAAAAACAATATTTGCAATAATTTATCTTGTTCTAATTATCAAAAAAAAGTACATGAAAACATTTCTTTTTGTAAAAATAATAATATTGAAAATGACTCCACTGAAAGTATAGATGATAATGAAAAATTTAATATTGATTATTTAAATTCTGATATAAGCGATGAAGAATTTAAATCTTTTGTTGGAGAGAAAAAATCTTCATATTATATAGAATACTTTAATAGATACAAAATAAATAATAGATTTATTTCGTGGAATTGGGCTTCATTTTTTTTCGGTGCATATTGGTTGTTATATAGAAAACTTTTTTTGATTTTCTTTCTATTTTTACTTATAACCACTGGCACTGTAAGCCTTTTAGGACCATTTTCTGCTTTTACTGGAGTTATTATTTCTTTAGTTTTAGGAATGTTTGGAAATAATATTTATATTCGATTTGTTGAACATAAAATATTTTCAATTAGAGACTTTTCTAAAAATATATCCAAAAACATATCTCCAAATTTAACTCATAATGATTATATTAAGCTCCTTACTTCAAAAGGAGGTACTAATTCAGCATTAGCATTTCTGATAATACTACTTATTAATTTTTTAACCATAGCTTTATTATATTAGATTAATAGCTTATTTTATATTATTTAATAAAATAATATAACTGAAATTATCTTATTTTTATAATTAACTAAAAATAAAAATACCATATGTTAGTGATTGAATCGTTTTAACATATGGTATTAAATTTATAATCTAAAATCAATACTAACTTTAACTCTGAATTTCACTAAGTTTAGTACTTAATTCATCTATATTTTTATATGTATTAGATATCCCATCTATATTGTTGTTAAGTTCACTAATATTAGCTGAAATTTCCTCCATAGCTGATGCTGTGGTTTCAACATTTTCACTTATACCATCAACTTCTGTTGATGTTTTTGCAAATACAGTAACTAATCCTTTTATTTGTTGACTTACATTTTCAGAATGATCTAATACATCTCCAGTATTATTATTTATATTTCTAAATAAGTCTTTTACTATATTTGTATGTTCATTACATATTTCTATTGATTTCTTTTCTTTTACTATTTCATCTGATACTGCATTAGTTCTTTCAGATATACTATTTAATATAGATATTATTTGATTTGTTGATTCCTTAGAATTTTCTGCTAGCTTTTTAACCTCATCTGCAACAACTGCAAAACCTTTACCATGTTCCCCTGCTCTTGCTGCTTCTATAGATGCATTAAGTGCTAGAAGATTTGTTTGACCTGCTATTTCACTTACAGTATCTATAATTTTTACTATCTTTAAATTTTCTTCATTTAAATTGTTAATTAACGTTACAGTACTTATTATATTATCGTTTACCTTTGTCATTTCTCTTGATAAATCATCAACCTTACTAGCACCTTGTAAAACGACATCCTTTGTAGATGATGATAATTCTGACATAATCTCAACTGCACTTGTTACTTCATCTAATCCTTGTTCTCCAATTTGCATAAATGATTGAATATTATTCATTGTTTCAACTTCTCTTGTTGCTTTATTTGCAACTTCATTTGAAGCAACTGATATTTGTTCCGATACTTCTGCTGTCGTACTAATACCTTCACTAATAGTACAACTTGCTTCATTTAAAGATTCTATTGTTTCACTAAGCTTACCTAATAAAAGCTCAGTCTTAGATTTTGCTTCATTACTTTCTTTTATCTTTTCTTCTAATCTAATATAAGTACGTTTTGTTATTATACACAATAATGTACATATAACTAATCCACTTCCAATATATAAAAGTAAAAATACTAATTGATCATATCCTATATTTGAAAACATTGTTTCCTTATTTTTCATAAAAAAATAGCTCATACAAACAGCACTAGATATACATTGAAGAACTATTGGAATTGTCTCTTGATATAATATAATTAAAAAAATTGCTGAATAAAATATCATAAAATTAGATATTGTTGGTGACGTGCTCATTAATATTACACCAATTGCAGATATTGAAAATACCATGAAGTACATTGATGCATTAATACATTTTTTCCTTATCAAAATAAACTGTATAATACTTAATACTATACCAGAAACTACTATTGCTACAACCGATATTATAGGCACTCTTAAATAATAATCAAAAATGCCCCTTAACAATACTGAGCTTAAAAATAGTACAAGCAAGATTTGATTTTTCATGTTTATAATTTTTTTATTATCCATTTATTTTTCCCCCTATGTAAAATTTACTGTTCTATGATTTTAAAATATTATCTAAAAATTTATGAATAATTTTACATTTTATACATTTAAAATAATCCCTTACGTGTATAATATTAACATATTTTATTATATTTGTATATGATTTTACATTTAATTATATTTTATTCACATAAAATTATACATAAAGTTACATAATATACAAAACGATATAAATACCCATAAAATAAATATAGCTAATAAATAACAATTAGGAAAATCCTTGTTATTTATTAGCTATATTTATACTTATACAATTTTTATTCTAATTTTTCTTATTCTTTTAGTATATAAAGTTTATACACACTTTTATATACTACATACTTTATAGTACTTTAGATAAAAAATCTATTGTTCTTGGATTTTTAGGATTTTTAAATACCTCTTCTGGAGTACCTTCTTCTACTATATTGCCATCATCCATAAAAAGTATTCTATCACCAACTTCTCTTGCAAATCCCATTTCATGAGTTACAACCACCATGGTCATACCTTCTGAAGCAAGATTTTTCATAACATTTAAAACTTCCCCTACCATTTCTGGATCTAATGCTGATGTTGGTTCATCAAATAGCATAACATCTGGTTCCATAGCTAATGCTCTTGCAATAGCTATTCTTTGTTTTTGTCCTCCAGATAATGATGCTGGATAGTCATTTGCTTTATCTTTAAGCCCTACTTTATCTAATAAATCCATTGCTTTATTTTCTGCTTTTTGCTTTGATAATTTTTTTATTTTCATAGGTGCTAATGCTATATTATTTATTACTGTCTTATGTGGAAATAAATTAAATTGTTGAAAAACCATCCCCATTTTTTCTCTCATCTTATTTATATCCACAGCCTTTGATGTTATATTTTTTCCTTCAAATTCAACTACTCCAGAGCTTGGATCTTCTAATAAATTAAGACATCTTAAAAATGTACTTTTTCCAGATCCTGAAGGTCCAATTACAACAACAACTTCACCCTTTTTTATATGATAATCTATTCCCTTTAAAACTTCATGTTTTCCAAAACTTTTGTGTAAATCTTTAACGTATATCACTTACCTTCATTCTCCTTTCCACATATCCTAATGCTCTTGTTAGAGTAAATGTAATTATAAAGTATACAATTGCTGCTACTATTACAGGTTCTAAACCTAACGCTGTATTTCCTTTTACAGTATTTGCATTGTACATAAGTTCAGCTACTCCAATTACTGAAACCATTGAAGATTCCTTAATTACTGATATAAATTCATTTCCTAAAGCAGGTAATATATTTTTAAATGCTTGAGGTATTATTATATTTATCATAGCTGTTTTTTGATTCATACCTAAGCTTCTAGCTGCTTCCATTTGTCCCTTATCAACTGCTTCAATACCTGCTCTAATTATTTCAGAAACATATGCAGATGAGTTAAGTGCTAATGCAATTGCCCCTGTAGTTATATCAGGTAAATCTATTCCTATTAATTTAGGTAGTCCAATATAAATTATGTATATTTGAACTAGAAGAGGAGTTCCCCTAACAAATTCTACATAAGCTGTACCTATAATTCTTAATATCTTAAATTTTGAACGTCTTAAAAGTGTTAATCCTAGCCCCATAATTGTTCCAAAAAGTACTGCAAAGAATGCTAATACTATTGTAATTTCTGCCCCACTTAAAAAGTATCCATAGTATTTTTCTAAAAATGTAAAATTCAAAATTTCTCCCCCCTAGTCATATTCTTAATTGTTTATTTTAAATAATTATGTTTTAGTATAATTTAAATCCAATATTGAAACCTACTCCACCATTTCATTTGCTTCTATTACAAATTTATCTATTTTACCTTCATCTTTTAATTTTTGTATTGTTTTATTTATTTCACCCTTTAAATCATCTGAACCTTTACTCATTGCTATTGCTGATCCGCCTTCTGAATCTTCTAATACAACATTTGTTAAAGCTATATCTGAATTCTTTTCACAGTTAAACTCTGCAACTGGTAATTCCACTAATATTGCATCTACTTTATTATTTTTTAAATCTAATACTAAATCAGTAACTTTTCCTAAAGCTTTCTTTTCAGCATCTGGAATCTTTTCATTTGCTAACTTTTCTTGTATTGAACCCTTTTGTACACCAATCTTTTTATCTTTTAAATCATCAATTGATTTTATATTTCCTTCTTCACCTTTTCTAACTATAAATCCATGTTGCGCTGTATAATATATATCTGAAAACTCTGCATTTTGCTTTCTTTCATCAGTAGGTGTCATACCTGCAAATACCATGTCCACTTTTCCAGCTTGAAGTGATATAAGTAAGCCGTCAAAATCCATATCATTTATTTGTAATTCTACGCCTAAATCTTCTGCTAATGATTTTGCTATACTAATATCAAATCCCACTATTTGATCTTTTCCACCTACTTCTTTATGAAATTCATATGGTGGATAATCTGCACTTGTTCCAACAACAAGTTTACCTTTTTGTTTTATTGATTCAAGTACTGAAGCTGTTTCTTTTCCATCTTTGCTTCCTGCTTCATTTTTATTTCCAGCACATCCAACTATGCTTATTGCCATTGCCCCAATTGCTACAATTAATCCTAATTTTTTTAATAAACCTTTATTCATTACTAACTCCCCCTAATATTTACGAAATCAATTTCCTTCTATTTACTTATTGGTATAATTATACACCACATCTTTATATTTATGCAATAGTAAATGTATAAAAATTTAATTTTTATTTTTAATAAGTTGTTTTTTATTTTTAATATATAATTATATTGCAGTTTTATTTAATAATATACAAAAATAAATAGCTACAAATTATCATTTTAATTAATAAATCCATCATATAATTATTCAATGTATTTTTATACTATTTTACTGCATAAACTTAACCATATTTTTATGTACCTTGCATGAATGTTGGCTTTTACTAGTTTATAAACTATGTTGTTAAGTTATCCAGCTCATTTTATAAACAATAATCAATAATATTTTAATCATCCATTTCTATATAAATTGACCACGTTATAAAATTTTATAGATTATAACTACCAATATATTATTCTTCTTGCATAAACACTACATATAAATGCTAATTTTAATTCACTTAAACAGATTTGATTTTTATAATTATTTTTCACTCTTTAGATGTACTCATCATACATCTAAAATACAGTATTCTATAAGTTAGCTATAGATTTCCAATCCATATAATTTTCTAAAGAATTAAAAATAGCAGCTACCATATCTATTAGTAGCTGCTATAATTTATAAATATTTCATTATCTTTTATTATTTTTTATTGTTTTTTAATTAGTGAAAGTCTGTGTAATGCTCTTGTACACATAATATATTTTACTAATGGATCAATTTCATGATTTTCTATTACTATAACTCCGTCAAATTCTAGTCCTTTTGCTAAATATGCTGGTATTAAAACTTTTCCACCTTTATAAAGTATATCTTCTCTATCAAAACTTTGAATACTCATTTTTTCTTTAATAAGATGAGAATATTTAGCAAGATCTTTGTTTCCATTAAATATAATAGCTATATTTTCAAGACCTTCATCTTCATAATCTTCAATTATTGAAAGAATAGTTTCTACAAATTCGTCATCTGAAGATACTTCTTCTTCTATTACCTTTTCACCATGTCTAACTAATGGAATTATTCTATTATCATCTAAAAATTTAGTTGCATATTCCATTATTTCTTGAGTAGATCTATAACTCTTATTTAATGCATATTCTTGTACTTGTACATGCATTTTATCTTCATTAAACAATGGTTGTAAATTCAACATAGCTGGATCTTCATTATTATTTATTAATCTTTGATTAGAATCTCCAACTATTGTATAACTTTTACATCCTGTAAGCCCTTTTATTACTTCAAATTGTATAACACTATAGTCTTGAGCTTCATCTATTACAATATGTTTAATGTCTTCTTTCATTCTTCTTCCATCTAATTTAATCATTAAATATAATATTCCACTTAAGTCCATGTATCCAAGTTGCTTAGTATCTGTTACATTTTTATAAATATTTATTATATCTTCATGGCTTATCCAAGAATCCAATTCTTTTCTTGAATTAATTACATTCCTTACAATTTCTCTAATTTTCATTCTCTTTATATAATCTAAATTATTCTTTTCTATTTCGAAATCATCGCTTGATAAAGAGGCTATTTTTTCTTTCATCTCTTGATTTAGCTTATATACTTCAGCATCTCTTTTATCTTTTATTTTAGATATAAGAACTCTTTTTATTTTTTCACTTCTTCTAAATAAAGGCATGTATTTATAATGTATATCAAATAGCTCTGTAATTTCTTTAATTCCTACTATTTCTTCACCATTAAAAGTTATTGGTTTAATATCAAAATAATTTTTACTTAACTTATCAATCTTATGATTTAATAAATCTAAGAATTTTTTAGAACTTTTATATTTATATTCTTCAAGAGCTATTGCATCTCCACTCATAGCTTCCTCTATATATTTACTAAAACTTTTTATATTTAAATTATCTATTCCTAATTGTGCCATAGCAAAGTTTTCATATGTCATTTGCTTTATTCCTTCTTCACCTAATGAAGGAAGAACTTGAGCAATATAATCCATAAATATATCATTTGGCCCAAAGATAAGAACTTTATCTCCAAATTGTTTTCTATAATTATAAAGAAGATAAGATATTCTATGTAATGCAATAGTTGTTTTTCCTGAGCCTGCAACTCCATTTACTACTACAACTTTATTCTTATCACTTCTTATTATTTCATCTTGTTCAGATTGTATTGACATTACTATATCTTTAAGTTTATCTGATGAATTTTCAGTAAGAACCATTTGAAGTATTTCATCTTTAACATCTACCTCTGAATCAAATATACCTTTAAGTTCACCTTTTTTAATTATTATTTGTCTTCTAGAAAGTATATCTGTATCAATCTCACCAGTTGGACATGTATAACTAGACTTTCCTAATATACCCTTATAAAATAAAGATGCAATAGGCGCTCTCCAGTCTACAATTATAGATTCATAAGTTTTTTCTACAGTTAAGCCATATCTACCTATATAAAGTTCTTCTGGTAAATTCCCCTGTTCCATAAAGGTTACTTTACCGAAATAAGGTGCTTCTTTTAAGCTAGTAAATTCCTTTAATCTTTTATCTATCGTCTTATAAGCTTCTTCTTTTACATAATTTTCATGATCAAAGTAATCTATAACTTGATCTTCATCATCTTTATATTCTTCAATAAATTTTTTTCTTGATTGAAGAATTTGACTAGTTATATTCTTTCTTTTTTCTAGATAATTTAGTATTTCACCACTTAAAATTTTTTCAACTTCTTCTAGCTTATTTTGTTCCATTAAAAAATCTAAATTTTGATTCAAATTAGTTTTCCCCTTTGCTTCTTAAAGTAAATTCATCTATATTCTATCCATGATTTTTATCAAATGACTAATGTCATTAAAATTAAATGTTTATATCAACTAACTACTGCTTTATAATAATTTCTAACCTTTAATATTTTTAGAGTATATCTAAAAACATCCTTTCTATTTAACATTATAATATTAACACTATTTGAAAACATAAGGTTCAGATAATCCAACTTATTTTTTAAGCTAAACTAATCCAAACCTTATTATTAAACACTAGGTTTTTTCTTTTAATTATTGTTTAAAGATGTTACTTATACTGAAACATAACTTTATTTATATAAATATTTTTAATTCAATATTTATTTTTCAGATTGTTTTTCATCTTCTGATTTCTCTGTATCTTCTGATTTTTCTTTAGTTAAATTTTCTTCAATTTCAGTTGAATCATTAATTTCTTTATTTACATTAATTCCAACTGTCTTAAAAAATTCTGATTTTTCTTTTTCTTCATTTTCTTTTTTTATTCTTTCAAACTCTTCTTGTCTATTTTTATTCTTTTCTTTTAGCTCTTTTTCTTTTAATTCTTTTTCTTTCTTTTCTTTTTCTTTCTTTTCTTTCATTTCTGGATATTTTTCATAAACCATTTCCATGAATTCTTCACCAAAAAGAGTTTCTTTATCTAATAAAATATTTGAAATTTCATCTAATAAATCTCTATTGTCTCTAAGTATTTTTCTAGCTTTTTCATGAGCTTCTCTTATTATCTTTAATGTTTCTTCATCTAACATTGTTGATGTTTCTTCACTACAATGTCTAACTGCTCTTCCATCTAGATATCTATTTTGCACAGATTCAAGTGCCATCATATCAAATCTATCACTCATACCATATACTGAAACCATGCTTCTAGCTGATTGAGTTGCTCTTTCAATATCATTTGAAGCACCTGTTGAAACAACATTAAACACTTCTTCTTCTGCAGATCTACCACCTAGCATAACAGTAATTTGGTTCATTAAATCTTCTTTAGAGATAAGATATTTTTCTTCTTCAGGAAGTTGCATAGTATAACCTAATGCTCCCATTGTTCTAGGAACTATTGTTATTTTATGAACTGGATCAGAGCCTTCTAATAGTGCAGCAACAAGTGCATGACCTACTTCATGGAATGCTACTAATTCCTTTTCCTTCTTAGATAATATTCTATCTTTCTTTTCTTTACCTGCAATTATAACTTCTACTGCATCTCTTAAATCTTCTTGAAGTACAAGTTTTCTTCTATTTTTTACAGCTCTTAAAGCTGCTTCATTAACAATATTTGCAAGATCTGCTCCTACAGCACCTGGAGTTCCCTTTGCTATCTCATCAAGATCAACATCATCTCCTAGGTTAACATTCTTAGCATGAACTCTAAGAATAGCTTCTCTACCTTTAAAATCAGGTCTATCAACTATTACTCTTCTATCAAATCTACCTGGTCTTAAAAGAGCTTTATCTAATATTTCTGGTCTATTTGTAGCTGCAAGTATAACTATTCCCTTTGAAGAATCAAATCCATCCATTTCAGAAAGTAATTGATTTAAAGTTTGTTCTCTTTCATCATTACTTTGCATTTGATTATCTCTGCTTTTACCAATAGCATCTATTTCATCTATAAAGATTATACATGGTGCTTTAGTTACTGCTTCTTTAAATAATTCTCTAACTCTTGAAGCTCCAACTCCCACAAACATTTCAACAAAACTTGAACCTGAAAGTGAGAAAAATGGAACCTTAGCTTCTCCTGCAACTGCCTTTGCAATAAGAGTTTTACCTGTTCCTGGAGGTCCTACAAGTAAAGCTCCTTTAGGTAATTTTGCTCCTATTTCTGTATATCGCTTAGGACAGTTTAAGAAATCTATTACTTCTTTTAATGATTCTTTAGCTTCTTCTTGCCCTGCAACATCATCAAATGTTACTCCAATTTCATTTTCTACATAAACTTTGGCGTTACTTTTTCCAATTCCCATGATTCCGCCGCCGCCGCCCATGCCGCCGCCTCCCATTCTAGAAAATAGGAACTTCCACATTACAAAAAATAATAACATTGGTAAAATCCAGCTAAGTACAAAATCCATAATCGGGCTTTGTTTTGGATTTTTTCCTGTAAATTTTATTTTAGGGTTTGCTTCTCTTAATTTATTTATTAAATTTTCATCTTTAATATTAGCTGTATATAAAGTTTTTCCTTTAAATTCACTACTATCTGTTGGAGTAATTATTAAATTTTCTCCTGTTATAACTACCTGTGATATTTTACTTTGATCTATCATTTCATAAAATTCATCATATGATATTTGTTTTGTAGTTGCTGCTTCTCTAATATAGTTTGCAGTACTTATAAACATAAAAACTAGTAAAAAATATATTACCATTGTAATATATCCGTTTTTCTTCTTTTTATTGTTGCCTTGCATTGTATCATCCTTTCCGTGTAATTTGCGAAAATATCTAAAAAACCTTATTTCCACATATTTTTCATCATCTTGTTTATTGCTTGTTTTCTTTTTAAGGTTTCTTCAACATCTATAATAAATATATCTCCGTTTTTGATCAAAATATCACCATCTTTTATGTCACCTTTAGTCTTAGAACGCATGATATCTATCATATCGCCATTAAACGATTCAAGTATGACATGGTTTTCTTCAATTCTATCAACTATATATTTATCTCCCATATTATAAATATCCTCTCTTTATTTTGACTATATTTCAAGTTATATTTTATATAAAATATAACTTGAAATATAGCTCTAATCTAAATAAAATATCTTAACAACTAGTATACCATATTATTATGAAATAAGTACTATTAATTCAATCGACCAAAGTCTTTAAGAGGCCAAACTTTAACTTGTGCCTTTCCTTTTATATCATCTCCATCTATGTACGGATTAATCCATCTTCTAGCATCATTTGATCTTGCCCTATTATCTCCTAAAAAGAAGTATTTTCCTTCTGGAACATCAAATGTGCCATCATATTCTTCATTATTTTTAACATAGTTTTCAACTAGTTCTTCTCCATTTACACTTACAATTCCATCTTTTATATCTATATGATCTCCTGGAAGTCCTATAACTCTTTTTATAACTGTTTCTTGAAGTTCGTTTGAATAAAATACTACTATATCCTCATGTTCTATTTTATCTAAATTATAAATTTTAGTTACAAATAACTTATCACCTACATTTAGCGTTGGAACCATTGATTCACTTGGAATATATACATTATATACTAAAAATTTATTTACTAAAAATGCTATAATTACAGCTGCAAATATAGGAACTATCCATTCAGTAAAAAAATTCTCTTTTTTTATCTTATTACTTTTCTCCATAAACATATTCTCCTTTAAGGACACAAACAATTAGAGTCCCTCTATAATTAATTAGCCATTTATCAATTATTTATACACTTTAAAGTCACTTATAGGATATATTTTCACTTTAGCTTTTCCTTGTATTTTTTCGCTTTTTATATATGGATTTTTCCAATATCTAGAATCATCTGAATTTGCTCTATTATCTCCTAAAAAGAAATATTCTCCTTCTGGAACATCAAATATTCTATCATAGTCCTCATTATTTTCAACATAATCCTCTTCTAATTGTTCTCCATTTACGCTCACTATTCCATTTTTTATTTCTATATGATCTCCTGGAAGTCCTATAAGTCTTTTTATAAGAATTTCTTTAAGCTCATCAGAATCAAATATAACAATATCACCTCTATTTAAATTTTCAGGATTATGAACTCTTGTTGCAATAAGTCTATCCTTAACCTCTAATGTAGGTATCATTGATCCACTTGTAATCCATACAGTATAAATTAAAAATTTCCATAGTAACAAACCTATTACTATGGCACTTATAATTGTTAAACCCCATTCTTTTATAAAACTATTTTTACTGCTATCTTCCATATAAATTCCACCTTTCTGAAATTCCATATACTACTATATTTTTTTAAAATATAATAACTAACTACATCAATTTTATAAATATTATATGTACTTTTATAATTATTTTATTTTATCTTAATAGTATAACATAAAGTATTATATTGAAGCATTAAGGATTTATAACAAATTTATTACACAACAAAAAATGTGTATCAAAATTAATAAATCAATTTGATACACACTAAGATATATATATTATCTTGGGAAAGAATATTAATAAAAAGCTAATTTATTAAAAGATAATTATTAAACAACCTCATTTTGTATAAGATCTTCATATGTTTCTCTTCTACATATAAGTCTTTCTTTATTATCTTTTACCATTACTACTGGTGGTTTTGGAATCTTATTATAATTATTAGACATTGAATATCCATATGCTCCTGTTGTCATAACTGATAAAATATCATTTGACTGTGGTGCTGAAATATTAACATTATTTAATAATATATCTCCTGATTCACAACACTTTCCACAAATAGTTACTGTTTCTTTTAGGTCTTTCTCAACTTTATTTGCTAACATACATTCATATTCCGCATGATATAAAGCTGGCCTTATATTATCTGACATACCGCCATCTACTGATACATACTTTCTTACTCCAGGAATATCTTTTATTGATCCTATAGTATATAAAGTTATACCTGAATTTCCAACTATGCTTCTACCTGGCTCTATTATTAACGATGGCTTTGATTGACCTGTTCTAGAGCAAACCTCATCAACCTTATTTAATATTGCTTCACAATACTCTTTAGTTGTTTTTGGTTTATCTCCTCTATTATAGTATATACCAAACCCACCACCTAAATCTAGTTCTTTTATTAAATAACCTGTATTTTCCTGAATTTTTTTTATTAAACCTAGCATAATTTCTACTGCATCCTCATATGGTTCAATCTCAAATATTTGAGATCCTATATGACAATGTAGTCCTGATAACTCAATATTCGGAAGATCTATGGATTTATTTATAGCATCTTCTATCATATTTTCAACAGGTGCAAAACCAAATTTTGAATCAACTTGTCCAGTTTTGATATACTCATGAGTATGTGCTTCTATACCAGGTGTTATTCTCAAAAATATTTTTTGAACCTTATTATAGCTTGCTGCGATTCTATTTAATGCATCCATTTCATAGTAGTTATCCACAACAAATCTTCCTACCCCTAGTTTAACTCCTAATTCAATTTCATCTAATGTTTTATTGTTTCCATGAAACATTACTTTATCTAAAGGAAAGCCCGATTTATAAGCTGTAAAAAGTTCCCCTCCAGATACAACATCTAATGATAAATTTTCTTCATTTATTATCTTACACATCTCAAGAGTTAAAAATGCTTTACCTGCATATGCAACTCTATTTAATGAATTATTACATTTAAAATATCTATAGTAATCATTACAGTTTTGTCTTATTAGCCCCTCATCCATAACATATAATGGTGTACCATATTCCTTTACTAAATCAGTAGATTTAATGCCCCCAATTGTTAATTCATTGTCTTCAATTTTCATACTTCCAAATAATTTCATCTTTCTACCTCCAAAAATTTGTTTAAAAACAAAAGTCACAGATATTAATCTGCGACTGGTAGAGTCTACTTACTTAGGATTATTGTTGCTTAATGCTTATTGCTAAAGTCGTTAAATAGTATTTTTTAATACTATAATTATAATAATTAATATAAATTAAATAAATATATAGCCCTTTATTTAACCTTACTAATTATATTGCAACTATTTGACCTTGTAGCTCTCCACGTTTAGTGACAGTTATGTACATATTTTATACATCCCCAGAAATAACCTTCTGCATAAAAAATTATCTCTTCGGCTATAATACCTTTCTTTATAAATCATCATCTGCCGATTCCTTATAAATACTAATCATTACAGCACCTCTACCATAGGTTGTTCTATATTTCATTATATTAATCTTTTTTATTTTTGTTAAAGATATCATATCATAAATTCAATCTATTTCAACACTTTTCAAACCATATTCTTTAACTTTATCAATTCATTAAAATTTTTGTAATAATTATCAATTTTTTTGCCAAATTCATTAATTAAAGATTTACATTTTTATTTTCCAAGTAGCCTCGGTGCTTTTTTATTCATTTCTATATTTGTCCATCAAATCTCCCATTATACTTGCAGATGATGGTGGAGTATAAGTTATAGCATTTGCTCCTGCTTCTATAGTTTCCCTTATTGACGCAATTGTCGGTCCACCTGTTGCAATAATAGGAAACTCAGGATATCTGCTTCTTATGTTTCTCACTATTTGAGCTGTATTTTTACCTCCAGAGACATTTAATATCGTTGCTCCTGCCTCTATTCTTTCAGTAATATTTTCATCTTCAGATACAACAGTTACTACAACTGGTATATCAATGGTAGCTCGTATCTTTCTTATTATTTCATTTGATGTAGGTGCATTTACTACAACTCCCATAGCACCTTTAAACTCTGCATCCATAGCTAGATTTACAACTCTTTTACCTTGAGTTATACCTCCACCAACACCACAAAAAACTGGTACATCAGCCGCCATTACAAGTGCTTGTGTTATTAGTGGCTGAGGTGTAAATGGATATACAGCTATAATTGCATCCGCATTAGTATTTCTAATTACAGCAACATCTGTACTAAATAATAATGATTTTATTCTTTTACCAAAAATTTTGATTCCACCACAATCTCTAATTACAGAAGGAACTTCAACTACATGATTTCTTAATGTCCCTTTTATCTCTGGAACTAATTTTGGCTCTTTTGACGCCATTTTTATTCCCCCTCTAGTAAAAATTATAAAAGTTATAAATAAGATTACAATTTTAAAATACCATCTATTAATTTATATAAATTAAAGTAATCCCCTTTAAGCTAATCCTATATTAACTTTTTTATTAAATATATTATACTCTTTATAACATAATTTCTTAAAGATATTTTTACTACTTAAATTAAATAAATTTAATACTTTTTGTTTATAACTTTGATATTTTTCCATATTTTATTAGATATTCACAGTTTGCCCTATAACTTATACACATTATCCACACATTTTATCCACAAGCAAGTGAATAATGTTGATAAATATTTATTATTCATATTTTTTGTCATTATACCTAACTTTTAATAATATGATATCGTATTGAATTTTACACTTTTCTATATATAGTTACATTTTATTTGGTACATGCTATATGTTGAGGTTCTAATATTTTATAACCGCCTACTTATCCACATACTTATCAACAAGCAATTATTAGTTTGACAAAACGTGTACATCCTCGTCATAGATAAGCTTTACATGGTTTTGCTAATATTCAATAAAGTATTTAATCAACAGAGTTATTCACAACTTTCTCTCATTTATAGTCATTGAAAAACTTTAAGATTTTTGTTGTATTTTAAATTAATTTTGCTTATTTTAGTTCGACATATTATATTTTTACTAGTTAAACAAAAGTTATACAAAACATTTTTGTAATAAAAATATTCCTGAATATCATATTAGGTTTTAATTAAATATGATATCAGGAATTCTAATCAATATTATTAAGACTTAAGAATATCTATTAATTATAAATAAACTTTTAATAGTATAAATTTTATTTATTATACAAATCATCTATTTCATTTGTTATTGCTTGTTTTACATTTTCCATTGGAAAATTTTCTCCTGGACATAAAGTATCATAAGTATCTCCATGGCCTTGTACACCATAAATATTATACTTTATTATTAGATATGTTGATAACTTTTCTAATGCTTCAATTTCTTGTTCTGTTGGTTGTTCCTCTTCTAGATTTCCTTCTATACATATTCCAAGTGTATTTTTATTCTGTCCCTTTATATGTGCTCCAATTGCTTCTTCTGGTCTCCCCCTATATACTGTTCCATCTTTTCTTATATAGAAGTGATATCCTATTCCTGACCATTTTTTAGCCATATGCATTTCATGTATTTTAGTTGGCGTTAAATTACTAGATGCTGTATGATGAAATACTAGCAATGTTGGTTTATTATTATATTCTAAATCTCCTGACCATTTATAATCTATTTCTCTTATACCTAATTCCTTGTTTAAACTAGGCAATTTTTTTTGTAAAGTACTTATTCTAATCTTATTTCCTTCATAATAAGGATTATCATTTAAAAATCTTACATATCTGTTTTTTCCTAAATATCCAGTTACAATTGATAAAATAACTACTCCTATTAATAAAAATATAAGCTTATTTTTAAAACTCTCTTTATTTATATTTTGCTCTATTTCCTTAGGTCTTATCTTATATTTTATATGTGATTTATTTCTATGCCTAAGTCTATACTTATTTTTATAATCACTTCTTTCTGTAATACTTGTCATAATATATCCCCCCTCTTTTTCATAGGTTACATAATATATTATAAATCATTTTCAATATTTTTCCAATTATTGATTAAAAAAATATGGATAAATACTTTAATATTAAAATACTTATCCATACTTCTTTATACTTTTCTATTGTATAAAATTAATTATAATTTAAATTCTTTTACTAATTCACTTAAATCCTGTGAAAGTTCTGCTTCTTGTTGTACCACGGTTGCAACCTCCTCCATAGCTTGGGATGTATCATGTAATCCATCCTTTATCTTATGAGAGTGTTCTGTTGTCACTTCTGCATTCTTTGCTGTACTTTCAATTGCTGCACTAATTTGTTCCATTGATGCCCCTATTTCTTGAGACATTGAAGATAACTGAGTTGACATTTCATTAACAAAATATCCATCTTTCTCATAAGATTTTCCTACAGCTTCATATTTTAAAAGTATGTCATTTACATCATTTTTAATAAAATATAAAATATCTGTAGTATTAACTGAAAGATTATTAAATGCATCTTCTACCTTATCAATTGTGTTTTGAATAGTAATAACTGTCTTTGAAGATTCTTCAGCCAATTTTCTAACTTCTTCTGCTACTACCGCAAATCCTTTTCCAGCTTCACCAGCTCTAGCAGATTCAATTGCTGCATTTAAAGCTAAAAGATTAGTTTGCTTGGCTATAACATTTATTGCATCAGCCATAACCTTTATTTCTTCTACAACCTTTGCCTCCTCAATTGCTTCTAAAATACACTGTTCTTTTTCAATACATACATTTTTTGCATCTTCAATTATAGTTTTACTATGAACTTCTATTTCATCAGCTTTTTGTTTTATTTTTTCTGAATTCTCATTTGATGTCTGTGCTTTTTCTGCTAACTCTTCCATACTTGCATTAATTTCTTGTACAGATGCAGATAATTCTTCAATAGTACTACTATTGTCTTCTATTCCACTTACTATTTTAGCAGTTGACATGTCCATATTTTCCATATTTGATGTTAATTCTTGAATAGATGCAGATATTTGTTGACTTAAAGCAGAAGTATTTGAAGACTTATTTATGGTCTCTTTGATTATTTTTCTAATATTTCCTTGCGCTTTATTTAATGCTATCACTATTTCTCCAAATTCATCATGTCTTTTGCTTGTTATATCGATTGATAAATCTCCCTCTCCCATTCTTTGAGCTAAAGACTTAATTTCATTTAATGGAATTATAATATTATTAATTGAAACCATTAAAATAAGTGCAATAATTATTATTGATAAGATTAAAAATATAAATTCCATTTTAAAATCATTAGAAAACATAACTCCTAAAGTTATCCCTACTGCAAAAGTAAGTATATACAATATAAGAATTTTTATTTTTATACTAACAGCTTTTATCATTTGACAATAAACCTCCTAAGAAAAATATTAATTTTGTAAATAATTCAATTATATCACTTTTTTTCGAAATTATATATTTATCTAATGTGTCGCATAATTAACCATTTAATTACAATTTTATATAATTTTATATTATTTTAGATATAGTTCACCACTTATTTTTAACAATAATAGACACTAATTCAAAATTTATGTTAATATACTTATATGAGCAATTTATTTAAGGAGTGAAAAATATGATTTCAGATAAGATGAAAAACTTAGTAGCAAACAATTCTGCTATAAGAGCTATGTTTGAAGAGGGGAAACGACTTGCAAGTATTTATGGCGAAGAAAAGGTCTTTGACTATAGTCTTGGAAATCCAAATGTTGAACCTCCTGAAAATATTAAAAATATAATCAATGAAATATTGAGTGAGGAATCTCCAAACCTTGTTCATGGATATATGAACAATTCAGGTTATGAAGATGTTAGAGATGAAATAAGCAAATTTTTAAATAATAAATATAAATTAGATCTTTCTAATGAAAATATTATTATGACTTGTGGTGCTGCTGGTGGCTTAAACATTATGTTAAAAACTCTATTAAACCCAGGAGATGAGGTAATTACATTTGCTCCGTATTTTGGTGAATATAAACATTATGTTAATAATTATGATGGAAATTTGGTTGTTGTCGAACCAGATACATCTACATTTGAACCTAATATGGATGCATTAAAAGAAAAAATCACTGATAAAACTAAAGTGGTAATAATTAATACTCCTAATAATCCAACTGGAGTTATATATTCAGATGAAGCACTAAAAAAACTTTCTTCTATACTTGAAGAAAAACAAAAAGAATTTGGTAGTGACATTTATTTAATTTCAGATGAACCATATAGAGAAATAGTTTATGATAATGCTAAGGTTCCTTGTATATTAAAATATTACAAAAATTCATTCATTGGATATTCATATAGTAAGTCTTTATCCTTACCAGGAGAACGTATTGGATACGTTGTTATTAATAATGAAATGAAAGATTTCTCTGATGTAAAATCTTCATTAAACATAGCAAACAGAGTTCTTGGATTCGTTAATGCACCGTCATTATTTCAAAGAGTTATTGCAAGATCTTTAGATGCTGAAGTTGATGTAAATATTTATAAGAAAAATAGAGATCTTCTATATGATCATTTAATTAGTTTAGGATTTGAATGCTTAAAACCTCAAGGTGCATTCTACTTATTCCCTAAAACTCCAATTGAAGATGATAAGAAGTTCTGTGAAGATGCTAAGCAATTTAATTTATTATTAGTTCCTGGTTCAAGCTTTGGCTGTCCAGGCTATATAAGAATATCATACTGCGTATCTTATGAGCAAATCAAAAACTCATTACCTGCATTTGATAAATTAATGGCATTATATAAATAAAAAAAGGTGATTGTCTTTCAGCGACAATCACCTTTTTTTAGAATAATTAATAGTTAGTTATAATAACTAGTCTGCCTTAATAGTTATCAATAATATTACTAATATAATTCTGGCATTTCTAAATCTGTAATATTAACTGATGCATTTACTGGATTACTATTATCTAATTTTATGGTATTAACAAATGTCTTAGGTAATTGCGTTTCCCCTGATACTATAATTTTTTCATTGTACACTATTAAAACATTATCACCACTGGTTAAACCTAATTCACTTAAATTTATACTATACGATTTACTTGAAGATACTTGAATAGTATTTAATAATTGTAACTCATTATTTCTGTTTATCTTATAAATATTAATTGGTTCATCAATTACAACTTCACATTCTTCACTAATATTTAGTATAGCTTGTGATTCTCCATTATATTTAAAATAAGCTCCAAAATTAATGCTAGAATTTTTATTGCACTCTGGTATTCCACTATTTATCCTTGGATCACCGCTATCTATACCAGTATATACTCCGTGCTTCAAACCAGTTATTACTATTATTTTAGGTATTTTAATAGGATTTCTAATTTCATTGCCAATTAAATTATTATATATTATATGATTATTACCTCCAAAACTTAATTCTCCTGTTACTCTTGGCTGTAGTATAAAATCATATGGTAATGGTGTTGACTCATATTGTTTAGTAGTTTCATTAAATATATATTTTACATTTATTATGTGACTATTATAATCATAGCTTTCGTCCTCACATGAATTAATACCTGATACCACTTTAAAATTTGAACCTATATTAAATTTAAGTGTTATATCAAAATTATATTCTTTCTGTTTTTCTCCCATTAATATTTTTGCTATATCTGGTATAATATTATTTTGTATAAAATTATTAGAATTTAAATTATTGCTATCAAAAAATATATTTTCTGGATTAGAAGTATCAATGTTTCTATAGTTTACATTTATAAAATACTTATTTTCCTTTTTTTCTAAGATATTATCACCATTGTCTTTTTTTCCAATTAAGTTGTAGTGTAAATCTTTTAAATTGTTATTAGGTTCACTACTTCCAAAATCAATGTTACCTAAATTAGCAGTAATTATATTATTATATCTTTTTTCTCTTATACTATTTATTTCACCCTGTAATCCATCCTCATTTAAATTAATACTACCTCCACCAATTATAATTATATTTTTAGTAGCAGCTCCACGTCCTTCGTCAATTTTATTAGTAAATGGTTCTCTGATTCCATCATCAAGAATTTGCTCTGCAAGTTTTAATGCTTCGCTTATATTTCTTTTATTAGAATTATATAAATAAATATTATTAAGTACATTAGTTTTAAATTTATCAGCATAATCACTCTCACTATTGCAATTGATATCAATATCATCAATAGATGTATTATATGCATCATTACAATAAGCAATTATATTATATCTAGTTTTTACACCTTGTAATTCATTGTTACTTAATAAATTATTAAATATTGATTGTTCTACTATACCATCCCATCCCTTTTGTGGTTTATTATTAGATGTACTTTTATTTTCTCCAATCTTACCCTTCATTGCAGTTGATATATCTAATAAAATAACTACATCTTTAGGACTACTAATTTCACTATTACTATTAAACTTAAATGGTTCTGGTGCTACTATACAATTAAAATTAATATTTTCGTTCAATGTGCATTCATTCTTATTAGATTTAACTTCTGCATTTATATTAGGTAAATTATTTTCTGATATATTTATATTTATTCTAGGCACATTAAGTTTTATATCCTCATTATTCCAAGGAATATTTATAAATGAATCTTTAAATATATCTTCATAAGTTCCAGGCACTTTTCCTTTAATTATAAACGAGAATGGCACTGGTTCTGCATGATAAACTACTTCCTTATTATCGCTTCTGCTCTCATCTACTTCATATTTTATATTGTTTATATTGACTGCATTTCCACCTATATTTAAACTGAAATTATCATTTAAATTTAGATTTAACTTAACATCTTTAATAGTATATCCAGAAATTATCTTATCACCTATATTGTTAAACACTTCATTTATAGCATTTTCATCTGACATAAAAAATGTTCCATCTTCTCCTACAATTCCGCCCATAGATTCATGTATCTTCTTCATTAACATATTTCCTGTACTATTCTCATCTCCTAAGGCATATCCAATTGAATATATATTATATTTCTTTGTTTTGATTATATTACCTATAGTAGTCGCATAATTAGTTGATTTATCTACATTATTTGATTCTTCTTTGCCACTACCTTCAACTCTAAGATTTCTTTTATTAATTTCAAAAATATGATCATCTGTATAAATCATTTCATTACTTATTTCATCATAATATGATTTATACGGAAATAACTTAAGAAAATCCCACCAATAGTATTTTGCTATTATAGAATAATAGGTTGGCATTCCATCTGACATAAATACAATAGATTTATCTGCATTCTTATTTTTTTCTAAATCTAAAATATAATTAGCTTTTCTTAATCCTTCTCCAGTATTAGTTCCGCCATCAGCTTTAATAGAATTTATAATTTTTAATAAATCTTCTTCTGTATTTCCATTATTTAAATAAGTATAACCGCTAGTTGAATAAGTAACTATATCAATATCTAAATTAGGTATTTTCTTTATTTTATTTACAAACTCCATTGCTGCATTCTTCATTTTTTTTATTTTAGAATCTTTCATACTTCCTGAAGTATCTAGTACTAATACAATTTCTTTTTTAGGAATATTACATTTAAAATCACTTGGAATTATCTTTCCATCAATCTTTATATCCTCTCCAGCAACTGGATTCTCTGGAGTTACTGATGTTATTTCCACATCAAATGATGGCTTATCAGAAATTTCTCTATCTATTGCATTTACAGCTATAAGTTGTCCACTTATCATAGCCACAATAAAAAATATACTTACAACTCCAATGCAAGTATCTTTTCTTTTCTTTGTATTTATTAATTTAGCCATATAACTTTTAATTTTTCTCATTAAATTCACCCTCTTTATTTTTATATGAAACTATAAAACCTTCATATAATATTAGGTTTAAATAACTTTATCTTTACTATTTATTTCTAAATGTGAATTTTATGCTTACTGGATATTCTACACTGCTATAACCTCTCTTTTTACACAATACAATCTCTAATTCAGCAGATTTATCATCTTGTGATACATTAATTTTCTTTAAATTATCAGTAAATAATCTTTTACTTTTCAAAATTTCTCCAATCTCATTATTATTAGCCTTAAATTCACTTATATAAAAATTATTATTTTCATTTTTGTTTCCTTCTTTTTTCTCCACTTCTATCTTAAACTTACATTTTTCGCCTGATTCATTTAATGAATTTATGATTAATAACTTCACATCATTATTTTCTTCTTTATAATCCATGCTATTTGCTTGCATTCCAATTTCACTTAATTTTTCTTGTATTGCTTGTCCTTCATTTTGTAAAGTGGATTTAATATCTACATCAGACATAATTCTGTTATTTATATTAAACATTTGAAATATCATGCCTAATATAACAAGTGTCAACGCCATAACTATTATAAGTTCTACTAAAGTAAACCCTTTTTTGTTTGTATTAAACATCAAATCCACCCCTTAATTATCTAATTACCCTCCATAACTTGCTACTTAAGAATTTATTTAAGTCATAGTCTACATTTATGAATATTTCTTCATTATCAGTGCTATCTTCAGAATCTTTAATATCATCTACAAATACACCATTAAATACTTCTTTATTCAAATTATATATGCCTTCTACTACCTTCTCATCATATGTTATATTTTTTACTCCAGAGCCTTCAATGTTTAAGTTACCTTCTGTAATTATATTTCCACGTAAAGTAACTTCACCATCAATAGTTACATTTCCAGATGTAACTATTACCCCATTAATTATTCCCTTAGTTCCATCTAATATAATTTTATTTTCTTCATCATTAATTGGTGATGCATTTGTGCCTTTAATAATTATCTCTTTATCTGAATTATTAAATATAGCCATCCCCCCATAGTTATTTATATTGTCACTTATATTATAACTACCAGGTATATTATTTAAATTTATTATTGATTCTATTGGATTTATGCCCTTACCCATAGTATTATATAATTCAATATAATTAGTACTTTCTCGCCCTAAATTATAAACTTTCTTAGCAAATTCTTTTCTTTTATCTATTATTTTTGAGCTTTCATTATCAATCGTATACTTTCCTTTTGTAATAACTGACTTATCATTTACATCTTTATACACAATAGCCCCTATAGCATGAGTTTTTTCTGGAAGCTCTATCCCACCAGTATTAACTATTTCTTGTCTTCCTGATTTCCAATATTCTAAAAATTCATTAATTTTGCTATCAAGAGTACCTTGCATATACCTACTTACATTGTATGGATCATTAAAATCAGTGGCATAAGCTATATAATTTCCCTTTACCCCTGTTGATTCTCCAGTTGTATATGAAATACTACCGTCAGATATATGTGCAACCCCCATAATATATGCTGAATCTGTTATTTTTACTCCTGAATTTTTATTACCATTAACTATAATGCTACTAGATGTTCTTTCTAATTTATCTGAAGTATTATTTTTAGATGAATCAATATTCTTATCATTTAATCCATAAAAGTCTTTTATTTTTATATTAGTATTTATCCCCTTAAGTGTTAAATCATTATCTAAAACCATTTCTCCATTTGTATTTAGTGATGATGAAGCTTGTGGAATAAGCTCATTAGCATACTTTCCATCCAATCTTCCTGCATAAACATTTAATGCATACAAATCTTTATTTATATTAGCACTAGCCTTATCTCCAATATTAAATGTACCTGCTGTATTTACATCTCCATTAAAAATAACATTACTATTATTTATATTTATTCCACCCTTATATTTATCATAAACACGATTATTCTTGTCTTCTTTATTTCCTTGAACAAATATATTTCCATTAACATTAAGAGAACCTAAAGGGTTTCCTAAATTATCTTTCCCATCAATTTTCATGTCTCCGCCGACAAGCATTGATGACACATTTTTAACATCATCAAATGTACCAACTATAGCAGTGCTTTCTTTAAAACTCACATCTTCATGATTTGGTACATTTATTGTATAAGTTTCTTGAAGTATTCTAAGATTATTTTTAGTAATATCATTATTATTTTTACTTTTATCTATAAATTTTGAAGTTACCTGAATCTTAAATGCATCATTGTTTGAATCATAGGAAATTCCATAAATATCATCCTTTATTGAAGTCAAATCTTTGTCTTTTCCTTCTTCATTTACTATTTCCTTTAGCTTATCTACACTATCCTTACTACATACAAAAAGTTCTTGATTACTTTCATTATTGTTAAATTCTATTGATGTATAATTATAGTTATTTAGATTTAATTCAGAATCTAAATTTTTATTTTCTATATTAAGTTCTTTATACTTATGTTCTTTAATTGATTCAGCTAATATATTAGATGGTATATTACTTTCTGTATCTTCATTATTGAATTGATCTTTAGAAATAAAAACTCTAAAACATCTTTTAAATTCGTTATCACTTAGCTCTTGTACTCTCTCATCGAATTTCTTTTCTGCTGCTCTTATAGCCTTTCTTTTCTTATCCTCTGAAGAATAATGTTTCGACTTTACTTCCTCAAGCTCTGCCCTAGCTGAATTATAATTTTCTTTATTAGGGCCCCCGGTAGCATTTCCTGATTTAAGCTGTCTAGCTTTAAAATCTCCAAACTTTACAGCTCCATCAAATGTTTTTATAATAACATCATAGGCTACATCTAATCCAGAGTCTGATTTATAAAGATTTTCTATTCTTTTACTTTCTTTAATTCTAATTTTGTAGTCTCCAACTGTCATTGATAGCATAGCTGTTCCTACCGTAATTAAAATAGTAAAAATTATAACTACAGTAATTAAACTAGATCCCTTTTTCTTTTTTCCCATTTAATCACCGCCTACTTTATATAAATATTGTACATAGCATGTCCTGTAAATTTTATATTTCCTTTACTATCTTTTATTTCCGTTGTAATACTATATAATTCTCCTAGTCCATTATCATCATTTTCTCCTCTATTCGTAAATTCTCTTACTTTACCTTCTTTAGAAACTAAATCTATCTTTAAACTCTCTGGCTTTTTTAAAGCTATGTTTAATGGTATATTATCCTTATTGTAAATTTCTATTTCTACGTCTTTCTTTACTTCATCAGCAAATTTTAGCTTATAAAAATTAAATGATACCATCACTTTATCTTTATCATCAGTAGTTATAGTTTTAGTATCACTTAACTGATTAAAACCATTATCTGATTTTATTATTACATTTCTACTATTAGAATTAGTTTTCACTTCAATAGAAAATCTTACTTTTTCTTCGTTATTAGTAAGAGTAATATTTTCATCACTATTTTTTATTTTTATTGAATATCCATTTTCGCTTGTTTCCATTGTATATTTAAATTCTTGATTATTTTCTGAAGTACCATCATCTTTATCTAAAGTAATATTATTTACCTTCTCTAAAATTATCTTCGCACTATATCCACTATCTAAATCTTTATTTCCTTCAAATTTTGTCTTATTACTTGATACGCATTTAAAATTTATTCCTGAAATATTATAATCATCACCTGAACTTATAATATTTCCACCTTTAATATCCTCAAATATTTGCTGTCCATATAATGCAGCTTTTTGTTTTACTTCTCCAGCCTTATTAATATTCATTGCTGAAATTACAATTCCATAGATTCCGCCCATCATTATTGCAAAAAGTGTAAATGCTATTATTATTTCAATTAATGTAAAGCCCTTATTTTTATTACTTATTTTTAACATAGGTATTTTTAATATTTCATAAATCTTTTTCATAAATCATCACCTACTTATTAGTGACACTTATATTTTTACCATCACCATTTACAGTTACTCTTGCATTTTCTGAATCATCATTATCTATTTCTACATTAACTAACCTATCAGTTTTATTCACTACACTTATTCTTAACCCTGATTTATCATCTGAATTAACTCTGCCTTCACTTAAAATTTTTATATTTATATTATCAGAACTTGGCGTAAATTCTTGTCCTACTCCTCCATAACTAACTGGAAAACTTCCATTTGATGTCTTATATTTATAATAATATTTATGATCACTTTTGATTATTATAATTTCTGCTTCTTCTACATCATTATTATTTGCATATACATAGGTAGCTTTTGATTTATCATTACTTTTTCCCATTATAATGCTTGGTAACTCTGAAGTTATTGATTTTACTGAAACTAAGAAATCACTATCTGTCTTTTCATCATCTTCAAGTATATTTCCTACAGAACCATCTAAACTAAAAGGTGATAACTTGCCATAAGTATTATTTAAAGTCCAATTTAAATATTTTTGTAAATCCCCATCTACTTTCGGCATAGCATATACCTCTAAACCTATAGTTCCTGTAACTTCATCTATAGTTTTTTGAGTAATAGTTATAGAATTTACTACTATCTTTCTTTCATAATTTCTAACTGAATTTAAAAATGAATCTAGTGATGCATACGATCCTGAAAAATTTAATTCAAGTTTTATTTGTTCTACATCCTTCTTATTCTCATTTGGAGTATTTTCATTAGCTGATGAAGCTCCATTTGAATTTGATGATTCTTCTGAATTACCTTTTGCTGATTCATTATTTGATGAAGAATTATTATCTTCAATAATATCATTAACTTCATTATTATATTTCTCTGTCATTTCAGTGATTGTACTTTCTTTTAAATCTTCCTGTGATTTCTCTGTTTTTGGTACTCCTGTTACTTCTATTTTGTTAAATATAAATCCACCTTCAAGACCACTATCTTTTAATAATTTATCCAATTCTAAAATTAAATGTTCCTGACTTATTGTTGGATAAAATGAAGTAGACTTGTCTGACACTTTAGTATTTAAAACTTTTATGTCACTTTTTCTACTTTCTAATGAGTTTATAGTCTCAATTGTCTTATTATATTTTTGTTCTAATTCATTTTTTGTTTTTGACTTATCTTTTATTCTTGAAGTTTGATTTAAGTATATAAATTGATAATAAATAAATCCTACAATTACAATTGCTAGTATACATAGCATTATTCTTTCTTTTTTACTTATTTTCATCTTAAATTAACCTCCTTTAATATGCATTTAATATCAAAGGAATAATTACCTTCTAACGCTCCATCAATATCTATTGAATTAACAAATGCATCATTTATTATAGATAATTCTTTTAAATTATGTTGAAATTCACCTACAGCATCTCTGCTCGATGATATTCCTTGAATTATTAAAACATCATTATTAATTTGTAAAGTTTTAAATGAAATTTGAGAGGGTATTGTTGAATTTATAGATGTTAATACTAGATCAGATACGTTATTTCTACTGTTTACTTTTCCTAATACATCATTTAAAGCAGAATCATATTTTGTTAAAATATCTATTTCATTATTTATTTTTTCAGCTTCTGAGTATTTTTGTTTAATTTCTGGAGTATTTAATTTTTCATTATAATTTGATATACTTCTATTCAATAATAGTATTCTTGTAGTATTAACAATCAAAGTTATAATTATTAAAGCTCCAACTACTCCCATAGCTCCATAAATATAAATCATTGCATTCTTCTTTTCTTGGTCTTTTCCTTGATAATGACTAAAAAAGTTTATATCTTTCATCTTAAAACCATCCCCCTATAACCTTATAAGTGAACCAATAACATTAATAAAGTTATCTATATTTTCATCAACTTCAATATTAGAATCATTGATTATTTCTGGAATGTTTCTTATTTTTATTGTTTCTATTCCAATTTTAGATGTAATATACTGCTCTAAATTTTTAATTCTAGATGTTCTACCATATATAAATATTTTATTAATATCATCATCAAAGTTTTTACTCTTATAAAATTGTATTATTTTTTCTATTTTATCTATCCACTCATCTAATGTATCTATAATTATTTGATTTTGAAATTCTAATTCTTCTTCTTTTAAATCTATATCATGTGATTTAAATTTTTCAATTTCTTCTATTGGAATATTCATATTTTCATACAAAATTTCATCAAGATATTTTCCACCAGCTTTTATTATTCTTGTAAATTTCAATACTCCATTATTATATATATTTACATCCAAACTACTTGAACCCATATCAATAAACACAAATGATTCCTCAATATTAAGTTTACAATTATTTATAACTTCAATATGATTAAGTAATTTATTTAATGCATTATAATTAACATCTAAAGCAAATGGTTTTAAATTTAAATCCATTAAAAGATCATAATATCCTTTAGCCATTTTTTCAGGATAAGCAATAGCTCTTATTTCTAATTTCTTTCCTTCATCTGAGAATTCTTCACCTATCTTAGTCATTTGCAATACATAATCATCTAAATTTATAGGTAAGTATTGTTGTATTTCATATCTTACAACAGTATCTAATTCTTCATCCTTCACATCTGGAATAAGTATTTCTCTATTTATAATTAGAGATGAATTATTTGTACATATTCCTTCCTTAGCATTTATTCCATTCTCATTTAATGCTTTTTGCAAAATTGATACAAGTAATTCTTTCTTTTCTATGTTTCCATCTATAATAGATTCAACTGGCGTAGGAATATCTATAAGCTTTTCAATCGACAATATTCCTTTATAATATGTTCCTTCTGCAATTTTAATATTAGTGCTTCCAATATCAAAAGCTACAACTTTTCTCTTTTTTTCCTTCTTAACTTTAAGAGATTTACTCTTTTCATTTGCCTTAGCTAGTTTGGCTTTTAAATCATTTATATCAAGGTTCATAAAGTCTTTTACCTTATTAAAATCAAAATTTATTTTTTTCATTAATTACAATTCACCCCTTATTAAAAGTGATATTTTAGTGTCTATATATAAATAAAATAGACCAAGTAATTGAACTTAAGAATACCAAAATAAATATAAAAAATATAAAATCGAAAGTTTTCATATTGTGTGAAATTATTTTATAATTTTTATAAACATTGTTTTCCTCAACTCTCATTTCTTCACTTTCAACTTAATTCCCTTTATAGAGTAAAGTGTAAAGCCTAAAATTAAGCTTTACACTTTAATGTAAGTTATTCAGTTTTTTTAGATGGATATTTATCTGAATCTGGATATACTCCTATCTCTCCTACTGATACTGTTATATCTCCACTTTGATTAACATTAACTTTAAAAACTCCATCTTTTATTGCTTTTGCTGAAGGAATATTTTCACCATCAACTTTTGATTTTACATTGTCTGTAACCTCTATTGACTTTACATCTCCAGTTGGAGGTATAATAGTTCCATCCGCTATTAATGTAGCTGCTATGCTATGAAGATTTTTAGCTGTAGCTATATCAGCTTTTATATTAGCATCTTTAGATACATTACCAAATTTAGGTATAGCAATTGCTGATAATATTCCAATAATAGCAATAACGATGATAAGTTCTACTAATGTAAAACCCTTCTTCTTTTTCTTTGAGATTTGATTTGACATTGATTTGATTGACAATTTATTCATGATAAATCCCCCTTATAAATTATTAAATTTGATTATAACTATCAAACATCGGAATCATTATTGAAATTATTATAAATCCGATTATAAGACCCATTATTACTATTAATGCTGGTTCCATTAGTGCAACTGTAGTTTGAATTGTTGATTCTAATTCTTCATCATAAAAATCAGCGGTTTTATTTAAAATATCATCTAAAGATCCTGTTTCTTCTCCAATTTTAATCATTGAATACAACATTTGTGGAAAAATTCCAGTTTCTCTTAATGAAGAATTTAAGCTTTCCCCTCTTACCACTTTCTCTTTAACTTTTAATATTGCATCTTCAGCTATTTTATTATCAATAACTCCAATAACGATATCTAAAGCTTGTACTAATGGTAATCCACTTGAAAGTAATGTTGATAAAGTCCTTGTAAATCTGGATACTATAATCATTTCATTAAGTCTTCTAATGACTGGTAGCTTAAGCTTCAATTTGCTTGCTGCAATTGAGCCTTGTTCTGTTTTTAAATAATATTTTATTGCAACAGTAATTCCTACTATTGCAAGTAAAATCATAAACCAATGTGCTTTTAATGAAGCACTTGACCAAAGTAAAAATCTAGTACTCCAAGGTAAACTTAATCCACTTTCAATAAATAAATCCGTAAATGTTGGCATTACATATGTTAATATAAATACAACAGCTGTAATTGCTACTAAGCCTAATATTATTGGATATATCATTGCATTTCTTACTTTATTACTTACCTTATTTTCTTTTTCATAATGATTAGCCATTCTAAGCATTATGCTATCTAAATTACCACTTGCTTCTCCAGCTGCAACTAAACTTACTAAAAGACCTGGAAAAACTTCTGTATGTTTTCTCATGGCATCAGATAATACTCCACCTTTTTCTACATCATCTTCAACTTCTTTTAAGGTTTCTTGTAGTTTTTTATTGGTAGTTTGACTAGTCAATATATTTAAACAAGTAAGTATTGGTACCCCTGCATCTAACATCGTATAAAATTGTCTACAAAATATTGAAAGATCTTTAAGTTTTACTTTATTATTAATCTTAAATTCAATTTGTTTGCTTTCAATTATTTCTTCTACCATTAAAGGATAATATCCATTAGATGAAATAAATTCTATTACCTCTCCCTTAGAATCAGCTTCATGATTTCCATTAATCTTTTCTCCATCCGTATTCATTGCTCTATATTTAAAATTGGGCACAGCTTATTCATCCCCTTTATAATAAAATAATCCTTTATAAATTAAACTTCCTTCTTTAATTTATGTTTATTTTAATTTTATTTAATATTTATAAAATATATGATTTAATTAATCCTTTAATAAACTTATTGTGGCAAGTTCTGTTATAGTAGTTACCCCTTTAACAACTAATTCTCTACATTCCATACCTAATGTTGTCATTCCGTTTTTTAATGAAATATCTTTTAATATATCGGAATTAGCCCCAGCATTTATTGCTTCTCTATGATCTCTTGTCATTTCCATAACTTCATAAACACCAATTCTCCCTAAATAACCTGTATTATTACAGTAACCACATCCTGAAGATTTATATAATTTTAAATCTTCATTTTCATCTATACCTAATATTTCTTTTTCATATTTACTAGCTTCATAAGATTCTTTGCACTTATTACATACTTTTCTGACTAGTCTTTGAGCTAATATTCCAACAACTGAGGTAGACACTAAATAAGGTTTTATACCCATATCTATAAGTCTTATTATTGATGATGGAGCATCATTAGTGTGAAGTGTACTTAATACTAAATGTCCTGTAATTGCTGCTTTTATTGCTATTTCAGCTGTTTCATTATCTCTTATTTCACCAATCATAACTATATCAGGATCTTGCCTTAATATACTTCTAAGTCCACTTGCAAATGTAAGTCCAGCTTTTGTATTTACATTAACTTGATTAACCCCTGGAAGTGTATATTCAACAGGATCTTCTACTGTAACTATATTGACATTATTAGAATTCAATTCACTTAAAATGCTGTATAATGTTGTTGATTTTCCACTTCCTGTTGGCCCTGTAACTAATACTATTCCATATGGATTTGAAATTATCTTATCTATCTTTTTTAAGTTTTTTTCATTTATGCCTAATTTGTCCTTACTTACATTATAATTAGATGTGTTTAATATTCTTATAACTACCTTTTCTCCATGTACTACTGGTAATACAGATACTCTAAGGTCTACATCTTTTTCTCCAATGTTAACTATTATCCTACCATCCTGTGGTATTCTTTTTTCTGCTATATTAAGCCCTGCAAGAATTTTTATTCTTGTTATTAATGGACCTAAGCTATCTATATTTAAAATATTTACTGGTTGTAGTTGTCCATCTATTCTATATCTTATCCTTATCTCATTCTCAAATGGCTCTATATGTATGTCTGATGCATTCATTTCTATTGAATTTTTAAATAGATATTCAACCATCTTTACAACGGGTGCATTCTTTACATCATCAATCTCTTCAATATTTACAATATTATTTCTTTTTGACTCTGAACTTTCTTTAGCTAGCTGTTGTGCAGCCATACTAACTTGTTGACTACTATAATATATTTCTATGAATTTTTTTATGTCATTCTTTTTAGATATGAAGGTTTCTATTTCAAAACCTGTTGAAATTGCAACATCATCTATTGCATAAATATTAAGAGGATCTGACATAGCTACTTTTATTTTATTATTATCAAATCCGAAAGGTATTAGTGAATATTTGCTACATAAGTTTTTAGGTATTATAGCTATTGATTTATTATCAAAAGTTATTGTATTTAAATCTACCTTCTTTATTCCTGTTTGTTGTTCAATAGATTCTATTATCTCTTCTTCTGTAATGATATTACTATCTACTAATATTTCACCCAATTTTTTACCAAGAATTTTTTGAGATTTTAGAGCTTCTTGTAATTGATAACTATTTATTTTACCAGCATTTATAAGAATATTTCCTAATCTTTTTTTCTCAATTGCCATGAAATATTCACCCACTCTCTTCTATTTCTTATATTACAACCTCTCCTACATCTAACATTTTTTTATATTATACCTACCATTTTTAAATAAACATTTATTATTGTATCTCCCCATAGAATGTACATAAGAGCTGCCACTGACAAGCATGGACCAAATGCCATGGCATCTTTTGCATCTTTTAGTTTTAAGGCTAAAATAATGATTGCAACTATTCCTCCTATTATAATTCCTAAAAATAAAGTCACAATTACTCCTTTTATTCCTAAGAACAAACCACAAACTAATGTAATTTCTGCATCTCCAATACCCATCCCCTTAGTTATAATTACTATTATTGCTAATGCTAAGAATCCAATTAATCCCCCTAAGACATAAGTTGAAATTGCATTTTTATTAACGAAAAAATCTATTGCCATAAAGATTACGCTAGATATTACTCCAAATATTATTGTCACGGTATATATATCTTGAGTTTTGTGATCTATAATTCCTATCACAATTAATAATGAACTTAATAAACTATATTTCACAAAATCAAAAGTTAATCCATAATTATAAAAAATAATTAAATATAACACAGCATTTAATATTTCTATTAGAGGATATGTTATAGATATTTTTTCTTTACAGTATTTACATCGCCCTTTTAAAAATAAATAACTAATAACAGGGATCAAATCTATAGGTTTTAATCTATGATTACAACTTCCGCAGTGAGATGGTGGATAAGAAATTGATTGTTCTAATGGAATTCTATAAATACATACATTTAAAAAACTACCTATTACCAATCCTATTATAATTACTAATATACAATTCAAAAATCATACCCCCTAGCTCTAATTACATTATATTACTTTTTTATATATTTTTGTATATGTATTCATCATAGAATAACTTTATTCTTTATAATTTAAATTAAGTTATCTACAATTTTTTTAAAACTATAATTCTATAAATAATAAAAAAAAGCCCACAAATTAATTAATTTAATTAATTTGTTGGCCGGGTGCACCACTGATTCCTAGTTCTCAAGGTGCCCAAATAAAGAGAACTATTCATAATCTCCAACTTTATATTATAACTGTAATAATATAAATTATATTGTAATATTTATTTTTTCATGATAATTATACCAAATAAAATATTAAATTTGTATTTATTTTATAAAAAAATTCATTTATTTTTTAACTATGTTTCACTAAATAAGTTATCCTATGTCCATGTTATTACTTTTACAATAAAATTAATTATTTATATACAGATTTAAATTTATATTAATAAAATATATAAAAAAAACAAGTTAATTTAAATTAATTAATCTAAATCAACTTGTTAATATTTATTTATATAATATTTTTATTCTACTTGTAAGTCTTCTGGAATCATCATATTCATAAATTGTTCTTGTGTAAAAGTTGTTCTACTAATTGGAATTGAAATATCTTTAACTTCTGCTTTTTTACTTGTAGAATTAACTTTAACATTTATTTTTGCCATATTAGCTATTTGTAATTTCATATTAATTTCTGCTGTATAACTATCATCAGTGAAACTTTCTTTAGTAGTAATACTTGATCCTTTAAGCATAGGCTTTAATTGATCTAACATTGATTTAAATGAAGGATCACTTGTACTTGATTGTAATGTTTTTATCATTTCTTCATTTAATCCTAAATTAAGAATAGAATTACTATTGTCTAGATTTTCTGATAAACCTGATATTGCTTTTAAAACTAAATCAACAATTTCATCGCTATCCATATTTACAGTATATTCTCTACCATTTTGTTTCATTGGTATTTCTACATCATTGTTTTTTCCAAATAATTGTGTAGCAAAAGTTGATAAGTAATCAGGTGACTTAGTTAATTCTACTAATGAATCCATATCTAATCCTGAATCTATTCCGATATATTTAGCTGGTATATTTTCAAGACTCTTTGGAGCTTCTACTCCATTTAATGTAAAGTTCTTTGTGTAATAGTCTTTACTGATATATGATATTCCATTGTTTAAATACATATCTAGTTCTGGTATATTTATTTTTCCTGATGCACTATTAAACTTAAAGTTCATATGACCTTGAGTTTGTCCTTTTACATAGCCTGTACCAGAGAATGTGAATTTTTCATTTTCTCCATTAGCTTCCATAGACACTTCGCCTGTAAAGTTTGAATCTGTTGCACCCCATGTTGTTAATTTATTTAATTCTTTTGAATAATTCTGTCCTTGCTCACTACAACCTGCAATAGTAAAGATAGATATTGTTGCTGCCATAATAATTGATAATGTTTTTTTAAGTTTCATCTATTTATCCCCCTTGGTCAAATCCTTATAATATCATTGAAATATTTTCCTATTATAAGTATACATTTAAAACTCATTTTTATTTCTTAAACAATTCTTAATTTTTATTTACATGGTTTATATTTATAATTTACAAGTTTATTTATTACTATTATCGAATTTATATTTTAGTAATTTAATTTAAATTATATTTTATTTCTAAATAATTATTATGATATTCATTAATCATATAAATTTCATTTAAATTTATATGTATTACAGTAAAATTTTAAATTTTATATAAACATTGCTTTTATACTAATCTGAAATTATTTTTTCACAATTTTAACTTATAGAATATTATTGTTTTACATTTGCATCTATTAAATCTTTTAACTCCAATTCTGATATTCCTATAGCATAAGATATTTCTTGCAAATTTAAACCCATTAATAATAATTTACTGGCAATTTCTAATGATTTTTCTTTTTTCCCACGCTCTTCACCTCTTTTTTCTGCCTTGCTAATCATATTAGCACTTTCATATAAAGAGCTTTCTTTCCACCATAACTCATTATTACTTTCTTGTTTTTCAATTTTATTCATTATTTTTTTTATTGCTAAGTCCATCCCTATTACTTCTTTTAATGTTATTTTAGATTTTGTACTTTCCATGATATTGACCACCTTTCAAACATCTACTACGTAGTCCAAACTAAGTTTATTGTAATCATAAACAACAGATAAACAATATAGCGTTACTTTGTTTCTTAAATTCTATATCTATATCGTACATACGTTCGTATATTTTTGCAAGTCAATTTATTAATGTAAAGATTAATTCTTCACATATTTTTCTAGTTTTATCTCGTTTTTTCTTTGTTTTTCTAACCCACAAATTTTATTTTTTATAATTATATTAGTATATTAGGTAATATAATGTATATTTTAAAATGACTATTTACGATCTTATTTTTAAGTAATTTATTGTTAATATTGAATTTAAATTACCTTTGTGGGATAATTTACTTGTATTTATATTTTGACCTTATTATTACATAACACAAGGGGGAAAACTTATGAAATTAAATAAGTACTTATTTCCAATAATATTAGGTATATTATGCAATGTCTTTATCGCCTTTGGTACAAATAACTCTATTATAGAATTATCTGTGTCACTAATTGCTTTGCTTATAATAATTTCTTATTTATATTACTGTGATAAATATAAATCTAGCGACAACATTTATGATAACGATTTATCTAATGATAGGGAGACAGTATTTAAAAGTGTACACTCTATGATTGAAACAATGGGATTTGATGTTGAACATCTTTTATGGATATCAAAACAAAGTAAAGAAGCATTTTCTCATTTAGTTGAAAAGAATAAAGTCATTTCTGATTTTTCTACTACTAACTTAGCATGTATTGAAACTGTTGAATCTGGTATACATGAAGTTGTTTCTAGTTGTGAAAAAATTGATGACAGCATTTCAACTGTTGAATCTGAAACAAATGATACTTTTACAGTACTTGAAAAAAGCAAAACATCTATTAGTAATATAATTTCATTATTATCAGAAATGAAAACAATTTCTGATGATTCTTTAGAAATTAATTCAAAATTACATGACTCTTCAAAAAGTATAATTAAATTTGTTGAATATATACATGATATTTCTAGTCAAACAAATTTACTTGCTTTAAATGCATCAATTGAAGCTGCTCGTGCTGGTGAAGCTGGAAGGGGCTTTGCTGTTGTGGCTAATGAAATCCGAAAGCTTGCCGATGAAACAGATAAATTTGCAAGAGAAATAGATGATATAGTTAAAGATCTTCTTGGTAATATAACTGATACAAATTCAGCTACTGAGAATTCTAAAAAAACAATTAATGAACTTGATTGTATTTCTAATGAAACTATTAAAATTTTATCTGATAGTTATGTTGCTATGGGGCATATTAAAAATTCTATTTTGAATTTAACAGATGTATCAAAATCAAATACTCAAGTTGCATTTGATATCGAACAAGCTCTTACACATTTAACTCATACTATAGAGGATACAAATAAAGAGACTCTTGATTCAATAGATATGATTGAAAGACATGAAAATAAGACTGAACAATTACTTGATTATTGTGCTGCATTAAGTAGTATATCTGAAAATTTACAATATCAAATGAGTCACCTTAAAGGTAAAAATGAAGTTATAGTCGGTATTAATCCGTTCACTTCTCCTGCTGATATTAAGAAGATGTATCTTCCTATCCTAGAAAGATTACTTAAAGGAATCAATTTAACTCCACGAATGATAATTGTTAAAGATTATGATGCTCTTAGTGATCAGATAAAAAAAGGTACTATTGATATGGGGTGGTTTTCACCATTTGCTTATGTTATAGCTAAAAACAAAGCCAATGTTACACCTTTAGTAACTCCTAGAGTTAATGGAAAGACTTATTATAATGGTTATATAATAGCTAATAAAAATTCTGGAATTAAAACATTATCAGACTTAAAAAATAAAAGCTTTGCTTATGTAGATAAAAATAGTGCTTCAGGTTATTTGTACGCTAGACATATTTTAAAAGCAAATAAAATGAATCCTGATAGATTATTTTCTGATGTTTCCTTTGCAGGAAGTCATGACAATGTTATTAATGGAGTTTTAAATGGATCTTTTGATGCAGGTGCAACTTATAATGAAGCTCTTGACAAAGCTAAAGAGAATGGGGTTAATTTAAATGATTTAATTATAGTTTCTATGACTGATAATATTCAAAAAGATGCTATTGCAGTTAGCCCAGATATGGATTTAGAGAGAGCAGAAGCTATTAAAAATGCTTTTGTACAATTCGATAATTTTCAGGGGATAACTACTCCTGTTAATGGATTCGTTGAAGCTAATGATACAGACTATAATTTAATTAGATCAGTTATGAAGGATTAATTGATAACTATCTATTTTTAATTAACCATTACACTTTAATAATATGTTAATATATGCATACAGAAAGTGGACTAAGTAATTGAACTTAGTCCACTTTTTATATGGCATATTAATATTAATTAACATAATATAATTCAAGTAATAACTCTTTTAGTATCTAATTAATTAAATTAGTAAATACTGTTTTATACTATCTAACTTTATATAATATTGTATTTAATCCATATTAGATTCAATAAAATAACAAATAATATATACTTAATACTAACTTCCATATACAGAAATTGCTTTAAGTTATAAATATTATTTTATTTCTACAACATCATAACCTGCATCTTCTATTGCTTCTTTTAAAATTTCATTACTTTCACTTGTTTCTACTGTAGCACACTTTTCTTGTAAATTTACTTCTACAGATGTAACATTGTCTAACTCTTCTAATGCTTCCTTCACATGACCTACACAATTATTGCAACTCATTCCTTCAATTATAATTGTCTTTTTCATAAAATTATTCCTCCTAAAAATATTGTATTATATTTATTTTTTTAATTAATTTATTATATTATGGATGATAATTAGTATAAGAGTTACTCTTCCCCTAAACTCCATTAACTTAGTAAACTTTATAATAAAATATTAACTTGCTTTTATTTATTATTTATAGCATTAAGCCTTAAAATTTCTTAATCTTAATGCATTTAGCAATACTGATACTGAACTGAAACTCATTGCTCCAGCAGCTATCATAGGATTTAATAATGGTCCTCCAAATATATGTAGTATTCCCATAGCTACTGGTATTCCTAATATATTATAACCAAATGCCCAAGCTAAATTTTCTTTTATATTTCTAATAGTTGCTTTACTTAACTTTATTGCTGTAGGAACATCCATTAAATCACTTTTCATAAGAACTATATCTGCTGATTCAATTGCTACATCAGTTCCCGAACCAATTGCTATACCAATATCAGCTTTAGCAAGAGCTGGAGCATCATTTATTCCATCTCCAACCATTCCAACTTTATCACCATCTTTTTGTAATTTTGCAACTTCATTTGCTTTATCTTCTGGTAATACTTCTGCTAAAACTATATCTATTCCAACCTGCTTAGCTATTGCATTTGCAGTATTCTTATTATCCCCTGTAATCATTGCAACCTTTATTCCCATTGAATGTAACGTCTCTATAGCTTCTTTACTATTTTCTTTTACAGTATCAGCAACAGCTATTATACCTTTTAATTCAGAATTTATTGATATATACATAGGAGTTTTTCCCTCATTAGATAATCTTTCTGATTGTGCATCTAATGATGATATATCTACATTTTTTTCTTGCATTAACTTCTTATTTCCCAGGAAAATATTTTTTTCGTCAATTAATACCTCTATACCATGACCTGGGATTGCATTAAATTTATTAATTTCTTTTAATTGTAATTTTCTGTCTTCTGCTTCTTTTACAATTGCCTCTCCAAGTGGGTGCTCTGATCCCTTTTCAGCACTTGCTGCTAAGCTTAATATTTCATTCTCAGTTATATTATTAACTAAAATATCTGTAACTTTAGGTTTTCCTTCAGTTATAGTTCCTGTTTTATCAAATACTATTGTGTTTAATTTATATGTTGTCTCTAATGCTTCTCCACCTTTTATTAAAACTCCATTTTCTGCACCTTTTCCTGTTCCAACCATAATTGCTGTTGGAGTTGCAAGTCCTAATGCACAAGGACATGCTATTACTAATACAGATATAAATATAGTTAATGCAAATATCATTGATTCCCCTGCTACAAGCCATGCAACTGCTGCTATTATAGCTAAACCTATAACTATAGGTACAAAATATGCTGAAATAACATCTGCTAATTTTGCTATAGGTGCTTTTGATCCTTGAGCTTCTTCAACTAATTTAACAATTTGAGCTAAAGCTGTATCTTTTCCAACTTTAGTTGCTTTATATTTTATAAATCCAGTTTTATTTATACTTGCTCCAATTACATTACTTCCAATTTCCTTTTCTACAGGAATGCTTTCACCAGTAAGCATAGATTCATCAATTGATGTACTTCCCTCTATTACTTCACCATCTACAGGTAATTTTTCCCCTGGTTTTACTAAAACAATATCTCCAGCAACAACCTCTTCAATTGGAATAATAGATTCTATTCCATTTCTTATAACAGTAGCACTTTTAGGAGCTAACCCCATTAATGCTTTTATTGCTTGAGATGTTTTTCCCTTTGATACAGCCTCTAAATATTTTCCAAGTGTTATTAATGTTAATATTACTGCTGCTGATTCAAAGTATAAGTGCATAGCATATTCACTATTCCCTTGATTTATCTTAACAATTGCAAATATTCCGTATAGAAATGCTGCTAAGGTTCCTATTGATATTAATGAATCCATATTAGGACTTAATTTAAAAAGATTCTTTATTCCTACTTTATAAAACTTATAACCAACTAACATAACTGGAAGAGTTAATGCTATTTGTATTAAAGCAAAATTCAATGGATTAATCATAGGATCAATTATACTCGGAAGATGCATTCCAACCATATGCCCCATACTAATTATTAATAATGGCACTGTTAGTATCACAGAAATTATAAATCTATTTAATAATTCTTTAGCTGGATTACTTTCTTTCTTATCTTCTTTAGCTTTATCTTCTTTTTCAAGTTTGTAACCTGCTTTTTCTACAGCAGTTTTTATATCTGAATATCCTGTTACATCTTCATCAATAACTATAGTTAACTTTTCAGTTGCAAAATTAACATTTGATTCTTGAACTCCCCCTATCTTTTTAGTTACTCTTTCAACTCTATTAGCACATGCTGAACAGGTCATTCCCTCTACTTTTAAGTTATACGTTTTTATATTTTTCTTAATACTATATCCTGCTTTTACTACTTTTTCTTCTATATCTTTATCTTGTAATTTATTTTCATCAAATTCAACACTAAGAGTTTCAGTTGCAAAATTAACATTAGATTTTTCTACTCCATCTAATTTCCCAACAACTCGCTCAACTCTATTTGCACAAGCTGAACATGTCATTCCATTAATCTTAAATGATTTTTTTTGCATATATTATTCCTCTCTTTTTATAATACTTTATTTTAAATATATGTTTATATATCTTTCTACTTAGAAAGTATTTTTTCTAATACTTTATTCATTTCTTCTATCTTTTCATCTGGATTATTATTTAAACATGCTTCTTTAACGCAATGACGCAAATGCCCTTGTAATATCATTAAATCAGCTTTTTTAAGTAATGATTGAGCCGCTAATATTTGATTTGCTACATCTATACAATACCTGTCATCTTCTATCATTTTTATTATTCCTTCAATTTGTCCTTTAGCTGTTTTTAAAGATTGTAATGCTTTTTTTCTTTCTTCACTCATATTTAATCCTCCCACCCCCGTGGAGGGGGTATGTATTTGTATTTAATTATAAACTTGTTTATGTATTTGTCAATCAAAAACTCATTATAATTTTATAAATTAAAAACAAAATCACTAAGGCAACTTTGGATATGTCTATTTTCTAGCCATTAATCCGTTCCAAACACAGTGCAGTAATAATGGTGCAGCATATGATTATTTTTATTCTTTAGAAGTACTCATCAGACATTTAAAACACAGCATTTTAAAAGTTATCCACAAATTTTTTAATAATATAAATTCTAAAAAAACAAAAAATACCTTGATAAGTTTAGTATTCTAAATTTATCAAGGTATTATTCTTATAATTTCTATGATTTATGTCTTTTCTTAACTAGTATAGATAATGCTTCTTCTGATAAATTAGCAAAATATTTTGCACAATTTAATATAGCATTTTCATCTACAGAAAATTTAGGATTATGATGTGCAATTGATTTACCTATTCCAAAAATTATGAATGCACCTGGAATAGTTTCTTGATAATAAGCAAAATCTTCCCCCTCTAATCCCATTGAATTTTCACCTACTTTATATCCCATTCTTTTTCCTATTTGTGATGCAATACTTACCCATTCTTTTTCATTATTCGTAGCTGGGTGTCCCTCATGCCATATGAATTCAGCTTTTCCTCCAAATGATTCCGCTATTCCATTAATGATATTATTCATTCTTTTAGGAATCAGATCTCTTGTTTCTTTATCTAAAGTTCTAACTGTCCCTTCCATATAAGCATAGTCAGGTATTATATTCCATGAATTTCCGCTCTCTATATGAGTTATACTTAAAAGTGCATCATTAATTGGATTTACATTTCTACTTATAATAGTTTGTAAAGCATTTATAATATTTGATGATATTATAATTGGATCAATGCTTTTTTCTGGCTTTGCTGCATGACTACCACGTCCCAATATTTTAATTTCAAATCTATCCACTGCTGCTGTCATTGCTCCTGGCTTTATTCCCATCACACCAACATCTAAATTAGGAACATTATGCAAACCAAAAATAGCCTCCACATTTTCTAGAGCACCTGTATTAATTATTTTTTTAGCTCCATTTGAACTTTCTTCACTAGGCTCAAATATAAATCTAACTGTTCCAATTAAATCTCTTTGGCTTTTCTTTATTAAATAAGCTGCACCTAAAATTGCTGCCATATGAAAATCATGACCACATGCATGCATTTTACCATTATTTTTAGATTTATAAGATAAACTACTTTCCTCATTTATAGGTAACGCATCTATATCACACCTTATTGCAACTATTGGTCCATTTGGATTTCCTTTAACTTCAGCTATAAGGCCTGTCTTTAAATCAGTATGTAAAATATCAATCTCTACTTCTTGCAATAATTTTTTTATCATATTCGTAGTTTCAAACTCTTCATTTGATAGTTCTGGATTTTGATGTAAAATATGATATAAGTTTATAAGCTCTTCTTCTAAATTATCTATTTTCTCTAACAACTTATCATTAATCATTATTAATCCCCCCATAATATACCTTAAATTATAACATCCATTTTGTTTATGTAAATATATACTAATATATAAATTGATTTGTTATAATTATATTATTTTATATGTTGATAATTAATAATAATTATTATATAATATTAACTATACTCGGAGGTGAATATTATGATTAATGTAGGTGAATTAGCTCCTAATTTTTCTCTTAAAGGTTGTGATGAAAAAATTCACAGTTTAAATGATTATAAAGGTAAAAAGGTGATTTTATATTTTTATCCAAAAGATAATACACCTGGATGCACAACTGAAGCTTGTGATTTCAGGGATAATTATAATATTATTGAAAATAAGAACACTGTAGTTATAGGAATAAGTAAGGATAATTTAAATTCCCATAATAAATTTATAAGCAAATTTAATTTACCATTTATATTATTAAGTGATGAAGAAAAAGAAGTTTGCAATTTATATGGTGTTATAAAAGAAAAAAATATGTTTGGAAAAAAGGTTCTTGGCATTGAAAGAAGTACTTTTATAATCGATGAGAATGGAATACTTATTAAAGAATTCAGAAAAGTTAAAGTTAAAGGACATATTGAAGAAATATTATCTAATATATAGATAATTTTGCATTATTTTATAAAATAAATTTTTAAAAACTAATTTTTGATACAAATACTAATTTAAAATTATAGCTGACAATAAAGTCAGCTATAATATTTTTTATATAGATCCTCTCTTCTGTCATCTCTAATATTAAATTTTTCTCTTGATTTACATACTTCTTCTAATTTAATTTCTTGAATTATAAGTTCTTCTTTATCATTCAAATTATTCAAAATCTCACCTCTTGGACTAATAATAGCAGATTGACCATTATATTTTATTCCACTTCCTTCACCTAATCTATTTATTCCAATTATATAACTTTGAGTTTCTAATGCTCTTACTTTTAAAAAACTTATCCACTCATCAATTTTTGATTTTGGCCAGTTAGCTGCAATTGTTATTACTTCAGCTTTCCTTGCAGCTACTTGAAAAATTTCAGGAAATCTTAGGTCATAACAAATAAATGATGATAAAGAAAATTCACCTATTTTATAATTTTCAATATTAATACCATTATAATATGTTGTTGGCTCTCCACCATATGTAAATAAGTGTATCTTTGTATAATCTGTTATAACTTCTCCATAATTAGATATTACAATATAATTATTTAGTGCCTTGCTATCAATTCTTTTCCCATATCCAATACCTATATTTATATTATTTTTTATAGCTAATGCTCTACACCACTCTATTATTTTATCTTGTAATAAAGTTAACTTATCAATATTTAATGTCACTCCTGTTAAAGTCATTTCAGGAAAAAGTATTAATTCCACACCCTTCATTGACGCTTCTTCAACTAAAGTTTCAACTTTTCTCATATTTGCTAATTCATCTTCCCAAATTATATTAATTTGACCAATTCCTATAATCATAATAATCCTCCCCTTTACTATTAATATTAATATATATTTTATTTTAAATACAACTATAATTAATTAAATTTACAGATAAAAAATACCTTGAATTAAGTACAATTCAAGGTATTTCAAACTTATGAATTAATATTTTTATTTAACTTTTTCTTTCTCTTTTTTACTATAATATATATTATTCCTGCAATTGCGAAATTCATAGTTGTAGTCATAATTGATGTTGTTATTGCTATTTTCCATACACTAATATTTTTATTATTAGAAGAGCCTTCATTTATCGTTGCTAAATTTTCTACTAATTTTATATCTTTTTCTTCATTTATTGTACCTTCATCAATTAATATCATTGTATCCCCTAAGAATTTAATTCCAAAATCTATTGTCATTTTCATAGGAGTTCCCATTTGAATTATTATTTGCTCCACTTAAAGTACCTGTTAAAGTACCTGCAATAATACTACTTGGTATATTAGTTTCACTTTCCTCTAAACTAATTAATTCCAATGTTGATTCTAAAAACTTAATACCAAATGAAATATCTCTTCCCATTGCTGTAATATTAGATGTCACTACAACTTGATTTGATAAAGATGGAACTTTAAACCTTATTTCCATTGTCTTTTTGCTTTTATCTTCATTTACAATATCATAATTTATTTTACTGCCATCAATAGTTAATCTTATATTTCCCATTACATCAGTTTGAGTAAAACCTAATGTTATATAATGATCACTATCATTTTCAATTTCATAATAAGATGATTTATTAACTGCTGACCTTGCTGCCTGATATCCAATTTGACTATCAGTTACTATTTCATTATTTACTTTATAAGTTGCTTTTTTATATGAATTAGAATTTCCTGATAACGTAGGATTACTTTGTGATATATTATTATCTATTTCGCCTCCAGTTATATTGTTTTCTGGATTATTTATAATAGTATCTTCCTTATTTGTATCCTCTACTTTATCTTCAGTATCTTCTTCAATATCTTCCTCATCATCTTGTTCATCATCTTCATCTAAAGTACTTTCCCTTAATAATACTCTAAATTTTGTTCCTTTAATGGTACCAATGGCTGGGATTCCAGTATCTATAGTACTAGTAACTAAAATTTCATCACTTAATGACCCTATTTTAAACTTTATATGAAGATTATTTCCTGATTTTTTAACAGTAGTATAGCTTGTCTTTTTATCTTCAACTTTTATTGATATATCTGACATCATTTTTCCGTGAGTAAATTTTAAAGTAAGATATATTTTTCCGTTTTTAACAGTAACAATACTCACATCATCTAAATATCCTCTTGCATCAGATGTTGCATTTGAATTCTCTTTTAATGCTTTATTTTTTATTGTATATGTCCCATCTTCTAAATCATCATCTTCACTATCTTCTTTATCAGTCTCTTCTTCTTTATCACTACTATTTCCTGTATCATTAGTTTTTTCTGATAATGTTTCTTTTAAAAGAGATAAAGTAAATCCTTTATCTAAGCTTCTTGTTTTACTTGAAATATGTATTTCATCATTTAAAGATGATATTTTGAATTTTATTACTGTTTTATTATTGGTATTCGACACTATTGTATATCTAGTTATTCCATTATTATCATTTAATTTAACTTCCCTATTACTCATAAAATCTGCCATATTAAAAGTTAAAGTTAAATAGATTGATTGATTTTGAACATCAATAATACTATTATTATCTAAATATTTAACCGATTCTGGTATTATATCTCCTAATATAAGCACTTCATTTTCTATTTTATATGAAGCATCTTTATATAATGGTAATTCTACATCTTCTGTTGGTGGTTGAATAATTGCCCCATCATCATTTTTTAAAGTAGATTTATCTAATTTAACATTAAAATCTACATCACTATTGTAATTAATTTCTGCTACCGTAACTTTACATGCAATTAATATGTCACTACTTAATGTATTTATTTTAAATGATATTTCTCCAGTTCCATCATTATTTCTACTAATATTAACATTTACTTCTTTTCCGTCAACAGTAGCTTTTATATTACTCATTACTTTTATATCTTTAACATTTAAAGTTAAAGTATATTGTCCATTTTCTGACTTTAAATTGCTTTCTTTATTTATGTATCCACTGGCTGCAGATGGTTCATTAGTACCTGTTTTTAAAATATCCGCATCTATAGTGTACTTGCCATCCTTTAAAACTTCTGAATCAGTTGTATTATCATCTTCTATTGGTTCCATAAAAGTTACATCATTTATAATAAAATCAAAACTATGATTCATAAATCCCATTATGGTTAATCCAATACTTATATTATCCTCTAAAGAATCTATTGGGAACTCAATTGTAAATTTACTATCAACAACTTCTGTTTGTGTAACCTTAACCTTATCATCATTTACTTTTGCGCTTAAATTACTTATCCATGACTTTTCATCTTTAAAAGTAACTAATACTGTCTTTTTACCATTTTTAACTTTTAATTTACTCTCTTCTATATATTTTCCTGCAGAAGAATCTTCCGTGGTTCCGTCCTTGTATGCATTATAATTTATTAAATATACTCCATTTTCTAAATTATCATTTAAATTTAATTCTAAATCGTCTTCTATTAATTCCTTATCATTTTCTATAGTTATTTGAGCACTAGTTGTACTTTTTATACCCTCAATACTAAATATACTATCACTCTTATCTAAATCAACTAAATCTCTTAATGAGATAATATTATCTTCTACTAATTCTGCCGCACTTACCTTTGGTACAAATCCAAATACCACTATTAATGCTAACATAAATGAAATAATTCTATTTTTCATATATCCTCCTATTAATTAAATAAATTTATCAATCTGATTATTACCTTATAATTCATATTGCTCGTACTATTTTTTACACTTAAATATTCTAATTAGGTATGATTTTATAAAATCCATATGTAAATATACATGAGCTAAGCATAAAATTAACGCTATTAAAGAAGCTTTCCTATGAATAAAAGCCCATGCTTGTCTATTAGTTGATGATATATCTTTAAAAATAGTTACTGAAATCAATATTCCACTTATAAATATTATTAATACTAAAATTCCTAATATTATATTAATAAAATATGAAATTCTAGTTTTACTACTCATATTCTTATTAAATAATTTTTTTAAAGTATTCTTAAACCAATTAAAATTTAGTACTAAATGAATAATTACTAATAATGTTAAAACAATACCTAAAACTTCATGCATATGCATTCCAGTAATTTTTATTTTCATAAGACAAATAAATAATATAATCATAAATATATCTACAAGTATTTTTATATGTAATTTCTTCACTTATCTAATCCTCCATTATTGCTACTTATTTTTCCTCTTTAATTGTGTCTATTCTAAACATAAAATAATAAAATTTACATAACATAACTAAAGATATTACAACCTTAACAAACCACTTATCTACAATTATTAAAGGAAACATCATCATAAAATCTGCAAATAATAGTATTGTCCATTTTTGTTTTAATGTCATTGCTCTATTATTTACATAGTTTTCTAGATATTTTTTATATATCTTAGTATTTAAAAACCATTTTTCAAATCTTTCTGAGCCTCTAGCAAAACAAAATGATGCAACTAATAAAAAAGGTGTTGTCGGCAATATAGGTAATATAATCCCTAACCATCCTAATCCTAGTGATATAAATCCTCCTATTAGATATAAAATTCTTACTGTTTTTTTCATTTTTTCCTCCTGATTATATATAATTATAGACTTTCTTATAAGTTAATCTAAAAGATGCTTTATTAATTCTATTGGCTTATAAATTATTAACCTAGGTCCTGAAAATCTCATTATTTCTTTTACTTTTGTTTTCATATCTTTTTTGTAGCAATGTATTGGACATTTAGCACATGTTGATTTTTTATCCCCAAACTTGCAATAATCTAATCTTTCATGTGCATAACTTAATAATTTATTGCATTCAGGACATAACTCTTTTTTATGTCCATGTTTTTTTCTGCAATAAATTTCTATCATTAGTTTAATCACTTTTTTTTCATTTTCTATCTTTCTTATTTTGTACGCCTCCTAACATTTGATTATCATTATCAATAAGTTGTGTTAAAATTGGGAGGATTATTTAATCCTCCTTGTAATTAAAATTTTTCTTATCTTCTTATCTTCTTATCTTCTTATCTTCTTGTCTTCTTATCTTCTTGTCTTCTTATCTTCTTATCTTCTTATCTAGATTTTATAGTAATCTAAAATTATCAAACTTAATTTTCTATGCTTTATGCTATTCATAATTATGAACACTTATCGGAAACATATTTTAATTTTTTATCTTTTAATTCATATGTTTGATTACAAATTGATGTTGTTGATTTTCTATGAGATATAAGTATTATTGTTTTATCATTACAATTTTCATTTATAGATTTTAATATTTCACCTTCATTCAATGTATCCAAATTGCTTGTTGGCTCATCTAAAATAAGTACGTCACCATTACTTAAAAATGCTCTAGCCAGACCTATTCTTTGTTTTTCTCCTGATGAAAGCATACCTCCTAATTCCCCTACCTTTGTATCATATTTATTAGGTAAACTATTTATAAATTCATGAATTGATGCCTTTTTAGCAACTTCTATAATTTCATCTTTAGATGCATTAAGATTTCCTATCTTTATATTATCTTCTATTGATTCATTGAATAAGTAAGTTTCTTGGCTAACTAATACTTGACTATTTCTTAATGATTTAGTATTAATATCTTTAATATTATTATTATCTATCTCTACTGAACCACTGTTAACATCCCAAAAACGCATTATTAATTTTATAAAAGTACTTTTACCAATTCCACTTTCCCCAATCAATGCAATTTTATCACCTTTATTAATTTTAATAGATACATCATCTAATATCTTTTCTTTCCTATTTGGATATGCAAATTCAACATTTTTATACTCTATAATATCACTGGATAATTTTTTATCTCCTAATACTTCATCTACATAAGGTTCTTCATCTAATAAATCAAAAATTCTTTCTGCACATGCAAATGTATGTAATAAATTATTTGATAAATTACTCAATGCAACAACTGGTCCAAATGACGATGCTAAAATTACTATTGCTACTATATTTTCAATAAAATTTATGCTTTCACTTAAATATAATTTAGATCCAAGTATAACAAATGTTAATATTGATATCATAATCACTAAATCTGTAACAGCTCTTATAATTGCCTCGTGTTTTTTTATCTGATTTAAACTTTTATTTAACTTTAAAGAATGCTTATTTATATTATGTAATCTTTTATTTCCGTTATTAAACAGTAATATTTCTTTTAATCCCCTTAAAGAATCTAGTATATATGAATTACTCTCCCCAAAGCTTTTTCTATATCTTACACCATCTTCTTTTGCTATTTTTGATGAAGTATACGGTATTATAAATCCTATAATAAAGAAAAATATTGCTCCTAAAATTCCAAACCAGAGATTTATCTTAAATAGTACTACTGATATTATTGTATTTGTTAACATAGCTATTAAAATTGGTGCTACTGTATGAGCATAGAAAACCTCTAAAAGTTCTATATCTGATGTTATAAGTGAAATTAAATTTCCTTTTTCTTTTCCCTCAAGTTTAGCAGGTGCTAATCTTCTTAATGCTGTAAATACCTTATCTCTTAATATAACTAAAATTTTAAATGCTATGTAGTGCCCTGATAATTGCTCACAATATCTAAATACACCTCTCATAACTGCACAGATAATCATAATAATAATTGCATTTTTGAATGTAATTATTTTAACTTCTTCAATTAATGCTCCTAAAGCAATAGCACTAAATGTAGCTATTGAGATTGCTGCTAAAAATCCAACAACCCCCATTAATATTGTTATAATCATAAATGGAGTTAATGGCTTTAATTCAACTATTAATCTCTTCATTATGTAAAATCCAGATCTTCTTTTCATAAATTAGCCAACCTCCCTTATATTCTCTAATTCAATTTGTTTATTTATCATTTTATAATACTCACCTTGTGTTTCAACCAATTCTGAATGAGTACCACTTTCAATAAGTTGACCTTCTTTCATAACGTAAATAACTTTAGAATCTCTCACATTAGCTAATCTATGTGATATTACTAATACAGTTTTCTCTTTAGCAAGTTCATAAATGGACTTCCAAATTTGTTCTTCACTTTCAATATCTATATTAGATGTTGCTTCATCAAATATTATAAAATCTCGATTTCCTAATATTGCTCTAGCTAATGCCAACCTTTGTTTTTGACCACCAGATAATGAGCTTCCCCCTTCACCAACCTCTGTATATAATCCTTTATCTAATGAATTTATAAATCCAGTTAATCTAGATTTTTCTAATGCCTTATTTATTTCTTCTTCACTTGCATTACTATTTCCCATTAATAAATTTTCTAAAATTGTTCCATTAAATATATAACTATTAGTTGATACTAACGAAATGTTTTTATAAATAATTTCATCATTAATATTTTCTATATCTATGTTATTAAATTTTACTTTTCCATTAGTTGCACTATTGATATTTAATATAAGTGAAGCTATTGTACTTTTTCCACTTCCACTTTCTCCAACAATTGAAGTTAATCCATTATTTGAAATTTCTAAATTAATATTATTAATAACTTTCCTTTTACCATCATACGTAAAGCTAACATTTTCTAAGGTTATTTTTAAATCTTCTAATTTATTTTCTATATTTTTAATCACTTCTTTTTCTTTTTCTTTATAATCTAATAAATCAAATATCTTATCACAAGCTGCCATCCCATTCATTGCAATATGAAAATATGATCCTAATAATCTAAGTGGTATAAAAAATTCTGATGAAAGTAATATTATAATTAAAAGTTCTCCTATCAAGATTTGTCCATTTTTAAACTCTATAAGAGCAACTATTGTACCAAGAGCTGCACCTCCAAATGCAATTAAATCCATAATATTTATTGAATTAAGTTGCATACTTAGAACCTTCATGGTTATTTTCCTAAAGTTCTCTGCCTCTTCATTCATTTTTTTATGTCTTTCCTTATCAATATTAAATACTTTTAACGTTGTTAATCCCTGTAGATTATCTAAAAAAGTATCACCTAAATTAGCATAGCTATTCCAATAATTTTTTAATATTTTTTTAGCTATTTTCATTATTGCAATTATAGATATTGGTATTAGTGGAACACATAAAATAAATACTACTGCTGTTTTTATAGATATAAATGAAATAAATATAAATAATGTGATTGGAGCAATCACTGCATAAAAGAATTGGGGAAGGTATCTTCCAAAATATACTTCTAATGCTTCTATACCTTCAACAGCTACTTGCACAATTGTTGATGTACTTTGAACATTACTATATCCGACACCTAACTTTAAGAGTTTTTTATATATAAGTTCTCTAAGCGTAACTCTTGAATTAGCACTTGCTAAATAAGAAAATTTTCCATTTAAAATATTACTAATATACCTTACACTTAACAAAACTGATATTATTATAAGTTCATTTAAATGTTTTAATATGTTCAACTGGGTAATTCCTGAATAAATTTTATTAATAAAATTACCTATAATAAATACTATTAATATATTACATAATATAGCTATCCAACTAGATAAAACTGTAAATATTATATACTTTTTTGAATCTTCGCATAAATTTATTAATCTTTTGTTTATCATCATAACTTTAACCTCCTATTATATTTTCAATTGATAATTATTATCATTAATATCAACAGTATATTATCATATATTTTTTTCATTGTAAACATAAAGGTGGAAAAATTATAAATTATCTATTAATTACTTTCTCAGTACTCTCTTTAATTGATTTCATTATAATAACGATAAAACATATAATTGTAATTTATATAAAATAGTTGTACTTCTACGAAAAAGAACCCTAAATATTAAATGATATATTTCTAATATCTTTAATATTTAGGGTTCTTTTTAAGATTACTAATAATTATATTTTTTATTTAGGTAAATTACTTAGCTGCTCAGCATAATCGACATACCATGATTTAACATTTCCAAAAGTTCCAACTATGTCCATATGATCTGTGTTTATAAGTGTTGGCATTACATTCCATTGACCAGCTTTAGGTTGTCCGTTAAATTTTTCTATTACATCATTAGAACCTAATCTAGGTCCTGCTTGACTTACTGCATTTACAACACCATCATTATCAAACCATTTTTTATCTATAACAGGAAGCCCATCTTTATCACGTGTATATCTCCCCATCAAAGTTGATGTACCATAAAATAATGGATTCATAGGTCCAACTATAGGCATAGAGTGACTAGAAATTAATGATTCTCTAGTTGCTTGAGTTGTCCAAGAAAAATAATATACATCTGGTTGAGCTTTTACCCACTTATTTAGCTTTTCTGCTCCAATTGTTGATAAATCATATGGTCCTATATCTGTTGTTTCTGACCATATATTACTTGATAAAACTTTTTTTACATAATTTCTAGATGATTCTCCATCTTCTTTTTTTAATCCAAATTGATCTAATTTAAAATCATATATAGAACTAAATAAATCATTTTTACCAGTTATTGTTCCTAATACTCCAAATGCAGTATTTATTAATTCCTTTGCTGGAATTGCATCTGATAATGTTGTTCCATCATTAGGTGTTGATATTGTAGTAACACTTCTTATCCAATGCTTGTTTCCCATAAATAATGGTGAGCAATTTTCTTGACTATAACTTTGTTCCTCTTCACTACCCTCACTTAATAATTGAGTAAGAGTACGAACTGTTTGTCCCCCCATGCTATGACCAATAAGATGAATTTTGTTAGTATCACTTACATCTTTATATATTCCTTCAAAAGTTCTTCCATATCTTTCATGACCATATTTTTTAGCATGTGCTTCTCCATAATCTACTGTTCCGCCAACTATGTAAGCATATAACTCACAAGCTCTATCCCAGTTACTTGAAACAGGTCCCACTGTTGCTGTATAAGTTTGATGTCCTTCATCTCTTAATTTTTCTTGAATATCAACAATACCACCCCAGTATTTGTAACCCAATAATTCATCTCTTCCAAATCCCATAAATCCATGTACTAATACTATAGGATACTCATTTCCTTCTTGAATAGCTTCGCTTATAACTTCAGGATATTGTAATTGCTCTTGTTCTGTAATCTCATTTTTAACTTCAACATTTGCTTTATTATAGAAATCTTCACTATTAGGTAGTTCTATTGTGTCTGGTACATCCATACCTTCAGCTTCAATTTCAGTCTTTGATTCTTCTAAAATTTCTTTAGCTTCATTCAGCCTATCTTCTTGTTTTTTATTATTTTCTTCATTATTTAAATTTTCATCATTTAATTTTTCTTTATTATTTTCTGTAATTCCATCATTTTTTGTATTGTTTTCAATTTCATTTAAAATAAAATTATTAGATGATTTACTTTCTTCTATAGTAGTTGAATTTGTTGGTTCAACAGCCATAACAGATGCTGAAAAACTTGTAAAAGCAACTGAAATTGCTAAAGCAGTAATCCCTAAAATTTTTACTAAAGATCTCTTCATTACACTTCACCTCATCAAAATTAATTTAGGTAATTTAAAAGCAAAAACATTATTTTATAAGTTAGAGAGAAGTTTAATTTCTCTCTAACTCTTTAATTTCTAGTTGTTTTCTGGTAATGAACTTAATTGCTTACAAAGATTTAAATACCATCCTTGAACATTAGCAAAACGTCCTATTATATCCTCATGATCTACATTTATAAGTGTAGGCATTGCATTCCATTTTCCTATTTGAGGATTTCCATTATAATCAATGATTACATCGTCAGACCCTAATTTAGGACCATTTTCACTTATACAGTTTACATAACCATCATTTGGCCACCAATCTTTATTAATTATTGGTTTACCATTTTCATTACGAGTATATTTACCCATTGCTAGAGTATTTTTATAAAACATTAAATTCATTACTCCTGGTTGTGGAATAGAGTGACCTGTAAGCAATGATTCCTTTGTACCACAAGCTGTCCATGAGAAATAATAAACATTAGGTTGTGCTTTTACCCATTTATTAAGTTCTTCTGCACCATATGTTGTTAAATCATAAGTACCAATATCTTTAGTTCCACTCCAAATATCGCTACTTAATACACGTCCAAGATAATGAAGTTGTGACTCATTATCTTTTTTTGTTAATCCCCATTGATCCAATTTAAAATCAAATACATTTTGAATTAAAGAATTATGTCCTGTTGCTGAACCTAGTACACCAAATAGAGGACTTACAAAATCCACTACAGGATTAGCATCTGCTGCTGTTGTACCATCATTTGGTGTTGCTATGGTTGTAACACTACGAATCCAATCATTTCCTCCCTTAAATAATGGTGAAAGATTATTTTGAGAATAGTTTCTTTCTTCATCACTACCTTCACTTAAAAGTTGAGTAATTGTACGTACTGTTTGTCCACCCATACTATGTCCAACTAGATGAATTTTATTTTTATCGCTTATTTTATTGTACAAACCTGGATAACTTCTTCCATACCTTGCATGTCCATATTTTTCAGCATGAGCTGCACCATAATCTACTTTTCCACCAACTATATAGGCATAAAGTTCACAAGCTCTATCCCAGTTACTTGAAGCGGGCGCTACAGTTGCTGTATAAACTTCATATCCTTGATCTCTCATTTTTTCTTGAAGGTCTATAGCCCCTCCCCAATATTTAAATCCAGCTACTTCATCTCTTCCCCATCCCATGAATCCATGAACTAGAACAACTGGATAATCATTACTTTGAGAAGCAGATTCCAAATTAAACGTATCTGGTGATTCTATTGGTTCTTCTGCCTCAATTGCTTGTACTGATTCCGTTAAAATTGATGATGAATCTTCTGTAATTCCCGCAGCATTAACACTAGTTGGAAAACTAGTTACCGTCATTGCTGCTGCCAATAAAGAAATTCCTAATATTTTAGTTAAAGATTTTTTCATTTCTACACCCCTATACAATATTTTTTAACATAATAAACTCTTAATCTCTTCTCCTGTTAAATAACTGCATAGAATTAATAAATATTTACATTCAAAAGTTAAACATTAAAATGCTTTTAAAATAAAACTTGTCTATATTACTTTTATATTAAATGTAAAGTTATTAATTAATTCTTATTTATTAAATATATTAAAATTTAAAATATATCTATTTCCATAAATAAGTTGATCTTTATTTTTAGTATTAAATTTTATAGGTTTATTAAATTTTTATTTTATAAGAACTTCTTCTGTTGTGTATTTATTTGATAATTTAGTTTTTTAGTTAGAAATGTTATAAATATAATAAGATTTGCTAAATTTAATTATTATTCTGATTTATTAATATTGTAGTTTAAACTTTTATAAAATAATTCTAACATTTTAAACTCTAACTCTCTTTTGTTAGTATTAATTTTTAAAGTCCCCCCCTTTTTTATAAACTATTAACTATTTATATGTTGAAAGTAATAATTAATGTAAATATATCCACATAACATTTTTATTTAAACGTTTACTTGAAGATTTATAAATTCTATTAATATATTTACTAACTACGTATTTAATGGTTAAGTAAAATAGTTAATTTATTTTAAGATAGATATATTAAATTTTAAAAATATATTTAATCATTTTAAAATAATAGGTTTTTTTATAAATATTACTTAACTAATTAAAATTTTTATGTATTGTGAATTTTAATTTTTTTATTTAATTTTACTTAATTATATTCCTAGTTTTTTGAATTTTCAATATTTTTTGTATTTTTTTCAAAATTTTTATAACTATATGATATTATTAAACACTTATTTACTTTTTTAATTCCATAACCAAACATTTTTTATCATTTTTTTATCTATAATTCTTTTATTTTTATCATTCATAAATTCAGCGTTACACAATTTCTATGATTCATATATATACAAACTCATAAAAATAGTGATTTTTAAATATAACCTCAATAATATACGCAAGCTAATCAAAAATTTATATCATTAATTAGCTTGCAACAATCTATTTAATATATATTAAGATCCATTTTAATCTATTATTCTGGTAATGAACTTAATTGTTTACAACGATCAATATACCATTGAGTTACATTGCCATAACGTCCTATTATATCTTCGTGATCTACATTTATAAGTGTTGGCATTGCATTCCATTGACCTTTTACAGGTGTACCATTGTATTCCTTGATAATATCATTTGAACCTAATTTAGGACCATTTTGGCTAATACAATTTACATATCCATCATTTTGCCACCAACTCTTATCAATGACAGGTCTTCCTGAATTATCATTACGAGTATATTTTCCCATCATAAGTGAATTTACATAAAAATTCTTATTCATTACTCCTGGTTGTGGAATATGATGTCCTGTAATTGCTGATGGTTTTGTTGCACTAGTTGTCCATGAAAAGTAATAAACATTTGGTTGTGCCTTTACCCATTTATTTAATTCTTCTCCACCATATGTGCTTAAATCATAAGAGCACATATCTGTAGTTCTTTCCCAAATTTTACTGCTCAAAACACGTCCCATATAGTGTACTTGAGATTCATTATCTTGTTTTGCTAATCCCCATTGATCTAATTTAAAATCAAAATAACTATTTACAAGATCATTTGAACCTGTTGCAACACCAGCTATTCCACATAATGGAGTTATATAATCAACAAATGGTATTGCATCTGATAATGTTGTACCATCGTTTGGAGTAGAAATTGTTGTTACACTATTAATCCAATCATTCCCCCCTTGAAATAATGGTGATATATCTTTTTGTCCATAACTTCTTTCTTCTTCACTACCTTGATTTATTAATTGTGTAAATGCACGAACTGTTTGTCCACCTTGGCTGTGTCCAACAAGATGAATCTTATTATCACTACTTATTTTTTTGTATATGCCTGAATATGTTTTACCATATCTATCATGTCCATATTTTGCTGCATGAGCTGCACCATAATCTACTCTTCCCCCTACTATATATGCATAAAGTTCACAAGCTCTGTCCCAATTACTTGAAATTGGTCCTACTGCTGCAGTATAAACTTCATATCCTGCATCTCGCATTTTTTCTTGAAGATCTACAGTTCCGCCCCAGTATTTAAATCCCAATTTTTCATCTCTTCCCCAACCCATGCATCCATGAACTAATACAATTGGATAATCATTTTGCTCTGATTTTAATTCTTCTAAATTAATCCCCTCATCACTTAATGACTCTTGTATTGCTACCACACTATTTTGTGATTGTGAATCTGAACTTTCTGCGGCTTCTTCTATTACAGGTTCACTAATTGAGTCGAGTGCTTTTGCACTAGTTGGAAAAGTAGTTACGGTCATAGCAATTGCTAATAAAGAAATTCCTAATATTTTTGTTAAAGATTTTTTCATTTTTACACCCCTATACAATATTTTTAACTAATCTCCTAATCTCTTCTCGCGTTAAATTCAATGTATAGAATTAATAACTATTTACATTTAAAAAACTCTTTTTGTAATTGTTTACAAAAGAATAAGTAGTTTTACTCAAAATTAAACATAAAATTTAGCAGTTAATTCTTAATTTATTAAATATATTAAAATAATCAATATATCTACTACTATTAATAAATTAGTATCTTAACTTTAGAGTTTAACCTTAATGTCTCACTAAATTTAATATAGCTTTTTAGTAATGGTTTATTAAATAAAATTTATTTAATTGATTCGTACATAAATAGTTATTATCTTTTGTAAAATTTCTCTTAATCACTATTTAAATAATAGTCTCCGATACTTATATCTCATAATTCCCCCTTTATTTAAAAATTTTAACTATTTTTAATATACAGCTTTTTAATTTAACAATACATTAGAATTATTAAATATATGTCTATAACTTTTAATGTTTATATGACTATATTATTTATTCAACATTAACCACTGATGTATAAAGTAAAATAGTTAACTTATTTCTAAAATAAATATAATAAAATATTAAAATATATTTAATCTTTTTAATATAATGTATTTTAGTTATGCAACTTTAGTAAATGAACTTCATGTAAACGTTTGTTATTTTTATAATGTTACTATAAATCAAAGTTATTTTTTACACATTTAATTTTATATTCTACTGTTTTTTATTATATTCCTACTATTTTAAATTTTCAATTTTTTTATATACATTTTAAAATATGTTTATGTTTTTTAAAGTATATTAAATTGATTTTCAATGATTTATCCCCTAATTAAAAAAATGAAAAAGCGTGGATAATCCACGCTTTTTTCTTATAATATAAAATAGCTTATTAAATATAATGTATAAATGTGTAGTGGATAATAAATATAAAATAAATATTTATTTGATTTTCCTTTTTTTCCATTATACAAAGATATTGGTATTATAGAAAAAATCATCATCCATTGATAATTAAGAGTAAAAATATCACCTAATGAAATACTAGTAATAAAAACAAATATAGATATTATAGCAATAAAAAATATTTTAAAGTACTTTTTATCTTTGAATATATGAAATACTAAAGCCATAGCAATATACATAATTCCACCCTCTACAATAAGTGGAGTTGGTATTATGTTAAATGCTAATATTCCTAAAGAAATATTATAATTCATTAAATATGTAACTAAAAAACTTAAAATAAATGGTGTTATAATTGCTATAATATTAATAATTATACTTGTAATATTCTTATCTTTTATACTATTTTTTAATGAATCATATAAATACATATATAATACACCATAAAATAATCCTCCAAAAATATTTGCATACAGTTCTACCCCATCTACTGGAACAAATCTAGTTAATAAATAATTTCCAATATTCATTATCCAATACCCTATTAATAATCTACTAATATACTTCTTTTTATTACGAGTATAATAATATCCTTCAGCACTTACAAATAAAAATATTGTTGCTACGGGTCTACCTAGCCAGCCAAACCATACTGGAGTTTGCACTGATAAAAATGCTCCCATGTGATCAAATGTCATTAAAATTAATCCTAATAATTTTAATTGAAAACTTGTAATTCCCCTTTTTAAAGATGATTCCATTAATATATCTCCCTATAAATATGAATTTTATTTTTTTATATACTTTTCTTTATATTAATTTTTTTAGTTATACGTATCCCTATTTATTTTCATAACTATTTTTTAATAGATTACAAAATTATTATAATCTATTAATTATTAATCTTTAATTCATTAACATTACATTTCCCTTTCATTTTTGTAAGATTAAATTTTAATTTATACAAAATATTTAAAATTAATATAAAAACAGTAGCTAATTTTATTTTCAGATAAAACTAGCTACTGTCTATAATATATAATTTAATTTACTAAAAAATCCATACCTTATTATTTTTTTAATTTATATTTTTATTCAAATATTCTTTCAATTTCTTTCTTTGTTAAATCCCTATAATCACCCATTTTTAAAGATTCATCTAACTTTAATCCACCAATAGATATTCTTTTCAAATATATTACATAACAACCTACTGCCTTTAACATTCGTTTAACCTGATGTTTTTGCCCCTCTGAAATAGTAAGATATCCTGAAACAACAAGCTGATGATCCTTATTTTCTAAATTTTTAATAGGAATTTCCTCTTTAAATTCTTTATATAATCCTGATTTATGTACGTCTATTTTTGCAGGCTTTGTTAATGATTCATTATTTCCAATAAAAATGCCTTCTTCTAATTGCTTTTTATCTTCATCATCAAAAGAACCTAATGCCCAAAAAAAATATGTTTTTTCAACATGTTTTTCTGGATACATTACTTTATGCTCAAACTCACCATCATTAGTAAGTAGCAATAAACCTTCTGTATCTTTATCTAATCTTCCAACATGAAATACTCCATTCATATCTTCATGAAAATAATCAAATACGGTTTTATGTACATTGTCTCTCGTGGCAGTTACACACCCAGCAGGCTTATTAAACATATAATATACTTTACCATTATGAATAACTTTTTTTCCAAGGTATTCTACATCATCAAGTTTTTCATTAATATCTAATGAAGGTTCAGTTATAATTTTACCATTTACCTTTACCATTCCATCTTTAATATAAGTTCTAACAATTTTTCTTCTACCAATAGCTGATTCTGCCAAAAATTTATCTAATCTCATAAATTTATAATTTCGCTTTCTTTGTAAATTTTCATATCTCTTAAAATAATTATTGTGTAATTTATTATATAATTTAACTACAGAATTTTTATTTAATCTTCTACATATTCTAAAATATCACCAGGCTGACATTTAAGTTCTTTACATATAGATTCTAAAGTAGAAAATCTTATTGCCTTTGCCTTATTGTTTTTTAATATAGATAGATTGGCATTGGTTATTCCAACTCTTTCAGCTAAGTCTTGAAGAGATATTTTTCTTTTAGCCATCATTACATCCAAATTTACTACTATCGCCATAAAACATATTCCTTTACTCTAAATTGTATAATCATTTTCTTCTTTATACTTAAGCGCTTGCTTAAATACAGACGCCAAAATTAGCAGAAAAATTCCTGCTACAAAAAATATTACTGGTTCTGTATCCGTATGTATTCCTCTATTATCTATATAAATAAATCTATAACTATACTTATTAATATTATAAAATATATTTCCAATATAACATCCTGAAATGATAAAACATTCTATTGCTATTTTATTTAAATTTTTTATATTATTTATCGTAAAAGGGTTTTTATTTACTAATGTTTTTGCCACTTTTTTCAAATCTATTGCTATTAAAAAGGTACAGATAACTCCAATAGTTAATAAAAAAGCTATAATAAGTCCATCTGACTTAGCCAATATATCTTTATTAATCCAGAAAGTATTATAATAAACATTAAAAGTTATTATTGCACCAACTAAAATTACTATATTTAATAAAATTACTAAAATTTCTGATATAGACTTTTTTCCATATAGTTTCATAATATTGCTCCTTCTTTATATATAATCTCTATCTTATCATAAGCTTAATAATAATTGCTACTTTAAAAATTATATTTATAGTAAATATAATTTTCTTTAAACATAATTTAGCCTATCACAATTCTTCATTGTAATAGACTAAAACTAAATATATATTAGCCATTTATCTTATTTTTTTATAGTAATTTCTCATACTAATTACTCCACTAATTATTAGTGAAACTACGCTAATCAATACAAAAATATATCCTATTGGTATTAAGAAAAATGGTTCAATAAGAGTTCCATCCGGTGCCACTTCACTTCCAATAATATTATAAGCCATAACACATCCCATTGCTAAAACAAAAGGTATAATTGATAAAATATATTTTTTCATTTTTTAGTTCTCTCCTTTATGAATAATCTTAATTTTTTATTTAATTTTTTTTCTTCACAATTAACGTCTAATTTTTATTGTTTATCGATAAACCATTAATCTCATATTACTATATTTAAATTCATTTTGCAATATTTTTTTATCGAAAAACAATATATTTTTATCCTATTTTAATATAATTAGCTTTATACTATTAAAAAATATAAATTTCAACTAGAAATGTTTATAACTTATAGAGTAATTATTAAGTTTATTAAAAATTTATCCATATACCAAAAAGGATAGTAAAATCAAATTACTATCCTTAATTGCTTTATATATTTATTTATTAAAGATTATTCTTATCTTATAATTAATAAATGCTAATATTATAATTTTCTATTGTTCTAACTCAACTCTTATATACTTTTCTCATTTAAGAAATCCTTTATTAAATTAATACATACCCTTTTTCTATATTCTGCTGAAACTCTACCCTTTGTAGGTATAATTTTTTGTTTATATGCATCAACAAAATCTTCTTTTATCTTGCTTGCCTCCAGTAGTGTTTTGCCTATCATCATTTTCTCTAATTCTTTAAATCTTAATACTGTACCTGACACTGCTCCAAAAGCAATTGCAATATCTTTTATTATTTCATCATCAATTTTTATTATTCCAGCAAATGAAACACGAGAGATAGCTAATGCATTTCTAGCACCTATTTTTTTATAATAATAATTTTCTAGACCAGTTTTAGGCAATAGAATTTCTACAATCAACTCATCTTTTCCTAAATCCAGCTCTTTTCTTCCTTTATAAAAATCCTCAATTTTAACTATTCTAGTCTTTGAGGCTGATGCTAATAATATTTTTGCATCTGTAACATATTCAATCAATACAGAATCTGCCTTTGCTGAACCATTTCCTATATTGCCTGCCATAGTTCCAGAGTTTCTTATAGCAGGAGCTGCAATTTTTGAAACAGCTTGTTTCATAATTTCAGGAACAATATCAGATTCTAACACTTCAGTAAACGTACATGATCCTCCTATTCTGATATACTCTTCATCTTCAACAATACATTTCATTTCAGGAACTTTATTTAAAAACAAATAGTTAACATCTTTTTGTCCTTCAATCATTAAATCTGTTCCCCCACCATATGGAACAACATCATAATTTGAACGAATATCTAAAGCTTCTTTTAAAGATTTAGGCATAAAACCATTTACCATAATCCTTTTCCCTCCTCTGCTGAGATTTTAATTGCCTTTACAATAGCATTATATCCTGTGCAACGACACAGATTTCCAGAAATACCTTCTCTAATTTGTTCTAATGTAGGATTTGGAGTCTTAGATAATATAGCTTCTGTGGCTAAAACCATTCCTGGAATACAATATCCGCATTGCACTGCTGATACATCAGCATAAGCTTTATCTATTACTTTAAAACGTTCTGTTTCTCTAAAACCTTCTATAGTAACAATTTCACTTCCTTCACATCTTCCCATTGCTACCATGCAAGAATTAATTAATTCACCATCCATAAGAATAGAACATGCTCCACATTCACCTTCTTTGCAACCACATTTTACTCCCTTTAAATGATAATAATCTCTAAGAACATCTAATAGTCTATCAGTAGCATTTCCATCATATGTTACCTCGTTACCATTTAATTTGAATGTTATATTATTACTCATCTTACTCTCTCTCCTCGCTTAAAACTTTTATTGTATCCTCTGCTGTAAATGGTGCATGATTAACCTTTGCTCCATGTCCAAGTGCTTGTTCAATAGCTTCAGCATAAGCCCCTGGTGCTCCAACTAAAGGTAACTCTCCTGCACCCTTAGCTCCATAAGGTCCATAAGGATATTTTTCATCTACATACATATCTACTTTAAGATTAGGTACATCAACTGCTGTTGGTATAATATAATCTGAGAAAGAGTTGTTTCTGATACGCCCTTTAGCATCTGCCACCATATATTCTGTTGAAGCATATCCTATACCTTGTAAAAATCCACCTTCCATTTGACCAACAGCAATGTTATAATCCATAGGTGTTCCTATATCAAAGCATCCATATGCTCCTAGTATCTTTGCAAGTCCTGTATAAGTATCAACTTCAACCTCTATTGCATTAACTGCCCATGAATAAGTTGGATAAGCATCACCTTGAAATTTATCAATATAAAATGGAATCATAAAATCTGGTTCCTTATAATGCTCTTCTATAATTTGCTCTTCTCCCTCTACCCATTGTCCACGAAGTTTTATAGCTGCACGACGTAAAAGTTCCCCAACAGTCATTAAACTACGAGAGGCAACTGTAGGACCTGAATCAGGTACTACATCAGTATCTGGATACTCATAAAATACATTTTCTAGAGGAATATTTAACTCTTTTGCTACTATCTTAGGAAAAGTTGTACGAAGACCTTGTCCTATATCTGTATTTGAAGCAAGTATTTGAACTCTTCCATCAGAGTATTTATGCAATTTAGCTACTGCCTTAATAATGTCTCTTTCACCTGATCCTGTAAAACCAGCTCCATGAAAATACATAGAAATTCCTATACCTTTTCGATATCTTCCATTTTGATCATTAGAATATTCTCTATGTTTTCTTCTAAAGTCACAAGCTTTATCGATGCGTTCAATCATATTTGGAATTGGTACTGGAAAATGATATTTACCAGAAGTTGAAGTACTATCTCCTTGTTTTACTAAATGCATTTCCTTAAATTCTAAAGAGTCTTTTCCTAAATCCTTTGCAATATGATTCATCATCACTTCAGCAGAGAAAAAAGTTTGTGGTGCTCCAAATCCCCTATACGCTCCACTAGGAGTTGTATTAGTTTTTACTGCTCTTCCACGCACTTTAAGGTTTGGAATATTATAAATACCATTTGCGCATATAATACCCCTTTGAAGAACAACTGCTGATAAAGTTGTATAAGCTCCTCCATTGAATTTTACATCTATATCCATAGCTGTAACTTTTCCATCCTTTACAGCTACTTTATAAGTATTTAAAGAAGGATGTCGCTTTGATGTAAACTCTAAATCTTCTCTTCTATCAAATATACAACGAACTTTTTTTCCAGCCTTTTTTGCAGCTACAGCAACTTGACATGCTAAGATAGATGGGAATGCTTCTTTTCCTCCAAATCCACCACCTGTAGCATCTTGTGCTATTCTAACTTTATCTGGTCCAAGATTCATTGCTCTCATAACTGCACCTTTAACATAATATGGGCATTGCATAGATCCATGTACGTAAACCTTTTCACCATCCATAATTTCAGCCATGAGCCCTTGAGTCTCTAAATAAGTCTGATCTTGATAACCTGTTTCGAATTCTTCTTCATATATTTTATCTGCCTCTGAAAATGCTTTTTCAACATCTCCCTTTCCAAAGCTATAATCAAAAAAAACTGTATCAAAGTTTCTTATATTAATAACTGGTTCTAATTCTTCATATATAACTTCAATTTCAGATAATATTTTATTTACAATTTCTTCGTTAGGCCCACAAACCATTCCTATAGGCTCTCCGATATATTCTACTGTATCTGTTGCATAAACAGGTGTATCGTCTTTAACTATGTTAACCTTGTTATCCCCAGGTACATCTGTTTTGTCAACATAACAATATCCATCTAATAATTTAGGAATTTTAACATCAATAATTTTTGCTTTTGCTTTTGTTGACCTTAGCATTTTACCTATTAAAATATCATCTTCTTCATAATCTCCTACGTAGATAGCTTTTCCTGAAATTTTTGAACTATGGTCTCTTTTAACCACTGATTTACTAATTTTCTCCATATCTACCTCTCCTTTACCCTTTAGTGCCCCAACACCTTTGTTAATATATGTTAATTATATTGCAACAAAAAAATAGCATCAAATTCTTCTTCAAAAGAACTTGGTGCCATTTATCTAAACACTATTTAACTTCTTTAAAAATATCATAGAAACGTTTAGATGCATATTGTCTAATATCATCTTCATACCTTTGATATTTTTCCAAAAAATCTTCTCCTTCTAGAGTTAAGTTTGTTTTTCCACCTCTCCTTCCACCATGGCGTCTCTCAACAACATTATATCCTAATGATTTTTCCATTTCATTTAACATATTCCATGCCTTTCCATAAGAAAGTGCCATATGTTTGCATGCTCTTTTTACAGAATGTGTTTCTTGAATTAAAAGTAATAACAACTTTGCTCTAGAATTAAAAAACAATGACTCTTTTTCAATGCTAATACGTATAAAAGGATGTAATAATTTATCATTATAATATTGTAAAACTCCATCCAATTTTTCTATTTCATCTGCTTCCAAAATAATTCCTTCATCTTCTACTTCTAAATACTCTTTTATAATTCCTATACTATTAATAGCTCCACGCATTCCTTCTTTACCATTGTATTCAACAATCTTAGTAATTAAATTACAATTTATAAGTAATGGATGACCTGCTCTTCCTTTATAAGATGGAACTATTAACTTCTTGTCTGTTTTTATAAGTTTACTTAAAGTATTTGAAGTATACATTGGAATTGTTGCTGATGTAAAAACAACTTGTTTACATTTATCTTTTAAAAAATTTAGTCCTATTTTAGCAGAATCAAATTTCTCAGTAGAATCATAGTTCTCATTCTTTAAAAATATAACTTCATAATCTGCTAAATGCTGTTCAACCTCTAGTGACTGATAACCTGTAATTACAACAATAGGAGATATTTTAGCTTGTTGAAATGTCAAAATAATGCGTTTTATAATGGATATTGAACCTATTTGAAAAAGTGGAGATACTCCACCATTATCATCTATCTTTCCTGCCGCTACAATAATTCCACCTGTATTATTCATCTTCTATCATCTCTTCTTTGTATTTTATTTTTTTAGTGAATAAAGTATTTTTTAATAAACTAGTTTTCACCTTATTTTACCATTTTACACAAAAAGTATTATTTTTTCAAATTTACAATTAATAAATGTTTAATATTCTAATTATATAAACAAAAAAAATCCCAACTAGATAAATTTCTAATTAGGATTTCTATTACTTAATTTAATTCCTATTTTTTTATTAGTTTTACTACATTTTCAATATGAGAAGTTTGTGGAAACATATCTACTGGCTGAATTTCAACAACCTTGTATCCTTTTTCATCTAAGATTTTTAAATCTCTAGATAATGTACTTGGATCACATGAAACATAAACTACTTTTTTAGGCTTCACTTTTTCAATAGCTTCTAATAGTTTAATATCGCAACCTTTTCTTGGCGGATCTACAACTACTATATCAGCTTTTATTCCATCATTTATAAGAGTAGGTATTACTTCTTCAGACTTACCCACAAAAAATTCTACATTATCCACATTATTAAGCTTAGCATTTTCTTTAGCGTTAATAATTGCTGGTTCTATTATCTCAACACCGTACACTTTTTTTGCTTTTTGAGATAAAAATAAGGTTATTGTTCCAGTTCCACAATATGCATCAAAAACAGTTTCATTTTCTGTTAACTCTGCATATTCCAGTGCTTTATTGTATAATATTTCAGTTTGAATTGGATTAACCTGAAAAAATGATAATGGAGATATATTAAATTTAAATTCTCCTATGTAATCTTTAATAGTATCTTCTCCGTATAATGTTATACATTCTTCTCCCAAAATAACATTTGTATTTTTAGGATTTATATTTAATACTATACTCTTTATTCCTTTTATACTTTCTAATATTATATTTTTAAATTCATCTAAATGAGGAATATTTGAAGTGGTAGCAACAAGGACAACCATTACTTCATCTGTTTTAAAGCCTCTTCTTATCATCAAATGTTTCAAAATTCCATTAGGATTAAATTGTCCATCTAATGTTGCTGGTTCAATATTATTTTTCTTAATCCATTGTTTTGTAATATTGGCTACATCATCTGCAATTTTGTCTTGAATTAAACAATAATCTAAATCTATTATGTCATGACTTCTTGGTGCATAAAATCCAATTACAACCTCATTATTAATTTTTCCAATTGGAAGTTGAACTTTATTTCTGTATCTATATGGATTAGATTCCATTCCTAATGGATACTTAACTAAATCTTTTGATAAGCCACCAATTTTTTCTATACAATCTTTTACTCTTTCCCATTTAAAATCTAATTGTTTTTTATAATTCATATGTTGAATAGAACATCCACCACATCTCTTATAATTTGAACACTTAGGCTCTTCTCTATCCTCTGATGTATTAATTATTTCTTCAATCTTGCCATATGCATAACTCTTCTTAACTTTTATAATTTTAGTTCTAATTTTTTCACCTTGTAAAGCACCTTGAATAAATACAGGATACCCGTCTATTTTAGCAACTCCTTCGCCTTCATATCCTTGTGATAATATATCTAAAATGTATTCTTTATTTTTTTCTATCAACTTAAAATCCACCTTTATTTAATTATAACTTCTATAAATTATATCACATTATAAGTTTTATATAATAGATTAATTAACAAACCTTTGAGTTTTATATTTCCTTACTAATTATACTTTTAATTATCAACCTATTATAAACAAATATTAATTAGTAAAAAAATCCCTAAAGTTAATATGAATTAGTAGATTTATATAATTTTATATATTCTAGAAAAAATTTTTTTAAAATATTATTTTACAAAAGTTTCACACATAGCTTTAAACTGATCATTTTTATCAACAGAAATAGCTATGTTTCTTGATTCACATTTTCCAGAAGAATTAAAAAAGCAATTTACTGCCTGACAATTAATTTGAGGATTCATCTTTACTTCATCCATCGAAGAGAATAATTGCATTACTTCTCCAACATAGTTAGTATTAGCAAGTGCCTTTACTTGGTTAATAAACTTATTTGGCTTATAGCTAGAACATTTTGTTTCTAATGTTGTTGTTGAATCATTTCCTTCAATTAATATATATCCTGCTTGACACATTCCAGCTTCATTATGTACACAACTCATGGCTGCACAATTTAACATAGTCATAATTATCACTCTTTCTTATATTTTCCTTATGACTTATTTTGCTCCATTATAATAAAACTTATTCTTTATTCAGTCCACTTTACTTATTCACATATCAACGCACTAAAAATATATAAAAAAAAGGCACCCCTAGGGGTGCAAATAGAGAATCAGTTGCCAATTAATTCCTTATTATGATTATGGTCTAATACAATAAATAATATACATTCTATCATAACATAACATAATTATTTTGTAAATTATTTGTAAATAGTTTTTATATTTAATTATTAAATTTAATAATAAATAAAATATTTAGTAAAAAGAATAAAAAAGCTCTCGAATAAAATCGAAAGCCTTTTTATTATAAATTTATTATTCGCCTACTACGCTAACTTTTAATAGGTTAGTTGTTCCTGTCTTATCAACTGGAACTCCAGCAGCTAAAACTACTGTATCACCATTTTTAACATAGTTATGTTCTTTTGCTATTTCAACTGATTTTGTCATCATTTCGTCAGTTGAAGACATTTTATCAGCAACTATTGGGTAAACTCCCCATGAGAATGCTAATTGTTTTGCTACTACTTCATCTGGAGTAACAGCTATGATTGTACAGTCTGGTCTAGACTTAGATATTCTCTTAGCAGTAGCTCCTGTTTGAGTTGAAGAAATTATAGCAGTTGCTTCTAATTCATTAGCTGCATTACATGCTGCTCTTGAAATTACTTCTGACATTGATGATTTATCATTTGAGTAAGCAACTTTATGAGCTAATTGCTTTTCAGTTTCTGCAGCAATTTTAGCCATAGTTCTAACAGCTTCTACTGGGTAAGTTCCGTTAGCACTTTCTCCTGATAACATTATTGCATCAGTACCATCTAATATAGCGTTAGCTACATCTGAAACTTCAGCTCTTGTTGGTCTTGGGTTTCTGATCATAGAATCTAACATTTGAGTTGCAGTAACAACTGGCTTTCCAGCTGCATTACATTTTTGAATGATCATTTTTTGAACTGCTGGTACTTGTTCTATTGGAATTTCAACACCTAGATCTCCTCTAGCTACCATTACAGCATCTGAGATTTCTAAGATTGAATCGATGTTATCAACACCTTCTTGGTTTTCGATTTTAGGGCATATTAATATGTTCTTTCCACCATTTTCATCAAGAACTTTTCTTATTGCTACTACGTCAGCTGCTTTTCTTACGAATGAAGCTGCAATCATAGTAACTCCCATTTCACAACCAAATATTAAATCTGATTTATCTTTTTCAGTAAGAGCTGGTAATTGGATTGAAACTCCTGGTACATTAACACCTTTGTGAGTTCCAACTAATCCAGTATTTTGAACTTCACAGATAACTGCGTTTCCTTCTACTGATTTAACTGTTAATCCTACTAAACCATCATCTATTAAGATAGTGTTTCCTGGTTTAACATCATTAGCTAATCCTTCGTAAGTAACTGCACACTTTGTAGTGTCTCCAACTACTGACATATCTCCTGCATATACTGTAAATTCTGTACCTTTAACTAATTCAACTTTGTTTGGTTCGAATTTTCCAGTTCTTATTTCTGGTCCTTTTGTATCAAGGATGATAGCTATTTCTTTATCAAGTTTCTTTGATAATTCTTTAACTTTTTCTATTCTTCCTCTATGTTCTTCGTGATCACCGTGTGAAAAGTTATGTCTTGAAGCATTCATTCCTGCTAACATTACTTGTTCTAATATTTCTCTGTCTTCACTTGCTGGTCCAATAGTACAAATCATTTTAGTCTTTCTCATGTAAGTACACTCCTCTTTATTCTAATTAGTTTATAAAAATTTATATAAATAAATATTTATTAGCGTGATAATACTTCTGCTACATTATATAGATCTAAATCAAACTTACTTTCCATAGCTAACGCTTCATCTATATCTTGGTCTATAATTTGATTATCTCTAATTCCTATTACTCTTGAAGTTTCTCCTTGTAAAAGAACTTCTACTGCTCTAGCTCCCAATCTTGAAGCTAAAACTCTATCTGATGCAGATGGTGCTCCACCTCTTTGGATATGACCTAATATTGTAGCTCTTGCTTCTATTCCTGTTAATTCTTGAACATATTTTGATAGTTCTTCTGCTCCACCAATTCCTTCTGCAAGAATAACTATGCTATGAGTTTTTCCATGGTTTTTACCTTCTAATATAGTTCTGCAAAGCGCATCTCTATCGAATTCACCCATTTCTGGAACTATTATAGCTTCTGCTCCACTTGAGATACCAGCATGAAGAGCTAAGTCTCCACAATCTCTTCCCATAACTTCAATTATTGAAACTCTTTCATGAGAAGTTGATGTATCTCTTATTTTATTTATTGCATCAACAATAGTATTTAATGCTGTATCAAATCCTATTGTAAAATCAGTATAAGCTAAATCATTATCTATTGTTCCTGGTAATCCTATAGTTTTGATTCCTAGTTTTGATAGTAATTTGGCTCCCATAAAAGATCCATCTCCACCAATAACAACTAAAGCATCTACACCATAAGCATTTAATATTTTAACTGCTCTTTTTCTTACCTCTTCGTCTTTGAACTCTGGGCATCTAGCAGTTCTTAGGATTGTTCCACCTCTTTGAATAATATCAGATACTGATGTTCTATTCATTGCAAATAGCTCACCATTAAGTAATCCACTGTAGCCTCTTTGAACGCCCATAACTTCAAGGCCTTTATCAATGGCTGTTCTTACTACTGCTCTTATAGCGGCATTCATTCCTGGGGCATCTCCACCACTTGTTAAAATAGCTATTTTCTTCATAATATATTCCTCCTTTAAACAACAACTAGGACACCCAAAGTCCTACCTGCGCATAGTTTATGCATATCTTATTAACCACTAATAATTGTACATAAAAATGTAATATTTATCAATCATATTTAGATAAGTTTTGATATTAATATATTTTTATCTAAAAAATCCACCATATATCCAGTGTTTTTTTAGACAATATTCTATATAATTCTTTATTTATTATAATAATTATTGCGTAAAATAGTGGCAACATATTAGATTATATACTAATTTCATATATTTTTAAATAACACTCAAGTTATATTATAACCAAGTAGTCTTAAAATCATATACTATTATGATTTTTTTTATCATTTTTAAAATAAGATTAGTAATTCAAGCCTTTTAGGATAAACTGAAGCAAGGACAATTGAAGGGTTAGATTTAAAAGCTCTAAGACTTTTATAAGTATCTGCCCTAAAATTTTTCTAAACTCTTAACTAATATTTGCTTTAACATGCATTGTCCCATTAAGTATTATAGCCTTAATGACTACAATTCTATCACTTTTACATTTTCTTCTCCAATAAATTCTCTTAGAACACCTAAAGATTCTTCATTCATATCTAACCATCTATCTCTCGGAACTCTAAACTGTTGTCTTTGATCAGCTGCAAAAATATAGATAGGTGTATCACCTTTATAATCTTTTATTAATTCTTTTAAATTCAAACTTAATTCTTTTGCTTTAATAGTATTTTGTACTCTTAAATATATCTTAGAAGAATTTATTTTTTCCAAAGGTTCTATACTTTCACATATTAATTTAGGTAATTCATCTGTTTTTAGGCTTATTCTACCTTTAATTATTACTAAGTCATCCTCATTACATAGCTCTCTAACTCTATCTAACACCTTTGGAAAAACTATAACTTCTATAGTTCCAGTTAAATCTTCTAATTGTAAAAATGCCATAATTGTATTATTTCTTGTAACTTTTTTATTCACTTGTGTTAATATTCCACCTAGAATCACTCTATCATTATCATTAATTCCAGATTCATTATTAATAACATCATCTAGCATTTGAATTTCTAAATTATCATCTAGTAACTCATGATGTGAAAATATTTTTCCTATTTCATTTGAAGTTTGAAATTTTAAACTTTGTGCATAATCATCTAATGGATGACCTGATATATACAATCCCGTCATTTCTTTTTCCATTGTTAATAATGAACGTTTATCAAATTCATTTATATTTGGATATTCTATTTCTGGTACATAAATATCATCTGATGCAAACAAACTTATTTGTCCATCTATATTTCTTTTTCTATCATTTGAAATACTATCAACCATTTTTTCATATACAGCAAGTAATTTTGATCTATATATCTTAAAGCTATCAAATGTCCCTGATTTTATTAAACTTTCAATAGTTCTTTTGTTTATAGCAGATAAATCTATCTTACTAATAAAATCAAATAACGAATCGAATTTACCTTTATTTTCCCTTGTTTTCACAACACTATTTATTAAATTCATACCAACATTTTTAATAGCTGCCAAACCAAATCTTATAGTTTCTCCTTTAACAGTAAATTTAGCAAAACTTTCATTTATATCTGGTGGAAGTACTTGTATACCTAATTCTTCAGCTTTTGAAATATAATATACTACTTTTTCACTACTTCCCATAAATGAATTTAACATAGCTGCTATCATTTCTACAGGATAATATTTCATTAAATATGCAGTTTGATATCCAACTACTGCATATGCTGCTGCATGGGATTTATTAAATGCATACGAAGCAAAATCCATCATATTATCAAATATTTTGTTTGCTGCTTCTTCACTAATCCCATTTCTAATACATCCTGGAACTATTACTTCATCATTTTCTATAATTCCATGAATGAAATTCTTTCTTTCTTCTTCCATAACTTTATGTTTCTTCTTTGACATAGCTCTTCTAACCATATCACTTCGCCCCATAGAATATCCTGCTAGCTTTCTAACTATCTCCATAACTTGCTCTTGATATACCATTACTCCATATGTTACATCTAGTATTTCCTCTAGCTCTGGTGCCTCATATTTAACTTTTTCAGGATTTCTCTTACATTCTATATATCTTGGTATTTCAGCCATTGGACCTGGTCTATATAATGAAATTCCGGCGATTATATCTTCTAAAGAATCAGGCTTTAATTCTTTCATGAAGGATACCATTCCAGGAGATTCTAATTGGAATACTCCAGCAGTCTTCCCTTCCCCTATCATCTTATAAACTTCTTTATCGTCAAAATCAATTTTATCTAAATCTATATCTATATTTCTATTTTCTTTTATAATTTTAAGTGCCTCATTCATTACAGTTAATGTTCTAAGACCTAAGAAATCCATTTTCAATAATCCTAGTTCTTCCAACGTAGTCATTCCAAATTGAGTTACTATCATTTCATCATTTTTTTGTAAAGGTACGTATTGAACTAATGGCGTTGATGCAATAACTACACCAGCTGCATGAGTTGACGAATGTCTTGGAAGTCCTTCTAAGTCCTTTGACATATCTATTAATGACTTAACTCTTTCGTCTTTATCATATATCTCTTTAAGCTCAGGATTAAAATCAAGTGCCTTTTCTATAGTTATACCAAGCATTGTAGGTATCATTTTACATATCTTATCAACTTCACTATAGCTATAATTCATAGCTCTACCTACATCTCTAATACATGCTCTAGCTGCCATTGTTCCAAAGGTTATAATTTGAGATACATTATCTTCTCCGTACTTTTCTACCACATAATCTATTACTTCTTGTCTTCTTTCATAACAAAAATCGCTATCTATATCAGGCATAGATACTCTTTCTGGATTTAAGAATCTTTCAAATATTAGACTATACTTTATTGGATCTATCTTCGTTATTCCTAATGTATATGCAATTATTGAACCAGCAGCACTACCACGACCTGGTCCAGTTGGTATTCCATTATCATTAGCAAATTTAATAAAGTCCCAAACAATTAAGAAATAATCAATATATCCCATTTGTTTTATTATCTGAAGCTCATATTCAAGTCTATCTATAAGTTCTTTTGCAGAATCATTTTTAGATTTTAGGTCATCTAATTTATCATAATTTAGATCCTTCCCCCTAAACTCTTTAAATTCCTCATACCTCTCTATTAATCCCATATAACAAGTATTCTTTAAATAATTATATGGCTCTTCACCTTCTGGTAATGGAAATTTAGGTAACTTAGATTCATGGAATTTATATTCATAATTACACTGCTCAGAAATTTTCACTGTATTTTCTAGTGCCTCTGGTATATAAGAAAACATTTCCCACATTTCTTCAGGAGATTTTAAATAGAACTGATCTGAAGGATATCGTCTTCTATTAACATCATCCACAGTTTTTCCTGTTTGAATGCACATTAATATGTCATGTGATTTATAACCATCTTTTTTTATGTAATGAACATCATTAGTTGCTACTAATGGTATCCCTAATTCTTTAGATAATTTTATATTTTCTTCATTTACTTTTCTTTGTTCATCCATGCCATGATTTTGAATTTCTAAATAGAAATTCTCTTTAAATATTTCTTTATATAAAAGTGCTGTTTCCTTAGCTTTTTCATAATTACCTTTTAATTCATGTGATTGTACTTCTCCGCCTAAACAAGCGCTAAGAGCTATTATTCCGTCACTATGTGCCTTTAAATACTCATGATCCACTCTAGGCTTATAATAGAACCCTTCTATTGATGCTGTAGATACTATCTTCATTAAGTTTCTATAGCCAATCTCATTTTTTACTAACAAAACTAAATGATATGTTGAATTATCTTTATCAGGCTGCTTTATTTTCATAGATTTTCCTGCAACATATACTTCACATCCAAGTATTGGCTTGATTCCATATTCAATGGCTGCTTTATAAAAGTCTACAAGTCCATATAAAACTCCATGATCAGTTATAGCTATACTATTCATTCCAAGTTCTTTTGTTTTTGCCATTATTTCTTTTATTTTTCCCGATCCATCTAATAAACTATATCCAGTATGAAGATGAAGATGAACAAAGTCTTTTTCCTTATTCTGAATGGTATCTCTTTTTATATCATTTTTAGTTGACATAATAAAATATGATCCTCCTTTCATAAAAATCAAAATATCTAATTATTTTTGCTATTATCCTTATATTTTAATATAACATTCTCTTTACTTTCCTCTAAAAATATTTTTAAGTAAGCTAATTTTTGAAAGTAAAAATCTTTAATTTACTTTTCACTAGACTCTCTTTGATAATAGTCATGAGCGTATCTATCTTTCAACCAATATTCTGTTCTGTAGCTACCAAATTTAGCTATGCACATAACATTATTAGTTTATTTAAAAATTCAACTTTTCTCCAAAAGTAATCGCCCACCTATATATCTATAATTATAGACTAATAATATTATTTCTTAAACCTAAACACTAACTTTAGTAAAATTCTTTTATCATAACAATATACGTAAAATAAGTATATTGTAGAATTAAGTTAAGAGGTATTAAAGATGCGTAAATTTATTCCTATTAGTATTATATCCCTACTACTAATTTCATATATCAATTATAATAAAATTGATAGGTTTCCTAGCGAAATCTCTACCATAAAATTAATTATAAATGAAAAAATACATTACTAAGATAGAGAAAGCTACGTTAGATACAAATCATCTAACGTAGCTTTTATTAAATTTATTCTAAAAATCTAATGACTTACTACATTCTACATAAGGTCCAATAACCTTTTTAACTTTTTCCACATGATATTCATTAATATCATAAGCTAAACAGTCTTCCTTAGAGTCGAATCTAGTTATAATCCCAATATCAAAGCTTCTTTCACTTCTTATAACATCAACTCCAACTTCTAATTTCTTAAGCTCTTCAATCTTTCCGTTCATACTTAATAAAGCTTCCTCAACAAACTTTATATTTTCCTTAGTTGGGTCCTTTAATTTAAAAAATACTATATGTGTAAACATAAATTCATCCTCCCTTTTAATTTCCAGTTCTTAATTCTTCTGCTATTTTTTCAATTTTTCTCAGTCTATGATTTATTCCAGACTTTCCAACTTGTGGATCAAGCATTTGTCCCAATTCTTTTAATGACTCATCTGGATAATTTAATCTTAGTTCTGCCACTTCCCTAAGATTTTGTGGTAATCTTTGTAATCCTATTTTATTTTGAATCAATCTAATACTTTCAACTTGTCTAACTGCAGCGTTAACTGTTTTTGATAAATTAGCAGTTTCACAATTAACAAGTCTATTTACATTATTTCTCATTTCCTTCATTATACGTATATTTTCAAGTTCTAATAAAGAGGCATGAGCTCCGATTATATTAAGTAAATCTACAATTTGCTCTCCTTCTTTTATATAAATTATATGACTACTTTTTCTTTGAATAACTTTAGAATTCAATCCAAATGTATTTATAATATCCTTTAAATCTATAGCATACTCTTCACTATGAGTAACAAATTCTAAATGATATGTTCTTTCTGGATTACTTATACTTCCCCCACCAATGAAAGCTCCTCTTATATAGGCTCTTCTGTTCTCTTCTGTTTCAATCATACTCTTATTAATTCTGTAATTTAAGTTCATTATGCCATCAATATCTTGTAGTATTCCTGTCTCGTATAATAGCTCTCTAACACCCATATCTTCTGAAATAACAACCATATAAATATTATTCTTTTTCAGAGAATTACTTTTTTTAACCATAAGCTTTGAGTGTATATTAAAATGTTCTTTTAAGAGAGTAAATATTAATCTTGCACTTGCTGGATTTTCTGTGGTCATTTTAAAACTTAAACCACTTCCACTAAAAGCTATGGTTCCACTCACTTTCATTATTGCAGATATTTCTGCTAATGCATCTTCTTTGCACATATCCACATATCTACATATTTCGCCTTTAACTTTAGATGAAAATGACATCCTATTTCCCCTTATCTATAATTTTTTTAGAATTGATTTAGTTTTCTCTTCTTTTACTCTTTCTTTAATACGCTGAGATAAATACATATATTCTATTATCTTTTTCTTATCATATAACAATTTCTTTTCCATAATAGTATCAACTAAAACTTGAGCTAATTTATCAGCATCATGCTTTATAAATCCCTTACTTACTTTCACTAAATTGTCACCAATTATTTTTATTCCTAAGTTATTTACAGCTTCACTATCTAGTTTAACTAACTCAGCATCTTCTAATTTATACTTTTCTTTTAATTCATTTTCTACTTCACCAACATTAGCAATAACATAATTCACTATATCTTTACCACCATATTTTTGTAATACCTTTAAGTGATCTGATACTTTAAATTTTGTAGTTTCACCTGGTTGTGTCATTATATTAGATATATAAAACTTTAATGCATCACTTTTTCTTACTTCTTTTGCTATATCTTTTACTAATAGATTAGGTATTATACTTGTATAAAGACTTCCTGGTCCCATAACTATGGCATCAGCTTCCCTTATGGCTTCTATAGCTTCTTTTAACGGCTTTGCATCTTCAGGTATAATCCTAAAGCTTTTTATTTTTGAATTTTGTTTTATAGCTTCTTCTGGTATTTGAGATTCCCCCCTAATAACTTTTCCATTTTTAAGGGTTGCTTCAAGTTCCATATTATCTAAAGTTACTGGAACAACTTTTCCTGTAACTGCTAATACAGAACTCATTTTTTGTACTGCTTCTTCAAAATTATCAGAAATACCATCCATTGCTGCTAAAAATAAATTCCCAAAACTTTGATTTTTAAGTTTTCCTTCTTTAAATCTGTATTGAAGTAAATTCTCCATTATAGGCTCTGTATCTGCTAAAGCTAATATACAGTTTCTTATATCTCCAGGAGGAAGCATTCCTAAGTCTTCTCTTAAATCTCCAGATCCTCCACCATCATCAGCAACTGTTACTATTGCAGTTATATTAGATGTATAGTACTTAAGTCCCCTAAGCATAGTAGAAAGGCCTGTTCCGCCTCCTATAACTACTATCTTAGGTCCTTTTATTAGTAATCTCTTTTCCTCTATAAAACTTTCTATCTTTTTACTGTCAAAAGATACTTTTATATATCCCCTATTTACTAATGCTATTATTGATTTCATACTTTCAGTTACCGAAATATATAAAACAAAAATTCCTGTAATGTTTAAAAATACATAAAATATTTTATAATATAAATCATATACTCTATGAGTTACTAATTCTGTAAATCCAAATGCAATTAATAATATCCCAAATATACCAAAGAAGAGCCACCTCTTAACTTTGATTCCCGGTTTAATTAATTCCTTTATCCTCATAGTTTCTTTTCTCCTCTATGAAGATCTTCACCAACATCTCTATGCTCTATCTTTGCTTTATAATTTCCTTTGTTTAATCTTTCATAAATCTCATTAGCAATTGCTACAGAACGATGTCTTCCCCCTGTGCATCCTATAGAGATTATAAGTTGTCTTTTTCCCTCTTTTATATAATTAGGTACTAAATATTCAAGCATATCCTGTAATTTTTCTACAAAAGTAATAGTTTCTTCTTGCTTTAATACATAATCTTTTACTGATTTATCATTACCTGAATATTGCTTAAGTTCAGGTATATAAAATGGATTTGGTATAAATCTTACATCAAACACTAAATCAGAATCTACTGGTATACCATATTTGAATCCGAAGCTTAATACAGTAATTGATAACTGCTTTTCTGATTCAATATTATCCCCATAATGTTCATTCATCTTTTCTCTTAAATCTCTTATAGCATATTTTGATGTATCAATTATTATATCTGCTCTATCTTTAATTTCTCTTAATTTACTTCTTTCTTGAATTATTCCATTTAAAACTCTACCATCTGGTGATAATGGATGACTTCTTCTTGATTCTTTAAATCTCTTTATAAGAACTTCATCTGAAGCATCTAAAAATAATATTTCATATTTAAATTCATTTTCCTTTAAGTAGTTTAAAGTCTCAAATAAATCATCAAAGAAGACTCCTCCCCTTATATCAATTACCAATGCAACTTTATCAATTTTCCCATCACCTTGAGAACATAATTCTGCAAATTTATTTATTAATTTAGGTGGTAAGTTATCTACACAAAAATATCCTAAGTCTTCTAAACTTCTTGTTGCTTGTGTTTTACCTGCACCTGATAATCCTGTAACTATTACAAATCTCATATAATAAGACCTCCTTATCTATAAACGATAACGTATTTAATCACTATCATCTTAAAATTATAACATATTATAGAGTATACATTGTAATAAAAAAAGTTCTATACCTGTTTTTAATTAAATGTTTTATTGATATTATAAGAATTAAATGTATATTCTACTATTTATATCTTAAAATAGTAATATTACCTTTTTTGACTTTATGCTAAAATTGATAAAGTTTTTAAGCTAATATATGTTTTTTTAATTTCAATATAGAATTTCTTAATTTACAATTTTTCCTATCAATTTTTAGCTAAATATTTTTAAACTAACTTTTACAGTATCATAGAAATTATCTGCAGATTTAAGATTTTTATAAATTTCTAAAAATTAAAAATAGCTCAAAAGCACTAAAGCTCTTGAGCTACTTATATTTTAAAATATTATACGATTAATCTTCGCCTATTATTCTAACTTCTGGATATAAATCCACACCAAATTGTTTCTTTACTTCTTTTTGAACATATTCTATTAAGTCTAAAATATCTTTAGCTGTAGCATTAGATTTATTTATTATAAATCCACAATGTTTGCCTGATACAGCCGCCCCACCTAAAGTGAAATCTTTTAATCCAGCATCCTGAATTAATTTTCCTGCAAAGTGGCCTTCTGGTCTTTTAAATGTACTACCTGCAGATGGAAATTCTAAAGGTTGTTTTTCTTCTCTTTTATTTGTTAGTTCAGATACTCGTCCTTCAATTTTATCTTTTTCTCCAGATTCAAAGCAGAATGTAGCAGTTATTACTATATAATTTTTTTTCATTATTGCTGATGTTCTATATCCTAACTCTAATTGATCTTTTGATAGAGTTATTATCTTTCCATCTTCACTCATAACTTCTGCTTCTTTAATTACAAAAGAAATCTCTCCATCATAAGCACCTGCATTCATAAATACAGCTCCGCCTACACTGCCTGGAATTCCACAAGCAAATTCAAATCCAGTTAATGATGCTTTCAAAGCTTCAGCTGATACATCTTTTAATAATGCACCACTTTCTGCTTTTATTGTATTTCCAGTTCTAACTATATTATCAAACTCTGATAATTTTATAACAACGCCTCTTATTCCAGAATCTTTAACTAAAACATTAGATCCATTTCCTAGAACATAAAAAGGTATTTTATTTTCTTTACAAATCTTTATTGTTTCTACTATTTGTTCTTTAGTATTTGGAGTTAAAAGTATATCTACGGGTCCTCCAACTCTAAAATTTATATGTTCACTCATTTTTGCATTTTCTTGTATCTGTGTATCTTTGTATAAATTGCTAAATAAAACTCTATAGTTTTTATTTTGATTCATGATAAAACTCCTCAAATACTTATATTGATTTTTTAAGTAAATATTATTATTTCCGTATTATTATAGCATAAATTACGAATTATGTTCATGTTTTTTAAAATAAGATATAATACTATTTGCAGCCTTATTATCTATTGATTCTGTTAATAATAATTCTTCTAATTTAGCATTTTTTATGTTCTCAACACTTCCAAATTTCATAAGTAACGCTCTTCTTCTTTTTTCACCAACATTAGGTATATCTTCTAATATTGAATGTAATGTTCTTTTATCTCTTAAACTTCTGTGATATGTTATTGCAAATCTATGAACTTCATCTTGTACTCTTCTTATAAATTGCATAAGATTTGAGCTTCTATTTATAATAATCTCTTCATTATTATAAATAATTCCTCTAGTTGAATGATGATCATCTTTAACTAATCCACATATAGGTATTTGTATGTCTAATTTATTTAATACCTCTTTGGCTACGTTAACTTGACCTTTTCCACCATCCATCATAATTAAATCTGGAAAATTAGAGAATTTTCCATTTGAAAATTTAAGATTTCGCTCTTGAATTTCTTTTACTTCTTTTAATCCATGAGTAAATCTTCTTTCTAAAATTTCTCTCATGCTATCATATTCATTTCCATTTTTAACATTTTTTATACCAAATCTTCTATAATCACTATTCTTAGCTTTTCCATTTTCAAAGACTATCATAGAGCCAACTGAATCTACCCCTTGTATATTAGATATATCAAAAGATTCTATTCTATTTGGTATATCATCTAAATTCAATAATTCCTTTAACTCTTCTAAACATCCTATATTTATTTTCTTGTCCATTAATAATTTTTCTTTAAATTGCTCTAAAGTAAGCTTAGCATTATTTCTCACTAATTCTAACATTTCTTTTTTACTACCTATTTTAGGAACTTTAACATTAACTTTAGATCCTCTTTTTATTTTCAAAAATTCTTCTAAAATTTCAGTATCCTGTTCTTTAGGGATATAAATATGTTTAGGTACTTTAGGTGTTCCTCCGTAAAAAGAAATCATAAACTGAGATAGAATACTACTTTCTTCTTGATATGTACTATTTTCTAATATAAAGTGTTCTCTTCCAGTAACTTTTCCATCTCTAAGAAAGAATACTTGAACACAACAGTCCTTTTCATCTTTATACAAATTGATAAAGTCTTCGTCTCCCTCTTGAGATTTAAAGATTTTTTGTTTTTCTACTATATTATTTATAGCTATTATTTTATCTCTCAATGAAGCTGCTTTTTCAAATTCTAAATTTTGCGAAGCATACTCCATATCTTTTTGAAGTTTGTTTACCAAGTCTTTATTCTTTCCACTTAAAAGTTCCATTACTTCACTTATCATATTTCTATAATCATCCTTAGATATATATCCAGCACATGGTGCATTACATTTTTTTATATGATAATTTAAGCATGGCCTAGTTGGATTTCCGCCTTCTGTTATAGCCTTTTTACATGTTCTTATTGGAAATATTTTTTTTATTAAGTTCATAGTTTCATAAACAGAAGCTATGTTGGTGTATGGTCCAAAATACTTATTCCCATCTTTAGCATATTTTCTAGTAATAAAGATTTTAGGAAACTCTTCATTTATAGTAACTTTTATAAATGGATAAAACTTATCATCCTTTAAAAGAATATTGTATCTTGGACTATATTTTTTTATTAGATTACATTCTAATATTAATGCTTCCATCTCTGAGTCAGTAATTATATATTCAAATTCCGCAATATTTTTTACCATAGCTTTTACTTTTTCAGAATGATTTTTTGAATTCTGAAAATATTGTCTTACTCTATTTTTAAGTATTTTTGCTTTTCCCACGTAAATAACTTCGCCAAGAGAATTTTTCATTAAATATACTCCTGGTTTGTCTGGTAAAATTTTTAATTGGTTTTTAAAATCAAATATTAAACTCACCTCCACAAACTATATCTTCCTGTATTCTAATAATGTTGATATTATAATATACTATCGATATTACAATATCAACATTTAGTTAACGCTATGTCTAAAATAATATTACATTATACAGACATAGCGTTAGTTAAATATATTCAATTTTAAGCATATTTTAACAATAAATATTTTAGTATTAATCTCATTTATAAATTACTTAACTTAAAATAAAGATTATATTTCTATTTTTGATTTGATAATGCAGATTGTATAACTTCACCTGCAACTTGGGCTGCTGCCCCTGAACCAAATCCTCCATTTTCAACAATAACAGCTATTGCAACTTTAGGATTGTTTTCTGGTGCAAAGCCTATAAACCATGAATGTGGTTTAGCATCTTGACCATTTGGCAACTGATAATCTGCTGTTCCTGTTTTACCACAAGTTTCAGTACCTCTAAATATACTCCAACTACTATTTAATTTAGAATCAACTAAATTTTTCATGTAATCAGTTATTATTGCAGCTTCATTTGCATCCATAACTTGTTTTAATTTTTCAGGATTTACTGTTTTTACTGTATTTCCATCTTTATCAATAACTTTATTAACTAATTTAGGCTTCATCATAGCTCCATCATTAGCTATTGTACTAGATACTAAAGCCATTTGCATAGGTGTAGATAATATACTACTTTGACCTATTCCTGTTTGAGCTATACTACCAACTTCATAACTTTTAAGAGTTGGAAATTGACTTTTTTGTATTGTAAATCCATCAGCTTCTATAGAATCATTAAATCCAAATTTCTCTGCTGTAGCTTTCAATTTATCATTTCCCAATTCCATAGCTAATCCACCAAATACAACATTACTTGATACTCTAAATGCATTTTTTAAATCCAAGCTTCCATAAGATGCTCCACCTGCATTGCTTAATGAATGACTATCATTAAATACAAGCTTACCATCATCTTGGAATTGTCTATTAGTTATTCCTGCTATATTTTCTAAAGCGCTTGTAAGAGTTACTGTTTTAAAAGTTGATCCGGGTGGATATAATCCTCCAGTTGCTCTGTTTATAAGTGGACTATCATCCGCACTTCCTTCATTAGCAGCTTTCATTGCAGCTTCTAAATTATTTGGATCGTATGTTGGCTTTGATACCATTGCAAGAACTTCCCCTGTTTTAGGATCTAATGCAACAACTGCACCCTTATTCTTTCCAAGAGCGTCATAAGCAACTTGTTGAATATTTGTATTTAAAGTAGTTATTATACTATTACCTATTTTATTTTCTTCTTCTTTTCTCTGCTTAAAAGCATCCTTTAAATTATCCATTGAAAAATCTTTAGTTAGATTTAAAAATGTATTACTAATGGAACTATACTGAGATAGTTCTTTATCATATGCTGCTTCTAGACCTGTTGCTCTATATATTGGATCTACATATCCTAAAGCATGAGTATATAAATCACCATATATATATTCTCTTTTTTGAGTAAGAGCATTCTTTCTTTCACTTTTAGTTAAAGCAACCTGATTTCTATCATATATAGTTCCTCTAAGTACTTCATTTCTTCTTGCACTTAATCTTTTATTGCCTTGTTGCTCAGCTATTGCTGGAGCATTAAAAACTTGAAAATATGCTATATACGAAATAAGTGCTACAAAACAAAATAGAAAAACTATCATTACTTTTTTTATACTATCTGAAATATCCTTCATAGTTAGTCCTCCTCTGATATTTTTTGCAATATTGAAAGTGCAAAAAACATGGTTATAACTGAAGAACCACCATAACTAATAAGTGGTAAAGTTATACCGGTTAATGGTATTACTGCAAAAACTCCACCTATGATAACCAATACTTGACAAGCTATCATAGCACTAAAACCAACCGCAGTTAATTGAGAAAATCTATCTTTTATAAAAACAGCACTTCTCATTCCTCTATAAAATATCAAGAAATATATTATCATAATTCCAAGTCCTATTATTATTCCAAGTTCTTCACAAATTACTGCAAAAATAAAATCTGATGTGTTTATTGGAATAAATCCCGGATACCCTTGACCAAGACCACTACCAAATAGTCCTCCTGATGCTATGGCATACATTCCTTCAACTATTTGATATCCTAATCCACTTGGATCACTCCAAGGATCTTTCCATATAAGAACTCTTTGTCTTACATGACCAAATAATTGATATGCTATAAATGCTCCAGTTAAAAACAATGCAAGACTTATTACTACATATTTCTTTTTACCTGTTCCAACATAAAGCATAGTTACTGATATTCCAAAGAATATTAAAGCAGATCCTAAATCCTTTTGAAGTACCATACACCCTAGTGAAAACATAACTACTAAAGCTGGTTCCCAAAGTTGTTTAAAATCCTCTTTTATATTATTTTTATCTTCATATTTTCGTATAGCAGATGCAATATATAAAACAAATGCTATCTTACCAAATTCTGATGGCTGAAATCCAGTTCCTCCAATCATAACCCAGTTTTTAGAACCATTAATTTCTGTTCCAAATATTAATGATAATGGCATTAATATTAATGTTATAATTAAAAATAAATTTTTATATTTTCCTAGTTCCCTTATATCAGGTATGGAAAGTACTATAAACATATATATTACAATTCCTGCTATAACCCATATTAATTGTTTTATAGCCACTGTGGCATCCAATCTATATAAAACAGCAATACCTATAACTGATAATATACATGAAAATATAAATAAAAATTTATCTCCATTAGGATAAAACTTATTCATTAAAATTTTAGCTATTGTTATTAACACACATATTACTGCGCCCATATATATAGCGCCTTTGTCTATTGGATCTTTTAAAATTGCTAAATTTACAAAAAGAGCCATGCATAATATATAAGTTAATATCATTAACTGAGTATCACCTTTTCGTCTCACTATCTCACCTCATCCGCTAAGTATCTAGCTTAGAACCTTAAATGTAGAAGTACCTATTCTTATTTCATCTTTGTTTGATAACTTTTGTTTACCTCTTATTTTATTTCCGTTAACATAAGTTCCATTTGTACTATTTAAATCTTCGATAAACAATCCAGTATTTCTTACAAATACTCTTGCATGATTACCTGAAACATGCTGATCCGAAAGAGAAATAGAATTTTCTTCTTTTCTTCCAATAGTTAAATCATTTCTTATTGGAATTACCGATCCTTCTTTTAAATCACTAGATTCTCCTGGCTTTAATATCTCTAAACCAAAACTTCCTCTAGAATTCGTAGGCCTTCTTCTTCTTCCGCCACCTTTTATGTCTTTATACATTATCTTTAATGCATAATAAATTATAAAATATAAAACCACAATGAAAATTGCTCCGAATATTCCTGCGGATATTTTTGAAAAATCCATAACTTCACCTCAATACATATTTACTACATCATAATAATGATTATACAACAAAAAGAGTAATTATGACATTATAAACGTATCATTTTGCCTTTATCAGCAAAACGCTTTTTGTTTTAATATTTTTATAATTATCAATTCATTTTTACATTATATTTTAAAATCATATTAATATTGTAAAATTTATCTTATACAAATGTCTACATTATAAACGCTCTACTATGATATCTTAATAAAAAATTAATAAGTTAAAACTAAAAGAATTAACTTCTAAAGAATAATTTACCTAAATTATTCTTTAGAAAGATATTTTTTACAAATTGATCGTATGATTTTATTCATGCTTTATTCTTATATGCAAGTTTATTTTATATGATTACAACAACTTCTTTAAATACTTACCTGTATATGATTTATCACATTTACTTATTTGTTCTGGAGTTCCTGTCTTTACAATAGTTCCTCCTTTGTCTCCACCCTCTGGACCTAAATCTATTAAATAATCAGCACATTTTATCATATCTATATTATGTTCAATAACAACAACTGTATTACCTGCCTCAACTAATCTTTGTAATATTTCTATAAGTCTATTAACATCATCTATATGTAAACCAGTTGTTGGTTCATCTAGAATATATAATGTTTTTCCTGTACTTCTTTTTGAAAGCTCTGATGCAAGTTTAATTCTTTGAGCTTCTCCACCTGATAATTGAGTAGATGGTTGACCCAATCTAATATATCCTAATCCAACATCATTTAATGTTTTTAATTTATTTTTTATTCTTGGTATATTTTCAAAGAACTCCAATGCTTCTTCTACGGTCATATTTAAAACATCATCTATATTCTTACCTTTATATTTTACCTCTAAAGTTTCTCTATTATATCTTTTTCCTTTACATACTTCACAAGGTACATAAACATCTGATAAAAATTGCATTTCAATTTTTATTATTCCATCCCCAGAACATGCTTCACATCTTCCACCTTTAACATTAAAACTAAATCTGCCTTGCTTATAGCCTCGCATTTTAGCTTCATTAGTTTGAGAAAATAATTCTCTTATTACATCAAAAGTGCCTGTATAAGTTGCAGGATTTGATCTTGGAGTTCTACCTATTGGGCTTTGATCTATATCTATGATTTTATCTATATTTTCATAACCTAATATCTCTTTATGGTTTCCTATTGGATTTTTGCTTTTATTTATTAATCTGTTTAATCCTTTATATAAGATTTCATTAACAAATGTACTTTTTCCTGACCCTGAAACTCCAGTTACTATTGTTAGAGTTTCTAAAGGAATTGATGCAGTTATATTCTTTAAATTATTTTCTTTTGCACCTATTACCTTTATTTCTTTTCCATTTCCTTTTCTTCTTTCTTTAGGAACTTCAACATACTTTTCACCTCTTAAATATTGACCTGTTATTGATTCTTTACATGATTTAATTTCATCTAAAGTTCCTACTGCAACAACTTCTCCACCATGTTCTCCTGCTCTTGGCCCAATATCAACAATACAATCAGCTTCCCTTATTGTATCTTCATCATGTTCAACTACAATAACTGTATTTCCTACATCTCTTAAATTTTTCAATGTACTTATAAGTCTATCATTATCTCTTTGATGTAAGCCTATACTTGGTTCATCTAATATATACAAAACGCCCATAAGTGATGATCCAATTTGTGTTGCTAATCTTATTCTTTGAGATTCTCCACCTGATAAAGTACCAGCTTTTCTTGATAAATTTAAATAATCCAATCCCACATCAAGTAAAAACTGAAGTCTATTTCTAATTTCCTTTACTACCTGCTCACTTATTATCTTATTTTTAGTTGAGAATTCTAAACTATTTAAAAATTTCAACTCTTCATTTATTGGCATTGTAGTAAATTCATATATATTTTTTTCACCTACCTTAACAGATAAGGCTTCTTTCTTCAACCTTGCTCCTTTACATTTAGGACAATAACTATCACTCATGTATTGTTCTATTTCATTCTTTATGTAATCTGAGTTAGTCTCTCTATATCTTCTTTTTAAAGAATTTATCTCTCCATCATAAGAATAATTATAAGTAGCTTTTACACCTTCTTTTACATAATCAACTTTGATCCTCTTTCCATCTGTACCATACAATAATAAATTCACTTCTTCTTTACTTAAATCTTTTATCGGTACATTAAGTCGTAAATCATATTCTCTTTCTAATGCCTTTAATATAGCAAATGTCCATGATTCTTCTTTTAGTCTACCAGCTCCCCAACTTGCCACTGCACCATCCATAATACTTAATTCTTTATTTGGTATAACTAAATCTTCATCAAATTCAAACAAAGTTCCTAAACCATCGCAACAATCACATTTTCCAAAAGGTGAGTTGAAAGAAAATAGCCTTGGAGCTAATTCATCTATACTAATACTACAATCTGGACACGCAAAATTTTCGCTAAACAATATATCTTCTTTTCCAACTATGTTAGCTATAACTAAACCATCAGCAAGCTTTAATGCCATTTCTATAGAATCAGTAATTCTTTTTTCAATATCTTCTTTTATTACTATTCTATCTATAATAGCTTCAATATTATGTTTTTTATTTTTATCTAATTTAACCTCTTCTTCAGTTAAATCATACATTTCTCCATCAATTCTAGCTCTTATAAAACCATTCTTTTTAATGTTTTCTAATATCTTTTCATGGGTTCCTTTTCTTCCACGAACTATTGGAGCTAAAATTTGAATTTTAGTTTTATCCCCATAAGATATTATTTTATCCACTATTTGATCCACAGATTGTTTAGAAATTTCCTTACCACACTTAGGACAATGTGGAATACCTACTCTTGCATATAATAATCTTAAATAGTCATATATTTCTGTTATAGTTCCAACAGTAGATCTTGGATTCTTGCTTGTAGTTTTTTGATCTATTGATATAGCTGGAGATAATCCTTCTATATATTCAACATCTGGCTTATCCATCTGTCCTAAAAATTGTCTAGCATAAGAAGATAATGATTCAACATACCTTCTTTGTCCTTCTGCATATAATGTATCAAAAGCTAAAGAGGATTTCCCAGAACCTGATAATCCTGTAAATACTATTAATTTATCTCTTGGTATTTCTAAACTTACATTTTTTAAATTATTAACTTTCGCACCTTTAATTACTATCTTATCATTCATGTCATCACTCTTTTCCTTTCAGTTCTTCTATCTCATCTCTTAATTGTGCTGCTCTTTCAAATTGAAGATTTTTAGCTGCAAGCATCATTTCTTCTGTGTACTCTTTGATAAGTTTCTTTACTTCTTTCTTAGTTAAAGATTTTGTTGCTTCTATACCATACTCTGTTGATTCTTCAGCTACTTTAGTAGCCTCTATTAAATCTCTAACTTCTTTATTAATTGTTTGTGGTATTATTCCGTGTTCTTCATTATATTCTGTTTGTATTTTTCTTCTTCTTTCAGTTTCACTAATAGCCTTTTTCATTGATTTTGTAATATTATCTGCATACATTATTACTTTACTTTCTGAATTTCTAGCTGCTCTTCCTATTGTTTGAATTAAGGAAGTCTCCGATCTTAAAAAACCTTCCTTATCTGCATCTAATATAGCAACCAAAGCAACTTCTGGTATATCTAATCCTTCTCTTAAAAGATTTATTCCAACTAAAACGTCATATTCACCAAGTCTTAAGTCTCTAATAATTTTCATTCTTTCAATAGTGTCAATATCCGAATGCATATAAGTAGCTTTTACACCTAATTCAATCATATATTTAGTTAAATCTTCTGCCATTCTTTTAGTTAATGTTGTAATTAATATTCTATATCCTCTTGATATTGTTTCCTGAATTTCTGTATATAAATCATCAATTTGACCTTTTACTGGTTTTATAATAATTTCTGGATCTAATAATCCTGTTGGTCTTATAACTTGCTCTGCTATAGACTGTGAATGTTCCAACTCATATTGAGCTGGTGTTGCACTAACAAACATAACTTGATTTATCTTTTTTTCAAACTCTTCAAACTTTAGTGGTCTATTATCATAAGCACATGGTAATCTAAACCCATAATCCACAAGTGTGTTTTTTCTTGATCTATCGCCAGCATACATAGCTCTTACTTGAGGTAATGTAACATGACTTTCATCTATGAATAGTAAGAAATCTTCTGGAAAATAATCTATTAATGTCTTTGGTGGTGTTCCTGGTGCTCTTCCATCTAAAATTCTTGAATAGTTTTCTATTCCGCTGCAATAACCCATTTCTCTTATCATTTCTATATCAAAGTTTGTTCTTTGTCTTAATCTTTGAGCTTCTAATAATTTTTCTTGTGAGTTCAATTCTCTAAGTCTATTTTCTAACTCATTCTCTATTTCACCTAAAGATCTCTCTACAGTTTCCTTTGAAGTTGCAAAGTGAGATGCTGGGAAAATCAAAACATGATTTCTTTCCCCTAGTATAGTTCCTGTTAATACATCAAATTCTCTTATTCTATCAATTTCATCTCCAAAAAACTCTATCCTTATTCCCTTACTAGAAGTTGATGATGGAATGATATCTAACAAATCGCCCCTTACCCTAAATGTTCCTCTTGAAAAATCTATATCATTTCTCTCATATTGAATTTCTATAAGCTTTTTTATTATTTCATCCCTTTCCTTTTGCATTCCTTTTCTTAAACTTATAGTTAATTTTTTATATTCATCAGGATTACCAAGCCCATATATACAAGAAACTGATGCTACTATAATTACATCTCTTCTTTCAAAAAGTGCTGATGTAGCTGAATGTCTTAGTTTATCTATTTCATCATTTATAGATGCATCTTTTTCAATAAAAGTATCAGTTTGTGGCACATATGCTTCTGGTTGATAATAATCATAATATGATACAAAGTACTCAACTATATTTTCTGGAAAAAACTCTTTAAATTCAGAACATAATTGAGCCGCAAGAGTCTTATTATGAGCTAAAATAAGAGTTGGTCTTTGTAATTTTTCTATTATATTAGCCATAGTAAAAGTCTTACCTGATCCAGTTACTCCAAGTAAAGTTTGAAACTCATTCCCTTTTTTTATTGATTTTAATATAGTTTCAATAGCTTTAGGTTGATCTCCTGTAGGTTTGAATTTTGAATGTATTTTGAAATTCCCCATAATTAACACCTCTCTTTTGCGAACAAACATTCGTATGCATTTTATTATATTTTACTTTTCATTATAGCCTAAGTCAACATAAACTCATTCAATAATTAATCAATACAGTTAATTCTCTATGTGTAATACTTAATTTTTAATTCTTACTTAAAGTATTCTTACTTAAATTATTCTTAATTATTAGTTTTTTCAATTTTCAAAGATTTTATAAATTCTTAGGCTATATTTTAAACAATAGGTAAATTAGCATTGTAAATTGGACTATGCTGATTTTAGTATTCCTAAGTTTAATTATTCATTCTACTTTATTTCTGCATATATAAGCAAACTGCTAAAATACATCCAATTATTAATGAAAAAAGCCAGAAAATTCAATACGAATATCTGGCTTTATATTATATGATTTTTGCTTTAAACTAATATTAATATTTTAGTTCGATTTTAATTAACATTAGAATTTTTTTTAGCTCTTAAATAGAACTCTAAATCTAATAAACTTTAAATTAAAACATTATCTCATCTTAAATTGTATATATTACTGATGCTTTTCTTTTGCACTATTTAATATATTAGAAAATTTATTTTCTTTTATACATATTTTATCTTGTTCTTTTATTGTTCTTGGAACTAAAAGCATACCTAACCTTTTACCTTTACTAGTTTTAACTTTTATTTCTCTTATTATTCCAGTTAAATCTTTAATTTTAAAAGTAACATTATAAAGATTTTCTTTTAAAATAATAAGTACATCTGCTTCAGAATTTACAACACTATTATTCACTGAAATAAGTTTACTTCCAGGTTTTATTCCTAAATTATAAGCTACACCTCTAGGCACAACTTCTAATACAACTAGTCCTTCTTCATCGCTCATAAATTTAGGTTCTTGTTTATTTTCATTATCTCTTTGAATTTTTAACATCATTTCATGTGCAAATGGAGTAAATATTATTACTACTATTTCAAAAACAAGTCCAAATCTTGCAGCTTGGGCAATTAATGTTAAACATATTCCATAAAATAATATAGAAATTCCTGAATGTATAGCCTTTTCCTTTTTACTTTTAGTAAATGTAATTGCTGAATAACCTGTTACAGCATAAAGTGGCATTATTGATATTGTACTTAATGCTAATAAATTATTTGTTAAATTTCCACTTATAAATGGCCATCCTTTAGGTGTTGATATAGTAGTTGCTATGTAATTGCTTGTATCATTATTAGATAATGCTAATACTAATATTGCTACAGATAAAATCCAATATCTATTAAGAGAAAATCCACCTATTATCTTTCCATTCTTATTACTAAAAATAGGAATAGAACCTCTATCTCCATCTATCATAACTAAAAAACCTTCAACAATATGTAATACACCTATAAATGTCATAAGGTATACTATATCAATATTAAAAATTGTAGTATTTTTTAAAGAAGGAAATACATTTGATAATAAACTAATTACTATACTTATAGCTCCTAATATAGCTCCAGAATAAGAAAAACATATAAATCTTGGTTTTACGAACATTAAAATTATTGAAATCATAAATAAATATATTATACCTGAATTTTCCCAAAACCTTATTCCTAATATGCTTAGTATAACGCTACCTATTGCACCTGCTAATATCCCTAATACAATTTGTGATAAAGTTAATTCTAGGGGGGTGTTTATATTATCCCCTAGAATTAATCTTTGCATCATAACCAAATTTTTATTTTTAAAATATAATATTATCCCTAAAAAAATCAGTACAATCATCAACCCTGGATTTACTATTGCACCAGCAATTCCTCTTAATGTATAAAATGCTAATTCCATATTAATCCCCCTAATTAAGCTTTTCAGTAATAAGCTGTAAAGCCTTATTAAATTGTGGATCTATATCTCTAGTATACTTTTCTTTAAATAAATCTTTAGGTATATCCACATCATAATCTGGCGCTATGCCCTTTTTATGAATATTTTCTCCATTAGGAGTATAATACTTTGAAACTGTTACCTTAAGTCCACCTATATCATTTGAAAACCTAATAGGTTGTTGAACTATTCCTTTTCCAAATGTAGTTGTTCCAACAATTGTTGCTGCTTTATAATCTCTTAACGCTCCTGTAACGACTTCTGAAGCACTAGCACTTCCTCCATCAACAAGTAATACTAATGGGAATCCTTCTGCTATCCCTCCAATAGATGGTGATTCGGCTTTATTATTATATTTATCAATAGTATATGTTATTATTTTTCCCTCCGGTATAAATTGAGATGCTACTCCAACAGCTTGTGAAAGTAGTCCGCCTGGATTTCCTCTTAAGTCTAATATTAATCCCTTCATCCCAGAATTCTTTAATTCATTTATTTTATTTTTAAAATCGTCAGTAATATTTTCATCCATAAAAGATGTTAATTGTATATAACCAATAGATGAATCAATCATCTCACCTTTTATTGATTCAACCTTTATAACATCCCTTGTTACATTTACATCAAATGGACTATTTTGTCCTCTAGCAATAGTTAATTTTACTTCTGCTTTTTCTTTTCCACTAATCATAGATATTGCTTTATCAAGTTCTGTTCCATCTAATTCAACATCATTTACTTTTTGTATTACATCACCAGATTGTAAACCTGCTGAAGCTGCTGGTGATCCTTCAATAGGAGCTATTATTGTTATTTGATCATTCTTTACTCCCACTTGAACTCCTATTCCCATAAAACTACCAGTAGTTTGTTCCATAAACTTACTAAATTCTTCTTTATTCATAAATACTGTGTATGGATCTTCTAAAGATGCAGTCATTCCCTTAATAGCACCCTCTAACAATATATTATCATCTATTTCACCATCAAATTTTGATATTAAAGCTTCTCTAACTTGAAATAATGATGAATATTTATCTACATCTTTCATTTGTTTTAATTCACTTGAAACCTTTTGTGAAGATGTAGTTAATAATATACCTCTAGTTGCTAAATAATTTCCTACAAATATACATCCAGTTCCAATCACTAGTAACATCGCTGTACTTATGATTATTCGCCATGTTTTACTTACTCTAGACTTTTCTTCGCCTCTTCTTAAATCACTCACCGTTCTAGACTTCCTTTCGTATTCTGTGTTATAAAAATATTTCTATTATTTATATGTATTTCTTCTTATTTCTTAAAGATTGTTAACTTTTACTACTATCTAAAACTTAGAAACCGTTATCCAATAGCGTACAACCATTATATGTTAAATTAAATACTTATTATATGATTTATATAGTTACTTGGGCTTATAACTATAATATAAAACATTTAAAAAAAATAATAAACCATTACTCTTTAATATATTTTACTTATTTATATTATTAGAATAAATAAAGTATTAATACTATATTTATTCTAATAATTAAAAATATCTAAAGAATACTTGGTCCATTATTTTTATTTATAAGTTAATTTTATTCTTATTTATAAAAAATTATACTATCAAGAATTTTCTTAAAGCTGATGCACTAGCTATTCCACCAACTAAAATTCCACCAATTACAAATTCTAATAACATTACTTTTAAAATATACATAGGAGGAACAAGAGTTACAAACATCATCATTGATGCTATCCAACTAAATACTCCCTTATAAGTAAAGAATAACACTATGCACGATAATGTAGATCCTAAAACCCCAATTACCATACCTTCTATTATAAAAGGCCATCTTATAAACCAATCAGTAGCTCCTACAAACTTCATTATTCCAACTTCTCTTCTTCTTGAATAAACTGTTAATTTAGTTGTATTCATTATCAAGAAAATAGATACTCCAACTAAAACTATAAATAATGCTCCACCAACTACATTTATACCTTTTACAAGTTTTACAATTCCATCAACAACTTTTTTCTGATTATCTATCTTCTCCACACCTGTAAATCCATCTAAAGCTTGGCTTATATTTTCTGCATATTCAGGTGATTCTAATTTTACAGTAAATGACGCTGGAAATGGATTATGTTCTAAAGTATAACCTTGTAATAATCCTTCATTTTCACTTGTTGTTTGTTGAACTGTTTTATATGCTTCTTCTTTTGATTCATATACAACATCTTTCACGCCTTCTAATTCTCTTAATTTTAATTCTATTTCTCTTTGATCAATAAGTTTTATATCATCTTTAAGAAATACTTTAAGATCAACTTTATCTTGAACACTACTAATAGCCTGATTTACATTTCCTGCCAATAATATAAATATTCCTAAAACAAAGAAGGTTATAAGTACTGTAAGTATTGAGGCAAAACTTATAGTTCTATTTCTTTTTAAACTAGTAAATGCATCTTTTATAAAATATGTAAATGTGTTAATTCTCATCTTCGTACTTACCTCTCTTTTCGTCTCTTACTATTTCTCCTCTGTCAATTGCTATAACTCTCTTCTTCATATAGTCAACTATATCCTTTGCATGAGTTGCCATTAAGACAGTTGTTCCTGATTTATTTATATCATCTAACAATTCCATTATTTCTCTAGCTGTTTCTGGATCTAGGTTTCCTGTTGGTTCATCAGCTATCAAAACAGATGGATTATTTACTAATGCTCTTGCAAGTGAAACTCTTTGTTGTTCTCCACCAGATAATTCATTAGGGAACATTTTATATTTATGAGATAAACCTACTAATGATAATACCATAGGCACTCTTCTTCTTATTTCTCTTGGTGATGCTTCTACCACTCTCATAGCAAATGCAACATTTTCATATACATTTAAATTAGGTATAAGTCTAAAATCTTGAAACACCATACCTATTTTTCTTCTATAGTAAGGTATTTGCTTTCTATTTATAACCGATAAATCTTTATTTCCTATTATTATCTTACCATTAGTCGGCTCTACTTCTTTTAATATCATCTTAATAAACGTTGACTTTCCTGATCCACTTGGTCCTACTAAGAAAACGAATTCTCCTGAATTTATTTCTATATTTACATCACTTAACGCTTTTACATTATTATCATAAATTTTTGATATATTTTTAAACTCAATCATATTAACTCTCCTTTGGATGAAATTATACAATTTCTCTGTAAAACTTACAAAATAATTATATCATAGAAGAGTTTTGAATGTTATACAAATTTCTTAAATATACAAATTCTATTATATTTAATCCATTTGTATATCTTTGAAGCCTTCACCTAAGACTTCATGCACTTCTCCCACTGTTATAAATGCTTTTGTATCTATTTCTTGTATGAACCTTTTTAATTTTATAAACTGATTTCTACTTAGTACAGCATATAAAACAGTAGAATCATTTCCAGTAAAACCACCTGTTCCCTTTAAAAAAGTACATCCTCTACCTAATACGTCCATTATATATTTACTAATTTCATCATTCTTTTGACTAATAATTATTACCTGTTTGCATATATTAAAGCCTTCAATAAAATTATCCACAAGTATTCCTAATATTATTACACTAAGCATAGAATATAAACCTATATCTATTCCAAATACTAAAGCTGCTGCAAATGTAATAATAAAATCTACTATTAGTAATGATTTTCCTATATCTAAATTAAAAAATTTATTTAATATTTTGGCTAATATATCAGTTCCACCAGTTGATGAATTTTGATTAAATACTAACGCCATTCCAAAAGCAGCTATGATAGTTCCAAAAATTGTAGCTATAATCAGGTCTGAAGTTATGGCTACTGGATTACAAAATTTTTCTATAAACCACATCATTATTGATAATCCTAAACTTGCATATATTGTTTTAATCCCAAAATCTCCGTTTATAAATATAAATGATATAGCTAATAGTATCGCATTTAATATGAAAGTTATAGCCCCAACTGAAATATTAGGTGCAAATTCATTTATTATAATACCTATTCCAGTTATTCCACCACCAGCAAGGTTATTAGGTATAAAAAAATACTCATTTCCTAATGCAACTAGTATTATGCCTATTGTCATTATGCCATACTCTTTTATGAAGCTTCTCATAATCATTCCCCCTATTTATAAATCTATATCTATATTTCCACAATTGCCTTTTATTATTCAAAATATGTAATAGCTACTCTATATTTTCCCATTATTTTTTTACAATATCAATATAATTTTATTTAATATTTAAGTAAAATAATAAAAATTATTGTTATACTTTATTATTTTGAAAATATAAATATAATAATTAAAAGTTTTAATAAAAAGATTAACTTTTACAAATATATATATATTGTAAACTTATACAATATAATTTATTACTACAAGCTATATTTTTTAATTTAAGTACTAAAATAAATTTATTTTGTAAATAAGTTTTTATATTTAAAGATATAATAATTTCTTAAAATAAAAAAAAGGTAGCAATAACTTAAAGTATTGCTACCTAATAATAAAGCTAATTATCTTTTTATTGATACTGCTTTTTTAGCTTTTTCAACTATTTTTTCAGTTGTTAAGCCATATGCCTTTAATAATTGTTCTGGCTTTCCGCTTTCGCCAAATGTATCTTCAATTCCAACTTTTAATACTGGAACTGGCATTTCTTCACATAATACTTCTGATACAGCTGAACCTAATCCACCAATTATGCTATGTTCTTCAGCTGTAACAACAGCTCCAGTTTCCTTAGCTGCTTTTATTAATAATTCTGAATCTATAGGTTTTATAGTATGAATATTAATAACTCTTGCATCTATTCCCTCTTTAGCTAATTCTTCTTTAGCTTCTAATGCTAATTTAACCATTATTCCTGTTGCTACTATAGTAACATCATTTCCATTTGCTAATGTTACACCTTTACCTATTTCAAACTTATAGTTAGAATTATCATTTACATTTTCAACTGCTAATCTACCAAGTCTTACATAACAAGGTCCATTGTATTCTGCTACAGCTAAAATAGCTGCTTCAGTTTCAATTGCATCTGCTGGATTTATTACTGTCATATTAGGAATACTTCTCATTAATGAAATATCTTCAACTGATTGATGAGATGCTCCATCTTCTCCTACTGTTAATCCTGCATGAGTTGCACAAACTTTAACATTAAGTTTTGGATAACAAATTGAATTTCTAATTTGTTCAAATGCTCTACCTGCTGCAAACATTGCAAACGTACTAACAAATGGAACTTTTCCACAAGTTGAAAGACCTGATGCTACACCCATCATGTTAGCTTCTGCTATTCCCATATTTATAAATCTTTCTGGTGCAGCTGCTTTAAAATCTGCTGTTTTAGTTGACTTTGATAAATCTGCATCTAATACTACAACATCTTTATTTATGTTTGAAAGTTTTACTAATGCCTTACCATAAGCTTCTCTAGTTGCTATTTTATTACCCATTAGTTTTCCCCTCCAATTTCTTTTAATGCTTGATCACGTTGTTCTACGCTTGGTGCTGCTCCATGCCATCCTGCTTGGTTTTCCATGAATGAAACACCTTTACCCTTTACTGTTTTACATACTATAACTGTTGGTTGTCCTTTTGTGTTTTTAGCTTTTTCAATTGCAGCTAAAATTTGATCATAATCATGACCATCTATTATTAAAGTATTCCATCCAAAAGCTTCAAATTTCTTATCAATTGGAGCTGGATTCATTACATCTGAAATATTTCCATCTATTTGTAGTCCATTATAATCTACAAATGCAGTTAAATTATCTAATTTGTAGTGAGCTGCTGACATTGATGCTTCCCAAACTTGGCCTTCTTCAAGTTCTCCATCACCTAATATAGTGTAAACTCTATAATTTTTATTATCTAATTTACCTGCTAATGCCATTCCAACAGCTGCTGAAATTCCTTGTCCTAATGAACCTGTTGACATATCAATTCCTGGTAAGTCATTCATATTAGGATGACCTTGTAATCTAGAACCTATTTTTCTTAAAGTACTTAATTCTTCTACATCAAAATAACCTCTTCTTGCTAATGCACTATATAAAGCTGGTGCAGCATGTCCTTTTGATAATACAAATCTGTCTCTATCAGGGTTCTTAGGATTCTTAGGATCTATGTTCATTTCATTAAAAAATAATACACTCATTATATCTGCTATTGATAAAGATCCACCCGGATGTCCTGATGCTGACTCAGTAAGCATAGTTACTATGTCTTTTCTTATAAGCTTTGATATTTCTTGAAGCTTTTCTTTGTTATTATTCATACTATAATCCTCCTATGATTAAATTCCTTACCTAGAACATATTTTTTTCATTTTATATTCAATTTATTCTATCATAATAATTGCCATTTGTATATATACACATATTCAGATTATATGCTATACTTTTTACCATATTAGCTTCTTATGTGATATACTTTTTGTTAATAATCATAATCTTGATTATTAACAAAAAGTATAGTCTAATATTTTTCAATTAAAATATAATTTTATACAAAAAAAGAGTAGAGACTTACTCTACTCCAATATAATTTATTTAATTAAGATTTAGACTTATAGTCAAAGATTTATTAACTTTCTTCATATCACAGTCAGTCATATGTCCAATTTTCTCTTTTAATCTTCGTTTATCTAAAGTCCTTATTTGTTCTAATAATACAACCGAATCCCTGTTTAAACCATACTCCTCTGAAGATATTTCAACATGAGTAGGTAGTTTAGCCTTGTTTATTTGTGATGTTATTGCTGCCACAATAACAGTAGGACTATATCTATTTCCTATATCATTTTGTATTATAATAACGGGACGTATTCCGCCTTGTTCAGATCCTATTACAGGACTTAAGTCAGCATAAAATATATCTCCTCTTTTTACTACCATAGTTGCCATTTCAAATAATCACTCTCCGCAAAGCCATATCTCATATTCATTAATATCACTTAATAGCTTTTCAACCCCATCTCTAGAAAGTTCCAAATTTAACTCTGCCATATCTTGATAACCCTTTATCATTGAGTATTCAAAATCGACTAAACTCATATCCTCAATTGTATCATCAATATATACTATTATTGAGTCGCTCATAAATTCACTCTTTTTTTTATTTGTACAAAATATATCGTGATTTTTTTTATTATTCTTAAAATGTGACATAATTTCTCCTCCATAGTAGTAAAAATCCTATGTATATATTTATTATATTGCAAATTATGTCAATTTGTCAAAAGAATTGTCCTTTTTTTGTGATATATTTTTATTAAATTACGAGTTTTATTTATTTATATTATTTATAACAATTTTTTACCTAAAACGTATGTATCTTTGTGATACTTTCTATAAAATAATTTTAAACTAATGTTATTTTGATATCAATATGGCTTAATTTATTTTTATTTTAATGTTTTACTTATTTGCTTCTATAGGAAGAATATTAACTACAACTATAATTTAAAGATTTTAATTTTATGCAGTTTCAATTCCCCCCTTTTCATCATAGGTTATCTAAAAAAACATATATTGATTAAAACAACTCATCACTTAAACTCTTTTCAATTTTGAAATCTTTATAAGTTATAATAACCCTTTCAGCTCCGTTAATATCAAATATTTTTAATAATATAGGTGATTTTGTTTTTTTATCTATATAGAATTTTCCTTTTTCAAAATGTTTATTATTCATATCGTACTTCAAATCAATTTCTAAATAGTTGCCATCCCCCCACTCTTTAACATTTTCTTTTATTTCACCTAATATTTCATTAGATAAAATATTGTTTATTGATGCTAGTGGATAAATAACATCAATATTACCATCAAGTTTAAATTCATCGCCCTGATAATCTTTAACTTGTATCTCTCCACTGTTATATACTTTTATAGCTTTCTTATCTTGTCCAAATTCAATTCTCAATCCCTTAGCATTACTATAATATTGTGTAGTTAATTCTTTAATTTCACCTCTTGAATTTTTAAATGTATATTCTACGCCTGTACTATATTCTTTTATGTTCTTAACATAATTTAAAATATCTTCATTAGTCGGAAGTAAAATATGTCTAAATAAAACTATCAATAAAATAGTTATAATTGGTATAAGTAATAAAGTAGATAAAAGCATTTTACTTTTAATTGTCTTTTTTTTCTCTTCCATTAATCCTCCAAAGCTTTATTAATACTTTATTACTATTATGAAAAGTTTTTTTATTTTATTCTTAATTATTTAAGAATATTATTAATTTTAGTTGGTAAATTGTTTATAATATCTCTTGCATTAACTATAAAAGAATTTTGTGAAATTTCATCTGCTAACTTTCCATGTATATAAGCGCCTAAAACAGCTGCATCATCAATGTTTAATCCTTGAGATATTAGTCCAGTTATTATTCCTGTTAATGCATCACCCATTCCACCTGATGCCATTTTGCTATTACCAGTTTGATTTATGTAAGTTTTATTATTAGTACAAATTACTGTCTTATAACCCTTTAACAATAAATTTATTCTGTAATCCTCATAAAATTTCTTTGCTATACTTATTCTATTACTCTCAACCTCACTAATTTTCACATCTAAAAATCTAGCTAATTCTCCTGGATGTGGTGTCATAATTGCTCTATTTTCTAAATATTTTAATAACGACTTATTCTTTGACAATAATATTATTGCATCTGCATCAATAATTATTGGACAAATTGTCTCCTTTACAACTTTTTCGAGTAATACATTCTCTTTTTCTCCAGTTCCAAGACCTGGTCCAATAGCAATAACTTGAGCTCCTTTTAATAATTCATTTAATCTTGTATCTTCTATATTTAAAGTCATAGCTTCTACCAATTTATTAGATAATATAGATTGTACATCTTTATTACAAACTAAAGTTACTAATCCAGCACCACTTCTAACCGTACATTCAGTAGTTATAAATGCTGCTCCTGTAAATCCAATACTTCCTGCAATTATAACAGCTCTTCCATAGTTTCCTTTATGCCCATAAATATTTCTTTTAGGGATTAATTTTTTATATTCTGAATCATCTAATATACAAATTCCTTCACTGTTTTGTTTTTTAAGTTTTTTGGGAATACCTATGCTTACAACTTTAATATTTCCTAAATATTCAATTGCACAATATTCCAAGAATCCTTTTTTCATAACTTCAAATGTATACGTATAATCTGCCTTTATTGAAACTCCCTTTGGTACTCCCTCATCACAATCTAAGCCCGACGGAACATCTACTGATACAGTTATATTTGATTTAACATTAATTTCATTTATAATAGTTTTAAATAATTCATTAACATTTCTATTTAATCCAACACCAAAAATACTATCAACTACGACGTCAAATCTTTTAATATCATTAATAAAAGTAGAATCTATATCTTCTTTAGATTTTATCTTTTCAATTTGTATATTTTCTAAATTAGTTAATATTTTTAGGTTTAATTTAAAATCTTCACTATATTTTTCATTAACTCCAACAATATAAACTTTTATCTTCTTTCCATTATTAAATAAATGCCTAGCAATTGCTAAACCATCTCCACCATTATTTCCTTGACCACATATTACAAGAAAACTATCACCCATATTATATATTTCTTTGTATATTGATATAGCTGCATTTTCCATTAAAACAATGCTAGGAATTCCTATTTCATTAATTGTTAGCTCATCAATTAGTTTACATTTTTTAGAAGACATAATTTCCATGTTATATCACCTCTATTATTGCATATGCTATAGCGTCAGTATTACTATGAGATATACTTATAAAAATATTATAATTATCTAAATTAAACATTTTATATAATTTATCACTTAAATTCACTATTGGCTTTCCTAGTTCATCTCTTAATACCTCTATATCCATTAATCCAAACCCTCTAAATCCGCTACCTAATGCTTTACTTACAGCCTCTTTTGCTGCAAAGTTTCCTGATATGGTATTAGCATTAAATTTTCTTAATTTAAAATATTCAATTTCTTTTTCTGTAAAAAATCTATTTATAAAATTTGGATTACTTTCAATAGCTTTTTTTATTCTTTCAATTTCTACGATATCTGTTCCAATTCCTTTTATCAAAATATTACCCCTTTCTCAGAAAGTCACTTTTATTTAGTATATACTAAATGAAGTGTTTAAGTAATATTTAACAATTAATTTGCAACTTCTTTCGAAGTAAAATTATCAAATTCACATACGTGCTCGTCTACATACTCACCAATAATATCTATAAGGTGTAATGGTGAAACTCTGTTTTCATATAATTTAGTAAGTAAAGCTTTAACATTGTGTCTATTTATAGAAATTAAATTTACTGAATCCTTTTCATAAAATACCTCATTAGTGGTATTTGAGTTTTGACTTTGCACTTCTATACCATATCCTGTTATTCCTTTATACAGTGATTTAGTTAGCCTGTATTTATACTCAAAATCATTTTCAGTATCTATAGATGTATATTCTTCTATAATATCCATATAATTACTCAACCCCTTTTAAATTTGTAACACATGTTAATATTATCACATTAACCTTTTATAAAATGTCAAAGCATGTCCCGATAATTAGTTATTTATATATTTTTTATTGACAATAAATTTTGAAACTTGCTATTTATCACCGCATAAATAAATATATTTAAAATTAAATTTAAAGTATTTGTCGAATATTAATTTAATTGCAATAATTAAATTTTAATTTTAAGTAATATTATGTATTTATATATATTTTTTTATAAAATAAAAAAATCGCCAATGTTACTTTATATCTGTCAACTTTTTTAAACATGCTCTTTTTTTAATACACTAAAGAAATAATGATCCTATATATCATTGTTTTTATTCTTTAGATGCACTCATTATATATCTAAAATACAACCTTCTATAAGCCATCCCTATATTTTTAGATTACATAATTTATTAAACAATAAAAATAAACCACCCTAAATAGAATGATTCTATTTTAAGATGGTTTATTTTTTCCCATTTTAACCCCATAAATTTCATTGTAACCATAATTGAAAACTGAAAACTTCTTAGTTATCGTTTACATTATTTATTATATCACATTTATTTATTAATTCAATATTTGGTATATTATTTATTAAAATTTTGTAACTTTATTTAAAATATAGAAAGTATTTTAGTATATATTTTCTTAATAATATAGTATTAATTAGACTTAATTTTATAAATGTTACTATTTGCAAAGGTTATTTTACTTAGAATAATATAAATATTATAATTTTTCTTAAATTCAATCCATTTATAATTTTTTAACTATTTTATTAATCAGAAGTTATTATAACAAAAATAAACTTAGCCACAATATAACATTGTCTATATTATATATTGTGGCTATTAAACGCTTTTAAAACAGTGTGTTTTTTATAAAAGCATAAAATTATTTTTAACATATTGGTTTTAATTCTCTATAGCGACTTTTTCCTGTCTTTTATTTCCTAAGAACTTAAAGTCTTCACCAACAACCTCTGCTATGTATTTCTTATTTCCGTCCTTATCTTCATAACTTCCAGTTCTTAATCTACCACTTAAACTTATACTGTCTCCCTTTTTCATATAGCGACATATAACTTCCGCTTTTTTTCCCCATAATATTATAGGGATTAGATCAGCTTTTCTTGTACCATCTAAACTTTTAAATGGTCTATCTACTGCAATTATGAATTTACTATATGTTTTACTATCTTTTTCTGTACACATAAGTTCAGGGTCCTTTATAAAATTTCCTACTAATACTATTTTATTCATTATATTACACCTCCTGAATATTTCTTTATTAATTCTATCCAGATAATGTAATTATATTCATTTAAATATAGTTATTCTAATGTCTGTTTCTTAAATTGCTCTAACACACAATTTATTTCAACTCCTAAAATAAATAAAATAGAGATTAAAAATAGCCAAGTCATCAATATAAAAACAGCTCCAAGACTCCCATAAAATCTCGAAAAATTCCTAAAATTATCTATATAAAAAGAAAATCCATAGGATGTTACTATCCATCCCAGTGTACTAAATATTGATCCTGGTATTACTTCTCGCCACCTTAATCTTTTAGAAGGGGTAAATCTATATATTGATGCAAAGATGAAAATCATTATAATTACAACAAATGCATATCTACATATATTCCATAAAATTATAACTAAATTTGTAAAAGGTATAACTTTCACGATGTAATTTCCTATTACATTTCCAAATACGAGCATAGATAATGCCAATATTATAGTTAGGGCTAATGCTATTACACTTATCATAGAAATTATTAATCTTTTTATAAAGGATCTATGTTCCTTAAAATTATAAGCCTTATTTACACCTTTAATTACAGCTCTAAAACCAGATGATGAAGTCCATAAAGCTAATAAAATAGAGATTCCTAATAATCCTGTATACTGTTTATCAAAAACTTCAACTATTATTGAAGCAGTCAAATCAAACACGGCTTCTGGAACTATAGCTCTTATTCCATTTAGTATTTGTATGGAATCCATGTTACTGAATCCTATTAATGTTATTAAGAAAATAATAAATGGAAAAAATGATAAAAGTAAATAATATGCTAATTGAGATGCTAGTGCAAAAATATCATCATTTTTTACTTTTACAATCAAATGTAATAATAATCTTAGTCTTTGTCTTATACTCATATTTTTATGACTCATTAACTCACCATTTCCTATCTTTAAATATTATCTCATTAATACTTATATAAAATTATATTTATACCTCATTCTCCTTATCCATTTAAATAAATAAATTAATTATGATAACAAGCCGTAAACAGATTTCATAATTCCCTATGAATTTTATAATTGAAATATTGCACAGATTTACACATTAAGCATTATATCTTTATTCTCATATTTTATAGATAAAATTTATAAAATATTCATTATATAAAAAATAAGGTCTACATTAATAAATATTCCTATTTTCAACAAAATTATAGGACTTAACACTTAATCAGCATTAAATCCTATAATAAACTAAACTTTAATATGTTAATTATACATATTATAATTTATAAATTTTATCTCTATTATTAATTACATTTTTAGTCGCATTTCTTGTATCATAAACAACTTTAGCTTTACTTACTATGTCTTCATAATCATAGCAACTATGGTTAGTTGTTATTACAACAATATCACTTTCATCTATAACTTCTTTCCAATCTACAGAGTTATAAACTTTATTCTTATATTTAGAAACTTCGCAATATGGATCATTGATTATTACGTTAGCTCCATTCTTTTCAAAAAGTTCTATTACTTTAAATGCTGGTGATTCTCTATAATCATCAATATCATTTTTATAAGCAACTCCTAATACAAGAACTTTTGAACCGTTAAGTGCCTTTTTATGCTTATTTAATATCTTCATTACATTATCTAATACAAATTCAGGCATTGAATCATTTATTTCTCCTGAAGTTTCTATTAATCTTGTATGATAATCATATTCTTTTGCTTTCCATTCTAAATAAAACGGATCAAGTGGTATACAGTGTCCGCCTAAACCTGGACCTGGATAAAATGGCATAAATCCATATGGTTTAGTTTTAGCTGCATCTATAACTTCCCATACATCTATTCCCATTCTGTTACATAGTATAGCCATTTCATTAGCTAATCCAATATTAATATTTCTGAATGTATTCTCTAATATCTTTTCCATTTCAGCTACTGCTGGTGATGAAACAGTATGTATTTCACCTTCTAAAATATTTCTATATAATGCTGCTGCAACTTCTGTACAATCTTCACTACATCCACCAACAACTTTAGGTGTATTTTTAGTATTGAAGTTTTTATTACCTGGATCAACTCTCTCTGGTGAAAATGCTAAGAAAAAGTCTACTCCACATTTCAATCCATTTTCTTCTAATATAGGCTTAAGAACTTCTTCTGTTGTTCCTGGATAAGTTGTACTTTCAAGAACTATTAACATACCTTTGTGCATGTATTTTGCAACACTTTTTGTTGATTCTACAACATATGATAAATCTGGTTGCTTATATAAATCAAGTGGTGTAGGTACACAAATACAAATAGTATCTACATCTTTTACAAAACTGAAATCTGTAGTAGCTCTTAATATTTTATCATTAACTAACATCTTTAATTTTTCGTCTACTACATCACCTATGTAATTATTACCTTCATTAACCATTTTAACTTTTTGATCTTGAACATCAAATCCAATGGTTTCATATCCTGCACTTGCTTTTTCTACAGCTAATGGTAAACCAACGTATCCTAATCCCACTACGCCTACTTTAGCAGTTCTATTATTTATTTTTTCTAATAATTGTTGCTTTAATCCTGACATCTATTTTATACCTCCTAAATCTACACACTCAACTTTTTCATTAGATTTTATATATTCTTCATTACAACTTTCACAAATTGCTTTGTTTTCTTTAAAATCCAACTTTGAGCCACATTTACATACATAGCCTTTAACTATTGCTGGATTTCCAACAACTAAAGCATAATCTGGTATATTTTTAGTAACTACAGCTCCAGCTCCAATTAAAGCATACTTCCCTATGTTATGACCACATACTATTGTTACGTTTGCTCCAACTGATGCACCTTTTCCTATAATAGTCTGTTTATATTCACTTTTTCTTTCTATAAAACTTCTAGGATTTATTACATTAGTAAATACACAAGATGGTCCTAAAAATACATCATCTTCACAAATAACGCCAGTATACACAGATACATTATTTTGTATTTTAACTCCATTACCTAATTTTACTCCAGGAGATATAACAACATTTTGACCTATATTACATTTTTCACCCATTGTAGAATTACTCATAATATGAGAAAAATGCCATACTTTTGTTCCTTCTCCTATTTCAACATTATCATCTATATAACTGGATTCATGTACAAAATACTTCTTATCCATAAATTATACCTCTCTATTCCTTTATAGAATCAATTATATATCTTATTTGTTCTTCTGTTAATTCTGGATAAATAGGAATTGCGAATGTTCTATGTGAAAGATATTCTGCAACTGGCATATCCCCTTCTTTATATCCAAGATCTTTATATACTTTTTGTAAATGTAATGGAACTGGATAATATACCCCTGCTGCCACACCTTTATCTTTAAGCTTATTTAACATTTTTTCTCTATCTTCTGTTTGTAATACATATTGATGATATACTGATTCATTTTCTTCTCTAACACTTGGTGTAACTACATTTGAATCTTTAAAGTTTTCATCATATATTTTTGCTATTTCTTTTCTCTTTGAATTCCATTTATCTAAATGAGGTAATTTTACCTTCAATATTGCTGCTTGAATAGCATCTAATCTAGAGTTATACCCTATTAAATAATTGTAGTACTTTAATGGGTTATATACTGTATCATCTCCAGTATTAGATTTATCTATGTCTTCATTTATATTATTTAATAAATTATATGCTTTTTGTCCTGTTTCGCCGCTTCCATGAGTTCTTAATGCTCTAGCTATAGTTGCAACATTATCATCAGATGTTACTATCATACCACCATCGCCAGCACATGAAAGATTTTTTGTTGGGAAGAATGAAAAACAAGCCATGTCACTTAATGCCCCTATCATTTTTCCTTTATATTTAGCTCCAACTGCTTGACAAGCATCTTCAATAACTTTTAAATTATATTTTTTAGCTATTTTATTTATTTCATCCATATCAGCACTTTGTCCAAAGATATGAACAGGTATAATTGCTTTTGTTTTTTTAGTAATTTTTTCTTCTATCTTGCTTGGATCTATATTAAAAGTATCTTTCTCTGCATCTACAAAAACTGGCTTTGCTCCTACAGCAGATATACATTCAGCTGAGGCAAAGTAAGTAAATGTTGAAGTTATTACTTCATCACCAGCTCCAATTCCTAAAGATTTTAATGCAATAACTAATGCATCTGTTCCATTTCCTACTGAAATAGCATGCTTAACGCCTATATAATCTGCAAAATCCTTTTCAAAATCAGATACATTTTTTCCCATAATATAATTTGCAGAAGATAATACTTCCTTAGTTACTCTATCTAAATCTTCAGAAATAGACTTATATTGAGCTTTTAAATCAATTAATGGAATATTCATTTTCCTCGCTCCTTTGATTTTACTTATATTACCAATTTATTGTTTTGATAATTCATTTCTACTAAATTATAACAAATATTTAAACCCTAAATATTAATTATTTATAAAAAATATCTTATCTCATTAAATTAGTTATCATAAAGCTATTTCTTTTGATAAACTAACATGAATATTTTAACATACTTAAATAGATAAATAAACTTTTTATTTTATATGGACAGAAACAAAAAAATCTGCACTAATGCTACTTTAAAAGTAGTTCATATAAAAGTATTTTTTGTATAAATATAATAAAATATTACATAATTTATTATATTTCTTTAAAAAACACCTACTTGAATAAATATAATTCATTCAAGTAAGTGTTTAATTAATCTCTTCATACTCTTATTAATTAATGTGCATGATATTCTTTTACTATTTTTTGTACTAATTTTTTAATTACACTAGCTTCAGCTATTAAAGATAGAACTAATAAAAATACAGTTATTCTCTCTTCTTCTTCTGAGTCTTTTAAATTTAAACATTTGACTCTTTCTTTTAACTTCTTTTCATTTTCCAATGATGCCTTTAAATACTCATCTAAGCTTTCATCTTGTATTTCAGAAAATATTTTGTAAGCATCTTGCCAACCAATTATATCATCATTTCTTTCATTTATTTCATTAAATGCCAAACTAAAAACTTTTTTTATCTCTTCAGTAGTTAGTACTGGTCTCATATAACTTAATAATACAAGCTGAATTAAATGTATTTTTGTATAGCCTCTTTTTTTTCCATCCTCAGGCTTTGTTATAACTTCACTTTTTATATAATTTTGAACTATATTATTAGTAAATTTTTCATCCATAAATTTATCATTTAAGTAGTCTATAACTTGAGATAAAAATAAATCATATTTGGGTAAATCTTCATATGAAATTAAACTATTTTCCGATATCTTTTCAACTATTTCTTTTATATAAGACGACTCCATATGATCATTCATATAATATCCCACACTTTCTTAGTATATTTACATAAAAGTATATAGTAAAAATAAACTTATTACAAGTTATTTTTACCATTATAATACTCTACATATACTTTTATTATATAATATAGTTTAAAATTTTAATATTAGCAAGAATAAACTATATTTTTTTGCCTTTTTATTATTTTTCATTTTATTTTTAATTATTTTAAAATATTATATAGAAAATTAATATTTTTTGTATCTTTAAGACAATATACATTAATTTTTTATGTATTTTTAAGATTTTCTGTGTTTTTTAATATTTATTCATGAAATTGGTAATTATCCATTTTTACTAATTATTACTAATTGATTTTACTTTTTTTTATTTTAATATAGGCTTATCCCATTTAACCTTAGTCGTTATGCAATTCCCCCTATTAAATTCTCCTTATATTACATAGCAAAAAATTCTAGAAATTCTATTGACATTTCTAAAATATGGTAGTATATTTTATATATAATGTTTATTAAAGTTGAAATTTGTAATTTATTATACAAAAAACATAAAATATCTATTGACTTTATATTACATACTTGGTAATATGTCAGAGTAGAATGTCGAACATTGTAAATTAGGAGGAATTTTATTATGAAATCAACAGGTGTAGTTAGAAGAGTAGACGAATTAGGTAGAATCGTTATTCCAATAGAATTAAGAAGAACTTTAGATATCGCTGAAAAAGATGCTTTAGAAATTTATGTAGATGGTGAACAAATAATCCTTAAGAAATATGAACCAGCTTGTATCTTCTGTGGAGATGCAAGAGATGTTATAAACTATAAAGGAAAAAATGTTTGTACTAATTGTTTAGATGAAATCAAAAACAATAGATAATACCTAATAATACTTATATAAAATAAACAGCACCTCTGAATTTAGAGGTGCTGTTTATTTCATGTTTATATATCAATTGAAAACTTATAGACTTCACTTTTAGGTATACCCCTATCTTTAGCAACAGCCTTAATAGCATCTTTCTTACTTATACCTTCATTTATATATTTCATTATGTGATCTTCAATTGATAAATCAATCCATTCACTTTCTCTCTCTTGTTTTATTTCTTCAAGTCTTTTACCCTCAAGTACAAGTACAAACTCACCTCTAGGTTTATTCTCTGTGAAGTAATTAATAGATTCTTCAATAGTACCTCTAAATATTTGTTCATATAATTTTGTCAGCTCTCTACAAACTGCAATTTGTCTATTTCCAAATGAATTATATAAAAAAGATAATGTATCAAGCAATCTATGTGGTGCTTCATAAAATATTAAAGTCTCCTGACTTTGAAGTAATTCTTCCTTTATTGCATTTCTATCTTTGTTTTCTCTAGGTAAAAAACCTCTAAAAATAAATTTTGTTGTATCTAACCCTGAGTATACCAAAGCTGTTGTTATAGCTGTTGCACCAGGTAGAACATTAAATGCAATTCCTTCTTCTATGCATCTTTTAACTATAACACTTCCAGGATCAGATATACCAGGAGTTCCTGCATCTGACACCAATGCTATGCTTTGCCCATTTAAAAGCCTATCAATAATTTCATTACTCTTATCTTTCTCATTAAATTTATGATAACTTATTAATGTCTTCTTTATATCAAAATGATTTAATAATTTTAAAGTCTGTCTAGTGTCTTCTGCTGCTATAATATCTGCTTCATTTAGTACTTCCAATGCTCTTAATGTTATATCTTTTAAATTACCTATTGGCGTTGGTACTAAATACAACTTTCCTACTTCCATTTTATATCCTCCCATATATTTCATCTATTTGCTTTGTATAAGATCCATCCTCATTATGAACATATAAAGGAATATCCCATTTTAAATATGAACCGCCATCTCTTTGTCCTTCTACTAGCACTATATTTGCTGCCTTACCAGGCTTAGGATATACCATTCTAACTCTTTTAGGTTCTATTTTATATTTTCTCATTAAAGTAAATATATCTGCTAATCTCTCTGGTCTATGTACTATAAACATTCTACCATTGTCTTTTAGTAATATTTTAGATGCATAAATAACATCTTCAAGATTGCATAAAACTTCATGTCTTGCAATAGCAAGTTTATCGCTAGGATTTATAATTCCTGCATTATTCAACTTGTATGGTGGGTTTACAGTAACTACATCAAACTTATCCATTTTCTTTAAATACTCTATATTTTTTAAATCTTCTTTTATAATTGTAATCTTATCTTCTAATGCATTTAATTTTACACTTTTCTCTGCCATCTTAACCATTTCTTCTTGTATCTCTAATCCATAAATCTCTTTTGGGTTATACTTTCCATACAACAAAAAAGGTATTATTCCTGTACCTGTACATAAATCAATAACTCTATGTTTATTCTTAATATTTGCAAAATCAGATAATATTACAGCATCTACACCAAATTTAAATCCATTAACCTTTTGTATTAATTGTAGGCCTTTTAATTGTAGATCATCTATAACTTCATCTGTATCTAAATTAATTAAATTATTTTCAAGCATAGTTATCTTCCTTTATCCATATATTCTAAATAATTATAACTTATACATATATTCTAAACAACTTAATATGATTTTAGTAATTTATTTTCTAATTCTTCTTTAACAAACTGTTTATACATGCATAATAAAATCAGGTAAACGTAGTTTCATATACTGCAGTTAACTTTAAATAGAAATAATTTTTATATACAACAAAATAAGACTAGACAATTATATATCTAGCCTTATTTTAAATATTATATATTATAAAATTCTTCTAGCCGCATAGAATTTATATACTGATGATACTTTTACAACATCTCCTGTTTGTGGTGCATGAATCATGCTACCTCCACCAACATATATACCAACGTGACCTGCATGAGTAAATACTAAATCACCTGGTTGTAATTGACTTTGTGATACAGGTACTCCTACCCCTATTTGTGAGTAAGTAGTTCTTGTTATATCAACACCAGCTGCTTTTCTATACACATATTGAGTAAATCCTGAACAGTCAAAGTTGCTTGGACCTGTTGCTCCATATACATAAGCTTTTCCTAAATGATTGTATGCTTCATTTAATATAGCTTGGGCATTACCTGCTGATGGAACAGTAACATTTGTAGAACCTGAGTTTCCTCTATTTGGAGTGTTAGCTGAAGCTGCTGCTGATGCCGCTGCTGCTTTTTTCGCTTCCTCTTCTTGTTCTTTTTGTGATACTGCACTCTTTGCACTTTCAATCTTTGCGTTTACTTCTTCTATTACTATTGGACTCTTAAGTTGGTTATCTCTTATATTTCTTAATTGAGAAATTGCTGATTTTAAATCACCAAGAGAACTGCTTGAGCTGTTTATTACATCTATTTGTGATTTAACAACATCTCTTTCCATTTGTGATAAATACTCTTCATCAAATTTCTTCTTTTCGTCTTTTGTCTTTTCAACTAATACTTCTTGATCTTTTTTCTTAACATCTAATTCTGATAAACTTACTTGAACTTCTGCATTAAGCTTGTCTATTTCTTTCTTTTTATCTTCCAAAGAAGTTATCTTTTCATTTAATGAATCTCTTTTTTCAGTTATTTCTTTTATAGCCTTTTTATCTCTACCTAAAATTCTACCTAATGATTCTGCTCTTGTAAAAAAGTCACTAGTAGATTCTGATTCAAATAAGAAGTTTAAATAACTAAATTCCATATTTCCAGACATATATATAGCCTTAAGTCTTTCACCTAGTGCTAAATCTAAGCTAGTAATTTCCTCTTTACATTGTTCTATGTCTTTAGTTGTATTATCAATTTGTGTATTGATATTCTTAACTTCCTTTTTATTATTAGAAACCGTTTGTTCTAATGGCTCTATTTGAGCATCTAAGTCATAAATTTTATCTTGAATTTCATTTATATTACGTTCTATTTCAGCATATTTTTGTCTTGTTTCACTTAATTCTTGATTTCCAGGCGTAGCAAAAGCTGGCGCTGAAGACCCTGCAATAATCATAGTAGCTAGCATTGCAGCTAAAATCTTTTTCCTCATCCAATGCCGGTTCGTTTCGAACCTTCCCTCCTTCATATTAACAAAATGCGTTTACATATCTAAAATTATATCACTTTACATATATATGGACAACTTTTCTACCCCATTAATTCTAAGCATTATCCTATATTTTTTTTAAAATGGTCCATAATCCCCTATTTTTCTAAAAGATGCTACATAAAACCCATTGAGAATAGGGGGTTCTAATATATTCAGTCATACTCTTTAAAAATATAAATCCTAAATCATGAATACAATTTCTGTAAAAGTTTACATCATATTGTTATAGTAACACAAAAATCAATAAAATTGAATTCTTGACATAAGTTTTTTTTGATAATATAATTATCCCCATCTGCACTATTTAATACAATATAAAAAAACTTAAGGCATACCCTTAAGTTTTTTTTATAACTTTTTATAAAATAAAGGGGTGACGTAATGTTAAATAATATAAAAGCTGCAATATTTGATTTAGATGGAACATTAGTGGATTCAATGATGATTTGGCAACAAATAGATATAGATTATCTTAAGGAAAAGGGTCATGAACTACCTAACGATTTGAAAAATGATATAATTCATTTAAGTTTTAAACAGACAGCAGCTTATTTTAAAAACAGATTTAATATAGATGATTCAATTGAAACAATATTAAAACATTGGCATGATATGGCCTTTGAATATTATTCAACAAAAGTAAAATTGAAAGATGGAGTAATAGAATTTTTAGATAAACTAAAATCTAACAATATAAAAATCGGACTAGCTACAAGTAACTCTAACGAATTATTAGAAGTTTGTTTAAAAGCAAATAACATCTATGATTATTTTGATTCAATAACTACTACAGGTGAAACTGAAAAAGGAAAAGATTCTCCAGATGTATACTTACTTGCGGCTAAGAGATTAGATACTCCTCCTGATAAATGTATAGTATTTGAAGATATCCTACCTGCTATAAATTCAGCAAAAGTAGCTGGAATGAAAGTTATTGCCGTAAGAGACGAATTTAGTATAGATTCTAAAGAGGCTATCATAAATGCTTCTGATAAATACATAACATCATTTTTTGAATTAATATGACAAGTTGTTATATGAGCGTTATAGATGAAAATTTAAGCTTTTCTAATAAAATATATAGTTTTAAATTTCATTAGCTGTCTAATATCAATTCTCAATTAAATCTCTAAAACCTTAGATTTAATCAGTTCTTCAATATTTGAAAATTCTATAATTTCATATACAAAAAAAGTGGCTTTTACAATAAAGCCACTTTTTATTGATTATAAATAGTAATATTACTATTTTTTTTCAACACCATATTTATCTGATAATTGTTTTATCATTTCTAAATATTTGTTTTGTTGTCTTTCATTTATAAGTTGTCTTAAAACTGCATCCTTAACTTGTTCAAATGGTACAGTTGTGCTTTCAGCTTTATCTTCCACTAATATTAAGTGGTAACCAAATTGAGTCTTAACTGGTTCACTAACTATTCCAACTTCTGATTCGAAAGCAACTTTTTCAAATTCTGGTACCATAGCACCTTTTCCAAAATTGCCCAAACTTCCACCTTGTTCTTTAGATGGACAAGTTGAATATTTTTTAGCAGCTTCTTCAAATGCTAATCCATTTGCTATTTCTTCTTTTATAGAAGTAGCTTCTTCTTCAGTCTTAACTAAAATATGTTTTGCTGAAACTGTTGGTGGATTTATAAACATATTTGCATTATCATCATAATATTTTTTAACATCTTCATCAGTAACTGTAACATCTGCTAATACTTTATTGATTGCTAATTGAGTTAACGCTTCTTTTGCTAATCCCTCAACTAAATTTTTATATTCTTCAGTCTCATCTATTTTTAATTCCTTACCAAAGTTACGCATTAATTCAAAAGCTACCACTTGTTCTAATAATGCTTCCCTTCCTTGTTCTCCTTGGAACATAGCTCTTCTTTCTTGTGGATATCTATTTAGTACTGCATCTAAGTCTTTATCTTTGATTTCGTTTCCGGCAACAATTGCCAATACCTTATTTTCCATGTTAATTCTCCTTTTTAGCTAATTTTTTATATACCTCTATATTTTAACAATATATATCTCTACTAACAATAAAAAAAGAAAATTTATTATTATTATTTATAAAAATGATATACTAATTAAGGGTGATTTTATGAATAACATATTAAAAAATGATTGGAATAATTACATAGGTAATGAATTTGAAAAAGATTATTATCTTAAATTAAGAAAAAATTTAGCACAAGAGTATAAGACAAAAACGATATACCCTGATATGTATAACATTTTCAATGCTCTTCATTACACAGCTTTTGATGACGTTAAAGTAGTTATATTAGGCCAAGATCCTTATCATGGTCCAAATCAAGCTCATGGGTTAAGTTTTTCAGTAAATCCAGGAGTTAGGACTCCACCATCACTTTTAAATATATATAAAGAATTAAAAGATGATATTGGATGTTATATACCTAATAATGGTTACTTAAAGAAATGGGCTGATCAAGGTGTTCTGTTATTAAATACAGTGCTTACTGTAAGAGCTGGTGAAGCTAATTCACATAAAAATATAGGATGGCAAATATTCACTGACAACATAATAAAGGTATTAAATACTAGAGAAAAACCTATTGTATTTATACTTTGGGGAAATAATGCAATAAGAAAAGAAGAACTTATAACAAATCCCAAGCATCATATAATAAAATCAGTTCATCCTAGTCCTCTTTCTGCATCTAGAGGTTTTTTTGGTAGTAAGCCCTTTTCAAAAACTAATGAATTTTTGAAAAATGATAATGAAATTCCTATAGATTGGCAAATAGAAAATCTTTAGATTTTATTAAAAGTGGATATTTATAGTTCATAGTATAATCAAAGTTTACAGACTTTTAAAAGATCAATTAAGAAATTTAAAGATTTTTACTATTTACTATATTAATATCCACTTTTAATATTAGAATTTATATGATTTTGACTCTTACCAATTTTTAGTTAAAAGAGTCTTAATAAATTTATACATCTTTAATTTATGTCTTGATTTACATTATTTCACAGCTTATTATATATGGTTTTCTTTATGCTCTTCTATTTTAGAATAGATTAATGAGCCTATTATTCCTAATACTCCACCTGCTGCAAAGAAAAATACTGCATTATCAAAAATTGTACCAATAATAGTTCCAATTCCAACTCCCATTGCAATTCCTTTGGCTAAATTTTCATATTCCTTATCAGTTAACATAATCTTTTCTAACATTAAACTCATCTCCAATCTAAAATATTTTTATTTTATAATGCTATATAGTACTAATTTTATATTAGTACTCTTAAAAGTTTATTAATTCAACATTAAGGATTTCTTATTATTATTCTATATCACTATAAATTTTTATTTGTTACATATGTGTGTCCTATTTCTTACAAAATAGTTTCATTTTAAATGATTTATTATAAAATTATATTTTTATATAACATTCATGTATTTCCAAAGAAATTTATATAAAATAATTGTAATTTCACTTTATTTATTACATATATCAATATATATTTAACACATAGTATATTACAAATATATTGTTATGTACATTAAAATTATTATGATATTATATAATTATTATTAATTTAATTAAGGAGAGAAGTTTTATGGAATATAAGTTTGTATATGATGATAAAGAATATCTATTAAATAAGGAAAATTGCGATGGTATATTTTTAGATTCTGATGATGAATCTGAAGAAATTGAAGAATTATCATTAGATATAATTTTAAATGCTTTATGTGAAGGTGATAATGTTAATTTTTCAAAAGAATTCTACGGAGATAAATGCTACTGTGATTCTCAAGAAAAAATAAATAAATCTTATGCTTATTTAGAATATCATTTTTATATTTATACAAAAGAAAATAAGTATGTAATAAATACACTATGTAAAGAATATAAAAATACATCTTATAATAAGCTTGCTAGAGCTGGAAAAATAGATAATAGTTATATTGTTAGCATAGTTGTTTGTCCTTGTTGTGGTAATTACACAATAGAAATTGAGCAATGTACAGTTTAATATTTTTATGAGTATAGAGTGGTTTTAAAACATATCTATGCTCTTTTTTTATTGGCTATGTTTTAGCATAGTTATGATATATACATTTAAAACATAGCCTAAAATTTAAATAATTATATATCTATCTTATGAAAAATAATTACTGAAATTTATTTTCCAGTTGAGAGAATTTAAATTCTAAAATTGTCCACAAATTTTTTAATAATATAAATTTCTAAATAATAAAAAAAACACTAACTATTTGTTAGTGTTTTTTTGGTGGCTCGAACTGGAATCGAACCAGTGACACGAGGATTTTCAGTCCTCTGCTCTACCGACTGAGCTATCGAGCCATGCTTACCTGGCAACGTCTTACTCTCCCACACAGTCTCCCGTGCAGTACCATCAGCGCTGTAGACCTTAACTTTCCTGTTCGGAATGGAGAGGAGTGTTACCTCTACGCCGTCATCACCAGATCACAAGTAGTATTATATCTAGATATCACTATTATGTCAACAACTTTTCTAAACTTTTTTTGATTTTTTGTTTTTTTATTGATATTAAGGCTAAATATATACCCCTTTAACACTTGATATTACTAGCATTAATAGGATTCTAAATATAATATATAAAAGTATTTATTTTTTTAAATTAAAACCTTATAACTTAAAAACATGGCTTAATTTCAATAAATTTTCTTATTATATTTTTTATTTTCTTGCGCATTCTTTTGATTTTTCTAATAAAATATCTATTCCATGTTTTATATCATTTAATACAAATCCTAATGCTTCCTTACATGCTTTTGGACTTCCTGGCAAATTAACTATTAATGTTTTTCCTCTAATTCCAGAAACAGCTCTTGATAACATTGCTCTTTTAGTTATTTGAAGACTATAATATCTTATGGCTTCACATATTCCTGGTGCTTCTCTTTCAATAACCATCTTAGTCACCTCTGGAGTTATATCTCTTGGAGAAAATCCAGTTCCTCCTGTACTTAAAATAAGATTAACATTAAGTTCATCACTCATATATATAAATTCTTTTGACAATCTCTCCTTATCATCAGGAAGAATTATTTGCCTTACAACTTCAAAATCATTACATTCCACTATTTCCTTTATTACTGCTCCACTTTTATCTTCTCTTTCACCTACATATCCTTTATCACTACTCGTAATAATTCCAACTGTATACATTAATCCAAACCTCCCAAATATCTATTGCTAAAAGAATTTCAGTGTTTTAGCTATCTTTTAACTAAGTAACTATTACAAATTATATCATAATAAAATACATAATTACCAATATTTAATTATAAAATATTAATATAATTTATTACTATAAGTCTTTTCCAAAAGTATATGTATATTTAAAAATTAATTGCCTATTATATAATTATATTTTTAATAAAGATAAGCTAAAGAATTTAATTTTAACTCTTTAGCTTATCTTTATTTATGACTATGTTTTAAGTGAATGTTGATATTTTAGTATAAGGGCGAACTGGTATTGGAACTTACTCAGCGAATCTAAATGAATCAAGTTTCATTTTTAACTTCTGTCCATGAGCTTTATACTACAATATCAACACGGCTTTAAAGCATAGCCTAATTTATTTATATAAAATTTATTTTAATCAATAGATATATAAATATGGATTTCTGCATTTTCCATATCACAATTTTGATATTCCTCAAAATCACATTTATAATTTCTATTTAACTTCATATTCCATAACTCTTGCCAAAAATCATTAACTGCTTGTTGCACTTGTCCACGAACAATAAATTTAGCATATTTTCCAGCTGGAATAACTTTTACTATAGTGTCTTCGCTAATATCTTCAATTTCATTAACTTCACACCCTACCGTAACACTATACTCACTATTAACATCACTTTCATAATCAGAGTAAATACCTATTGCTTTATCATTTGCTTTATTTTTAATAGTATTATATACTCCTCCTTCATAAAGATTTTGCCACAATGATCCTATTATCTTTATCATATTCTCATCATAATTTTTTGTTCTAGCAGTTACCCCTACTACTTTCTTTTCTTTTAAATTTACAACCTCGTAATTCATATTTGATTACCTCTCTTTCTTTGATAATCAAATATTAACAAACATAACATGACATCTATGTGTCATATTATAAATATTTTTTTATAATTTCTTCTACTTTTTTCTTAAGCTCTTCTCTCATCCCTAATGGTTCAAGTATCTCAAGGCTGTTTCCAAAGCCAAGAAAATAATCATATATCCACTTAGTTTTTGGGACACTTACTATAATATAGAATTCATCATTTTCTAAATTAATTTTTCCATTTTTAAACTCATCATAAACCCTTGAAGCCATGGAAATATGTACCTTAAGCTTCACTTCAATTAATTCTTCCTTTGGTGACATATCATAACTAATATTTAATGGTGGTGTATTTACAAATGTATCTTTTAATATTTCTATCTTTTCTATTCTTGTTAATTTAAAAAATCGCATATCTTTTCTTTTTCTGCAATATCCATATATATACCAATTATATCCTTTGAATATCAATTTGTATGGTTCTACAATACGCTCTGACCTCTCACCTTTATTGCTAAAATAAGAAATATATACTGCCTTTGAGTTAATAATACTATCTTTAATAATTTTAAAGTTTTCTTTGTCCTCTTTACTTTGCTCCCAACCTGAAAAATCAATCTCTATCCAATCAATTACATTCTTCCTAAATAAACTTCTTAGTTTTAAAAAAGAATCATCTACATTTATCTGTCCTGTAGCATTTACACTTTGTAATGCCATAAGCACTTGTTTCTGCTCACTATCAGACAATATGGTTTTATCTATAGAATAATTGTCTAAAATAGAAAGCCCTCCACCTTTACCCTGAGCTGAACAAATTGGTATACCATTTGTAGATAATATTTCAATATCTCTGTATATAGTTCTAACAGACACATCAAATCGTTCTGCTAATTCTGTAGCAGTAACACTCTTTTTACTAACTAATATATTTACAATAGAAAATAATCTATTTATTTTCATTTAATTTCCTCACTAAAAAATATATATTTTCATACAAATTATACCATTCAAATTCATAATGTTATATATACTATTTTTCTATATTACTTTAATTTTTATTGTGAATTATGTAATAATAAAAAAGCGTCTAGTTGTGAACTAGACACTTACAAAAATTATTCAAATATATCAGTTAAATTTATTTTTAAATCCGAAAATACAGTTGAACTATATTCATCACTATTCTTATATACATTAACTATCTGATATGCTCCATCAATTAATGCATGCTGAACAATAAAGCCAGTTTGTTCTACAAGGTTATATTCTAATACTCCAAATCTTTCATAAGTATCATATTTTCTACCCTTATCAAATTTAGCAGTTGATTTTGATAATATCTCAAATATTACTTTCGGAGTCGAAGTAAAGCTTTCGCCTTTTTTAGTTGCATCTTCACACATAATAAAAATATCTGGTTTATATTTTCTAATATCATCTTTATAATTAAAGATTACCTCTATTTGTTCATCATAAGCTTGGCATTTTGAACCTTTTAAATATATTGAAAGTTCGGTTAAAATATTTCGTTTAATTTGATTATGTTTTATTGATGTTGTTGAACTTAAGAATATTAAACCATTGTCATACTCTGCTTTTCCATCATAATGAGCTTGAATATCTTCAAATTCTTCTTCACTATAATTGTTTACATAGTCATAATTCACAAAATAACCTCCTTATTAGATAGTATCTTCATCGTAGACTATTTCAAATGTACATTTATTTCTTACATTTTTAAATAAATTAAAAGTACATATAAATTTTAATGTTTTACCATTATATTTTTTGCTTTATATCTATTCTATCATTTGTTTAATTTACTACCCTAATTATATTAAATTCTTCATTCATTATCAATGAAATCTAATTTATCATACATACTTATTATTCTAGTTTTTAGAATGATTAATTTTTTTGTTATATTTATAATAAAAAAATGGTTTTTCTTTTTCTTCACCAGAATTTAAAATCATTCTTGTCTCAAATTTTTTAAATCCAACACATTCAATAACTTTTTGAGAAGGATAATTATCTATTTCAACAATTGCCATAACAAAAGGAAAATTATAATTATCAAATCCCCATTCTAATATTGCCTTAGCTGCTTGTTTCATATACCCTTTTCCTGAGTATTTTTCAGATATAAAATATGCTATTTCAATTTCATTATTAACTTCAAATTTAGTTTGTAGTGCTATTATTCCTAATATAGTATTATCTGATTTTTTTTCTATAACTAACTGACACCATAAATCATTTTCATTCTGTTTATCATAAAAATCTATTACTTCATAAATCCATTGTTTTGTTTCTTTCTTTGTACTTTTCCAATCTGGCATCCATTTTAAAATATATTCCTCATTCCTTATTTCATGAAGCACATTTAAATCTTTTAATTTTATATTTCTTAATATAAGATCTTTAGTTTCAATAATAATATTCATTTTCTCATCCTCTACCAAATTCAGTTTATACAAATTATACCATTAAAATACATACTATTTATTCATATGTCTTTAATCTTTATAATAAATTGTGTAATAATAAATATATAAATACAGTTTGGAGATGATTTTTATGAGTATTGAAATAGATAAATTAACTAAGATTTTAAAAGATAGTGATAATATAGTCTTCTTTGGTGGTGCAGGAATGTCAACCGAATCTGGAATACCTGATTTTAGAAGTGCTAATGGTTTATTTAATAAAAAACTTAATGTAACTTTTACTCCTGAACAATTAGTATCTCATAGCTTTTATATTAGACATCCTGAAGAATTTTTTAACTTTTATAAAGCTAAACTTATATATCCAGATGCTAAACCAAATAGCGGACATATGGCTTTAGCTAAACTCGAAGAAATTGGAAAACTTAAAGCTATTGTTACTCAAAACATAGATGGACTTCATCAAGCTGCTGGGTCTAAAAATGTTTTCGAACTACATGGATCTGTTCATAGAAATTATTGCACTAATTGTAATGCATTTTATGATTCAGACTTTATATTAGAAGCACGAGGAATTCCTACTTGCACAAAGTGTAAAGGAACTGTTAAACCAGATGTTGTTCTTTATGAAGAAGGATTAGATGATAATACTATAACAGGTGCAATTAAAGCAATATCTAAGGCTGATACCTTAATTATAGGAGGTACTTCATTAGTTGTTTATCCAGCGGCTGGATTAATTGATTATTTTAGAGGTAAAAACCTTATTCTTATAAATAAAAGTTCAACTTCAGCTGACTCAAAGGCTAATCTAGTTATTAATAATTCTGTTGGAAAAGTTTTAAGTGAAGCAGTTAATAATATTTAAGAAAAAAGACAATAGAATAAAATAATTCTATTGTCTTTTTAAAACTATTAAACTTTTTTTATTGACTAAATAAGCCACTTCACTAAATGATTTTGTATTTAATTAACATAATAGTTTCAGAACACTTATACATATTATTTTTTGATATTCCTATAATCGTCTTTATATCCGTATTACTTGCATCACATATACCCTTCAATTATTTTAATTACTACTTCTTCATTAAATTCAATTCCTTTTAAGCATTCTTGAATTTTGTTTAAATCTACTAACATAAGTGAATCAGTGAATATTTTACAATCTTCTATAATACCATTCACAATATCTAAATTAATTTCAACATTTCCAATGGAAAATTTTCTTTCTAAAGTTATATTGTAATTAGGACTTTCTCCAAAATTCCACTTTCTATCATTATATTTTTGAAAATGGCTTGGAATATAATCTTTTTTGCTATATTCTTTGGTAGTTGAAAATTCTCCATATACATTTAAAAATCCATTAATCAAAGCTTCTTTAACACTATTAGAATCAATAGTTTCATCTAAATCTTTAAGATTAATAACTCTACTTCTAACAGACTTTATTCCTTTAGATTGCAATTTTAACTTAGATGGATTTAATGCTTTAGAAAGCTCATTTAAATTTATATCGATCATTATAGTTCCATGATAAAAATAGTTTCCATCCTCTGAATAAAATGCATGACCAGAAAATTTTTTATTATCTATAAGCAAATCATTTCTTCCTGATACTTTTGCAACCAATCCTAATTTTTTAATTCCATCGATTATTACTTTAAGCTGTTTTTCTAAATTCACATCTACCTCTTTAGTTAAAAAAGTAAAATTAAGATTTCCAAGATCATGAAAAACTGTTCCTCCACCAGATATTCTCCTAACTAATGTAATATTGTTTTCTTTCATATAATCTAAATTACATTCAGAATATGGGTTTTGATTTCTCCCAATAACTACAGTTCTATCATTTTGCCAAAGATATAATATATTTTCATTATCTTTCAAATTTCTAAGTAGTTCCTCTTCTAAAGCTAAATTATAAGCTGGATCTACCTCTTTTGAAATGATAACTTTATTCATGATTGTGTATAGCTCCAATAGATAGTCCTAAGAAACTTTCATGTATTACTTCACCTGTAGTTGGATGTGCGAAGATAGTTTCACAAATTTTCTCTTCACTAATATTATTCTTAATAATTAAAGTTAATGTGCTAATTAATGAAGATGCATCTGCTCCAATAATAGATGCTCCAACTATTTTATTATTATTAATATCTTTAATTATTTTTATAAATCCTTTTTCTTCTCCCATAGTTAAAGCCTTACCATTAGCTGAATAAGGGAATTTACTTATCTTAATATTTAGTTCCTCTTTTAAACACTTATCTTCATTCATTCCAACTGATGCTATTTCTGGCAGTGTGAAAATTACATTTGGTACATGATCATAGCTCATTTCTTTATTTTGGCCTAATATATTATCAACAACTATCATTCCTTGATGTGAAGCAACATGAGCTAATTGCATTATATTATTAACATCTCCTATAGCATAAACACCTTCAACATTTGTTTCTAAATTAGAATCAACTTTAATTCCTCTTCTATTATCATTTAATTCAAGATTTATATTTTCAATATTTAATCCATCAATGTTAGGCTCTCTTCCTATTGCTACAAGTACCTTTTCTGATACCAATAATTTTTCTTCTCCATCTTTTTCAAAAGATACGATAGCATCTCCATCCTCAGATTTTTTAATCTCTGTAACTTTTGAGCTTGTATATATGTTAATTCCCTTATCATTTGCAATGTCTTTTATTTCTTCTGAAATATCTTTATCCATCATTAACAATAATCTATCTGCATATTCAACTACATTTACCTTTACTCCAAAGTTAGAATAAATGAATGCAAATTCCATACCTATAACTCCACCACCAATTATTGTTATAGATTCTGGTAACTTTTCATTACTTAATGCAGTAGTACTATTTAAAACAAATGGCATATCAATTCCTTTAATATCAATCTTTGAAATTTTAGATCCAGTTGCTATAATTATATCTTTAGACTCTATTGTATACTCATCTTTTCCCTTTTTAACAATAATATTTTTATTATCTAAAAAAGAAGCTTCTCCTTTTATAAGCCTTACTCCATTTGCTTCTAAAAGATATTCTATTCCATTAACAAGTCTTTCCTTAACATCATCTTTTCTTTTTACTACTTTTTTCATATCAACTTGTAAATTATCAGCAGTGAATCCAAACTCCTCACTATTTAATGCATTATGAAATACCTCAGATGATTTTACAAATGCTTTTGTTGGAATACAACCTACATTTAAACAAGTCCCACCAAGATTTTCTCTTTCAATAATAACAGTATTTAATCCTTTTTTAGCTGCATAAATAGCTGCAACATATCCTCCTGGACCTCCCCCTATTATTGTTAAATCAGCTGTAACGTTTTCTTTTTTTCCCTTAAGCATAGAACCAAAATAATCAACCTTAGGAGTATTACTGTTAGAACTTATGTTTTCTCCAGTTGCTAAAAATAATGTTTGTCCAATTTCAACATCATCACCTTCAGATACTTTTATTTCATCTATCTTAAAATCAGCAGTGGCTTTGAAAGGTGTGTTTCCTTTGCTTGTCTCTAATTGCATCAATACATGCCCTTTTTTTACTTGCTCTCCTTCAACCACGCTAATTTTTCCTACTTTAGCAGACTTATTATGTCCAGATAATTTTTCTAATTTTATATCCATCTTAAATTCTCCTTCTATGTAAAAAGGTTGTCATAAAATCAATTAGATGTTATGAACAACCTCTATATTTTTATTTATATATGATTAATAACTATTTAAAGTCTTTTTCAAATTCATCAATTGAATCTTTTAATAATGTTACTGAATAAGCCATTGTTGGGCCTCCACCAAATGCAACTGAAACCATAGCTGCTTCCATTATTTCTTCTCTAGTAGCTCCTGCTTCTAAAGCTTTAAAGGCATGAAATACTATACAATATTCACATCTGTTATATGTAGCTATACCAACACTAATTAATTCTTTTGTTTTATTACTAATAGCTCCATCTCCATAGTTTGTACCAAGAAGATTCATAAATGCTTCAACATTAGCACCATTAGTTTCTCCTAGCGTATTTAACCCATTCATAAAATCATTTAACATTCCTCTAACATCTTTTTTCATAATAAAAACCTCCATATAATTATATTCTCTCAATTACTTTACACAGCAATACTTAGCATAGCAAGTATCTTTGTATAAAAAATACCACATCAAAGTGGTATTGTCAATATTTACATACATTATTTATCATCTTTTCTAAAACATTTTTAAAAATATTCAGTTCTTCTTCTGATATACCCTTAACTGCATCCCTCTGAAATTCTTCTCCCAATGGAATAAGTTCTTCTCTTAACTTTTTTCCCTTATCAGATAAAAATATTCTAGTTACTCTTCTATCTTTAATTTCTTTTCGTCTTTCAACTAAATCATCTTTTTCCATACGATCTATAAGTCTTACCATAGAAGATTCTTTAACACTCATATAATCAGAAATTTCTTTCTGAAAAATACCATTAGTCTTACCTATATAATATAATGCTATCCATTGAACTCTTGTCATATCATGTTCCTGAAGCCTTCTGTTAAATTCATCTGAAAGTATTTTAGCCCCTTTATTAGTTATGAAACCAATGCAATCATCTAAATTATACATTTCCCCACATCCTTTGATTTTCTTCAATTCTTTAATTATAGTATACTCCTTAGATTAAGAGCAACTAATTTAATAATAGATTACAGAAATATCTTAGATTAAAGACTTCACTATAACTATTTAGCAATGAAAAAATTAATAGTAGTACTTCTCTATAAAAATACACTTTAACAGATTCTGATTCAATTTAATTATTAAAATTATGTTTGGAAATTTTAAATTCAAGAAGTTAATAATCTCTAAAAAATATAGGATATGTTTTCATACTAGAAAACATATCCTATATTCTTTAACTCTGATTTTATAAATGTTGAAATATATAATAAGTAAAATCACACTATTTAGTCCTCTTATTTATGCATATATCAACACTTTACTAAAATAAAACTATTTCTTTCTACTTAGCGATCATTATTCCTTCTATTTGGTCAATACAGCATCCGCAGCATGTACCTGCATTAGTAGCTTCTTGTACTTCTTCTAAAGTAGTAGCTCCATTATTCATAGCATCTTTTATATCTTGTGCTGTAGTTCCTATGCAACTACATATTACTTCATTCATATCCATTTTTATATTCCCCTTAACAATAATCTTTTATATTACAAGAATAATTTCCTGTGAGTTAATTTTAATACATACTACACAGAATTTCAATAGTAAATATTATTAATTAATAATTATTATTGAAATTTCAAATATATATTTACACATGAAATAGGTGAAAGTGATATTATAATTAGAGTTTTAGAATTATTAAGTTAGATTCTAAATTCAAACACTAAATCCACTTTTACTTATATATATAAACACCATGCTAAAACATATCCTTAATTTTAAATATTCAATTTATACCTTTTAATTGAAATTAATTATGGAATCTTTTCTCTATTAAATAAATATAATCTAAGTGATAGTTGTTATAGGAGATTTAATATGAAAATTTTATTATTCTTAGTATTTATTATTGTTGTGGCAGGCTCTTTATTATTCCTAATATATACTTACGAAAACAAAATATCATTAATAAAAAAACAATTAATCGCTAGTCAAGAGCAGTTTTATAAATTAAAAGAAAAGTATAATCAACTAAATTCTTTAAAAAACAATCCATCTATTATGTTTCTTGATCTAACAGAACATACTGGACTATTAACTAAAGATTCAATTGTGTATCTATCTCCAAATGAATTAGCACCAACATTACAAAAGCTTGATATATCTATGGAAGTTTATATACTAGACAAAGCTTTATGCGATAAAACTGTATGGTATTATGTATCTCTTCCTATAGATACAAATATAAATTCAAGAGGTTGGGTAAAGGAAGATTCATTTTCTAATTTTTTAGATAGATCATCATATACAGAAATCATTAAATGTTAAAAAACACCACACTGCATTTTAGACTGCATTACAAAACAAAAAGGTGAAAGTTAAAAATGAAACATGAAATTCTAATAATGATTTCATATTTCACTCTTTACTTTCACCTTTAAAATTTGACTGTGTTTTAAATATTTGTTGATATATGGAATAGGTTCAATGGCTACATTCATTTTATTTATATATCACTAATGTAATAAAACACATACTAAAATTTCCAGATAATATTTACTCAAGTCCCTCTGTCAATAATTTTTATATTATAATATCAACACTATTTTAAAGCATAGCCTGATTATTAATTAAATTAACCATAATAGTAAACCCCATATACATAAAGTATATTATTATTGTTACTATTAATGGCCAATTCATTATTTTATCTTCTTTATTATAAGATATTCCTTTATTAAAGTATTGATAATCAATAATCTCAGCCTCTTTATATTGAATTTGTTCATTAATTAAATTTTGCTTTCTTTTATCATTTATTTTCTTGAGTTTTTTAAGAATCAATACAATTAAAAATGCTGAAACTACTCCAGCTACTATATAACTTTTTAATAAACTCATTTTTTCAGCTAATGATAAAGCTTTAATTGATATATCCTGTGCTGCTTCTTCAATTCCAAATTTATCTTGTAAAAATTTTAACATCTTTTGCATCACTACTGATGTTCCATTAATCATAAAATGCAAAGTCATAGAAGCAAATATGCTATTAGTTACTCTAACTAAATAAGCTAAAATTCCACCTAAAACAGCTGCATATAAAAATTGTTGACCATTTAAATGAAATATACCAAACAATAAACCAATTATTATACAAGTTTTTAAATCACTTTTATCATCATATCCAGATTGAACTATACCTCTTAAGGTTATTTCTTCTGTTATAGCAGGCATAACAGCCATTAAAAGTAACATTATTAAAAATGGTGTAGATGATATTTCTGATACAAAGTTTCCTATATCATTTTCAAAAAAGAATGATGTTATAAGTGAAAATAGACTAACTAGTGGTTGACTTACAAATGATAAAACAATTATTAAGAAAAAATCTTTTAAATATAATTTATTAAGCTTAAAAGTTTGTTTTATATTTGGTTTAACTATTATTACATATATTATTGCAGGTATTATAAATAAAATCATATGATTTAAAAATAATATTAATCTTATATCACTTATTCCTAAAATACTATAAAAAATTCCTAATACCTGACCACCTACTATTTCTCCTAATAGTATTATTAAAAAATATAAATTAGCTCTAAATGTTTTTTTCATACTTACACCTTTACTACAAATTATTAATTAGATTTATACTTTAGTGTATAAATAAGTACCTCTTGGGAAAGAATTTATAATGAAGTAACTAACTTCAATATTTAATCGCCTCTCCCCCCATTTTATTTATATACCAAATTTTATTCCTATTGCTATCACAGATAGCAATAGGAATAATTTTTTTATTTTAATTAAAGATTAATTTACTTCTAACCTTAAATTAAGATAAAAATATTAATTAATGCATATCTTCTACTTCTCTTTTAACCATATCTAAAGCTGACATGGTTGCTAAATTTCTTACGTCTTCTCTATTGCCATTAAATATGTATCTTCTAGCATATGCTTTTCCCTTTATACATATTCCTATATACACCAATCCTACTGGTTTCTCAGCAGTTCCTCCACCAGGACCAGCAATTCCAGTTGTAGCAATTCCAATATTAGTTCTAGAAGTCTTAGCAATTCCTTCTGCCATTTCAATTGCTACTTGTTCACTTACTGCGCCATATTTATCTAATGTTTCTTTCTTTACATTTAATCTTCTTATTTTAGCCTCATTAGAATATGTCACTGCACCTTCCATAAAAACTTCGGATATTCCTGGATAAGAAATTAATGTACTAGATATCAAACCACCTGTACATGATTCTGCACTAGATAAAGTTAAACCTCTATCTATTAGCATTTTTCCTAATACTTCTTCTATTTTTTCAACTTTCATATTATAACCTCTTTATTAAAGATTTAAAGATTTTCTGTATGACTTCTATCATTTTTTGATAAAATATTAAAATTATCTTTATCTCTTACTATTTTGGTCAATGAAGCTTGACCATATACGCCCTTAAGTTCTCTTTCAAATTCTGTAAAATAACTCATTATAACCTTCAAAGCCATTCCATGAGTTACTATTAAAATATTTTTATCTTTTTCATTTTCTAAAATTGATTCCAACTTCTTAAATGTTCTATTCTTTACATCTAAAAGAGTTTCACCATCAATTCCTTTTACTTCATGATTTCCAGAAAACATTTCTTCTAAAAAATTATTTTCTCCAATCTTAGGTAAATCTTTTATATATTTTCCTTCATATTCTCCAAATCCAATTTCTTTTAATTCATCACAAGTTACTATTGGAGTATTATTAGGTTCTGATATAATTTTTGCTGTATCTAATGCTCTTTTTATAGGACTTGCATATATAATATCTATTTTTTCATTTTTTAATCTATCTCTTAAGCTCTTAGCTTGATTCAATCCTCTTTCTGTTAAAGGAGAATCTTTACTGCCTTGAAGCCTTCCTGCTATATTCCATTCTGTTTCTCCATGTCTAGTTAAAAATAACGTTGTCATACTTGATCACTCTCCACACTGTATTTCATATAGTCTTATTTTACAATACTTACAACTTATATTCCAGCTATAGTAAAAGTGGAACTACCACCCTTTTTTTATATTACTAAGTTCAATTACTCCGCTAACTTTGCTTATTCATATATCAATACGTTGCTAAAACATAGCCCATCACAAAAATAAGACCATTTAACTGCAATGCACATTACAGTTAAATGGTCCTATAAAAATCTTATTTAAATTATTTTTCTGAAGTTTCAAGTAATGCTAAAGCTACTGCTCCTACAACACCTGCATCTGTTCCAAGTCCTGCTGGTACAATCTTAACTGATTCAGCCATTGATTTAAAGCATCTCTTATCTACAACTTTTCTTACTGTATCAAATACAATATTTCCAGCTTTTGAAACGCCTCCACCAATTATTATTACTTCTGGATCAAAAATTGATACAGAATTTGCAACAGCTATTCCTAAATAATTTAATGCATTATCTATTATATCTTTACATACTGGATCTCCAGCAGCTGCTTCTACAAATACTTCATATGAAGTTATTTCATCATATTTTCTTAATGATGTTTCAACTTTACTTCCTATAGCTTCTTTTCCTCTTTTACCTATAGCTGTTCCTGATGAAGTTGCTTCTACACAACCGATATTTCCACAATTACATCTTGGACCATCAGGTGCTACAGTCATATGACCTATTTCTAATGCATTTGATGTATGGCCTCTATATATTTTTCCATCTAATATAGCTCCACCACCTACGCCTGTGCTTACTGTAAAGAATAATACGTTTTTAGCACCTCTTCCTGCTCCAAACATAAATTCACCAATAGTAGCAACGTTTGCATCATTGTCTAAGAAAACAGGTACTTCAAACTTTTTATTTAGTGGGTCTACTAAATTAAAGTTTTTAAATGGAAGATTAGGTGTATATATTATTACTCCCTTTTCTGCATCAAGTGGTCCTGGAGAACCAATACCTATTGCTTTTACATCTTTATAAGTAACTCCACCATCTTTTATTACCTTATCTACTGAGTCTATTATTCTATTTAATACTGGAATTTCTCCCTCGTGTGCATTAGTCGGAACTGTTGTTTGGCTAATAACTTCACCATTTAAATTTGATAAAGCTGTACTTATCTTAGTTCCTCCTAAGTCAACCCCTACTACAAATTTTTGCATAAATTTATCCTCCATACTGAATACTAATTGTTAATTTTTCTCACCGGTAACGGTTCTAATATATTTACATTATACTATAATATTTAGTGTAAAGGAATGTAAATTTAAAATCAATATTTTATTTTGTTTTATATGCACTTATAGAGTAACAACCATATGAGTTAAAACCAGCATCACTAATAGTAAATTTATTATCTTCAAGCATAGAATTAATAAATTTTATATTTTCCTTATTTTCTTCATTTATTCTTATTATAAAATCGTCACCATGATCTACAATACTAAAGTAATCAAAAATATTGCTATATTCACTTAATCCAAGGATTCCTGTAATATCCATACTATATGTTGACATCTATTACTTCCCTCACATCTATTATTTAATTTAGTTATTTATATAACTTATTATTCCTTTAATTAGTTAATATTATTCTAATTATTAATATGTAAAAAGAGATATAAATACCATTATTTCCTAGTACTTATATCCCTCTTAATTTAACTTTCAATTTATACTTTTACTTTTCTTCAGAGTTTAAATTCTCTATTATTTTATTTGATTCCATTTCTGGAACCTCTTCATATCTTAAGAATTCCTTTTTAAAACTTCCACTGCCATGTGTAATAGATCTTAATTCTGTTACATATCTACTTATTTCAGAAAGAGGAATTTCAGCTGTTATTTCTTGTGCTGAATCTTTTGGTTCCATCCCAATGATCCTCCCCCTCTTCTTATTAATATCCCCCATAACATCACCTGTGTATTCATCTGGAGCAGTTACTTGCAACTTCATTATAGGTTCTAATAAGATTGGCTTAGCTTCTTCTAAACCTTTTTTATAAGCCATTGAGGCTGCAACTTTAAATGCCATTTCTGATGAATCTACAGGATGATATGATCCATCATGTAATGTAGCTCTAAGTCCTATTACTGGACATTTTGCAAGAACTCCATGTTCTATACATTCTCTTAATCCCTTTTCTACTGCTGGTATAAAGTTTCTAGGTACAGATCCTCCAACTATTTTATCTACAAATTCTAAATCCGTCTCTCCATCATTTCTAGGTTCAAATTTTATTACTACATCACCATATTGTCCATGTCCACCTGATTGTTTCTTATGCTTACCTCTTACATCTGATGATGATTTTATAGTTTCTTTATAAGGAATTCTAGGTGCTTTTAATATAACATCAACACCAAATTTATTTTTAATCTTACTTGCAATTATATCTATATGTGTTTCACCAAGACCTGATATGATTATTTCTGAACTTTCATTATCTCTAGTTATATCAAAAACTAAGTCTTCATCTTTTAATTTAGTTAAAGCTTGAGAGATCTTTTCTTCATCACCTTTGGCCTTAGGAATCACAGACATTGAAATAACTGGAACAGGAAAATTCATTTTATCATATAATATTTTAAAATTACTATCACATAGAGTATCTCCTGTATCTGTATATTGTAATTTAGATATAGCTCCTATATCTCCAGCTATAACTTTCTTAGTTGGCATTTGATTCTTTCCTCTAATAAAATACATATGAGAAAATTTTTCTAATTTATTTTTATTAGAATTTAATACATTGCTATCTTCTGTTGCTGTTCCTGTCATAACTCTAAAGAATGATATTTTTCCTACGAATGGATCTGCAATAGTTTTAAATACTAAAGCTGAAAAAGGTTTGTCTTCATCAAGACTTATAAACTCTTCTTCATTAGTTTCAATATTTAAAGCCTTTTGTGGAATTGCATATTCTGGTGATGGAAAGCAAGCAATTATATTATCAAGTAAAGTATCAACACCTATAACTTTTAACGAACTTCCACACATTACTGGGGCAATTTCACCAGTAGCACACCCATTAATAAGACCTTTATATATCTCTTCGTCACTTAAAGTACCTTCACTAAAATACTTTTCAAGTAAAGTTTCGTCAGTTTCTGCTACTGATTCCATAATCATTTCTTTACATTCTTGTATTTTATCTTTTAAATTCTCTGGTATAGCTATTATTTCAGTTTTCTTAGTTTTAAGATTATATACCTTAGCTTCATTTGAAATAATGTTAACTACACCTTCAAAATCTCCTTCAGAACCAATTGGATATTGAATTGGAACCACGCTCATACCAAATTTGTCCTTAAGTGATTGTAATACCTTATCAAAGCTAGAATTTTCTCTATCTAATTTATTTATAAAAAATGTTCTTGGTAATTTTATTTTATTACAATATTTCCAAGCTTTTTCTGTTCCTACCTTTATTCCAGAAACTCCACTTACAACTATCATTCCAACATCTACAGCTCTCATACCTTCAATATATTCACCCTCAAAATCGTAATATCCTGGAGTATCAACAAGGTTTATTTTTACATCATTAACTTCAATTGGTGCTACTGAAAGTGAAATTGTAAGCTTTCTTTTTTTCTCTTCTTCATCATAATCTAAAGTAGTTGTTCCATCTTCTATATTTCCTAATCTATCTATTATGTTAGAATAGTATAAAATAGCTTCAACTAATGAAGTCTTTCCTGTACCGCTATGACCCATTAACCCTATATTTCTTAAGTTTTTAATATTATAACTTCTCATAAATTCATAGCCAAACCTATAAGTTTCCTTAGGAGTTGGCTTTCACCTGCCTTTCCTTTAAATACTTATTATCTTAAATATATTATTCAATAATACATTTAAAAACTCCTTTATATTTTTGAAATATTCAGAATATTTTATTTTTTCTAACTAATACTTAAAATATATCAATTAATTAAATGTATATTTATAAACTTCAAATACTATACATAAAGTTTTATATATTATAAGTATTAAACTTCTCCTTAGATAATGCTATAATAAAGCTTATGAATTTGAAAATAAACTATGGAGGACCTTTGTTAAATGATAAATAAATTTAAATCTAAAAGTAATCTTAATAGATTTCTTTTTTTAACTTTTATAATAGCTTCGCTTAGTATAATATCTTTTATATTATTTAAATATCCCCACATGGGTGTCGCTGACCAAGGTGACTTTGACAGAGTTATGAATGCTTCAGGAATATCTTTGCTTGATTCTGATAAAAACAATCCTAATTTCGTTAGATTTTATGATTACATAGTTACTGATTATACAATTTCTAATTTTTTTAAAACTATTACAGGTTCCATTGTCGGATCTAGTATTGGATTTTTAATTTTAATTCTAAGTATTCCGTGTAAACTATTTAACAACAGTATTTTTAGAACTGAATATTTAGCAATATCTTATAGTATTATATATATTCTTTCTATCACCATGATATTAAAATATTTAAACATAAAAAATAGCTTAAAACTAACTTTTATAGGCATTTTAAGTTTGTTTGTTCTATTTGATGGAAATTATATAATTTGGTTTAACAGTTTTTATGGTGAACCTATGATGCTATGCTCATTGTTGTTACTTATCTTCTCTATTTTATATTACATAAATTACAAGTATGTTAAAAAGAATAATCATAAGATAATGTCAAAAATAGTGTATATATTGTTAGCCACATTTTTATTTCTAGGTTCAAAAATGCAAGTAGTAACTGCTGTACCATTCTTGATGATATTATTATTAAAAATAATTTTAGATAATAAGCAATGTATTTCTAAGAAAAATTTTGTGTCACTAATAATTGCCTTATGCATAGTTATGGCTTATCCTCTCATTTTTAATACTTTTAATGGAAGTATTAGTAATGATACACAATATAATTCTGTATTTTATGGGGTACTCAACGGTTCTAAAACTCCTAATCAAGATTTAATTGATTTAGGACTTAATCCAGATATGGCTTCAGAAGCTGGAAAACATTCTTATTTAAGTGATGAAGAATATGTTAAATATATTCCAAGAACAGAAATAACTAATGAAGAATTCTATAGTAAAATGAGTAATTCAAAATTAGCTAAATTTTATTTAACACATCCTGTAAGACTTATACAAGGAATGCAATACACTGCAAGTAAGGCTTTTTACACAAGTACTGTTTTAGGAAAAACATCAATAGATTACAGTACTGAACCAACAATTAAATTTAGTAGATTTACTTCTTGGTCAGACTTTAGAGAAAATTATTTGCCTAAGAATTTATTATTTATAATTTCAACATTTTTATTGATTTTTATATATACTTTTTATCTTTGTATAAGAAATAAAAATAATGAAGAGCTAAAAAATAAAGTATTTTTAATATGGACTATTATGTTTATAGCTGCAATTCAGTTCCCTATGCCTTTTGTAGGAAATGGTAAAGCTGATACTGCAAAACAATTATTCCTATTTAATTTTATTTTTGATCTTTTATTAATAATAACTGCTTCTTATGCATTCTCAAAAATAACTGATATATTTTCAAAGAAAAGATAAAAATTTAAGCTCACTTTAAATTTAGCTATATCTTTAATAATTCTTGATTTAATATATTAAATAGATATTGTATCATTATAATTGAACTTTAATAATACTTAATGGCTATAATCATTTTAGTGTTCATAAGTTCAATTATTTTGTTCATATTTTCTTATACATATTGTTAATATTTCACTAAAATATAGCTAAAAATATTATATTACATAGGAGATTTGTTACTCATGATAAAATTAACACATAGAAAATTATCTTTTGATAAAGTTTCAATATTAAGATTTTTTACTATAATTTCTATGCTTATTAAATCTGTAATTTTTATAGCTATCCTTAATATAGATACTACTGATAGAGTATTGAAAAAAAACATAAGCTTTAAATTTGCAATTGTTTATTTAGCCTTTATTCTTTTAGTTTACTCATTTGGATACTTGTTTTCAAAACATAGGCAAAATATCTTTTATATTGTTTTAAATTCACTGTATACCTTATTGTTAATAGCAGATCTATCTTATTTTAGAGCTAATAGAGATTTATTAGGTTTAAAAAATATTTTATTTGAAAATACATTTAATCCTTTACAAAATTCTATTATGAATATAAAGCCTGTAGATTTTATATTTATTATAGATATTGTCTTATTATTAATTTGGCTTATTAAAATTAAGGTGGAAAATAACAATAAAAGAAGTTTTAAAAAGTTTTTTTCTACAATTATAATTTCAATATTTATGATTATAGGATCATGCATATGTATTGATGCACTTCAATTAGGTGAATTTGGTGATAGTATAATCTTAAACCAATGGACAACCTTGATGGAAGTAAAAGCACCTGGACCTCTTGGATATCATATAGTAGAAGGTACAAGATCAATTAATAAGTATTTTAATGATAAACCTTCTATGGAAGATAAAAAAGAAATTGAGGATTGGTTAAACTTTAATAAAGAAAATATTGAAGATAATGAATACAAAGGATTGCTTAAAGGAAAGAATGTTATATTTCTTCAAATAGAATCTTTAGAGAACTTTGTTATAAATCAAAAGACAAATGGTAAAGAAATAACACCATTTTTAAATAAGCTAGCTAGTGAAGGATTATATTTTAATAATTTCTACGAACAAAATAATGCAGGCAATAGTATTGATTGCGATTTTATGGTTAACACTTCTATATATCCTTTAGGAAATAAAATAACAGCTTTAAATTATGGAGAAAATATTTATCCAAATTCACTTCCAAGAATTCTTCAAAGAGATGGGTACTTTACTATATCATCTCATGCAGAATTACCAAATGATTTTAATTGGACCGAATTACATAAAAATAGTTTTGGTGCCAATGAACTTTGGACTATAAATGATTATATTTATGAAGAAAGTGTTGGATATGGATTATCAGATAGAAGTTTCTTAAGTCAAACTGCAGATAAGCTTAAAGACATAAAACAACCATTTTTTATTCAGTTACCTACTTTATCCAATCATGGACCTTTTGATTTAGATGAAAAATACAGACAATTGAACTTACCTGATGAAGTTAATGATAGTTACTTAGGTGGATATTTCGAAAGCGTATTATATACAGATAATCAATTAGAAATGTTTTATAATAAATTAAATGAGTCTGGACTACTAGATGATACCGTATTGGTTATTTACGGAGATCATACAGGTGTTCATAAATATTATAATGAGGATATTATAGACATTGACTATGAGAATAATTGGTGGGATGAAGTCGATCATAAGATTCCACTTATAATATACTCTAAAGATATGAAACATAAAATTGTAAATAAAACAGGCGGTCAAACAGACATACTACCAACAATATGTTACTTACTAGGCGTAGATGATAATTTATACAGAGACTCTACTATGGGTAGAATTTTAGTTAATACTAATAGAAATGCAATAACTATAAAGGGAAATCACATTGTTGGAAATGTACGAACTTCAGATGAAGAAAATCATATATCAAAAGCATATGAAATTGGAGAAAAAATAATAAAAACTAATTACTTTAATCATAAATAATATATAACTAAGACGCATATTACTTAGGCATATTGAATTTTAAAGCAAAGATGTGAAAAATTTTACTTTAACATAATAATACTAATTAAGACTCATAGTATCAAGTTCAAAAGCTTGTTTTAGTACCATGGGTCTTTTTGCTTATTATCTAAAAAATGATAACTCTTTTTAATTCAAATAACTTTATAATTGCTACTTTTTATATAATCTAAAATTCTATCTTAATACTAGAATTTCACTAAAATAAATCCTTATAAATAAAAATTTAATTAACATAAAACTAGCTTGGTTAATCGTTTAAATTTCAGGTATAATATAACAAGAAAATAAAATAAAATTTAATGGAGATTAAATATGAAAGAAAAATTAAAAAATATTATTAAATCTAATTTGTTATTTGTATTTATGGTGATTATACTTCAACTTAAATCTATGACATTATTATCTATGCTTAGAACACCAAATTCATCAAGCATAAGTATTGGTACTATGTATTTTTCCCCTCCTGTAATATGGGCGCATCTAGCCATAATTATATTAGTATGTAGCCCTATATTTTTATTTAAAAATAAGAACCAATTAAAATCTGCTCTAATAATAGATATTATAATTACTATTATTTTTATAGCAGACATATGGTACTATCGCGCTAATGGTACTTTTTTATCCATTAGACATTTAATACATACTGAAATATTTAATCCAACAGGTAAAAATCTGTTTAACTTTAGATTAGTAGATTTTATATTTTTCATTGATTTCATAATACTGTCTATTATATATAAGTTTACTAAAGTAAAATATGAACAAACTGAAAAAAGATTATCTTTAAGAGTGCTAAAAACTCTATCTATATTTTTAATAAGTTCATTTATTATTGGTATGGGACATTACTTTGTAGATACAAAAAAATCAGTATCTGGGAAAAGCTTATTTAGCCTATCTTGGGCTCCTTTTCAAACATTTAGCGATATGAGTCCTTTAGGATATCATGGATTTGATCTTAACTTTTATAAAGATAAAAATAAAGATTTAACTAATGATGATATAAATAATATAAAAAATTGGCTTAATAATAATAAAGAAAATATTCCAGATAATAAATACAAAGGTATGGTTGAGGGTAAAAACTTAATTGCTTTACAAGTAGAATCCTTAGAGAACTTTGTCATAAATCAAAAAGTATATGGACAAGAAATAACTCCTAACTTAAATAAATTATTATCTAGTAGTTTATACTTTGATAATATATATGAACAAAATAATTCTGGTACAAGCTCTGATGCAGATTTATTAGTTAATACGTCTATATTACCAGTAAGAGAAGGTACAACTGTATTCTCTTATCCTTGGGCTAAATATAACTCATTACAGAATTTATTAAGTAGTAAGGGATATAATACTATCTCTACTCATGCAGAATTACCTGGCAACTGGAATTGGTCAGAACTTCATAAATCCTTTGGAGCAGATAAAATATTAGATATAAATATGTATAATCAAGATGAACTCATCGGTTTAGGTTTATCTGATGAATCTTATTTAAAACAAGTATCAGAAAAATTAAAGGATGCAAGTCAGCCTTTTTATGCATTTATGACTACACTTACTAGCCATGGACCATTTGAAATGCCAGATGATAAAAAGTATTTAGATTTACCAAAAGAGCTAGACGAGAATATGTTAGGTGCATATTTCCAAAGTGTACGATATACTGATGAAGCTATTGGAAAGTTCTTAAAATCATTAGAAGAAAATAATCAATTAGATAATACTGTTATTATGATCTATGGAGATCATTGTGGTGTTCATAAATTTTATGAAAAAGATATAAAAGATTCTCCTTTAGAAGGCGATTGGTGGAAAGAAAATTATAAAAAGATACCTTATATAATATATTCTAAAGATTTACAACAAGAAGTAATATCAAAAGCAGGTGGTCAATCAGATTTCTTACCAACAATATCATACTTACTTGGAATTGACAGAAGTGAATTTGAAAATAGCTCTATGGGAAGAGTATTAGTAAATACAGAAAGAAACGCTACAATTTTAAATTATGGTGATATTATGGGTACTCCAAAAGATGAAAAGGAACTTAATCACTTAAAAGATTCCTTTAATATTGCAGATCTTATAATCAGTAAAAATTATTTTAAAAATTATACTCCGTAGTTATTAAACCTTAAACAAGAAAGCTTTGATACTTGTAAACCACCCGCTTAACAAGTGATTTTGTTTAGTGCTAAAGCACATAATAAAAAAGGATGTTGAAAAATTCAACATCCTTTTCCTATAAAATAATATTACATCATCATACCTACTCCAGGTCCTAATGGTAATTTAAATATAAACCAAACTATTAATAATACACTCCAACCTAATAAGAATACTAGTGAATATGGTACCATTGTTGATATAAGGGTTCCTACTCCACTTTCTTTGTCATACTTTTCTGAGAAAGCAACTACTAACGCAAAATAGTTCATAAGAGGAGAAATTATATTAGTTGTAGAATCCCCTATTCTATATGCCATTTGAGTTAATTCTGGTGAGTAATTTAATCCCATTAACATAGGTACAAATATAGGTGCCATAATAGCCCATTTAGCTGATGCAGATCCCATAAATAAATTTATGAATGCAGCAACTACTATAAATCCTAATAATAAAGGTATACCTTGTATTCCTGTAGATTGTAAGAAATTAGCTCCTTTTACCGCTATTATTGTTCCTAAATTACTATGTGCAAAGTAAGCAACGAATTGAGCTGCAAAAAATACTAATACTATGTATCCACCCATTGCGGCCATACTTTTTCCCATTAAATCAATAACTTGCTTGTCATTCTTAATTGTTCCTGCACCAACACCGTATGCAATACCTGGTATTAAAAATACTATTGCAATTATAACAACTATTGAATCCATAAATGGTGATTTTAAAATCTCTGCTGTTTCTGGATTTCTTAGTATTCCATTAGATGGAACAACTAATATTGCTAAGAAAATTAAAGTTAATATAAATGCAATTCCAGCAAATAATAAACCTCTTTTTTCTTCTTTACTTATTTTTATAACTTCTTCTTTGTCTTCATCACTTTTGTATTTTCCAAGTCTAGGCTCAACTATTTTTTCAGTAACTATAGTACCTAAAATAGTTATAAGAAAAGTTGATACTATTAAGAAATACCAATTTGATGTTATTTGAACATCATATCCTGCTTGAGATATCCTAGCAGCTTCTGTTGTAATACCTCCTAATAAGGCATCTGTTGGTCCTGGTAATAAATTAGCACTAAATCCCCCTGAAACACCAGCGAATGCTGCTGCAATACCAGCTAAGGGATGTCTACCAAAACTTCTGAATATAACTGCTCCTAATGGTATTAAAACAACATATCCTGCATCAGAAGCTATATTAGAAACTACCCCAGCAAATACAACTACCATAGTTATAAATCTTTTTGGTGTACTTGTTACTAATTTTCTTAATAATGTTGAAATTAAGCCACTACCTTCAGCAACTCCAACACCTAATAATGCAATTAAAACTGTTCCTAATGGTGCAAAACTTGTAAAATTCTTAATTGCACTTGTGAACATATATCTAATTCCCTCTGGAGTTAAAAGACTTACTACTCCAATATTAAATTCTTTTAATTCCTTAGTAGCCATATCTACGCCTTCATAGCTTACACTAACCCCTGCTAAATAAGCAATGTGTGATATTATCATTAAGGCTGCACAAAATATTACAAATAATGTAGTAGGATGTGGAAGTGCATTACCTATCTTTTCTACCCATGTAAGTATCCCCGACTTACGTTTCTTGTTTTCCATAAGTTCCTCCTTGGTACAGTCTAAAAATATTTTTTCATTTAAGAAAGTTTCTCTATTATATATATTCATTATATTATTAAATTCGACTTTTATCAATACATCTACCATATAATTTAATAAAAAATAGCGAAAAAAAGTATAAAATTTTAATATTACGTCATAAAATTGAATTTTTATATATTGAAAAAATTCATTTTTGTAATTTTTCATAAAAATTAAAAGCCTTGAGATTAAATTTTTATTTTTTTAATCTCAAGACTTTTAATTTACTTATTACAAAAATTCCAAATGTTCCTCCCAATGTATCAATCACTACATCTCTAAAAGCACCCTCTCGGCCCTGAACAAATAGCTGATGTATTTCATCTGAAGAAGCATATAAAAATACTAATAATACTCCTAACAACCTTATTTTTTGCCTAGTATAATGAATCTCTAAAACATTTAATATCAATATTCCTAAAATCATATATTCTAAAAAATGTGCAGTTTTTCTAACAATAAAGTTTGCCAATTCACCAAAGATACCATTCATATCAATACCTAAATTAGTTAATGTGGTTATTACTAATCCACTTTGTTTATCAGATACAACTGCTGGTTGATTAGACATAGCAAATATAATAATCATCCATAATATTAACAAAATCCAGTTAACTACTTTTCTTTTATCAAATGTACTTTTAATTTCTTTCATTAGTCACTCCATTACATTATATTTAATATAAGACTATGCTTTAGCAGAATTTTAGTATATGCCACTTTGCCTACTGAATATATCAAAATCTATTTAAAACATAACCTTCTATTATTATACACCAAGTGTAATTGCATTAAAACATTCTATTATCTCTTATCGAATCTAGCTTATTCACACATATATTTATTTATGTAAGCTAATGATTCTTCTAATAATTCATGTCCTTTTTCTAGGCCTTCAACCTTTAATTCCAAATTACAAACTCTTTGATCTACTTGATGCATTAAATCCTTTATATCATGTAACAGTTTTGCTTCATATGTTACTTGAACACCATCACTATCTATAAATACCTTTTCTGGTGGCGCACCGCATTTAGTACATTTTGCATATATATCATCAGTATCTAAATCTTTGAAAACTTTAAATTTACTATTATTACATGATGAACAGCTTGATAATATTTTAAAATCATAACTATTGTTATCATAGTAGTACTCTTTATTACATTCACTACATACTAATTTTATTTTATTATCTTTGCTATTTATATAAAACTTATTTCCACTACATCCGTCTTTTTCACACACGATAGTTCTAACCATATAACTTCACTCCCTATATTTAATAAATCATTTCCTTATAAATTTAATATGTTATTTACTAATAAAATATTACTAAAAGTCTTATTTATAATAATTAAAATATTAATACTACATTAAAGTAATATCTATTAATTTTAGTAAACAGTTTATTCTTAAAGTATCATCTTTTTATAAAAAAACTTATATTTTTACTTAAAGATAAGTAAAATAATTTATTAATAAATTTACTATTATATGAACAAACTATTATTGTTATATGTTCAAAATACTACTTATCTAATATCAATTTTTATCTATATTAAATAAATTCTATATTATAAGGAGTGATAATTTGAAAAAAATATTAATTATAATTACAAGCTTATTATTAGCAATGTCTTTAATAAGCTGTAATAATAAAAGTGCGTATAAAGATGGAATCTATATAGGTGAAGGAAATGTTTATTCAGATGGGTATGATGATGTTACATTAAATGTTGAACGCGGTAAAATAGTAGATCTAGTAATACGTCATTTAGACAATAATGGAAAGGAAATTAATTATACTGAATGGACTGGAGAAAATGTTAACGGTATAACAAATCCTAATATCCAAAAATACAGAGCTGATACAATAAAAGAAGTGTTATCTAGTCAATCAGCAGATATAACTATTATTAGTGAGATTAATGACATATCTTCTAATTGGAAAGTTGCTATAGAAGATGCCCTAGAAAAAGCAAAAAAATAAGCTATGAATAATCATAGCTTATTTTTATAAATGGTGGAGATAAAGAGATTCGAACTCTTGACCCCCTGCGTGCAAGGCAGGTGCTCTCCCAACTGAGCTATACCCCCATAAATGGTGGACCTTCAGGGACTCGAACCCCGGACCTACCGGTTATGAGCCGGTTGCTCTAACCAACTGAGCTAAAGATCCTTTTTATTACCTGGCAACGTCCTAATCTCCCACACAGTCTCCCGTGCAGTACCTTCGGCGCTATGGATCTTAACTTTCCTGTTCGGAATGGATAGGAGTGTTACTTCCATGCCATCATCACCAGATGCTTTGAAAGAATGTTCTTTCAAAATTGCACATAAATTGTATATAACTATTATTTATTGGTCAAGCCCTCGACCTATTAGTATCAGTCAGCTAAATATGTTGCCACACTTACACCTCTGACCTATCAACCTTGTAGTCTTCAAGGGGTCTTACTAGCTTACGCTATGGGAAATCTCATCTTGAAGGAGGCTTCACGCTTAGATGCTTTCAGCGTTTATCCCGTCCCGACTTAGCTACCCAGCTATGCTTCTGGCGAAACAACTGGTACACCATAGGTCGGTCCATCCCGGTCCTCTCGTACTAAGGACAGCTCTTCTCAAATTTCCTGCGCCCGCGACGGATAGGGACCGAACTGTCTCACGACGTTCTGAACCCAGCTCGCGTGCCGCTTTAATGGGCGAACAGCCCAACCCTTGGGACCTACTTCAGCCCCAGGATGCGACGAGCCGACATCGAGGTGCCAAACCTCCCCGTCGATGTGAACTCTTGGGGGAGATCAGCCTGTTATCCCCGAGGTAGCTTTTATCCGTTGAGCGATGGCCCTCCCACGAGGTACCACCGGATCACTAAGCCCGACTTTCGTCCCTGCTCGACTTGTAGGTCTCGCAGTCAGGCTCCCTTATGCCTTTGCACTCTACGAACGATTTCCGACCGTTCTGAGGGAACCTTTGGGCGCCTCCGTTACTTTTTAGGAGGCGACCGCCCCAGTCAAACTGCCCACCTAACAATGTCCTGTCACCAGATTCATGGCATCCAGTTAGAATTCCAGTACTATCAGGGTGGTATCCCAAGGATGACTCCATCAAAGCTGACGCTCTGATTTCCCAGTCTCCCACCTATCCTGTACAGACAATACCGAAATTCAATGCTAAGCTACAGTAAAGCTCTACGGGGTCTTTCCGTCCAATCGCGGGTAGCGAGCATCTTCACTCGCACTACAACTTCGCCGGATTTGCAGTTGAGACAGTGCACAAGTCATTACGCCATTCGTGCGGGTCAGAACTTACCTGACAAGGAATTTCGCTACCTTAGGACCGTTATAGTTACGGCCGCCGTTTACTGGGGCTTAAGTTCACACCTTCGCTTACGCTAAGTGTTCCCCTTAACCTTCCAGCACCGGGCAGGCGTCAGCCCCTATACATCAGCTTTCGCTTTAGCAGAGACCTGTGTTTTTGTTAAACAGTTGCTTGTGCCTATTCTCTGCGGCCTGCTCTCGCAGGCACCCCTTCTCCCGAAGTTACGGGGTCAATTTGCCTAGTTCCTTAACTGCAATTCTTCCGCCGGCCTTAGGATTCTCTCCTCACCTACCTGTGTCGGTTTGCGGTACGGGCACTATTTCTCTTTCTAGATGCTTTTCTTGGAAGCATGGAATCAGATACTTCGGTTCCTTAGAACCTTCCCCATCACGCCTCAGAATTGTTAGAACGGATTTGCCTATTCTAACTCCCTAAACGCTTAGACTAGCATCCAATAGCTAGCACATCCTATCCTTCTCCGTCACACCATCGATAATAACGATAATAGTGGTATCGGAATATCAACCGATTGTCCATCGCTTACGCCTTTCGGCCTCAGCTTAGGTCCCGACTAACCCTCAGCGGACGAACCTTCCTGAGGAAACCTTAGGTATTCGGCCTGTGGGATTCTCACCCACATCTCGCTACTAATGCCAACATTCTCACTCGTAATCAGTCCACCGCTCCTTACGGTACGACTTCAGCCCGATTACGACGCTCCTCTACCGCTCACACTATTGTGTGAACCCGTAGCTTCGGTGGTAAGTTTGAGCCCCGGACATTTTCGGCGCAGGATCTCTTGACTAGTGAGCTATTACGCACTCTTTTAATGAGTGGCTGCTTCTAAGCCAACATCCTAGTTGTCTTAGAAATCCCACATCCTTTTCCACTTAACTTACACTTTGGGACCTTAGCTGACGATCTGGGCTGTTTCCCTTTTGACTACGGAACTTATCTTTCGCAGTCTGACTGCCGGACTGATAGTATCTGGTATTCGGAGTTTGATAAGGTTCGGTAAGCGCTATGCCCCCTAGCCCATTCAGTGCTCTACCCCCAGTACTCACATTTTCCGACGCTAGCCCTAAAGCTATTTCGAGGAGAACCAGCTATATCCGAGTTCGATTGGAATTTCTCCGCTATCCACAGCTCATCCCATGCTTTTTCAACAGCAACGTGGTTCGGTCCTCCACGAGGTTTTACCCTCGCTTCAACCTGGCCATGGATAGGTCACCCGGTTTCGGGTCTACAGCATGCAACTAGTCGCCCTATTAAGACTCGGTTTCCCTTCGGCTCCGTACCTTAAGTACTTAACCTTGCTACATACCGTAACTCGTTGGCTCGTTCTACAAAAAGCACATCATCACACACATAAGGTGCTTTGATCGGTTGTAGGCACATGGTTTCAGGTTCTATTTCACTCCCCTCCCGGGGTTCTTTTCACCTTTCCCTCACGGTACTGCTTCACTATCGGTCATCAGGTAGTATTTAGCCTTGGGAGGTGGTCCTCCCTGCTTCCCACAAGGTTTCACGTGTCTCGTGGTACTCTGGATCAGAACTTGATCATTATAATTTTCACCTACAGGACTATTACCCCCTACGGTCCAACTTTCCAGTTGTGTTCGGTTAACCATAATTTCTCGTTAATGTTCTGTCCGCAACCCCAAAGATAAATCTTTGGTTTGGGCTCTTTCCCTTTCGCTCGCCGCTACTAAGAAAATCGATTTTTCTTTCTCTTCCTCCAGGTACTTAGATGTTTCAGTTCCCTGGGTTTACCTTCATAAAGCTATGTATTCACTTTACGATACATGGGGTTTCCCATGTGAGTTTCCTCATTCGGAAATCTTCGGATCTCTGACTATGTGCGTCTACCCGAAGCTTATCGCAGCTTATCGCGTCCTTCATCGGCTCCTGATGCCAAGGCATTCACCATGCGCCCTTTGTAGCTTGACCTATTAATCTAATTTTAACAATTAATGAATAGTTCTTATTTAAATACAAAGAATAATTCTTGGCTTGTTGTATTATATACAATTTACTATGTGCAATTTTCAAAGAACATTTTGAAAGACTTAGTCTTTCAAAATTGAACAGAATCTACATTAAATTAAACCTTCTTTTTCGAAGTAAGTATATTTTAATTACTAGTTAAACATCATGTTAACTAGATTTCTCCATAGAAAGGAGGTGATCCAGCCGCAGGTTCTCCTACGGCTACCTTGTTACGACTTCACCCCAATCGCTGACCCTACCTTAGGTCGCTGCCTCCCTTATGGGTTAGCTCACGAACTTTGGGTATTGCCAACTCTCATGGTGTGACGGGCGGTGTGTACAAGGCCCGGGAACGTATTCACCGCGACATTCTGATTCGCGATTACTAGCAACTCCAGCTTCATGTAGGCGAGTTTCAGCCTACAATCCGAACTGAGACTGGTTTTATAGTTTAGCTCCACCTCGCGGTATTGCATCTCTTTGTACCAGCCATTGTAGCACGTGTGTAGCCCTAGACATAAGGGGCATGATGATTTGACGTCATCCCCACCTTCCTCCGCGTTAACCACGGCAGTCTCGCTAGAGTGCTCAACTAAATGGTAGCAACTAACAATAAGGGTTGCGCTCGTTGCGGGACTTAACCCAACATCTCACGACACGAGCTGACGACAACCATGCACCACCTGTCTTCCTGTCACCGAAGTGACTTCCTCGATTAAGAGTAATTCAGGAGATGTCAAGTCTAGGTAAGGTTCTTCGCGTTGCTTCGAATTAAACCACATGCTCCGCTGCTTGTGCGGGCCCCCGTCAATTCCTTTGAGTTTTAATCTTGCGACCGTACTCCCCAGGCGGAATACTTAATGCGTTAGCGGCGGCACAGAAGCCATGACAGCTCCTACACCTAGTATTCATCGTTTACGGCGTGGACTACCAGGGTATCTAATCCTGTTCGCTCCCCACGCTTTCGAGCCTCAGTGTCAGTTACAGTCCAGAAAGTCGCCTTCGCCACTGGTGTTCTTCCTAATATCTACGCATTTCACCGCTACACTAGGAATTCCACTTTCCTCTCCTGCACTCTAGATATCCAGTTTGGAATGCAGCACTCAGGTTAAGCCCGAGTATTTCACATCCCACTTAAATATCCACCTACGCTCCCTTTACGCCCAGTAAATCCGGACAACGCTTGCCACCTACGTATTACCGCGGCTGCTGGCACGTAGTTAGCCGTGGCTTCCTCCTTGGGTACCGTCATTATCGTCCCCAAAGACAGAGTTTTACAATCCGAAGACCTTCATCACTCACGCGGCGTTGCTGCATCAGGGTTTCCCCCATTGTGCAATATTCCCCACTGCTGCCTCCCGTAGGAGTCTGGGCCGTGTCTCAGTCCCAATGTGGCCGATCACCCTCTCAGGTCGGCTACGCATCGTCGCCTTGGTAAGCCATTACCTTACCAACTAGCTAATGCGACGCGGGCCCATCTCATAGCGGATTACTCCTTTTATTGCCGTTTCATGCGAAACTACAATCTTATGAGGTATTAATCTTCCTTTCGAAAGGCTATCCCTCTCTATGAGGCAGGTTGCCCACGTGTTACTCACCCGTCCGCCGCTAATCCACTTCCGAAGAAGCTTCATCGCTCGACTTGCATGTGTTAGGCACGCCGCCAGCGTTCGTCCTGAGCCAGGATCAAACTCTCAATAAAAAGTTTAATCTTGACTTACTCAAATAAAGAATTGCTGGTTTATTTTAATGTTTCTTGATTTCTGTTCAATTTTCAAAGACCAAATTTTCTCAGTTGACTTTCTTGTCAACTTTTGTTTTATTGTGTCACCCTTAAGCGACTTCTTTAGTATATCACCTAAGTTTTTTCATGTCAACAAGTTTTTTTAATAATTTGAAATTTTATTTTCAACTTATTTTTTACTTGTTTGCCACATCTCTCAGCGACGAGTTTTATAATATCATCTAAAAAAATAAATGTCAACACTATTTTAAAAGTTTTTTATTATTTTAATAAGAAACTGTATATTGAATACTTAAAAATCATTATTAGTGTACAAGAAAAAACTAACATTAAAGCTTATAATTCCTTAAGCATTCAGTCTTTAACAGGATTCATACAACACTAGATTTTATCAACTTTAAACCACATAAAAACTACATACTTTATAATTTAAAAATGCCTATATACTAAACAGCTTTCATACTGTAAAGTATACAGGCATTATTATTTATATATTTATTATTAATACTTTCATAAACTACTTATTCTAAAATATTAAAGTAAAAATACAAGAACAATTTTCTTAGATAAACTATTTTTAAAGATATTCTTTTTTCATAACAACTAATGGATACAAACTAGATCCAATTAGTTTTTCTCCCTCTTTAACCTTTATTCCCTTATCTGTAATTACACTATCTAATACAGTCTTATCTTCTATAATACTATCTTGCATTACCACACAATTTTTCAATTTTGCATCTTTACCTACAAAAACTCTTCTTCCTATAACACAATTTTCTACTTCACCTTCTATATAGCATCCATTAGCTATTATAGAATTCTTAACATTACTAGTATCTGTATAATGTGTTGGTGCCTCATCTTTTGCTTTTGTATATATTCCTCTATCATCTCTAAATATTTCCTTACTTATCTTTCTGTTCAATAAATTCATATTGCTATCATATAATGTTTTTATAGAATTTATGCAATTTAATTCTCCATCAAATTTATAAGCACCTACTCTTAAACTATCTAGATTATCATGTATAAAGCTTTTAACTTTTTTATACATCCCACTAACTAAGCAATCTTGAACTATATCTATAAACAAACTAGTTTTTAATACATAAACTTCCATACTTATATTAATATTATTATCTCTACCTACATTTTCACCAATACTTACAACTTCATCTAAATCATCAAAATTTACTACATCGCATCCCACAAATGATTTTTTACCATTATTTATTTTTTTGTATACCATTGTTATATCTTGTCCACTCTTTTTGTGATAGTCAATTACTTCTTGATAATCTATATTACAAAGCATATATGATGGAGTTAATAATAAATATTCTTTGTGACTACGCTTAAAAAACTCTATATTTTCTGAAAAATTATGAACATCTTCATATACTGGATCTACTTCACAAAAATTAAATACTCTTAACCCATTTTGATTCCTGTGTAAATCCCAAGGTCTACCATTGGTTAAATGGTCAATTAGTGATCTAGACTTATTTTTTGTAAAAATTCCAATACTCTCTATACCCGAATTTGTCATATTTGATAATACAAAATCTATAATTCTATATCTTCCTGCTATTGGCACTGATGCAAGTGGTCTATTTATTACTAGTTCTCCCATTTTTGTTTCATTTTCATCTAAATTTATTATTCCAACACAATCATTCATCTCTTTTTCCCCCAACTTTCCTTATACCGCCTTACTATTTTTCATGATACTACCCATTTTTACCTCTTCTTTGGCAGCAACAATTTCAATTTCATCACCTGTGCCTATTACACAGTCTTTTCTTATCACAGCATCATTTCCAATTATAGCTTTTTCAATTATCACATTATCTCCAATTTTAGCGTTTGTCATAATAACAGAATCTTTTATTATTGTATTCTTACCAACTTGTACACCTTGGAATAAAACTGAATTTTGTACTGTTCCATTAACAGTGCATCCTTCAACTATAAGTGAATTAGTAACCTTAGCATTTTCACCAATATATTGTGCTGGTCTTACTGGATTTGTTGAATATATTCTCCAGTCTTGATCATGTAAATTAAGTTTGTTATCAGATTTTAACAAGTCCATATTTGCTTGCCAAAGACTTTCAATAGTTCCAACATCTTTCCAATATCCTTCAAATGGATAAGCAACCATTTTACCACCGTCATTTAACATTGATGGTATTATATCTTTACCAAAGTCATTGCTTGAACTTTTATTAGCTTCATCATTTCTTAAATATTTCTTTAACGTTTTCCAATTAAAAATATATATACCCATAGAAGCTAAATTGCTTTTAGGTATTTTAGGTTTTTCCTCAAATTCATATATAGACATATCATCTCTAGTATTCATTATTCCAAAACGACTAGCTTCATTTACTGGAACTTCAATTACTCCAATAGTAGCATCTGCATTCTTTTCCTTATGGAATTCTAACATCTTTGTGTAATTCATTTTATATATATGATCACCTGATAGTATAAGTACATACTCTGGATCATATCTATCAACAAATTCTATATTTTGATAGATTGCATTTGCTGTACCTTTATACCAATTCCCACCTTTTTCTTCTTGATATGGTGGCAATATACTTACTCCGCCATCTTTTCTATCTAAATCCCAAGGTAGCCCTATACCTATATGTGCATTTAATTCTAGAGGCTTATATTGTGTCAAAACTCCCACTGTATAAATCCCTGAATTTGCACAATTGCTTAAAGGAAAATCAATTATTCTATACTTTCCTCCAAATGGCACTGCTGGTTTAGCTAACTTCTTGGTCAATACGCCTAATCTTGAACCTTGACCCCCTGCTAATATCATAGCCACAATTTCAGTATTTCCCATAAATATCTCCTCTCTTTTTCCCCTTAAATTATCATGTATTCACGACATAATTCTTATAAACTTTCTTTAAACAAAGTACCCATTTTAATTTACATATTTATTTAGATAATATTAAAAAATTATATGGTGATAAGTTGATATCAGCCTTATCAAAATCTATAGTTTTATTACTAAATAATTCGCTATATACACCTTCAAATTCAAATTTATTTAAGTTTTTATGCAAGCCTGAATTATTTAATACTACTATTATGTTTTTTCCTTCATATGTTCTTTTTAATACACATATGTTCACATCCATATCAAATATTTTTAAATTACCTTTTCTTAAAACCTCTTCTTTTTTTCTTATATTTATTACCTTAGAGTAAAATTTTAATATCTCTTGATTTTCATTATTCCATGGATAAGCCTTTCTATTTTCAGGATCTTTTCCACCCTTTAACCCAGCTTCATCTCCATAATAAATTACTGGCACACCTGGTAATGTCATTTGAAAAACGATCATTAATTTGAGTAAATATAAATTTCCATCTAATATTGTTAAAATTCTTTCAGTATCATGTGTACCTATAACATTCATATTAGAATTAAAAATTTCTCTTGGATAATTCTCATACAAAGACATTATTCTCTTTTTTAGTTTCTCAGAAGTTATATACCCTTTAACAAAATTTATTAAACATTCTCTTAACGGATAATTAGTAATTGAATCTAATTCTTTGCCAAATAAATATTTTCTTCGTTTTGAATAGCTTATTTTATTAGAAGCATCATCCCACACTTCTCCTATAAGCACACTATCCTGATTAATTTCTTTCATTCTCTTTTTAAAAATCTCTATAAATTTATCTGGTAATTCATCGGCAACATTTAATCTCCATCCACTCGCTCCCAAATTAATCCATTTCTCAATTATAGATCCCTTTTTGTTTACAATATAATCTAGATAACTCTCTTCAAGTTCATTTACATTAGGTCTATTATCTATCCCCCACCAAGATTGATATTGGTAAGGATAAGTTATAAATTTATACCAATTGTAATACTTTGAATTAGGAGACTGATATGCACCAACTTCATCATAATTTCCATACTTGTTAAAATATCTACTATCAGATCCAGTATTGCTGAATACTCCGTCTAATATAATTCTTATTCCTTTACTTTGTGCTATATTACATAATTTTGAAAATTCTTCGTTAGTTCCAAACATTTCATCTATAATTTCATAGTCACCAACATCATATTTGTGACAACTAGAAGATTTAAATATTGGACTTAAATATATAATATTCGCACCTAAAGATTTTATATAATCTAGCTTTTTTATTATTCCCTTTAAATTTCCTCCATAAAAATCCCATCTCAAAATTCTTCCCATATTATCTTTTATATACATAGGATCATCATCCCATGTAGCATATAAAAAGGAATTTTTCTTTGGTTTATTTATGCTGTTATCTTCATTTCCATTACAAAATCTATCAACAAATATCTGATATATAACACCATCTTTATACCACTTAGGTACTTCAATTTTTTCATATACAGTTATTTCATATGGCACTGGATCATTATTGTATACTTGTCCTTCGCCACCTAATTTTTCATCATTATTTCCATAATAAATTCTCTTATAACCATCTATTAAAATAAAATAATATCTTAATAATCCCGATTTATTAGATGTATCTATTTCTACTGAATACTTATAATTTCCATCACTTAAATATTCTTTTTTCATTTCTAGCAAGCTACTCTCATTATTGAAATCAGTTAATTCAAGAGCTACTAATAAATCTTTATTGACTATAATCGATAATTTTATAACTTGACCAATTTCAACTGCTCCAAAAGGCTTCTTGAAATTCTTATCTCTAGAATTGTATATCACTTTTGTTTTATCCATAAATTAGTCCTTCCTATAAGGCATCTTCACAAAATAACTAGTAAGTATGCTAGTTTATTTTGTGAACTACTTATTCCTTGAAACCTACTAATATCACAACTATTTGCCGAACTTAATTCACTGTATTTCACAAATATATCTGTCTCATCTTTCAATTGTTATTTATTTTTATATGCCTAAGTTCTTATAAATAACTTCAGATCCCCAGATTCCAGTTGCATATTGTTCAATAGTTCTATCAGATGAAAATATTCCTGAATGTGATATATTTATTCCACATATCTTATTCCACATATCTTTATCTCTATAAAGAGCATCTATTTTATCCTGTGCTTTTAAATAAGAATTAAAATCTTTTAATACAAAGAATTCATCATTATAATTTATTAAATTTTGATATAAAGTTTTGAATCTTTGCTTGTCATTATGATATTTTCCATTAGTTAAATCATTAATAACACTCTTAATTCTTGAGTCATTATTATACATTTCTAATGAACTATACCCTCCATTTTTATAATAACTTAAGACTTCATCTGCCTCTAATCCAAAAATAACAATATTGTCTTCTCCAACTTCATCTTTAATTTCTATATTGGCTCCATCAAGTGTTGCTACTGTAATAGCTCCATTCATCATAAATTTCATGTTTGAAGTTCCTGAAGCTTCCTTAGTTGTTGTTGAAATTTGTTCACTTACATCTGCTCCTGGAACAATCTCTTCAGCTAAAGATACATCATAATTTTCCATAAATACTACTTTCATTTTCTTATTAACTCTTGGATCATTATTCACTTTATTTGCAATATTATTTATAAGCTCAATAATATTTTTTGCTAAATAATACCCTGGTGCAGCCTTTCCACCAAATATAAATGTTCTTGGATAAACATCTAAATTAGGATTATCAATTAACCTATTATATAAATCCATTATTCTTAAACAATTTAAAGTTTGTCTCTTATATGCATGTATTCTCTTTACCTGAACATCAAATATAGAGTTAGGATCAACTACAATTCCCTCATTATCAAATATTGTTTTTGCAAGTTTTTTCTTATTTTCAAGCTTTATCTTGCCTAACTCATCTAAAACATTCTTATCATCTAAATGTTTTTGAAAATTTTCTAAGTCTAATGGGTGCTTTATAAACCCATCTCCTATGGTATCTGAAAGTAATCTTGTTAAATCAGGATTACACTTTAATAACCATCTTCTATGAGTTATACCATTTGTTTTATTATTAAATTTTTTTGGATACAAGTAATAAAAATCTTTCATTTCCTTTTTCTTTAATATATCAGTATGAAGTTTTGCTACTCCATTAACACTATGGCTGCCTACTATAGCAAGATTAGCCATTCTTATTTGTCCTTCTCCGATTATAGCCATATTTGATATCTTATCTTCTTGACCTTGGAACTTAACTTTTAGTTCTTCGCAATATCTTCTATTTATTTCTTCAACGATCATAAATATTCTAGGAAGTAATTTCTTGAACATATCAACAGGCCACTTTTCTAAAGCCTCTGATAAAATAGTATGATTTGTATACGATATGGTATCTTCAGTTATTCTCCATGCATCATCCCAATTTAATTCCTCTTCATCAAGCAATATTCTCATAAGCTCTGGTATGGCAAGAGTTGGGTGAGTATCATTTATATGAATAGCTATTTTTTCTGCAAAATCTCGTATCTTTCCACCATGTTTTTTAAAATGCCTTATTATACTTTGTATTCCTGCTGACACAAAAAAGTATTGTTGCTTTAATCTAAGCATTTTTCCTTCATAGAATGAATCTTCAGGATAAAGAACTTGTGATATAGCCTCTACTGAATTTTTATATTGAATAGCTTGTAAAAAATCACCTCTATTAAACGAAGAAAAATCAAACTCATTAGATAATGGTTCAGCACTCCAAAGTCTTAAAGTATTTACTATTTCATTTTTGAAACCGACAACTGGAGTATCGTATGGTATTGCTAATATTGGTTCATAATCTGCATGAATAAAATTTAATCTACCATTTTTCTCTTCTACTTTAATTTCTCCACCAAATTTAACAATTTCAGATTTATTAGTTTTTCTTTTTTCCCATACATTACCTTCCTTTAACCAATTATCAGAAACTTCAACTTGTTTTCCATCAATAATTTTTTGTTCAAAGAAACCATATTTATATCTAATTCCACATCCATGACCAGGTATATTTAATGATGCCATTGAATCTAAGAAACATGCAGCAAGTCTACCTAACCCACCATTACCAAGACCTTGATCTTCTTCTAAATTTTCTAGGTCTTTTAAATTTATATTAAGCTCTTCTAAAGCCTCTTTACAAATATCCCTTATTCCAATATTTAATAGAGAATTACCTAATAATCTTCCAAGTAAAAATTCCATCGAAAAATAATAAACTTGTTTTTCACCTGTTTTATTATATTTTTTATTTGTTTTAAGCCATGTCCTCGTTACATAATCTCTTACCAAACTTCCTAAAGCTTCGTATTTTTGTTGGTTTGTTCCTTCCTTCAATTCTATTCCGTGCATTTCTAAAAATTTATTTACATATGCTTTTTTGAATGTTTTTTTATCCATTTCTATCATCATTACCCCTCCTTTAGAAAAATTATTAGATTATCTATAGCTTAATTCTTTGTACATATTTAAATATTCATCTGCTGATTTGCTCCAACTATTATTAGAATTCATAGCATTTTTCACAAGGTTTGACCATTTATTTTTATCATAATAAATTTTTAAAGCGTACTCTATTATATGGAGTAATTCATCTGCGTTATAATTATAAAAACTAAATCCATTACCTTCTCCTGTATACTCATTGTAAGCTCTAATTGTATCTTTCAAGCCACCAGTTTCTCTTACTATTGGTATACTTCCGTATCTAAGAGCTATGAGTTGTCCCAAACCACAAGGTTCAAATAATGATGGCATTAAAAACATATCTGATGCAGCATATACTTTATGAGCCAAATTATTGTCAAATCTAATATTTGCTGAGACCTTATTTCCATATTTATAATCTAACCACTTAAAATGATCTTCATAATGTTTATCTCCAGTTCCAACAATAACTAATTGAATATCATTTTGTAGTAATCTTTCTGAAATATTCACTAATAAATCTAAACCTTTTTGACTTGTTAACCTTGTTACCATTGCAATAATAGGTATATTTTCATTAACGTTCAATCCTAATTCTGACTGTAAATTTCTTTTATTTTCATATTTATCATTTATATTATTTACATCATAATTTTTATTTATTAAATTATCATTTTTAGGATTAAATTCGTCATAATCTATTCCATTTAATATTCCTCTTAACATATAGGATTTTTCTCTTAATAGCCAATCTAGTCTTTCTCCAAACTCTGGAGTTTTTATTTCTTCTGCATAGCTATAGCTAACAGTTGTTATCATATCTGAGTAATTTATAGCACCCTTCATAAAGCCTACGCCATCATCAAATTTCAAATTAGTATTTGTATACTGTTCATAATCATATCCAAACAGTTCTGGTAATATAACAGGATCAAATACTCCTTGAAAAGCTATATTGTGAATTGAAAATACTGATTTTATATCCCAATAAAACATATCTTTTCTCATATATTCTAGTTTCAATAAAACTGGTATCATCCCAGTTTGCCAATCATTACAATGAATTATATTTGGTTTCCAATCCAATTGTTTTATCATGTCTAATACTGCTCTATCAAAAAATGCAAATCTTTCAGCATCATCATAATGACCATACATTCCACCTCTAGAAAAATAGTATTCATTATCTACAAAATAATAAATTACGCCATCATATTCATACTCTAATATTCCACAATATTGATTGCGCCATCCAACATCTACGTTAAACCACTTATTAAATCTGAGTTTATTTTTTAGTTCATTGTTTATTTCTCTATATTTAGGTATAACAACCCTAACATCCACACCTTTTCTTGCTAATTCCTTAGGTAACGCTCCAGCTACATCACCTAATCCACCACTTTTTATAAACGGATGTGCTTCTGATGCTACAAATAAAACTCTCATACTTCTTCCCCCTAAATTCTTAACTTATATTGATCATTTAGTTATTGCTATTATTTTTTTCATAGCGTACTTTACACTATCCTTTGAAAAATACTTATTTATTTTTAATACAAACTAACACAATCTTTATAAATATATCTAATTATTTTATATCCTCAATTTTATCTAATAACTCTTCTCTATCTATCTCTGCTATTTCAGTAACTTTCTTCATAAAAGTTTTTTCTTCAATATCCTTATATATAGATTTTATTTTTAGCACTAGTGTTGCCATAGGAGGTACTTTAATTTGTAATGAATATGGTTGATTATGATATTCCAATTTTTTTGATATTAATGTTTCACCCATAACTTGTCCAGAACCACCATACTTACTATCATCTGTATTAAATACTTCTTCATATTCACCTAAAAATGGAACACCAATTTTATAGTCATAATATACAATTGGAGTAAAATTACTAATGAAAATTAGAGTATCATTGTCGTCTTTACTTCTTCTTATAAACTCAAGTATACTTTGAGAACTATTATCTGCATCAATCCAGGTAAAACCTTTTTCATCATGATCCAATTCCCAAAGTGCTTTATTATCTATATAAAAATGATTTAAATCTTTAAAGAAAACTTGTGTCTGTCTATGCATATCATATTTATCTATTAAAAACCACTCTAATTCTTCATATTCTCTCCACTCTATAAATTGTCCAAATTCACATCCCATAAATAACAACTTTTTACCTGGATGCCCCATCATATATGATGCAAACAATCTTAAGCCAGAAAACTTATTCCAATAATCTCCCCACATTTTATCAACCAATGACTTTTTACCATGTACTACTTCATCATGTGATATTGGCAATATAAAATTCTCTGAATAATTGTACATCATTGAAAAAGTTACTTTATCATGGTTAAACTTTCTATATAGAGGATCTACTTTTATATATTCTAAAGTGTCGTTCATCCATCCCATATTCCATTTAAAATTAAATCCTAGTGATTCTCCATTATTAGATTTACTAACATTAGGCCATGATGTTGATTCTTCTGCAATCATTAATACATTAGGATCTTCTGCTTTAACAGCCTTGTTTAATTGTTGTAAAAACTCTATACCTTCTAAATTTGCATTTCCTCCAAATTCATTAGGTTCCCATTCTCCTTCTTCTTTACCATAATCTAAGTAAAGAATACTTGATACAGCATCAACTCTAATTCCATCTATATGAAATTCTTTTATCCAATATAAAGCATTAGATATTAAATAACTACGAACTTCTGGTTTTCCTAAATCAAAATTACAAGTTCCCCAGCCACAATTTTCTGATCTCCATTCTTCGCTATACTCATATGTTGTAGTTCCATCAAATTTATATAACCCATGAGAATCTTTACAAAAATGTCCTGGAACCCAATCAATTATTACACCAATTTCCTCATCATGTAACTTTTCTATAAGCATTTTTAAACCATTTAAATCACCATATCTACTTGTTGGAGAATAATATCCCGTTCCTTGATATCCCCAAGATGCATCTAATGGATGTTCACCAAGTGGCATCAATTCAACGTAAGTATAACCCATATCTTTAAGATATTTTGGTAAAATTTCACTCAACTGCGCATATGTTAAAAATTCTCCTTCTTCGTTTCGCTTCCATGAACCTAAATGCATTTCATATATATTCATTGGTATTTCATATATATTTAATTTATTTCTTTTACTCATCCATTTTTTGTCATTCCATTTAAACTTATCTGATTCAAACACTATTGATGCTGTTTTAGGTCTAAGTTCACTTTGAATTGCATAAGGATCTGATTTAAAATCCGATTGATTTCCTAATTCATCTATAAAACAGTATTTATATTTACTACCATCATTTATATGTGGTAAAAATAAGCTCCACAATCCATTTTCATCTAATTTTTCAAGTTTATAATTTTCATCTATTTTAAAATCATTAAAATCTCCAACTAAATAAGCATCTTTTGCATTAGGCGCCCAGGTTGTAAACCTTACTCCTTTTTTTCTTTTTTCTGTTTTTATATGAGATCCTAAAATCTTATAAGCTTCATAGTTAGTTCCTTCATGAAACTTTTTAATATTTTCTTTATTTAATTCATGAGAATTTGATTTTTTAGTATTACTTTTTACTTCTTTATTTTCACTGTTACTATTACTTAGATTTGCTTTTGCTTTTATACTTGGGGCTTTTTTCTTAGTAGTTCGATTTGATTTTTTAGACGAACTCATTTTTTTAGCAACCTTACTTGCATTTTGTGCTGTATCTTTTAGTGTTTCAACTGTTTCTTCTGATGTAATTTCTTTTGATTGAATATCTAATTCATGATCTATCTTCTTAGTATCAGCATTACTCAAGTTATCCCCTCCATTTACCTTTTATCTATTTATTATATTATTTACTATATTTAGTAACATACTGAAGTTATCAATTGTTATTTTACCAAATTTTTGAATATAATTCATTAATTTTCATCATTGCTTAAATCTTATAAAACTACTTATATCTCAATTTTTCCTCTTTATTTTAAGAATTAAGTTCAATTTTTTATATTTATTTATGATATTTTGTAACTTATTAATATAATATAGTTTAATAAACTTTCATAGTGCTCTTAGTCTAAACGTTTTCTATAGATACAAATGTTTAGCACTCATAATATAAAACTAAAAATACCTCTTGTTTAATACTTTGCTATAATTTTTTAGTATATAATTTTAAGTATTTTAAATTTTCTTGTATAAATCAAATAAAAGATACTCTCACCTTATTATTTTAGTTTAAGTATATGTTTAAACATAATATTGCTCACATTCCATTAGTTTAAATTATCAAAATTGAAATTAAAGAAAGTGCAGTATTAATTATTTTTAATTAATACTGCACTTTAATGATTAATCTTAAAATTTCACTTTAACAATAAAAACAAAATCTCATAAAAATTTTTCCATATATAACAAATAGAAATAAAGCTGTCTAAGTATAATTTACTACTACTATTGTTAAAATACTTTAATTGTGTAAAATTTAATCCTAGCTATTCTTAAATATTGCTTTAATATATTTTTATATACTAAAAAAGAGATAGTCATAATAACTATCTCTTTAAACTTACCTGGCAACGTCCTAATCTCCCACACAGTCTCCCGTGCAGTACCTTCGGCGCTATGGATCTTAACTTTCCTGTTCGGAATGGATAGGAGTGTTACTTCCATGCCATCATCACCAGATGCTTTGAAAGAATGTTCTTTCAAAATTGCACATAAATTGTATATAACTATTATTTATTGGTCAAGCCCTCGACCTATTAGTATCAGTCAGCTAAATATGTTGCCACACTTACACCTCTGACCTATCAACCTTGTAGTCTTCAAGGGGTCTTACTAGCTTACGCTATGGGAAATCTCATCTTGAAGGAGGCTTCACGCTTAGATGCTTTCAGCGTTTATCCCGTCCCGACTTAGCTACCCAGCTATGCTTCTGGCGAAACAACTGGTACACCATAGGTCGGTCCATCCCGGTCCTCTCGTACTAAGGACAGCTCTTCTCAAATTTCCTGCGCCCGCGACGGATAGGGACCGAACTGTCTCACGACGTTCTGAACCCAGCTCGCGTGCCGCTTTAATGGGCGAACAGCCCAACCCTTGGGACCTACTTCAGCCCCAGGATGCGACGAGCCGACATCGAGGTGCCAAACCTCCCCGTCGATGTGAACTCTTGGGGGAGATCAGCCTGTTATCCCCGAGGTAGCTTTTATCCGTTGAGCGATGGCCCTCCCACGAGGTACCACCGGATCACTAAGCCCGACTTTCGTCCCTGCTCGACTTGTAGGTCTCGCAGTCAGGCTCCCTTATGCCTTTGCACTCTACGAACGATTTCCGACCGTTCTGAGGGAACCTTTGGGCGCCTCCGTTACTTTTTAGGAGGCGACCGCCCCAGTCAAACTGCCCACCTAACAATGTCCTGTCACCAGATTCATGGCATCCAGTTAGAATTCCAGTACTATCAGGGTGGTATCCCAAGGATGACTCCATCAAAGCTGACGCTCTGATTTCCCAGTCTCCCACCTATCCTGTACAGACAATACCGAAATTCAATGCTAAGCTACAGTAAAGCTCTACGGGGTCTTTCCGTCCAATCGCGGGTAGCGAGCATCTTCACTCGCACTACAACTTCGCCGGATTTGCAGTTGAGACAGTGCACAAGTCATTACGCCATTCGTGCGGGTCAGAACTTACCTGACAAGGAATTTCGCTACCTTAGGACCGTTATAGTTACGGCCGCCGTTTACTGGGGCTTAAGTTCACACCTTCGCTTACGCTAAGTGTTCCCCTTAACCTTCCAGCACCGGGCAGGCGTCAGCCCCTATACATCAGCTTTCGCTTTAGCAGAGACCTGTGTTTTTGTTAAACAGTTGCTTGTGCCTATTCTCTGCGGCCTGCTCTCGCAGGCACCCCTTCTCCCGAAGTTACGGGGTCAATTTGCCTAGTTCCTTAACTGCAATTCTTCCGCCGGCCTTAGGATTCTCTCCTCACCTACCTGTGTCGGTTTGCGGTACGGGCACTATTTCTCTTTCTAGATGCTTTTCTTGGAAGCATGGAATCAGATACTTCGGTTCCTTAGAACCTTCCCCATCACGCCTCAGAATTGTTAGAACGGATTTGCCTATCCTAACTCCCTAAACGCTTAGACTAGCATCCAATAGCTAGCACATCCTATCCTTCTCCGTCACACCATCGATAATAACGATAATAGTGGTATCGGAATATCAACCGATTGTCCATCGCTTACGCCTTTCGGCCTCAGCTTAGGTCCCGACTAACCCTCAGCGGACGAACCTTCCTGAGGAAACCTTAGGTATTCGGCCTGTGGGATTCTCACCCACATCTCGCTACTAATGCCAACATTCTCACTCGTAATCAGTCCACCGCTCCTTACGGTACGACTTCAGCCCGATTACGACGCTCCTCTACCGCTCACACTAAACGTGTGAACCCGTAGCTTCGGTGGTAAGTTTGAGCCCCGGACATTTTCGGCGCAGGATCTCTTGACTAGTGAGCTATTACGCACTCTTTTAATGAGTGGCTGCTTCTAAGCCAACATCCTAGTTGTCTTAGAAATCCCACATCCTTTTCCACTTAACTTACACTTTGGGACCTTAGCTGACGATCTGGGCTGTTTCCCTTTTGACTACGGAACTTATCTTTCGCAGTCTGACTGCCGGACTGATAGTATCTGGTATTCGGAGTTTGATAAGGTTCGGTAAGCGCTATGCCCCCTAGCCCATTCAGTGCTCTACCCCCAGTACTCACATTTTCCGACGCTAGCCCTAAAGCTATTTCGAGGAGAACCAGCTATATCCGAGTTCGATTGGAATTTCTCCGCTATCCACAGCTCATCCCATGCTTTTTCAACAGCAACGTGGTTCGGTCCTCCACGAGGTTTTACCCTCGCTTCAACCTGGCCATGGATAGGTCACCCGGTTTCGGGTCTACAGCATGCAACTAGTCGCCCTATTAAGACTCGGTTTCCCTTCGGCTCCGTACCTTAAGTACTTAACCTTGCTACATACCGTAACTCGTTGGCTCGTTCTACAAAAAGCACATCATCACACACATAAGGTGCTTTGATCGGTTGTAGGCACATGGTTTCAGGTTCTATTTCACTCCCCTCCCGGGGTTCTTTTCACCTTTCCCTCACGGTACTGCTTCACTATCGGTCATCAGGTAGTATTTAGCCTTGGGAGGTGGTCCTCCCTGCTTCCCACAAGGTTTCACGTGTCTCGTGGTACTCTGGATCAGAACTTGATCATTATAATTTTCACCTACAGGACTATTACCCCCTACGGTCCAACTTTCCAGTTGTGTTCGGTTAACCATAATTTCTCGTTAATGTTCTGTCCGCAACCCCAAAGATAAATCTTTGGTTTGGGCTCTTTCCCTTTCGCTCGCCGCTACTAAGAAAATCGATTTTTCTTTCTCTTCCTCCAGGTACTTAGATGTTTCAGTTCCCTGGGTTTACCTTCATAAAGCTATGTATTCACTTTACGATACATGGGGTTTCCCATGTGAGTTTCCTCATTCGGAAATCTTCGGATCTCTGACTATGTGCGTCTACCCGAAGCTTATCGCAGCTTATCGCGTCCTTCATCGGCTCCTGATGCCAAGGCATTCACCATGCGCCCTTTGTAGCTTGACCTATTAATCTAATTTTAACAATTAATGAATAGTTCTTATTTAAATACAAAGAATAATTCTTGGCTTGTTGTATTATATACAATTTACTATGTGCAATTTTCAAAGAACATTTTGAAAGACTTAGTCTTTCAAAATTGAACAGAATCTACATTAAATTAAACCTTCTTTTTCGAAGTAAGTATATTTTAATTACTAGTTAAACATCATGTTAACTAGATTTCTCCATAGAAAGGAGGTGATCCAGCCGCAGGTTCTCCTACGGCTACCTTGTTACGACTTCACCCCAATCGCTGACCCTACCTTAGGTCGCTGCCTCCCTTACGGGTTAGCTCACGAACTTTGGGTATTGCCAACTCTCATGGTGTGACGGGCGGTGTGTACAAGGCCCGGGAACGTATTCACCGCGACATTCTGATTCGCGATTACTAGCAACTCCAGCTTCATGTAGGCGAGTTTCAGCCTACAATCCGAACTGAGACTGGTTTTATAGTTTAGCTCCACCTCGCGGTATTGCATCTCTTTGTACCAGCCATTGTAGCACGTGTGTAGCCCTAGACATAAGGGGCATGATGATTTGACGTCATCCCCACCTTCCTCCGCGTTAACCACGGCAGTCTCGCTAGAGTGCTCAACTAAATGGTAGCAACTAACAATAAGGGTTGCGCTCGTTGCGGGACTTAACCCAACATCTCACGACACGAGCTGACGACAACCATGCACCACCTGTCTTCCTGTCACCGAAGTGACTTCCTCGATTAAGAGTAATTCAGGAGATGTCAAGTCTAGGTAAGGTTCTTCGCGTTGCTTCGAATTAAACCACATGCTCCGCTGCTTGTGCGGGCCCCCGTCAATTCCTTTGAGTTTTAATCTTGCGACCGTACTCCCCAGGCGGAATACTTAATGCGTTAGCGGCGGCACAGAAGCCATGACAGCTCCTACACCTAGTATTCATCGTTTACGGCGTGGACTACCAGGGTATCTAATCCTGTTCGCTCCCCACGCTTTCGAGCCTCAGTGTCAGTTACAGTCCAGAAAGTCGCCTTCGCCACTGGTGTTCTTCCTAATATCTACGCATTTCACCGCTACACTAGGAATTCCACTTTCCTCTCCTGCACTCTAGATATCCAGTTTGGAATGCAGCACTCAGGTTAAGCCCGAGTATTTCACATCCCACTTAAATATCCACCTACGCTCCCTTTACGCCCAGTAAATCCGGACAACGCTTGCCACCTACGTATTACCGCGGCTGCTGGCACGTAGTTAGCCGTGGCTTCCTCCTTGGGTACCGTCATTATCGTCCCCAAAGACAGAGTTTTACAATCCGAAGACCTTCATCACTCACGCGGCGTTGCTGCATCAGGGTTTCCCCCATTGTGCAATATTCCCCACTGCTGCCTCCCGTAGGAGTCTGGGCCGTGTCTCAGTCCCAATGTGGCCGATCACCCTCTCAGGTCGGCTACGCATCGTCGCCTTGGTAAGCCATTACCTTACCAACTAGCTAATGCGACGCGGGCCCATCTCATAGCGGATTGCTCCTTTTATTGCCGTTTCATGCGAAACTACAATCTTATGAGGTATTAATCTTCCTTTCGAAAGGCTATCCCTCTCTATGAGGCAGGTTGCCCACGTGTTACTCACCCGTCCGCCGCTAATCCACTTCCGAAGAAGCTTCATCGCTCGACTTGCATGTGTTAGGCACGCCGCCAGCGTTCGTCCTGAGCCAGGATCAAACTCTCAATAAAAAGTTTAATCTTGACTTACTCAAATAAAGAATTGCTGGTTTATTTTAATGTTTTTTGATTTCTGTTCAATTTTCAAAGACCAAATTTTCATTGTTGACTTTCTTGTCAACTTTTGTTTTATTGTGTCACCCTTAAGCGACTTCATCAGTATAACATTTTGTTACTTTTCTGTCAACATTTTTCTTTTTAAAAATTTTCTTTAATTTTATTCTCAAGCTCTGCTTAAAGAGAAATTAAATTATTTTTTTAAATTTGTTAACGTGTCTTAACGACGTGTTTTATCTTACCATATATTTTATAGTAGTTTAGACTTATTTCTCGTATTTTTAGGGTTTAAATCCATAATTATTCATTATTCTTCTATTTTTTTCATTATTCTACTATAGATACACGTGGTTTAGTATTCGCCAATTATTTGAATACTATGCTTACTTTTCTTATAAATTTATATACTTTTCTGTTATACACTTGTATTTCACATAAGTATTTTATGTATCTATAGAGATATTATTCATCATATTTTTATAATTTTGTTTATTTTTCTATTATAATTGTAGATTTTAAGTAACTATATTATATCTAATAGATAGCATAGTTATAAAATAAAGTAATGGTTCATAAATATGATTATAAACAGTTATAGTAATGTAATCTTCATACAATAACTAAGCTATTTAGTTTATCTTTCTTTAATATATAGTAAGGAAATTATAGTTGTAAACGTGACTAAAAGTTTATTGACATCCTTAATATAAGATTATATAATTATTTAGACGTGTTACTGTTAAATCAGGCATAAGTTTTCTTATCTAAAGAAACCTTATGTCTTTTTTTATTAACATTAATAGTAATTATGCTTATATTTTTTTAATATGTAGGTAAAAATACAATATACGAATATATAATGTAGAGAAAGGATGTGAATTATCCTGATAAGTCAGGATATAATTTATGTTTGGATTATTTAAGAAGAAAAAAGAAGATAGCAATTTAAAATTAGTAGCACCTATTACAGGTAAAGCAATTCCTTTATCAGAGGTTCCTGATCCAGTTTTTGCTCAAAAAATGGCTGGAGATGGTTTAGCAATAGAACCTTCTGATAACGTAGCTGTTGCTCCTGCTGATGGTGAATTAACTTTAGTATTTAATACTAAACATGCTTTCGCAATGACATTAGCAAATGGCACAGAACTTTTAGTTCATATTGGTATAGAAACAGTATCTTTAAACGGAGAAGGATTTGAACAATTAGTAGAACAAGGAACTAAAGTTAAAGCTGGAACTCCTATAATTAAGTTTGATAGAGAATTCATCAAATCAAAAGGACTTCCATTAACAACTCCTGTTTTAATAACTAATGTTGATACATTAAAATCAATAAAAGCTACTGAAAACATTGATACTGTAGCTGGAGAAACTTCAATAATAGAATATTCTCTATAATTTTAAAAAAAGATTCACAAAATTTAAATGCCCTAGTAGATAACTCAATATTATCCACTAGGGCAAAATTTTTATAAACTAATTATTAACTAATACCTAATATATCATTAATAGCGTTTTTATATCCATCGGCTTTAGCTCCAAATATAGCTTGAATTCCATTACCAACTTCCATAACACCTGCTGCACCTAAAGTTTTTAATTCAACTTTATCAACTTTAGATTTATCTTTAACTTCAACTCTAAGTCTTGTTATACAAGCGTCAACACTTACGATATTTTCTTCTCCACCTAATGCTGCTAATACAGCTGGTGCTTTTTCAACTATTTCACTTTTAGCGCTTCCATTTTTACCTTGGAAATCTGCTTTAGTGTATAATTTAGTTTCTTCTTCATTTTCATCTCTACCAGGAGTTTTTAAGTTAAGCTTAGTAATCATGAAGTAGAATAAGAAGTAGTAAACTACTGCATAAACAGCTCCTATTAATAGAACCATAAACCATCTAGTTGGAACTCCTGCTCCTGCTGGAAGTAATCCAAATAAACTAAAGTCAATCAATCCACCTGAGAATGTCATTCCTATGAATACATTGAATATATCCATTAACATGAATGATAAACCTGCTAATATACAGTGTACTCCGTATAGTACTGGAGCAACGAATATAAATGTGAATTCTAATGGTTCAGTAATACCTGTTAATAATGAGGTAATAGCTGCTGCTAATAATAATGATCCAACTGTTTTTCTTTTACTTGGAGCTGCTGCTCTATACATAGCAAAAGCTGCTGCTGGTAATCCAAACATCATGAATGGGAATTTACCTGCCATGAATCTTGTAGTTCCACTAACTATTGTTGACATAGTATCTGCTGATGCACCTACTAAGTCAGTCATGCTTGATAATTGAGCAAAGTATGCAGTATTTGCGCCTGCTACTGTTTGCCAAGTTCCATTAACTAATATTTGACCATCAACAAATGATCCAAACCAGAATGGAGTATAGAATACATGATGTAATCCAAATGGAATTAATGCTCTTTCAATAACTCCATAGAAGAATGTTCCTATAAATCCTGCATTTCTAACGCCATTTGCAACTATTCCTATACCATCTTGAACTACTGGCCATAAGAATGCTAATATAGCTCCTACAACTGCCATAGTAACTGCTGTTATTATTGGAACAAATCTTGATCCTGAGAAAAATCCTAATATTTGTGGTAATTGGATTTCATGGAATCTATCATGTAATATTGCTGTAATAATACCTGTAATAATACCACCAAATACTGACATATTTAATGTGAATATACCTAAATTAGTTGTAATATATGTACCATATTCACCAACACTATCTGGAGTAAGAACTCCAAGTTGAGTAACTCCTAAAGCTAATAATGTTGAAATAACTTGGTTCATTACTATGAAACCAAATACTGATGCTAATGCTGCTGTACCTTTATCTTTTTTAGCAAGACCTACTGCAACACCAACTGCAAATAATATTGGTAAGTTTCCAAAAATAATATCACCTATATTTTTCATTACTGTTAATATAGCTGTAACTGCTGGAATACTAACAAATGCTATAAGTGGTTCATAAACTGCTGGTGGATTATCTAATCCTGAGATTCCAAGTAACGCTCCACCAACTCCTAATAATATACCTGCGATTGGTAAAGCTGCGATTGGTAGCATTATAGCTTTACCTATTCTTTGTAAATATTGAAGCATAATAATTCCTCCTAAACTTATTAAATAAAATAAAATGTTATGTAATTATATATTGCTATTTTTAGCTTACTAGCTAAAAATTATGCAAATAAAAAAGACTTAAATATAAGCCCAGAAAAATTTATTCAATCCAAAACAGTATTGTAATAAATTTTTCTTTACTTATATTAAGTCTTGCCTGCATTACCAGTTACACCTTAATTATACGAATATAATATCACATAATAAAATACCTGTAAATGTTTAATTGATTTTAGATGCTTTGAATCTTTCTACATGAATAGTTAAAAATGCAATTTCATCTTTTGTAACTTTAACTTTAAATTCCTCTTCAATAATTTTAGCAATTCCTTGTGATATCGAATATGATTCCTTGTAAGTCTTCTTTATGATTCTAGATAAATCGTTATGAACACTTGTATTATCCATTATTCTTTGAAGTGCAAATTTAATATGAGTACAAAATCTTGCATAATCTAAAGATCTTTTATTGATCTTTATCCCTAATCTATCTTCAACATATTCAGCTATAGTACTGCTTAAATACGTATTTTTTATTGTATTAGAAAGTTTACCATTGTTTAATGAAGAATGTATATGAAGAGCTATAAACGCAACTTCACCATCAGGTATAAATACATTTGAATACTTAGAAACTCTTTCTGCTACTATTTTAGCCAATCTGAACTCTTCTGAATATAAAGTTTCTGTTTCAATTAAAAAAGGGTTTTCTATTTGTTCATTATTTTTCATTCTTTTAACAGCAAAAAATAAATGATCTATTAGCCCAATGTGTATATGTTCATTTAGTTCTTCATTCAATTGTTTAGATATTTCATATATAGCTTCTTCACAAACAGCAAAGAACTCATCATCAATTTTTTCTATCATACCTTGAAGGCTTTTTATATTTTCTTTGTTTTCTATTGTAAATACTTTTTCTATTTCTGTATTTTCAGGTATTACATGACCTGGTTTTTTTCCAAATCCTATACCTTTAGCAAAAAGTATTTTTTCTTTATCAGATGAATCAACTAAAACTATATTATTGTTAAAAACCTTTGACACTACTTCGCTTTTATTAAGTATTATTGTCATTTCACTATCCTTTCTATATACAAAATCTATTATTTATGATAACTTATCTAAATTATATCATTAAATCTAATTGTAATTATACATTTTAAACTAAATTTCTACATCTATTATTTAATTTTCTTAATATTTAGACTGTTACGTATACTTAAATATTAAATTAAATAAATTTATATGGTAGAAATTTTATCATATCGAATAAATATTGTATATGTTATTTATATTACTTCTTATAAAACTCATCTTTAGTAATATAATAAGTAACATGATCTTTCCATTGGCCATTAATAAATAAATATTTTTTATTTATACCCAATTCATTAAATTTACAACCTTTTAATACACCCTTTGACTTTTCATTTTCTAATAATGCTGACGCTTCTACCCTATGCAAATCCTCTTCTGTAAAAAGATAATCTATAAAAAGATTAACAGCCTCTTTCATATATCCATGTCCTTGTTCTAGCTTATCTATAGAATATCCTATTATTCCATTTTTAAAACTCCCATACACTATATTAGACACCTTTATCTTTCCAATGAAATTATCATTCTTAAATATGCCCACTTCAATAGCATTTCCGTTTAAAAACTGTCTATAATTTTCATTCAAAATATCTCTTTGCCCATCTAATGTATAAAAACTATTATCTCTAGTAGGTTCAAATGGTGCTAAATAATCTTTATTCCTTATATAATACTCCAATAAATCATTTGCATTTCCATGAGTTAAATTTCTTAATACTATATTTTCGCCTTTCAATTCTATAAATGAAGACTTTATTTTATGATTATACTCAGTACGAGTTATTCCAAATGATAACTCATCTAAAAATTCACCATTATGATATTCATTATTACTGAATACGCCCTCTAAAGTAAATCCTAAATCAAAAAAGGAATTAACATCAATTCCCTCTATAGCCCTAATATTAACTTTAAATATATTTAAATCTTTAAATACAGCTCTTAGGATCATAATTAATGCTTCTTTTAACAACTCATATTTACATGTCTTATAAAAACTAAGCTTAATATCACACTTTTTACTTGTATCAGCAAGCTCTATTATATAAAATCTACCAACTGTTATATCACTTTTATCTTTAATTATATATTCATTCTTTGATAGCTTACTTGCTTCTATTTTTATTTTCAAATTACATTCCATTAAAATTCTCCTACTGCATTTAATTGAAATAGCACTCACATTTATTAATGAAAGTGCTATCCTATATCTATTATAATATTTTTAACTTAAGTCTACCATAGTTATTGGGGAAATTAGCTAATTAATTATTAATCTTATCTTTTAATTCTTTAACCTTTTCTATAGGTAATCCTGTTCCTTTAGATACTATTTCCTCACTTACTCCAAGTCTCAAAAAACCAATAGCATCTTCTATTGCTTTCTTTTCTATTCCCTTTTCTATTCCTCTTTTTTCTACTTCTGGATCATATAATGTTTTTGTCATTGTACTCACCTCTTCTTCTAATCTATCATCATTGAAATAATTTCTATTTAAATATTCAATTAAATTTTGTATTGCAAGCAACATTTTATGGAAGTCCTCGCCTACTATTTCATTATCATCAAATAAATTTTTAGATTCATTTGCTATTTTTAAAGCTATTTCCTGTTTGTTCCTTACCTTTTCTAAATCCATATTCAAATATTCTTATTATCATTGTACTATCATTTTTAGTTTGAAATTCAAGGTGATAAGTAACCTTATTACTAACTTCATTATTTAACAATTCAAAGAATACATCTCCTCTTAAAGTATCAAATGTATCCATTATAAATTCATTGTTGCTTACTGATAACTCAACTTCATCAGTACTAAAATTTTCTTCAAAGATTCCATTTAATAAATTAACTAGCACTTTTTTAGATGTAGAAAATAAAAACTTCAATACTTCATCAAGTTTTACTTTTTCATTACTAACTGTCAAATTACACCTACCTTACTCTATTTTAATTATAACCTAAATTTCATATCCTTAAAACAACTAATAAACTTAAACTTGTACCTGTAAAAATTTACACCCCAGGAGTAATTTCTAAAGTGGTGATTTGCCCCCTTTGAATAAAACTATTATTTGTAAAGTTCTGGACCCCATGGGTAAACAAAAAAATTATATATTTCAAAATCTCATAAAGATAAATAAATCTTTTCATCAACTTTCAACTCTCCATTCTCACCCCTAAACCTTTTTGCTTTTTAAACAAAAAAAGCCAGAGCTTTCACCCTGACTTCTTTATGTGTTAAAAACTGATTTAATTTTAATAATTAAATATTAACTCACATAATTCTATTTAAAACTAAGATCTTTTATAAGTTTTTCTAAATAAATTTATGATTTAGTCATTCAAAATGAAACTCGATTCACTTTACTCACTGAGTAAGTTCCACTAACTAAATCATAGATTTAGATATTTTAAAAGAAACTCGACTCCCTATGGTCGCTGAGTAAGCGATTCACACTAAATCATAGATTTAGGTTCTCTGCTTATCTTAATAATTGAAGAACTCCTTGTGGTTGTTGGTTAGCTTGAGCAAGCATAGCTTGTGCAGCTTGGCTAAGAATGTTATTCTTAGAGAAGTTCATCATTTCTTTAGCCATATCAACGTCTCTAATTCTTGATTCTGCTGCACTTAAATTTTCTGATGCTGTACCTAAGTTGTTAATTGTATGTTCTAACCTATTTTGGTATGCACCAAGTTTTGATCTTTCAGTAGATACTTGATCTATAGCTTTTTGTATTGTTGTAACTGATTTATCTGATGATTTAGCATCACTTACATCTATAGAATCCACCCCTAAAGCTTTAGCTCTCATATCTCCTATTGATAATGCTATATTTTGTCCTTCATTAGCGCCTATTTGTAAATTGGCTCCAACTGAGTCAACTTTAATTTTGTTTTTGGCTGTTAATGATGTAACAGCTTCTTTAACTTCTAATTTTAATCCTTCTGCATTTCCTGCCTTAGAATCTAAAGTTACAAAATCACCTTTTCCAGTGTATGTTTTACCCTCTATAGTAACAGAAGCATCCACCCCATCAGTTTGATTTATTGTTGTTCCAGCAAGTTTTACAGCTAACTTAGCATCTGATCCTTTATCAGCACTAGTTGCCACTAATTTATGTGATGTTCCATCTTCTGATAATACAACATCCGATCCAGCTGCTCTAAGCTTATCATTCAACATATCTACAGTATCATCTGTTGCTAATGTTATTTTAACACCATTTATTTCTAATACTTTACCATTGTCAGTAGAAACAACTTTATTGCTTACAAGTGCTTCTCCTATTCCATTTACTTTGGCAGCTGTAGCTACTGTTGAATCAGTTATTGTTATTTCTGCATCTATTTTAGTTTTATCTGATGAACCAACAACATTTAATTTTCCAGCTAAATTATCTTCAACTGTAGATTTTACATTTGTTTCCCCATTTAATAACTTTTTAGTATTAAATTCAGTAGTATTTCCTATTCTATCAAGCTCTGAAGTTAATTGTTCCATTTCTTTTTGTATTTGTCCTCTATCTGCTTCATTATTTGTATCATTAGCACCTTGTACTCCTAATTCTCTCATTCTTTGAAGAATTGAATGAGTTTCATTTAAAGCACCTTCAGCTGTTTGAATCATTGATATTCCATCTTGTCCATTTCTTGAAGCTTGGTCTAATCCTCTGATTTGACCTCTCATTTTTTCTGAGATTGCAAGACCTGCTGCATCATCTCCAGCTCTGTTTATTCTTAAACCTGAACTTAATTTTTCCATTGATTTACCACTGTTAACAGTGTTCATTCCCATGTTTCTGTGTGCGTTCATTGCGTTCATATTGTGATTGATTATCATAATAAAATACCTCCTTGAATTTTAAAGTGGACATCCTTTTCCACCGTCATTTATTTTTTTTATATTTATAGAAACCCTTACGGGATAACTAACATCGTTGAGTTGAGAATTGAGAGTGACAAGTTTTATTCTTCCATAGCTCTCAAATTCTCTTTTGTCGTTTTGACTATTGATGCAAGTATAGTATTTAATTCATTGCAATCAGATATGACTGACTTTGATTCAACTATACTTATATAGTCAATTACTTTTAAATGTTCTACTCTCGCGTTATGTGATAAAATTGAAATAAAAAAAGAGCGATCTTCATTAAACCTTAGCTTCCTGCTAATATTTAATGAAAATCACTCTTCCTGAGCTTGTACTATTATTTAATTTTGTTTTAATATGTCTAGCTTTAATTATTTATATATAATCACTTTGCTAGACCTTAATATAATTTTTAAAGTAGTTAAAAGTATTATTTACCTCTTTTTTCGTATACTTCGCCTCTTACAATTTCAATTTCTCTTGGTGCATCAATGGCAAGTCTTAAATTGCCTTCTTCAGTCCTTACGACTGCAACCTTTATTTTATTATCTATTACTATATATTCACCCGGTTTACGGCCTAAAACTAACATTCAACACAGTCCCCCTAACGCTTGTCGTATAAATAAAAATAGGAGAAACACATCCTAAAACTTAGCATCCTGCTAAACTAATAGGATAATATGCTCCTCCTGAGTACTTTAATTGCATCTTGCAAGTAAAGCAAATTTTAAATTTAAAGTAAAATAACTTCTTGTTATTTTATAAGACAAGCCTCTTCCTGAGACATTTAAATTCATCCTGAATCATCTTATGTTTATATTATCGTAAGATTTATTATCCACTTTATACTTATTTTAAAAATTTTTTCTAAGAGCATAAATAACTTTTATGTAAAATTATATACTAATTGTAACTTACTCCATTTAATTATATCATATATATCATTTTCTTCAATAAATTTCTAATTTTATTCACTACTATTTAAAAGTAAATAAAGAAAACCACTCAATTAATAAAATTAAGTGGTATTTTTAACAAATCTTAAATAATTTCTACATTATATAGTAAGTATTTTTAATTTTAATTTACATATAATAATTTAAATAACTTTTAATTCATTTAAATTATTTACTCCATTTAAAATCTCAATATAATCAGTAAGAATTACTTTTGAATTTAATTCTTTTATTGAATCTAATTTTTCTGTTAAAGACGCTATCTTATTATTAAGATTTATATTTTTATTCTTAATAATATTAATTACATCTTTATTCATATTATCATTTACTAACAAATTATTCATTTTATCTTTTACTAGCCAAGTGTATAAATCATATATATTAGTAACCAATAATCTATTAGCATCTATATAATTTATTAGATTTTCATCATTTTCATCAACATTATTAGCTTTTAATTTTTCCTCAATCATTGTTGATACAAGTATATTATTTCTTATAGTATTATAATTTGGTGTTATCCCATTCATTGTCTCTTCCATACTCTTTAACAAATCTGTAGTAACTTCACTATTCATTTCTATAAGATCCTTTTTAGCATCGTTTGCTCTATATTGTAAAACAAATCTACTTAAGAATAACCCAATAATAGATCCTATTATTACAAATAATATTCTATTAACACTTAAAACTGCTGTTCCTCCCATAAGTGCAGCTGAGCCTATAGCAGATATGGTAACAAATATTGTACTATATTTATATTGTTTTACATAACCATTTAAATAACCAGCTAACATAATAATTATTGTTCTTGCAGTTAATCCTTTAAATATATAAAACAAAGATGCAATTATAGCTGTACCTACAAATGTTGATAATATTCTATACTTAAATTTTTGTCTAGATACTTCATAATGTGGCTGAACTAACGAATGTATCGTAAATATAATCCACCTTCCTTCAGCTAAATGAAAATAATCTGAAATAAATGCACCTATAGCAATTCCAAGTCCTAATCTAAAAGCATAGGAAAACCTTAATGAATCTAAAGTAAAATGTTTTTTATAAACATTCATCATTTTAAACTGTTCTGGTATTTTATCTTCTTTACTTATTAAATTATATTTTTTCTTATCTAATGCTTTTAATTCATATAAGCTAGTTTTTAATAAATGTAAAGAATTAATCATTCTGAAAAATATAATATTAGTAGTATCTTTAATTTTATATTTTTCTAATAACTCATTAAATAATATATCTAAATTTTCTAAGTTATTTTCATCTTCAAGACATATCTTCACATTATCTATAGAGATTATTATATCCTCTTCTAATTCACTTAAATATTCTACATTTTCCTTAACTCTTATGTTGTTAATATCATTTAAAAGTAAATTTAATTTATCTAGAGCTAATGATATATTAAGTTTTATTCTACTTTCTTCTGTTATATAAAAATGTTCTGCTCTTTTGTCATAAATAATTTTTCTAAATTCATTTATTGATGAATTTATTTCATAATCTATTTTTTCAAAAGATTCACCATTTCTAATAGCCCTTATTTTTTGCAACATACTTGTACAGGTCTTAGCTAAAAGTTTATTTCCCATTTTATAAACTCTATTTCTATTAGCAATTAATTGAATTGCCATAATAGAAACTGCTCCAAAAGCTAAAGAGAATAATCTTTTTGGTAGCTGATCAGCTGCAACAGGAAATGCTAATATGAATACATATTGAAGCGTAAAGGGTATATAGCTTGGAGCTTTTAAGCTATAACATAAAGTATATGCTATAAAAAATAAACTTATAAAATTAAGTGGTATAGCTAAAAACATATTTGTTGAAGCTAAATAAGTTATTATTCCCATTGAGACATTAAAAATAACTAACTGTAATGTACTTTTTACAGGATTCAATGTTAAGTCCTTACTTAAAAACATAAGCATTGCAGTTACTGTAGTAACACCTATTAATATATTTTCATCTCCAAATACACTTTTGAAGCCTATTATAAATACTATAATACATAAAAACAGTATAGTTTGTGATACTATTTTCTTTTTCATTTAATCACCTTTTCTCATTTGATTTTTAAGAGTTAAAAAGCATTTTACCATAAAATAAAAAATCATACAATAACGTATTATTGTATGATTTTTTATTGATTTTTATAAAGTTATCAACACTATCCACAACATGTTGTTGATAACTTTCACTTTAATACTCAACATATTGTGTAGTATGTAAATTTCAGTTAAAATTAAACTCATTATTTATTACGCTTTTTTGTCATATGCTGACCTATATGATAGAATTGCAAAATTAGTCTTCTAATCATATAGTCTTTCATGCATTTTCTTAAAGCATACTTAAAAAACATAAAAATAAAATATGCATTTTTGTTATTTATACATTTATAGATGTTTTATACTATTTAAAAATAAAAATTACTGTTTATTTGTATACTATTCACCACACATAAGTAGAATAATTAGATATTATGCATTTATTTTAGCTATTTAATGTTTAAAAAATTTAAAACTACTTATGCTGTGGATAAAATAAATTTTATATTTTATTTCTTAATATTTAAAATATCTTTTATGACTTCTCCTGCAATTATCATACCTGCAACTGGTGGTACAAAAGACATACTTCCTGGTGTTTGTCTTTTCTTTATTACTATTTTATTTTCATCAATTCCATTATCATTTGCTTCAGAATTACAAGCTACACTATTATCAACGCTAGGTCTTAGTGGCATTTCTTCTGAATAAACTACTTTTAATTTTTCTACGCCTCTTTTTTTAAGTTCACATCTCATTACTTTTGCTAAAGGACATACCTTTGTTTTAAATACATCAGTAACTTTAAATTGTGTAGGATCTAATTTATTTCCTGTTCCCATAGAGCTCATTATTCTTATATTATTTTTATAACAATGCTCTGCTAAAGCAAGTTTTGATGTTACTGTGTCTATTGCATCTACTATATAATCAATATCTGCTGGAATTATTTCAGGTATATTGTCTCTATTAACAAATGTTTTATGAGTAATAACATTGCAATCCTTATTTATAGAAAGAATTCTTTCCTTCATTGCTTCAACTTTAGGTTCATCTATTGTATTATATGTAGCGTGAATTTGTCTATTTAAGTTTGTTAAAGAAATTGTGTCATTGTCAACTAGTATAAGTTCACCAACGCCGGATCTTGCAAGTGCTTCAACAGTAAAGCTTCCTACTCCACCAATTCCAAAAATCATTACCTTACTATTTTTTAATTTATCTAAACTATCTTTTCCTACTAATAATTCTGTTCTTAATAAAGAATGTTCTAACATTTTTTGTGTCTCCTTTATGCTCTTAGTTAATATTTATTTCAAATTAAATTATTTATATTTCCAAAGTAATTTATCTATATTATCTTCCCTTACCTCTTTAATAACTATGTACACTAATATATTAATCTATTATATATGTTAAAATATAATTTATTTATTATTTATAACAACAGTGTCAATTTACATTGTTGATTTCAATTTACAACATATATATTAACTAAAATACTATAATCTATTGTATTAACTAACTAGATTATAATAAATTCCTACATTAATATACTCATAGTTTCTTATATAACAAGATAAATTATACTATGAAATACTTAGCTCATTATATCAGAAACAATTAAGATATTACTATTAAATTTTTCTTTTAATGTTTATAATATAAATTATGTAACTATTAAGTTTTAGTTCAATATTAATTCCATTATTATTTTATATTGAGATATTAAAATGCAAAACTAAACCTTTATACATATTATATTTTTGGATATTAGTTTATTAAAATATAAAACTAAATTCAATTTATAACTAAACATAATATAACTTAATTTTTAGGAGGATTTTTTTATTATGACAATTGGAATAATTGCTGCTATGGCAGAAGAATTAGAAATATTATTAAAAGATTTAAATCTTGAAGAAAAAAAAGAAAAAGCAAATATGGTTTTTCATAAAGGAACTATAAATAATAAAAATGTTGTTGCTGTTGTTTGCGGAATAGGTAAAGTAAATTCAGCTGTATGTACTCAAATATTAATATCTGAATACAATGTTGATAAAGTTGTAAATGTTGGTGTTGCTGGCGGTATTGGTAAAGATATTTACCCAGGAGACATTGTTGTTGCTGAAAATTTAGTACAACACGATATGGACACTTCAGCATTTGGAGATAAAATTGGTCAAATTCCAAGACTTGATACATTTGATTTTAAATGTGACAAAGATATGGTTGCTGCTGCAAAAAAATCTTGTGAAGAAATATCTGAATTAAATAGTTTTACTGGAAGAATAGTTTCTGGAGATCAATTTGTAGCTAACTTAGAAAAAATTCAATGGCTTGAAAAAGAATTTGGAGCTATTTCTTGTGAAATGGAAGGTGCTAGCATAGCTCAAGTTTGTTACTTAAACTCAATTCCATTCGTAGTTATTAGATCAATTTCTGATAATGCAAATAATGGAGCTCATATGGATTATGAAAAATTCACTCCAATTGCAGTTAAAAACTCAACTAATATACTTAAAAATATGTTAGAAAAACTATAAGAACAAAAGGTCCAAGTTGGTGACTGTCACCAACTTGGACCTTTTTTAGTTAAGAGTAAACTTACTTCATAGTAAAATAATCAGAAACTTGAACCTTACAGTTTCCTAAATTATCATTTACTTTTTGAGTATCATAAATTCTTGCAAGCTTTATCTTACCTGCTCCATTTTTAATCCAGTTATAACCTACATTTTTAAATTCTAATGTATTAGTATTTCCATCGCAGTAAACAGTTTTTACATATGCACTATTATCAGATTCAGCACCATATAATACATAAGTTCCTGCTGCAAAGTTTTCTTTACCTTGAACTGTGCAATTAAATTTACTATTTTCTTTTTTAGTAGATGCATTAGTTATTTCATTAGTTAATTTATCCTTACTTGCAACCTGCATCGTAGATGACTTAAGGATTGCGCCTTTATTATTTTTAATTTGTGATACTATATAATCATTTGCATTCATTTCCCCTAATATATCAGTTATATATATAGTAGCATTTGATCCACTTAATTTATCTGCCTTATCCCATTTTATAGTATCTACAATCTTATTATTTGAGCTATAAAGATCACACTTAACATCATATTCAGCATTATTTTTAATTTCGTAATTAAAAGATACATCTTGTTTATCTATATTCAACTTAGATACATCTGAATAATTTGAATTTGAACTACTGTGATGTTTGCCACCACTTGATTTCTTTTCTGTATTATCATCAACTTTTTCCGTTTCATTTTTTTGTTCAGTTCCAGCATTATTATTAGTAGTATTATTGGTATTTTGGTTTGTAGTTATATCTATATTTCCTGGTGCAAATTCCTTAACTATCTTAGGGATTTCACTACTTACACACTCTCCACTTTCAGAAAAAGTATATGTTTTTCCTTCAATAATAACATTGCCTTTTTGCATTTCTCCATTTTGGCCTAATGAATAAACCTTATTATCAACCTTAACTACACCAGTTTGCATTGCTCCATTTGATGATGTATAATACCATTTTCCATTGTCACTTACCCAACCAGTTTTCATTGAACCTGAATTATCAGTGTAATACCATGTCCCATTATCATTAATCCATCCTGTTTGCATTGATCCACTTTGAGAAGTATAATACCAATTTCCGCCATCATTAACCCAGCCTGTCTTCATTGCACCTGAAGCATCTGTATAATACCATGTTCCATTATCGTTTACCCATCCTGTTTTCATATAACCATCTTGATTAAAATAATACCATGTATTATTTATATTTTCCCATCCAACAGAATAAGAACTTTCCTTATCATTCCACCATCCATTATTATCTTGCTTCCATGCTGCTGATGCTCCAACAGGAGATACAGAAGCTATAATTGATAGTGCCATTACTGCCGCTGTAATTTTTTTTAATCTAGCACTTTTCATAAAATTTTACCCCTTCCATAATTTCAACTCATATTATTTTAAAATCCACTCAACTTTTAAATTTAATAAAAACAACTTTCTTAATCTATCATTAAATTTAAACTGATTAATAATTTAATTAATAAAAAAACAACTTCTTAACCCTTATTTAAGTTCAATTCATTAACAAATTAAAAATCATATTTGTTTCTTATATTTACATAAATAAGAAGTAACTATTGCTGTTATTGGAACTGTTAATATTATTCCAATACTTCCTGCAAGTCCTTGAATTACTTCTGTCCCTATTACATCTAGATTCATTAATCTATTAAACGTCATATTAGAAGAATATAATAAAATAAGTAAATTTAAAGAGCCACCTGCAAAAGCTAAAATTAATGTATTAGCCATTGTTCCTATTATATCTTTTCCTATATTCATTCCACTTTTAAACAAATTACTTATTGACATACTATTATTTATAGAATGAATTTCAAATATAGATGACGATATTGACATAGCTACATCCATTACAGCACCTAAAGCAGATATTAATATTCCAGCAAACATTATTCCCTTTATTTTAAGACCTGTATTTTCAGATATATACATAATACTTTCTGCATCAGCCAAATTAACTCCTGAAAGATTAGCCCACAAACCAAATATATAAGCAAATATACCTGCAATAATAACTCCTGATAAAGTTCCAAGTATGGCCGCTGTACTCTTTTTATTTACTCCTGATATCAATATAAGAGTTATAGTTATACTAATAATTGCAACTATAAGTGATGACAATATAGGACTTACCCCTCTAAGCATTAAAGGAAGCATCAAATATATAACACAAACTATTGTAAATATTAATGAAACAATTGCTTTTAATCCTCTAAATCCACCTATTAATAATATTGAAATTAAAAATAATAATCCCATAGTTATTAATACATGACTTCTTGTAAAGCTTGAAATCATAATATCACTTATATTTCCATCTTTAATACATAAAGCAGCGATTACTTTACTTCCCTCTTTTACCTTAGTATTATAAAGTCTACTTATATTATTAAGCACATTATATTCATTATCTTTGTATGGCCCATCTATAATTTTTAATTTAACTTCTTGATACCCTAATTCTATATCCTCAATATACTTGTCCTCTTCAAGCTTTTCCTTATTAACTTTAATTACTTGTGCTTTATAATATCCAACACCTTGATTTCCCTTGTCTTGCACAAATCCACTATTAAATATATATTTTGATGAATATATAATAGCTATCCCTAAAAACAAAGTTACCATTATGAATATAATATCTGTTTTATACTTTTTTATCTCCACAGAAAAACTCTCCCCTTATTTCACTATACAGAAGGACATTCTCAATGAGTGTTTAATATAACTCTCTCTTTAACTAAATATATAATTTAGTCTTCAAAAAAACTTTCTTTATATAAACATAACTCAAAACTAAATGCCTTCTATATAATGACTTACTTCTTCTAATATTGATTACCTTTTACTTCTTAAGTTTAAAAATTAATTAACTCTATTTCTTGTTAAGTTTTTGTTTTCCCAATGTTTACTTGTAACATTTTCTTGGAATTTAATTTCACCAGTATTTCTTACTCTTAATCTTCCATTCTCAGGATCCCATGATGCTAAACCAATTGCTGAAACATTGTCACCAACTTCAATATTCTTGTCCCATTTACCTAAAGATTCTTCTTTATTTATTCCGTCCCAAATATATCCTTCAACATATACTCTTGATTCACCTGATCCATCATCAATATATAAGTTTTGCTTGTCCATTCTAATAACTTTACCTTGTACCTTAACAAGCTTTCCGCCATTCATAGGTAGCATACTATCTTTAGTTGAAAGTTCTACAGGTTTTACATCAACTATATTTTCATCTAATATTTGAACATTTTTAGATTCAATATTTCCTGATACAGGACCAGAATCTCTATCTGCTAATGAAATTTCAAGTTCGCCTTGATACGCATCCACTACCCCTGTAATTCTAACTTTTTGACCAACTTTTAATTTAGTGCTAGATACTCCAAATACGCAAGCTCCACCAGTTTCATCTGTAATATAAACAACTTCAAAGAATGAATTCTTAGGTTCTACAGCTTCAGATTGTGAAGTAACATATCCCTCTACAGTAACCTTTTGACCATATAAATCTGGTGTTCCATCATTATTACTATCTTTTCTAATATCACCTAATTTAATTGTCTTAATTTCCTTAGATGGCATCATCCAATTAACAATATTATTTGTAATTTTTACATTAGAATATTTATCTCCATTAGTACCATCAATCTCAAAATCAGAGAAGAACGTATTTCCTGAAACAACAACTTTACCACCATTACTTAATTGTTCTACGCCTAGCATATTTACATTACCTTTAGGAACTTCTACATTGTCTTTATCTCCATCAGCATCTTTTGTCTCAGTAGTTTCAAATCCCTTTACTAAGAAATCAACACCCTCCGGACTTGCACCATCAGCTAAAACTACTGATGCACCATTATAGAAACTGTATTCATCTTTTCCATTTTCAACTCCATTAAGCAAGTTATAATTTGGTGAATCATAATTAGTTAAATACAATCTATATTCTTGTCCACCATTCTTAGTTGTATCTATAACTTCATCATCATTTACTCTTAACTTAGTTCCTATAGCTTCTAAAACAGAATTCATTTGAGCTCCATTGCTATATTCACCTTTTCCATCTTTGTAGTCAGCTCTAGTTGATACTATTACATTTCCACCCTTTTCAACATATCTTTTTATAGTTTTTATTTCATCATCATCAAATTTACTTGCTTTTAATCCAGCAGTAGTATTTTCAGTGCTTTGTGGATTGGTAAGAACTAATATCTTAACATCTTTTAAAATTTCATCAGTTATCTTATCTTTATTTATTATTGTTAGCCCATCTTTTTCTGTAAGTAAACTCTTAAATGCAGTATACTTTCCAGCATAATCGCCTGTTACATATTGATTATAGTGAGATCCATCAACTAATATCTTTTTAACCTTATCAGGATTTACAATTTTTACTTTAGCACTAGTAGTAAATGATTTTTCTCCCTTATCTAACTTAACAGTTGCTTTAGCGTATAAAGTATATTCTCCTTCCTTATCAGCTTTCCAATTAAATTTAACATTTTCAGTCTTAGTGCTTGCTACACTTTCAACTACTTTTTCACCAATTTTACTATCAGCATTTATATTATTTTTAAAGAATTCAAACTTAACGTCTTTAACTTCCTTTTCACCATTATTAAAGAATCCAACATTAAGTTCTACATTTTCACCTGGTAATGTCATGTCAGTATCAACTTTTGCATTTGATAATCCAACATTTAAAGCATCTCCAACCCAAACAGGAGAAGTTACTGATATATCCTTGTCTTCTTGTACAACTTTAACATAATAATAACTGTATTCTGGATCTAAAGTTAATTCCCAATTAGCATTGTTATCATTAAATGTTTTAGATTCAACTTCAACTCCACCATTAGCTATTATTGAGATCTTCTTTATCTTATCAGTAGGATCAGTTGCATTTATCTTAAAATTAAGCTTACCATCTACATTTCCTAATGAAGTACCCATAACTTCATCATTTACTGTATAATCTATTGTCATATCAGTATCTTCTGAAGCATATACTCTCTTTTCTCTAAGAGCATCATATATAGAATCTCTTGAATTATCATCTGCAATTACTATTGTTCTAGCATTATTAGATGTAAACCAATTACCCTTATGGTTATCTTGGCTGTTAGTTGGAGCAACATGCCATCCTTTATCTAAAGCTCTTGTATAATACTCATAACTTGGGAAATATCCTGAGCCCCTTATTGGACCTTCACCATTTCCAACTTCAATTAGATTTACATTTTTATCTGCACCTTCACTATAGAATCCAAAATCAGCAAAATCACCAAAAGTCTTACCTGGATGATTCAATTGAGATATTGATTGAGGCTGAGTTTGAATGGTTTTGTAATAATTTTGTAAATCCATAGCTTTATTAGTTCTTGTTTCAAATCCTGGTGTATTGAAAGTATTTATATGACCCCATCCTCCAGTAGATCCTGACCATGTCATTTCATATCCATAAATAGCAGTAAACTTTCCTGGATCATTATATTTATCAGCTGTTTCATGAGCTTTTGTCCATTTTTCACTTTTTGATCCATCACCTAAATTAGCTTCAGTATCATTATCAAACCAATTTGAATGATCAGTTACTGCATAATAATCAGCCTTATGATCCTTTACCCATTGATAAGCTTCATCTAAAGAACCACTTCCATCTGAAATATTAGTATGTGCATGAAGTTGTCCAAATAAATGTTTTAAATCACCATCTTTAAATATTCTAAATGACCATTCTTTAGTAGTTAAATTTCCAGCACTATCTTTAACCTCTATTTTTACTACATGTGACCCTATATTAAGTTTATTACTAGGTGTATACTCAATAGATTCTTTCGCAATTTTAGCATTTGATGTAACATCATTATTGTCTAAGTACACTTTAATTGAGTCTGTATTTATCTCTTTTTCAGACTTAATTGAAGCTTTTATATTAGAAAATTCATCTACTTTAACTCTAGAATTTTCAGCTGGAAACATATCATATATTTCAGGAGCAATACCATTTGTAACTCTTACAGAATAAGTATCGGTATTACTATCTCCATTTTTATCTTTAGCAGATATATAATACTCTAGGCCCTTTAAATTAAGCTTTTCCTTTCCTATAGTTGCGCTATATTTATTACCTTCACCCTTAGTCATTTCTAATTTTTCAAACTTTTCAGCTCCAGTAACTTTATAATTTAACTCTACATTGCTTACTTCAGTCCCTGTTATCTCTGCATCTATCTTTAAATCACTATTAATATCAGCTTGTTTAATAGCCTCATGATTTATATTTAATTTAGCTACCTCATCAACTTTAGTGAAAATACAAGATCCACCATAAATTTGAATAGTTTTATCATATACTCCCATAGTACCTTCTACATTTACAGTATCACCAGTTTTTACATTAATGTCCTTTGGAATAAAGTAAATATTTAAAATATCTTCACCTTGTTTTAATGTCTTTTTAGAAGTATCTATAATTGCATTTTCTACTTTTACATATTTAGATTCATAATTTCCTGAATTTAAGTCCTTTATTGATACAATTTCAGAAGTTAAATCTGCACTTTCTTTAACTACATCTATCTTAGTTGCTTGTAATTGATCTAAATTTTTAAAAGTATCTTTAGTACCTGAAACCTTAACCTTATTCCCCTTCTTTATATCTTTGAAAGGTATTTTGCTAATTTTATTAGATAAAGCTATGCCACCGGTTTCATCTTGTATATAAATTGTTTGACCTCTATCATTAAAAGAAACAACACCTTCTACAATTGCTGATTCTCCATTTTGCAATTTCAAAGCCTCTTCAATGCTAATAACATCAGTAACTTCTTTAGAATCCTCTATTACATCTTCACTTTCTTTATCTTTTTCAACTACCTCTTTATCCTTATCAACAATTTCTTTATCTTTTTCATTATTTTCTTTATCAATTACTTCTTTGTCTTTATCATCATTATCTAATTTATCTTCCGGTTTTATGTTATCGGTTACATCTTTATCAGTATCAAGTTCATCTTTTGAATCATTTTCTGATTTATTATCTACCTTATTTTTATCATCACTTGAAGTCTCATCTTTATCTTTATTAATTTCTCCTTCTGAAGCATCCCCTTTGCTTACATCAGTTTTTTCCTCATCAGTTTTACTCTCATTAATTTCTTCTTTAACTTTTTCCTTCTCTGTTACATTATCCTCAATCTTAGCATCATTCTCATAAGCTTTGGTTTCTGAGCTATCATTTAACATTGATTCAATCATATCACCTAATGCAAATGTTCTTTGACTTGGTAATATAACAGAAGTAGTTACAACTGATACAGAAACTAACAAAGCAAGTAGTCTTTTATTTTTCTTTATCATTACTTCCCCTCCCATTAATTGTAAATATCCTTTTATAACTACTAGTATATGACATATGTATATCGTTTTCAATATTTGAAATTATTTTTATAAATTTCAATTTTTTTACATACCTTATTTAACTACATAGTAATTTTTATATAACTATTTTGTAAATATGTAAATTACTTCAATTTATATGATACATGTATTTATCAAAAAATCTTCTAACAAAATTATAATAAATTGCCAACACTAATTAGTATAACTAAAAATTTATAAAAAAAGATGACAATCAAATAAATGAAAGTCATCTTTTCTTACTAATAGTATTTTTATATTTTCGCAAACTATATAAACTTAATTACTATTCTATTATACACTATTTAACTTCTATTGTTTTAACATCTGGAGTTACATAGTATATTTTTCCGTCTCTTACAACTCTAATAACAGATTTTACTGTATATTTTCCTGGTTTAAATGTATATTTATCATTTTCATAAGATATACCAGTTGCAGTACCATCATTGTTAGTAATGTATAAGTCTCTTGTTACATAATCATAACCTTTTTGATCAAATCCTTTAGCAAATGTAAATTCGTATTTGTCATCAGCAATTTTATTTTCAGTTATAATTTTAGCTTCTTTATAATCTTTATCTATGTCTTGTTGTACAGTAGGTTTTGAATGATGTGATCCACCACCGCCTCCGCCGCCATGAGTTCTTTCTTCTTCTTTATTAGAATCCTTATCAGCTGGTTTATTTGTTTCTTCTTTTACAGGAGTTCCATTAGAATTAAATGCATTAGTTACCTTTGGTGCTTCTCCAACAGCTTCACCGCTAGCAGCAAATGTATATTTAACTCCATCTATAATAACTTCTCCTGTTTGCATTGCTCCTGATATTGCTAAAGCATAAACTTTTCCGTCAACTTCAACTACACCTGTTTGCATTGCCCCTGAAGCATTTGTGAAATACCAAGTTCCATTGTTATTTACCCAGCCTGTTTGCATTGCTCCTGATCCATCTGTGAAATACCAAGTTCCATTGTTATTCACCCAACCTGTTTGCATTGCTCCTGATCCATCTGTGAAGTACCAAGTTCCGTTGTTATTTACCCAACCTGTCTTCATTGCTCCTGATCCATCTGTGAAATACCAAGTTCCATTGTTATTCACCCAGCCTGTTTGCATTGCTCCTGAAGCATTTGTGAAATACCAAGTTCCATTGTTATTTATCCAACCAGTTTCCATTGCTCCTGATCCATTCATAAAATACCAAGTTCCATCAACATTAGCCCAACCTGTGTGCATATATCCATCTTGTCCAAAATAGTACCAAGAATTATTTATGTCTCTCCATCCAGTTGAATAAGAACTTCCCTCTGTATTCCACCATCCAGTTTCATTTTGTTTCCATTTTGCTGAAGCTCCAACTGGACTTATAGTTGCTATAGTCATTGCTGCAACAGCTGCTGCAACTATCTTCTTTAATTTAAAACTCTTCATTATTAAATTACCCTCCTTATTGTTTCTAAAATCTTGTATAAACTTACTAAAATTAAATATCTGTTATCTATTTTTTAAATTCTTCTTATTAAAAGTAAATGTTAATATTCCTATAATAAAAGTAACTAAACTTACGTCTAAAAATATTGTTAAAAACTTATTTACTACATATACTATTGGCTCTTTAAAATATTCAGGACCAATATTTATACCCTTATTACTTATAAATAAATAAATTCCATATAATAACAAAATAAATAATATTCCAACAACAATTAATACTTGTCCAATATTTTTAAAAGTTAATTTAATATTTCCTTCATTTAATTTAACTAATATTCCAATTAAAACAACTGAAATTAATACAAAAATCAAATTCGTCTTATGAAGAAACGATGTTATATTTGATGACACTTTAAATAACTTTGAATCTATTAAATTACTCAAAGTTAACTTTTGCATTTCATCATCTATAAATTTTCCTGCTTTATCTGATACTTTATCAGATATTGCACCTATTTTTTCTTCAAATGTCATAGTATTATCAGAAATAACTGAATCTATAACCCCTTTAAATTCACCACTATATAAGTTGTTATTTTTAATTAATTGTTCTTTAACTGAATCATTGTTATTATTATTTGAACTTTTAATATCATCACTATTAGTTTCACTATTTTGTGATGAATTACTATTATTATTAGAATCTGATGAATCTTCTTCATCTAAATATCCATTTTCCTTTAGCATATTCCATACTTGTTCTTCACTAATCCCCTTTTCAGCCAATTTTTGTCTTGCTTGTGCTTCTGTTAATCCTTTAGCTTTTAGCACTGCTCTTCCTTTAGCTTCTAATTCAGCCCTACTGGCTAAATTCACAAGAACAATTGGTGAACTGATAGAATTATTATCCGAATCAAATGTATAACTCATCTCATATTTATTACCTTGAACTTCGTCTTTTATAAAACTCATATTCTTTATGTTAAAATTATTATTAAAAGATAAGTTATTATTAGATGGAACATCTTGTCCTATAATACTTTTTAAAGTCTCTTTAACCCTTGTTTTATATGCTTCGTTATCTATAATTGGTTTATTATTCTTACCTGTTTTTAAATCATCTATTATACTTGTTAAAACTACATTACATTCCTTTTTTATATCTTCATCAGTAATTATAGATTTCTTAATATCTTCATCTACATTACTACCTAATAACGAATCCATTTTTTCATATAGTTTTTCTTCTACCTTTGTATATGCATTGCTTTTATCAAGTAATTCTAAACATATATTTTTATTTAAAACAACTAAATTTACAAACGTAGATAATATTGCAAGTGTAATACTAAACATTAATAAAATTATGATTATAGGTTTAATATGATTATTCTTCTTCATTTATTAATGCCTCCTACGCTTGTCTTATTAATTAGTATAGAATTATACATAAATTATTTTAATGAATCTCTATCTATACCATAATTATGTTTTAAGAAAGACTTTAAGTCATTCCAATTTTTCACGTTTTCAAGTTCTTTTCTTACATTATTAATATTTTCGCTATTAATTTGGAAAGCTATATTTCCATTATTATCTTCTAAAGTGGCTGTTGTTTTTCCATTAATATTCTTTCCAACAGTTAAATGTGTACCTACTGGAAGAATAACTCTATTTTCAACATACTTTTTAATAGTTCCATTATCACAAGCATTTTTAAGACCATCTAATTCATCATGTATACAAGATCTAATAATTATTAAATTTTTATCATCTTTTCTTATAGAATCTTTATTTTCAAGATAATTATTATATAATCCTTCATTAGGATTAAATTTATCTGCACCTATTTTATCTATACAATTTGTTTTCAAATTGTTAATAAATGATGTTTTTAAATATTGTGATATAGGAGTCTTACTAGTAATTTTTATAGTGTCGCTTACTTCATGTCCTTTATAGAAATTAATAGCAACCTTCTTAGCAGCATTTTCTCTATTTCCAGCACTTTGTGCAGCAAAAGTAGTAACTGAAGTACAACAAACCACAGCTAAACTCATAGCACATATTGACATTAATTTTTTAATTTTCATTTTTATTCTATCCCCTTTCAAATTGAAGTTTTACAAGTGTTTTTAACGAAGCATTACATAAATGTTTATTTTAGGTAATATATAGTATATGATACCCTATTTATCGTTAAATTACAATAATGGGATTTTATTCTTTGTAATTTAACCTGTACATTTACATTTAATTCTATTTATAATAGTGACAATTAAAACACCTACTCCCCCTCCAATGAAATCAATTACTATGTCTTTAACACTAGAATTTCTGCCTGGAACAAATAATTGAAAAAATTCATCCATTACAGCTGAAAATAATACTATAAATAATGTATAAATTATAAGATTACGTTTAGATAAGCCAAAGAAATTAAGAGACATAAATAATAGAATTGATAATATTGCAAACTCAAAACCATGAGCACATTTTCTGATTAATAAATTGAATTGTTTCCTATTTATATGTGTTTTTAAAATCGATTGTATATTAATATTATCTTCATTTATATCTGTTGCAATTTTTTCTATGACTGTATTACTTCTAATATTAGATTCTGTACCATCTTGACTTGAATTAAAAAATATAAATCCTAGACACATAAGACTTAAAATTATATAAAATATCTTCTTCATTAATATAAACTCCTAAAAATGTTAATTTTGTTATAATATACATTGTAATACACTTAAGCAAATATGTTAATCTTCAAGATACGTATTACTATTTAAATTATTCACCTATATCAGTAAAATCTATACACACGCAATCTAGTATATTTCCTAACTTTAGCTTTCAAATATTTACTTTTAATTTTAAATAATAGTTTGTATAATACTTGTTTTTTTAATATATAATCTTACTACTATAAAGTTAAGTTTAAGTAGTTATAATGGAAAATAATTATAAAATATGGTAATCTATAATATATAAAGTTAATTTATTTATAATTAACCAATTTTATCAATATTTTTTTAAATCATGAGGGGAGTACAAATATGAAATTAAGAAAATTAAGAAAATTAGTTGCCACAACAGTTGCAACTTTAGCAATAGCAGTTATATGTCCAACTAGTGTATCTGCTGCTTGGAAACAAGATTCTAATGGTTGGTGGAATACTAAAGGAAGTTCTTATTCTACTGGTTGGGAAAGTATAAACAATTCTTGGTACTACTTTGGACAAGATGGTTACATGAAGACTGGCTGGATAAACAACAACGGCTCTTGGTACTTTGCTGATAATTCAGGTACTATGAAGACTGGTTGGGTTAACAATAACGGAGCATGGTATTTCACAAATAATTCTGGTGTTATGCAAACTGGCTGGATAAACAATAATGGTACTTGGTACTTTACAGATGGCTCTGGCGCTATGCAATCTGGTTGGATAAATAATAATGGTGTATGGTATTACGCCGATCAAAGTGGTGCTATGCAAACTGGATTAGTTACAATAAATAATAATACATATTATTTAAATGAATCTGGTGCTATGCAAACTGGAAATATAACAGTAAATGGTGTAAAGTATACATTTGCAGCAACTGGTGAAAAAATAAATTCAACAACTGCTAATACTACTACAAATAATTCTAATGCTGCTAATAATTCTGATAAAGATATATCTACCTCTGGAGGATCAGGTGGTTCTGGCGGATCTGGCGGTGGCTCAGGTAGTGGATCAACTAATTCATCTAAACTATCTAGTAGTTCATCATATTCAGATTTATATGGACGTTGGACTGTAAAAAATCATATAGATTCAAATATTAAATCTGAATTAAGTCAAGAATCAATAAAGTATTGCATTGATGAAAGCTTTATAGTTAAATCAGATAGAATTACATCTATACCACTTACAATAATTAATCCTATTATAAATGAAGATAAATTAACATCTTCAGAATTTAAAGATGAATATGGCGATTCATTAAAAAATCTTGGAATCTCTGGAGATAAAGTTAAATGTATTAAAGTAACTGATAAAAATAATAGTAATCACACTGTTAGTGTATTAGTTTCTGATAACGGATCAGTATATGCTATAGTAAAGGGTTCTGTATTTAAATTAATTAAAGGTTAAAAATTAAGCCAGTTCTAATTTTAGGACTGGCTATACTTAATTCATTAAACTTGTACCTCCTATCTATCATGGTGACAGTCACCAATTTGAACATTTTTCAAATTTCACATCTCAGAGGTACCTTCAACAACTTCAATTTTTTTACCTTTAAATACAATTGCAAGCTTTAATATATTAGAAATATTTCTTTCCTTAAGTTCTGCTTCATATTTATTTTCTTCAATTTGATTTAAAGCTTCTTCAATTCCCTTTTCTATGCTTTTGCTCATAAAATCATCAATCTTTTTAAACTCCATTATAATTCCAAGCTTTGAAGTATCTTTAGGAATTAACATAACATCATATCTACCATATCCACTTTCTTTATTTGACTTAACTTCATATTTGTCTGAAAGAGATACAATCATACCAAGTACAAAGGCATGATAAACCTTTTCTGGTTCCTCTCCTGATACATCAAAATAACTTATATTATTCAAAACAAAATTTTTGAAAAAACCACCAAAAGTTTCAACATCGCCAGTTACCAATGCATTCAGCATAATAGCATACTTTTTACTTGTTAAACTTTCCTTAAACCACTTCTTGATCAATTTCCTATAGAAAATTAAAACTTCATTATTGGGAATTTTAAGTTCGCATTCTAACTCACCATCTATTAATTCTTTCTTAACTGGCTTCAAATATCCACTTAAAGTTAAAAATCCCCATAGATTTTCCTCATCATCTTCTACATCTTTCATAACAACATGATCATCTACTATCTTTTTTATAGAATTTCCCTTTATAAGTTCTTCAAGATTTTTCTTAGTCTCTTCATTTCCATTAGAAAGTAATCTCTTTATTAGATCATTACTACTACTATTTATCCAATAAGGCATAAATCCAATTTCATTATTTTTAATATAATTTAAAACTGACCAAGGATTATATATTATCTTTCCTCCAAATATATATCCATTGTACCATTTCTTAACTTCATCACTCTTTTCTGAAAGATTATAATATTCTAATAAATTTATAACCTGTTCTTCTGTGAATCCAAACTTATCATTAAAATTAATGCCTAAAATACTATCTACCTCTATATTATTAAGTCCTGAAAAAATACTTTCTTTTGCAACTCTAAGTATTCCAGTAACTAAAGATTTTTCTAAATATACATTATCCTTAAGTGCAGCTGTTAAAATATTTCTTATTAAAACGATAGCTTCCTCGTAATACCCTCTTAAATATGATTCCTGAATTGGCACATCATATTCATCTATAAGTACAATGACTTTCTTATTATAATGCTTGTTTAAATACCTCATTAAATTACTTAATGCTTCTGAAAACTCAACGATAGAACCTTTTCTATCTAATATTTCTTTAAACCGTTCTTTATCAAATTGTGATAATTTTTCACTTTCTAATAAATAGTAGTGATCCATATATATATTGTACATTACTGATTTTATTCCATCTTGAAAATTTTCAAAACTAAGATGTTTTTCATTCTTAAAAGTAAGAAAAATAACTGGATACGCCCCTTGCTTCTTCATTATCTCTTCTTCATTTCCTATTTCTAATCCCTTAAATAAATCTTTATTTTCATCTTTATTTTCTATATCAAAAAAATATTTTAACATACTCATGTTTAAAGTCTTACCAAAACGCCTTGGTCTTGGTGTTAATATAACTTTTGCTGAATTTTCTAGAAACTCTTTTATTAATAAACTCTTATCCACAAAATAATAATTTTCTTTTATGAGTTCTCTAAAGTCTGATGTTCCAACCTGAATATTCTTTTTCATTACCGCACCTTCTTTACAAAAAAATATCTATCATATAAATCGTTAATTTAATTTTTATTCATTTATCTTATATTATAGCCTATTTATAATATACTTAAAACAAATAAGAGTATTCAAACTTGTACCTGTAAAATTTTACACCCCAGAGGTAAACTAAAGTTTAAATGTCCTGATTAGTTTTCCTTCTGGTGGCTTATCCGTAAATTCGCAGATCTCAACATCTTCAACCTCATCATCCCAAATTGAAATAATACTGCAATTATCATTCTTCTTCTTTTTAATTTTTGTATTGCTTTTCTTTTTCTTATTCTCATCTTTACTAACCATAAATTCTTTCTCTAAATTCACTTTATCCTTTTTACTCAAATCACTCTTTAATAAGTTGTTATTTAAAGTTGATTCATAATTACTCTCTGAAAGTTCTGTAACATCTATATCTTTTTTTATATCTAAATCCACTTTATCTTTTGTACTCACTTCATTCTCTATAAGAACTTTACTTTTCAAAACTTCCGTAGTATTTACATCATTACTTTTATGCAAAGCTATTTTATTTAAATGAATTGCCTCTTCACTTTTATTATAAATATTAGATGTACTCTTTTTCCTATCATCCTTAACTACAAGTTCTTTATTATTTACATTATCCTGGCTACCCAATCTTTTATCTAAATCAATTACATTTCCTATATCATGTGTATTCTCTATAACCTCTTTATTAACTATTCCATCAATATCACTAGACTTATCCACTACAACTTTAATGTTATCCACAGTTTCTAATTTATCTTTGTCTATATCTTTTTTCTTAGATTTAATGTTTTGATGCTTAGCAAAGTTCCTAACTCTATAAACATTATTTTCACCTAATTCAATCATTTCTAAATCAATAAATTCCTTTAAAGCTATCTCCACCTTCTTAGCACTTCTGTTAAATTCCAAAGCTAGAGTTTCTATAGTATAAGGAATACTCTTTGAAAGATATAACTCTCCTTCTAAATTAACTTTACCTGCTAAAGTTAAAAGTCTAGTCCAAATATAATGAATAAGATCCCTTTCCTCCATTGTATCTATTATCTTAAACTTAGTATCACTATACATATCCACCCTTAATTTTACTATTTTACGCTCCATAATTCTTAACATCTCCTTCTAATTTTTAATACATATATATTGATTTTTGTTTTTAAATTCATACACATTTTCTTATATAAGTTATGTATCTTACGCTTCTAAATAATATATATGCATTAGAAAAAAATATTACATGAAAATATAAAAATTTTTTATAAAAAAACAGATAAGACTTTTTTATCTCATCTGCTTAATAACTAAATTTTACTTTTTAAATTTCACGCTAAAAGTTAAACAAAATTCTAAGGTGGTAATTTGCCCCCTTAGAAAAAAACTATTATTGGTAAATTTATGGACCCCAGTGGTGAATTAAAGAGTTTCTACTACACCTTTTAAATATTCTGTAAACTCCTTATTTAAACTAGACTTTCTTAATGCATACTCAACAGTAGCTTGTAAGAAACCTAACTTATCTCCAACATCATATCTCTTTCCTTCAAAATTATAAGCATACATAGCTTCTTGTTCAACTAATTTAAGAAGAGCATCTGTAAGTTGAATTTCTCCGCCTTTACCTGGTTTAGTATTTTCTAATATTTCAAATATCTTCGGTGTTATAATATATCTTCCTAAGATAGCTACATTAGTTGGTGCTTCCTCAATAGATGGCTTTTCAACTAATCCTTTTACCTTGTATACTCTATCTTCTATATGTAGTCCATCAACTATACCATACTTATTAACGTTTTCTCTAGCTACAGTTTGCACACCTAATACACTAGTCTTGTATTCATTGTAACAATCAATAAGTTGTTTTAAGCAAGGTTTTCCTTCATTATATACAATATCATCACCAAGAAGAACTGCAAAAGGTTCATCTCCAGTAAATGCCTTAGCACAATGGATAGCATGACCTAACCCCTTTGGTTCCTTTTGTCTTATAAAGTGAATATCAACCATATTAGAAATATCTTTAACCATTTCTAATAGTTCACTCTTACCACTCTTTTCAAGCTCTATTTCAAGCTCTAAAGAACGATCAAAATGGTCTTCAATACTCTTCTTATTTCTTCCTGTTATAATAAGAATTTCTTCAATACCAGAATCAATTGCTTCTTCTATAATATATTGTAAAGTTGGCTTATCAACTATAGGTAACATTTCCTTAGGTTGAGCCTTTGTTGCAGGTAAAAATCTAGTTCCAAGACCTGCTGCTGGAATAACTGCTTTTCTTATTTTTTTGTTCATTTTATTAAGTTCCTTTTCTTTTTTATTTTTATGTTAGGCTTTATTTTAGTGGAATATTTATATATATATTTAAAACAAAGCCTTATGTTAATATAAGCAGATGAATCAATTATCACCTGCTTACTTTTTAAGTTTCTATCTGAATTGCTTCATTTATATATACATTTTTTCATAGTACTTTTGATAATCTCCAGAAGTCACATTTTTCATCCACTCTTTATTATCCAAGTACCATTTAATAGTTTTCTTAATTCCAACCTCAAAAGTAGTTTCAGGATACCATCCTAGCTCCTCTTTAATCTTATCTGGAGCTATTCCATATCTTCTATCATGACCTTTTCTATCCTCTACATACTTTATTAAATTTTCAGTTACATCTTTATCAACATTTTCATTTATATAAGCTATAACAGTTTTAACTATTTGTATATTAGTTCTTTCGTTATGTCCACCAACATTATAAACTTCTCCAAGTCTACCATCATTAATGACCATATCAATAGCTTTTGCATGATCCTCAACAAATAACCAATCCCTAATATTCATTCCATCACCATACACAGGTAACTCCTTATGATGTAGACAATTATTAATTAATAATGGTATTAACTTTTCAGGAAATTGAAATAGTCCATAGTTATTTGAACATCTTGTTATATTAATAGGCATTTTATAAGTATCATAATAAGCCTTAACCATTAAATCAGAGCTTGCCTTGCTTGATGAATATGGACTATGCGGATCTATTGGTGTTGTTTCAATAAAAAATCCAGTATCACCTAAAGAACCATACACTTCATCAGTTGATACATGAAGAAATTTAACTCCTTTTTTAAAGCTTCCATCTTCATTTTCCCAAGCATTCTTTGCACAATTAAGCATATTAACAGTACCTAATACATTTGTTTGAGCAAATATTTCTGGTTCCTTTATACTTCTATCAACATGAGATTCTGCTGCAAAATGAGCAACATAATCTATATCATATTTTTCAAAAAGACTAGAAACTAATTCCTTATCACAAATATCTCCTTGAACAAATATATGCCTCTCATCATTTTCAATAGACTTAAGGTTTTCTAAATTGCCTGCATAAGTTAACTTATCTAAATTAATTATTTTAATATCTTTATATTTATTAAGCATATATAAAACAAAATTTGAACCGATAAATCCAGCTCCGCCTGTTACTAAATATGTTTTCATATAATCTTCCTCCACCATCTCCAAAATCTAATGTTTAATTAAATTACAATATAAATTCATAAAATCTGTCCATCAAAATAAATTACACCCCAAGGGTAGAATCAAGTTTTTCTATAAAAGATTTTATTGCATCTTTCCAATGTCTCATCTCATCACCAACAGTATTTCTAAGCATCATATTATCAAGTGATGAATATTCAGGTCTTTTAGCTGGAGTTTTATATTCCTCTGATGTACAAGGGTTAACTTCACACTTTTCTCCTGAAATTTCTATTATCATCTTAGCAAAATCATACCAAGTACATTCCCCTTTACCTGTGCAATGGTACACACCATATTCTTCACTTTCTATAAGTTTTAATATATGATAAGCCAAATCATTAGCATTAGTTGGGTTTCCCTTTTGATCATTTACTACATTTATAGTATCTTTATCCTTACCAAGCTTTCTCATAGTATAAACAAAATTATTACCTACATATCCATAAAGCCATGATGTTCTTACGATAAAATATTTAGAACAAAATTCTCTTACATAATTTTCTCCTAAAAGCTTAGTCTTTCCATAAACACTATAAGGTGCAGTTAAATCATATTCAGTTAAAGGCTTTTCAGAAACTCCACTAAACACATAATCAGTTGAAACTTGAACTAATTTAGCTCTTATTTTTTCACAAGCCATAGCTAAATTTCTAGGACCAAGTGAATTAACCTTGAATGCAAAATCCTCATTACTTTCGCATCCATCAACATTAGTAGCTGCTGCACAGTTAATAATCACATCTGGATTTAAAGAAATTATCTTTTTATTTACTTCATTTAAATTAGTTATATCTAATTCATCTATATCTAGCGCTATAACATCTGCTTCTTTTAAAGTGTTAGATATTTCTCCAATCTCAGCATATCCCTTTTTAATTATATCTTGAAGTTCATTGCCTAACTGCCCATTGCACCCTGTTATTAATATCTTCATAAATCTAAAACTCCATTCTTATTAATATCTGTATATATCTTTATTAATAGTATATAATTTACTATTATTTTGAAAAAAATATATGCTTATTTATACATAAAATCTGAATAGTTCTTTAAATCTAAATCCTTTAAATTAGGATGAACCTTATCTTTTTCTGATAAAACGATATCTTCAATTTTATCCAAAGGCCATTTTATATTTATATCATTATCATTCCACATAACTCCACCATCATATTCTGGTGCATATAAATCTGTGCATTTATAATTAAATACTGCTTCATCAGAAAGAACTAAAAATCCATGTGCAAAACCTTCTGGAATATAAAATTGTTTTTTATTTTCTTCTGTTAAAATAACAGCTTCATACTTACCATAAGTAGGTGAACCATGTCTTAAATCAACAGCAACATCAAAAACTTCACCTTTAGTTGCTCTAACTAATTTACCTTGACTATGTTTCTTTTGAAAATGAAGGCCTCTAAGTACACCTTTAGTAGATCTTGATTCATTGTCTTGAACAAAAGTCATATCAAGTCCAGCTTCTAAAAACTGTTCTCTATTATAAGTTTCCATAAAGTAACCTCTATTATCTCCAAATACCTTAGGCTCTATTATATAAACCCCATCTATACTAGTTTTATTAAAAATAAAATTTCCCATTATTACACCTCTTGATCTAAAGTTATTTAACTTCTGATTTAGCTTTTTTGATTTCTATCTCTTCAACTACATCAATTAAATACTTACCATAACCAGTTTTCATTAATGATTTAGCAAGTTTAATAACCTCTTCTGATGTAATCCAACCTTTTCTATAAGCAATTTCTTCAAGGCATGCTATAAAAGTTCCTTGAGTACTTTGAACTGCTTCAACAAAGTTAGAAGCCTTAAGCATAGAAGTATGAGTTCCAGTATCAAGCCAAGCCATTCCTCTACCTAATAATTGAACCTTTAAACTTCCTTCATTCATATAAACTTTATTTAAATCAGTTATTTCAAGCTCTCCTCTTTCAGAAGGTTTTAAATTCTTAGCTTTTTTAACAACAGAATTATCATAAAAATAAAGTCCTGGAACTGCATATTTAGATTTTGGATGTTCTGGTTTTTCCTCTAAAGAAATAACCTTACCATTATCATCAAATTCAACAACCCCAAAAGATTTTGGATTTTGAACATAATAACCAAATACATATGCTCCTTTTTCTAAACTTGCAGCCTTTGTTAAATGTTCCGTAAAACTTTGACCATAAAAAATATTATCACCAAGAACCAATGCTACATTATCATCACCAATAAATTCTTCTCCTATAATAAATGCTTCTGCAAGACCATTAGGTTCTTCTTGAATCGCATATTCAATATTTAAACCTAAGTCTTGTCCAGCTTTAAAAAGCTCCTTAAAATTAACTATATCCCTTGGTGTAGATATAATTAAAATATCCCTTATCCCTGCAAGCATAAGTACTGACATTGGATAATAAATCATTGGCTTATCATATATTGGAACCATTTGCTTTGACATTGCTTTTGTTACTGGATAAAGGCGTGTTCCTGAACCGCCTGCTAAAATTATTCCTTTCATAATATTACTTTTCCCCCTTATCTCAATGAATTGAGTAATTTATTTAACAATTTATTTTTATTAAAAACACATCTAATGCTAATAATTCTCTGACTCTGTGAGTGTATTTAATAACTACCTATATCATTTCATTACTCCTTGCAACTAGGTCATTTAATGCATAATTAGATGATTAATTGCTATTAATATTATTGTTTTTTAATAATACCTTTTCAATATAATACTTATATAAACTACTTTTGGTAACTTTTTAAGCCATAAACTTTATTGAATTATAAATGGTTTTTATATAATTGCGGTTAATTTATATTAGCCAATATATATTCCTACCATCTTTTATTCTTATAATATTATATTTTTTAGACTAAATATTACTCTACATTTGATTCTAATCAATCCTATGTTATTTATCTCACTTCTATGATTCCTCTCCCGCCTGACATATATAAAGTATCACCTATTATTGTATCACCTAAGCTACTTGTTAGAAGAACTGCATACTCTGCAACCTCTTCTGGCATCGTATATCTCCTTATAGGATTTTGATTTGTATATATACTATTTCCTTTTTTATACGGTTGCATAGATGTAGCAGTAGGGCCTGGGCCTATTCCATTTACTGTAATCCCATAGTTTAACAAGCTCTGACCAAGCCCTTCTGTAAGTGCTTTTATCCCCCACTTTGATAGTCTATATGGACTCCATGCAGGCTCCAATCCAGATTGTGATGAAATCATAAGAATATGCCCTTTTATTTCTTCTTCAATCATATGCTTCGCTAAATTTTGGCTAAAGAAATACGTTCCCTTCAAATTCAAGTCCATTATAGTATCATATTCATATTCATCTATGTTTAAAAAAGCTAAATCATTACGCGGAATATGTATTCCTGCACAATTAACTAGTATGCTTATATTTCCAAACTTCAATTCTGCTTCTTTAATCTTATTTGAGAATGAAGAAACATTATACAAATCGAGTATTATATATGCACAATCAATGCCCAATTCATATGCACATCTTTTTAGTTTATCTTCCTTAGTACCTGCTATAATAACACGACATCCTGATTGAATAAATTTCTTTGCTATTGCAAATCCAATTCCACCTGAACCGCCAGTTATTAAAGCAACTTGACCTTTTAGTATTTGATTAGCATCAACATTATTTTGAATTGGAACTATTTCCTTTTCTTTGAACAAATTAATTGTACGTTTTACTATTGATTTAATTCCCATAATTTAATATTTTCTCTCCTATTCCATAGTATCCTCTGCAAGTTTTTTTCTTGAATTATATATACAAGTTTTAGCATATGTTTTTGGTAATATACCAATATATGCCATTTTAAATTTTTGCTTAAGTCCTACATCACTTTTAATTAATATACTTGGTAACATAGTTTTTATCTTAATAAGACATTCTTTATACTCTTTTAAATATTCATCCTTTGAATTTGTAGCAATTATAAGCATTAGCAAGAAATTATAGTTCTTCCATATATGCCAGTTTACTGCATTATACAGCTTAGGTGTTTTTATTATAAGCTTATGTCCAATATTTTTAATATTATTTAATGCATTAATTCCCATTACAACATTATAATTCGTTAGTCCACTACCTGAATTATTTAGTCTATAATTATATACTTTTCTATGACCTACTCCAACATGATTTGAACATTGTGCAGCCATTGATGCAAAATATAAGCCTTCTCCAGACCATGGAACTGAAAATGTAATATTATTATTTCTTAACATATCAGTTTTATAAATCTTATTCCAAGGACCTATAGGCATATGAGGATATATAATTTTTTCAGTTGCCTTTTCTGAAGTCCATACTTCTATACTGTCATTCTCAGTTTGTACTTGATCCCTAGTTGTAAAAATTTTATCTGATAAAGCCATATCTGATTTAGTTTTTATAGATAAATTTAATAAATATTCTACACAATCTAATGATAACCAATCATCTCCATCTATTATCATAAGATATTCGCCAGAAGCAATTTCTAGTCCCTTATTTCTTGCCTCACAAGCACCACCATTTTCTTTATGAATTACAACTATTCTATCATCCTTCTTTGCATAATTATCACAAATCTGTCCACTACAATCTGGAGAACCATCATCAATTAAAATTATTTCCAAATTTCTATGTGTCTGATTAATAATTGATTTTATTAACTTATCTAAAAACTTTTCTGAATTATATATTGCAACAACCAATGAAACTTTAATTTTTTCAATTTTATTCATTATTTCTCTCTCCTAATTTTTCATAACTTCATATAAAAATAAAATATTTTTCAAGTAATCTAGACATAATAAATCCCCAAAACATACCCATTGATAAAATAGTTGAACATATTTACTCATTTAACTTTAGCTATTTACCCGAATTATATCCTTCAAATAATCTACTCCTCTTTTTCTTTCATCTTCTAATACTTTTTCTGTATCCATAAATATATTTTCTAAAATCATATCATAATTCATTTGTTCTTCTTCATTATTAACATAAGCATTCATAAGATTATACTTATGAAGTAACATATCTAATCTTGAAAATTGATCAACATCTTTTCTTCTAAAAACCAAAAATGGTGTATGCATAATAATTGAAAATACTGAACCATGAAATGAATCCGTAAATACAGCTTCTGCATCATTAATCATATTAACAAATTGATCTGGAGCTGGAATTATGTCCCCTTTTCCAACTTCATTTCCTGCTATATTTATTATCTTAGCATTTCTTTTCTTTGCACACTCCTGAATATTGTTCCATAAAAAATCACTTTGTTTACTTAAAAAATAAGTTAATATGTATTTCTCCTTAGATACAATATATTTCGACTCACTTATTGACTCTTGCCATTCCTTTTGACTTAAGAGAAATACTGGATCTGGTAATAGTAAGACATCCAAACCGGTTAAACTATTTATAATAGATTTTCCTGCATATTCTCTTACTGAAAGTTTTTGAAAATCCAAAATATATTTACTATATATATCCTTCATTTCATAAGGAATTTTTTCTACTCCAAATGATGGAGCATATGCATAACGTTTTTCCTTTGGTGCAAATCTAAGAAAATACAATTCAGTTTCATACTTTTTATCCATTAAATGCATTGGTGACCATATCTGATCACTACCAGCTATGGCAATCGAATCTTCAAAATCAATATTAGATAATTTATTATACTTTATTCTTTCAAAACATAGTTTATTGTTAAACTCTTTAAAAGATTGTCTTTTTTTTCTAATGTCCAACCATATCCTTTGTTTATTACTAACAACCGGTAAATAAGAGCATACATCTTTTATAAAACTTATAAAATTTTCCTTCTTATCATCCATCAATATAGTAACTGGTACGCCTCCTATCTTTTCAATAATTCTACACATTGCATAATTCTGAAGTCTTGTCCCATAATTATCATATTGATAAAAAGTTGTAATGTAACATTTCATTAAATTTCCTCCATACTAATATTTTCATTATATTAAGCTATATAAATATTGATCTTCTCAAATATTAATAAATAAGTTTTCCTAAAACTTATTTATTAAAAAAAGGACGAAGAAAGAACAAAATTAATATAATAAAAAATTATTACTTTTTTCTATTCCTAATTGTTTCAATGAATGATTTATATATGCTATACGGCCTAAAGCATATTTTTAATAAAATACTCTTATTTGATAGACAATATAATGCATATGGAATTAGTACACCGGCTGCAATTTCACATATAACATTGATTCCTATATCTAAAATATTCATTCTGAATAATCTTTTTCTATAAAGGCCAAGTAATCTTTACTATCATAAGTTTATTGTTATCTATCTATATAACAATAAACTTATAATATATACCATTTGCTACCTATCTCATTATGACAAGAAAAAGTTTTATTATCTTTTTATCCCACTCATTCTCTCTTTTAACTTACTTCTGTAAAATATTACTGCCAAAAAAATTTATACGGTAACAACCTTGAAAATGCCATACAACTTGAAAATCCCATAATTAAAATAGATGGTAAATAAATCCATATTTTGAATTGTCTCTTTTCATATTTTTCTAATAAATTAGGAATCAAATATATGATATATATTAAAAAATAATCTACTAATCTAAACATGATCACATTATTTATAAATACAAACATCATAAAAATTGCTATTTCAGTCATAATCATCATAAAAATAATTTCCTTATCTGTATTATCTCCACGTAATTTTAATAATGCATAAAAAATAACCATAATTAATATAAAAGCAATTATTATTCTGTTACCATTACTATGCTCTACAACCATAACTCCATTCTCTCCTATATATCCAGAATATGATGGAAAAATTTTAATAAAAAATAAAATTATTTTTTCATAACATGTAGCAAGTATTCCACCAATTCCTACACCATAAACCAATATTTTTCTATTAAATTTATGACGAAATATATATAATATATATATAACAACTAACACAATTGCCGAATTATGAATAGAAATTGCTAAGAGCATTATAAATAATGCTTTTATTCTTTTCTCTTTAACTAAAAAATAATACATTATAAGGCTTAATGCAACTGACATCGATTGTCTCGCTATGTTAAAAGTAGCAGGATAGAAACTAAAACCAATATAATAGAATAATGTCATAACTAAGTTATCTGATATTTTATATGAAATTATGGCAATTATACTAATTGTAATAATTGCATTAAAAAATATAATAACTTGTTCACTATTTCCCCACCAAAATGCCACAACAGTATTATACAATGCATATCCTGGGAATTTATTAAAATATTCACTTATTCCCCATCCATTTCCAATTTCCTTAAATATATTACAGTACAATAATGTATCTGGACCTACAGATTTATTTCTTAATGCCAAAAATAACCCGAAAACTACTATGAAATAAACAGTTACTATTTTCTTTGCAATTCTTGTATTTATCTGAACTTCATTAAAACTACACTTAAAAAGTAATCCCCCTATAAAAAATAAACTTATAATATTTATTATATAAATCGCCATAAAACCTATATCCTTCCAATGCATTCTACTGTATATACTGAAAAGAGAAACATCATCTTTCTATGAATTTTTAAACAAGTCTGAATTGGTAGTATATGTAATTAATAATTTTTTCTATTTTCTTTCCTATATGCAGTACTATTAAATTATCTTGTCTTAAAAAATTTATTGAAATACATCAATATAAACACCCCGACCATAATGATTAAATAATTCATTACTTAAGTCTATTCTTTTATCAATTACTTTTTTAAAAATAAAAGATAATTCCAATCATTGTATCCATAAATTAATTATCCATTTTATCTAACAAATGTTACTATAAAGCATCATATTTTTTAGTCATTTAAATATAAATCTACTTATCTCGTAGAATAAATCCATTATATCTTATTGCTCCGAGCACTCTTCTTCCTATCAAGAGATAACAAAATTATTCTCTTAACATAATAAATTTAATTCTACTTTTTATGGTAATTTTACCTTTTTTTCCGTATCCAAAATATGGCCTTTTCAATTATTAACTTTATAAAACTATAATTAATTAATAATATTATTATAAAAATAACTGTTTGAAGAATATAAATATATTTAGGTAAAATAATCATAATTATTGATTGGATAACCAACAATGAATATGATAAATAATGGGTATATAAGTTAATATCTAATTTCATATACTTTTTAACATTTAATATTCTAATTTGCCATACTATAAAATATGAAATCATAGTAGCTATAGCAGCTCCCATTGCACCTATCCTCTTTACTAGCAAAATATTTAAAATGATATTAGATAATGCTCCTATCATAGTAGAATAACTATATATCTTTGAATCTTTAACAGCTGAAAAAATTCCTCCTATATAACCTGACATTGCACCAAATACTATTGATATTAATAAAAAGGGAGTATATTTCCAAGCCTCATAAAAATCCTTAGCATATAAGAATCTAGCAAACACCTTAGTAAATACTATCAATCCTGAGCATATAACAACAGTAAAAAAATTATACCCTTCATATATTTTCGAAAAAAAACCATCCTTATCATTTTTATCAAAATCTTTAACAGCCGAAATTTGCCAAGCTTGCATTATAATATTTTGTATTATGTTTAATATTGTAGGTATTTTATATGCAATTGAATAAATTCCATTTACAGCAACACCACAAAACCAAATTACTATATACCTATCAGATACATTATTGATCCACCAACTAATTGAATTTAATATAAGAGGTCTGCAATACTCTTTCATATTCTTACATACTTTTTTGTTATATTTTAAACCTATAAATTTCCAAATTTTAATTTTTAAACACAAAAAAATACACGGGATAAGATTAGCTAAAATATTAGCATCAAAATATCCACTTAATCCTCTTTTTAAATATATTAGAAATACTATATTTCCAATTAACATGACTACTGTATTTACGATACCAGCTACTGATAAATATAATACTTCTTCCAATCCCTTTACAAACTGTATCATTAATTGATAAAAAGAATTACTAAAAAATAATCCCCAAAAATAAAAAGTATATTCCTTTATTGATAAGGAAATATTAAATATATAGTTAATAATTAACAATATACTTATAATAATCATACTATAAATTTGGTATCTTAAAGCTATACTAAATATTATCTTTTTATCACTTTTCTCATCCATTGAAAAACGCATTACAGCATCCATTATGTTTATTGTTAAAATCGGAATTAGAAGTGAAATAGTTGACATAAACATATCATATATTCCATATTCCTCAGTCGTTAATATATTAGTATACAACGGAATCAATAAAAAAATTAATATTTTAGTTCCAAAACTGCTTATGCTTAATAAGCCTATATTTCTTAATAAATATCTATACTGTTTCATGTCTGCTTACCATTTTTAGAATAATCTTCTTAATAATGCCTTTAAATTTCATCCAATTAGACTGCCAAGTAGCATCATAATGATGGATAGAAACAGTATTCTTTGTAACATTTATGTATCCACTGATATAATCTTTAGGACAAAAATATTCCTTAGAAAATATCATAATATCATCAACCAATTGAGAATTTCCATTTAATAAAATACCATAACTTTTTAGAGTTTTAGTTGTTCTTTGTACGATTGTATACAAGTTATATTTCCCATCTTCTAATAAGAACTTTTCTCCACTATAGTCATTTAGAATCTCTTTTAAAAAAGGATGTGATTTTTGGGATCCAATAATTAAACCTGGATTAATATTTAACTTATCTTCAAATCCAGCGAATACATTGTATTGTAAAAATTCATAAATTGGTTTTATTAATTCTACATCAGTATCTAAATATATTCCTCCACATTTATTTAGAATCCAAAATCTTGCATAATCACTTACAAATGCATACTTTTTTGCTTCATACGCTTGTTTAACGTATAAATTAATATTGATGTCAAAATTTTCTTCATTCCATTCTATAATTTCAAAATCTGGACAAAACTTTTTCCAACTATTTATACACTTATGAACTTTTTCTGGCTTTGTTCCTTTACCAAACCAACAATAATGAATAGTTTTTTTAATCATTAATGCTCTCCTTTTACCTATATTTCTTTAAAAAAGCTTTATATAAAGTTTTATATATTCTTCTATTTCCTAAGAATACTAAATATTGAAGCTTTCTTGTTTTACTAAGATTATTATTAAAAAATAATTTCGAAACCGATTCTTGTATTTTGTTTCTTAAAAACTTTTCAAAATTATTGTCTATGCTATCTACGAGTAGCATTTTATTATAAATAACAAACATCCAATGGCAATATGCTAAATTTATATCATCCTTCAAATCCGGATACTCACCTATAATGAATTTACATTCTTCATCAAGTGCCTCTTTTAATTGCATAGTCTTTGGATTATATTCATTTCCACCTATAGATGTTGACCTTTTACAATAATTATAAAGTACCTTTGAAGTATATGTTATTTTTTCTGCTCTATCTATAATCTTATATGTAGTAAAATGATCTTCATATAATTTTCCAGATGGATATTTAATATCTGTAAATAGTTCTCTTTTATATAGCTTATTCCAAGATACAACATCAATAACATTTGTAAATAAAAATTTACTTAATGCTTCTTTCTTAGAGTAAATTGTAATCTGTGTGTTTCCTTTTAATTCCTCAATATTACCACTATCAAAAATTTGTTTATGGCCACAAGATACTATATCTGATTTAGTTTCTTTCATTAATTTATATAATTCTTCTATCATATCCAATTCTATATAATCATCACTATCAATAAATACTAAAAATGGTGATTGTAATTCTTTAAGCCCTGTATTTCTTGCTGCCGATAATCCCATATTTTTTTGATGTATCACTTTAATTCTATTATCATTTCTTTTGTAATTCTCACAGATTTCATGACAGTTATCTGGAGATCCATCATTAACCAATATTATCTCTAAATTTGAATATGATTGATTAACTATACTGTCTAAACATCTACATAAATATTTCTCCACCTTATATATTGGAACAATGATACCTATTCTTTCGTTCAACATCTATATTCCTTCCTTTTTAACATAATTATTATTCAGGAAATCCTTAATCCCACATAATCCTGCCTTAATGAATTTCTTCTTATTATCAAATAGAAATATTATCTTGAACCATTTATATAACAATATCCCTAATATCTTAATGTCGTTATATTCTCTAAATAAATAGTTTAAATTACGTATCTGATAATAATATCTCAATGGTTTCGCATATCCATATTTGATTTTTTTTCCAAATAATTCAAATGATTTTGTAAGAGCTGGTGAATGATTTAAAATCACATCTGAACATTGAATAATTTTATACCCTTTCTTTCTAGCACGATAACAATAATCATAATCTACACAATCTATAAATAACTCCTCATTATATATTCCAATATCATTATATTTATCTATATTAAGTAAATTACCAGACTGCATTGCTAATTTTAATTCTTTGAATTCTTTACATACATTCAAATTTATCCTGTCTGTATGAAATTGAGGTACTAGAAACGCAATATTATCTGAAAAATCACCATTGAATATAATTTTTTTATAGTTATTAATGTCATTATTTTCAAAATAGCTATCTTGATCCATTGTTAAAACCCAAGAGCATCCTCTATTTTCGCATGAATTAATTCCAATATTTAATGCATATGCTATCCCATAATTATTTTTTAAACTTATATAATAAATATTTTCACCAATTCCTTTAAATAATTCTGAATTATCTTTTGAAGAATTATCAATTAAATATAGACAATCTACCTGGTTACAGTAAGACTTTATATTCATAACTACATCTTCTTCTGGATTAAATAGTACCGTTACTCCACCTACTAACATAAATACTCCTCACTATCATTATTGTTTTTCAAAATATTAACTATTCTATTTCAGATTCATTGTGATATCTACAAACTCTTCATAAGAAGAGTATGTCTTTTTAGTATCTATGAACTTTTTTAAACTTTCATCATAATTGCCAGTCAATGCAAGAATATTTTTATATTCTTCTATAAGTTCTTTATCTGAATCAACATTTTCAAATAATTCGATAAATTCGCACATATCAGCTTTCGATGGAATTCTATTGTATCTATTAGCATATTCCTTCAAAAATGCTTTTGCTTCACTTTCTTGTTCAGAATCTCGTTTCTTTTCATATGTTAAAATATCACTAATTACTTTTGCAGGTACTCCAGCTACTACTGAATTATCAGGTATATCTCCTGTAACAACGCTCCCTGCACCAATGATAACATTATTACCTATTGTACTATCCTTCAATATAATACTATTCATTCCTATAAACACGTTATTTCCAATTAACACCTTTCCTGCCGATCCATATACTTTACCAGTTAACTGTTTCAAGACTGCCCAATCATACCCATGAGCCAAAATCACTACTCCTCTAGTTATTTCCACGTTATTTCCTATAGAAATCATAAAAGGCTTATTTGTATCAACAAAATTTGTTGCCGGATCATGAAAATGTACATTTTCACCTATTTTTACACCAATCTTTTTCAAATATTTTATGTACATTTCAGAATCAGCTTTGTATCCACGTAATAAAAATTTATATAACTTTTTGATTTTCCCCATTTTTTCTCCTATGCACTATCTAAACATAATTTTCAATAGTATATTCATACCTATGAATACATCACCTTATTACCCTTAGTTCATTCTATTTTAAAATAATTAATTTATATTTATATAAGTAAACTAATCTAATCACATATTTTTTCAAATTCTTCTATAACTCGTTTTATATTAAATTTATTTCTTACAACTTCTTCAGCATTTTTTATCATAAATTCACATTTCTCTAAGTCATTTATGATAGTTTCACTAGCTACTGCTATCTCGTTGACCGAATCCATTTTAACCAATATTCCATTATTATTATTAATTAAGTTTGGGATAGCATCTACATCAGTCGCAATAATTGGTTTACCTGCTATCATATACTCTGCAAGCACTAATCCAAAGCCTTCCCATCTTGATAAAAGCATAGCTTGGTCAAATAACTTGATGTATTCCATTGGTTCATCAACCCACCCTGTAATCAAAACACTATTTTTCAAGTTACTTTCTTTAATAAGTTCTTTTACTTTATCTTTCAACTCACCATCGCCTACCATGATAAAAAAAGCTTTAGGGCATTTATACTTTATTTTTTTTGCTGCTTTTATAAAAGTATCAGGTGCTTTTTGTTCTGTAAGTCTTCCTACAGTACCTATAATATAAGCATCCTTAGGTATTCCTAAGTTTTCTCTTGTCAAAGTGAATTTCTTCTTTTTTTCTTCATATTCAGCAATATCAATCCCATTGTATATTACTTTTATTTTATCTGCCTTACATACTTTATTTTCAATAGCACACTCTTTCTCAAAATCTGAAATGGCTATTATATATGTACATAAAGGTGCCATTAATTTTTCTATATAAAGATAAATCTTCTTTTTAACAGAACTGCACTTAATATTAAAAGCCCATCCATGTGGATTATATATGCTTTTATTTTTAAATCCTAAGTTGGCTATTCTCCCTATAGCTCCTGCTTTACTACTATGTAAATATATAACATCAGGATTATATTTTTTTATAAGTTTTCTAATCTTTATTACAGCATATAAATCTGATTTTAAATTTATTTTTCTAGTCATATCTACATATTCAAATGCTGAAACAAGATTTACATATTTTTGTTCTTCATAATCTAAAGAACAAACAAGAATATTATCATATTTTGATAAATCCATATTTTTAAGAAACATACTAATATATCTTTCTACACCACCTGGTGATTGAACTATATGCATAATCTTTTTTTTCATTTTTACCTCTATCTAGTAACTTTAATTGATAAATTCTTGAAGATTTGATTCATTTATTTGTGATATTTTATGAATTGCCTCATAGGTATTAGGCGAATATTTTTGTATTTCTGCTAATATATTTGAAGTCTTCCATAAAAACATTCCACCATTCCACAGATAAGAACCATGTGCTAAATATTTTTTAGCTGTTTCTTCGTTTGGTTTTTCAACAAATCTATCTACTTTAAATACATTAATATCATTATTTTCAGTAATTTGTTCATTGTATTTTATATAACCATATCCTGTTTCTGCTCTATTTGGTTTCATTCCAAGTGTTACTATTGCTTTATTGTTTTCTTCTACAAATTCATGTGATTTTATAGCTATATTTCTAAAGCAGTCCTCATCTTGGATTAAGTGATCAGAAGGTAATACTATCATTGTAGAATCATTATAATATCTATCAATTACTAATGATGATAATGCTATACAAGGAGCTGTATTTCTGCCTTCTGGCTCAATTATTATATTTTTTTCTGAAAGCTCTGGAAGTTGTTCTTTGACTAAATCAACGTACTTTTCCCCAGTACATACAAAAATTCTTTCGATTGATATGATAGGCTTTACTCTATTTACAGTCATCTGTATCATTGTTTCTTCGCCTATTAAATTTAGAAATTGCTTAGGTTTTTCTTCTGTGGATAAAGGCCAAAATCTTGTTCCTTTACCCCCAGCCATTATTAAGGCACAAAGCATTTACAATATCCCCCTAACTAGCATGTTCATCACCAAACAACACAAAAAATGTTTTAAATATTAATTTTATGTCTGTTAGTGTGTTTCTTTCTTCCACGTACTTAACATCTAACTCCATCCATTCCTTGAATCCTATGTCGTTTCGTCCTGAAACTTGCCAGTAGCATGTTAATCCCGGTTTTACATATAATCGTTTTTTCATCCAGTCTTCAAAATGAATAACTTCACATTCTAGTGAAGGTCTTGGTCCTACTAAGCTCATTTCCCCTTTTAGCACATTTACTAATTGCGGAAGTTCATCTAAGCTTGTCTTTCTTATAAACTTACCAATTTTAGTTACTCTTGGATCGTCTTTAATTTTAAACATTGGACCATTCATCTCGTTTTTTTCTTTTAATTTCTTTTTAAGCTCTTCTGCATTTACAACCATTGATCTGAACTTATACATATTAAACTTTTCACCATTAATACCTATCCGTGTTTGTGAAAATATCACTGATCCTTTTGATTCTATTTTTATGCAGATAGCTGTAATTAAAAGCACTGGACTTAATACTATTAATCCCACTAAGGAACAAATTATATCTATAGCTCTCTTTAAAAAACAATATCCTCTTCTATTGGAAAATTCATTTATTTGTTCTTTAAGTAAAACTTCTTCTGTCCCGAGATTTAATTGTTGCACCTTACCCCCTCCTAAGTATTAATTAAATCTGATTAGAAATTATTCATAGTTCCTATTTTTTAACGCGAAAATATAATATTAAATTAATTGCCTTAACAAACAGCAAACGAACTTAATACTATTTATTCTAATTCTGTATATTAAATTTATATATTATTTTTTATAGAAATTATGTTTATAATATCCTTTTTATGTAGATAATTATACCATATAAACCCTACACTGTTAAAGTTTTGTTAAAAATTATTAATTTTTTATTAAATTTAATAAATAAACAAAACATTTTTATCTTTTTATTAATAAATTAAAAGTTATTTTATACTTTTTTATCAATAATACTATTTATAGTAAAAAATGTATTACTGAAGGTTATTTGGATATTATTTAATTCAACGTGCTTTTTATTTTTTTAAGAAAGAAAAAAATGATTTTTTCTTTTTAATTCTTCTTCCTAAAAATTCTACTTCCTCATCATTCAACATATGTCTTGAACTTTCTCTAAATATTTTTTCTGAATTTTTATTTTTACTATTAGCTAAATTTATTCCTTTAGATATTCCTGTCCCTCTATTTTTAATATTATGTGCATCCGATCCTATAAAGTTATATATTTCATTTTCTAATAATATTTCAGCTGTCTTCTTTACTTCAGATCCAAAAATTCCTTCTAAGCTTCCTGAATTCATTTGAAATAAATATCCCTCATCAATAAATCTATTAATCACCATTGGATTTTTTATGATTGGTCTATATCTTTCTGGATGTGCTATTACCGGGGTAATATTTCTTACTTGAAGTTCGTAAAGTATATCAAAAATATTTTCATCAAATTTAGTCATTGAAAATTCAATTAACATATATCTTGAATCATTTATTGTTCCAATTTTATTTTCCAGGTAATACTGTATTATATTTTCTGTAAAGTAAACCTCTTGTCCGCTATAAACTTTTATGTTTATTCCTTCTTTTTTTATTATTGAATTAATTTCTTTGACATACTCTTTAACTTCTTCAATCGTAGCTTCTCCATATTCTAAAAGGTAGTGAGGGGTTGCCACTATTTCTTTAGTACCATCTTTTTCTGCATTTTTTAACATTTCCAAAGTCATTTCCATACTCTTAGATCCATCATCTATTTTAGGTATTATATGTGAGTGAATATCTATCATTATTTTTTACCTCCATATTTTTAAATAATGGCTATGTTTTAAATGCGTGTTGATATATACAATAGGTAAAGTGGCATATATCAACACTCTGCTAAAACAGAGCCCAAATAATTAAAGCCAATGCTTGTCTTTTATGTAAAATCAACAACATTGGCTTCTTATAATCTATATTCTATTAACTATTTTTCATCATCTTCGTGTTTTTTCTTTTTCATTTCACCATCAGTTCCATAATAGTAATAATACTTTCCTTTTGTATTTTCAACTGCATGTAATATACATCCTATTATGTTTGCTCCAACTTTTGTTAAAAGATTTTTAGCTTCTATAACTGAATCTCTTTTTGTTCTCTCTGCTCTTGTTACTAATACAGTTCCATCAACTTTAGTTGAAAGAATTTGTGCATCTGTTACAGCACCAAGAGGAGCACTATCTAATATTACTATATCGTATTCTTTTTTTAACTCTTCTAGTAACCTAGACATTGCTGTAGAAGATAACATTTCAGCTGGATTTGGCGGTATTTTACCTGATGTTAATACATCTAAATTTTCATTACGATCTTGAATAACTTCTTCTAATTTAGTTTTACCTAAAAGAACTTCTGACAAACCTACTAGATTAGACATTTTGAAATTCTTATGTACTGAAGGTTTTCTTAAATCACAATCTACAAGAATAACTTTTTTTTCATTTTGTGCAAATGATAAAGCTAAATTACCTGCAACAGTTGATTTACCCTCTGCTGCTTCAGCGCTTGTAACTAATATTGTTTGTATTTCTTTATCAAAAGATGAGTATTGTATATTGGTTCTTAATGTTCTATATGCTTCAGAAACTATAGATTTTGGTTTTTTTTCAACCACAAATCCCATATAGCTCTGATTTTCTACTGCTTTATCTAATTTACTTTTTAAAAACATTTCTTAACCCCTTTAATTAAAATTAACATCATTTGGAATAACACCAATCACTGGTAATTCAAGTATATTTTCAACTTGTTCCTTTGTTTTAAATGTATTATCCATAAATTCTATTAAAAAGCTTAATCCAACACTTATCATTAAACCTAATAAAAATGCAATTGCTATATTTAACTTTTTATTAGGACTTACTGGTTGTTCTGGAGTTCTAACTTCTTCTATTACTTTTACATTACCATTTGATATAAGTTCTGTAGCTGATTGTACAAATTGAGTTGTAACTAATTTTACTACCTCTTTAGCTACTTCTGGATTAGTGTTTGTATAACTGATTTCTAAAATTTGAGTATCTGCTCTTGGTGTAACTGTTAAGTTTTTAAGTATTTTTGAAGATTCTAATTTTAAATCTTCACTTCCTACTGCTTTTTCAACCAAATCATTTGTTTGAATTACTTCTGCATATGTCTTCAGTAGTTTTTGATACATTTGTACATCGTTGCTATTATAGTTTTGCACTTGAGATTCAGTGTTTTCTTTACCTATAAATAATTTTGTATTTGCTTGATATTTAGGTGAAATTACAAAAAAACTTATAATTGCTGAAAATACTGTAGCTATAATAGTTATTGAAAGTATCATTTTCCATCTCTTTTTTAACACATCTACGATGTCTTCAATTCTTATAACTTCTTCATTCATTAACTAAATTCTCCATTATATATATTTTTTTCTTAATACATTATAATATTTTACCATCAAAGTCTTATTATGTTAAGTATATAAATTACTTTTTTATTCCAAATTATTGTTTATATAACATATTTTCGTATATTCCTCCAATTTCTTTACTTTTATTTTTAAAACAGTTTATATTTACTTTATTAGTTTAAATTTGAGATTTAATAACTTAAATTTTATTATTTTTTAATTAACTATTATTTTTTTTATTCAATTAGAAAATCTTATAACTATTTGTCTCACCTGCTGTATTCTAAGTAAAAATAAAGTGACAGCTATTATATGATACATCCCTTGTCTACTTGATAAGGGATGTATCATTATAACTATCACTTTATTTACTAAAATCATATCTATTGGTAAATATATTTTTTTAAAAATACGTTTACATTTATTTTAAATATTTAAATCCATGATAAAACTTTTTATTTATTTGTTAATATTTTTGAATAATAACTTATTCACATTTTAAATTTATCATCAACAGTAATAAGATTTATTTTTATAAATTTGTGGATATTTTTTTAAATTTAAATCTTTAAATCGTGGATATAACTTATCCTTTTCTGATAAAATTACATTTTCTATTTTTTCCAAAGGCCACTTTATGTTTATATCAGGATCATTCCACATAATTCCTCTATTATCCTCTGGATCATAAAATTCTGTACATTTATAGTTAAATGTAGCTTCATCTGAAATTGTTAAAAATCCATGTGCAAACCCCTCTGGTATATAAACTTGCTTTTTATTTTCTTCATTTAGTATAAAACTTTCCCATTTTCCAAAAGTTGTTGATCCATATCTTAAATCCACTGCTACAATAAAGCCTTCTCCTTTTGTTACTTTTATCAAACTTCCTTGATTATTCTGTTTTTGAAAGTGAATCCCCTTTAGCATACCTTTTTTTGATTCAAACTCAAATTCTTGAACAAATATCATATTAATTCCAGCTTTTAAAAATTGCTTTTTATTATACATTTCTGTACAATACTCTTTTTCATCTTTAAAAACTCCAGGTTCTATAATGTATACGCCATCCATTTTAGTTTCATTAAATTTCCCCATTTTCCCAATCCCCCTGACTACAAATTAATATTGATTTTTATTATTTTATTTTGAAACTACTAATCTTTTAATCTTATAAAATCACCCCTTTTATTTCTTTAATAGTGCCTTATTTATCTTTTTGTATACATATCTTTATTTTTTCTATCCTCTTTTCTTTTATAGATTCTATTTTAAATATTATATTCTCATACTCTATCACTTTTTCCTCTATATTATTTGGTATTTTTCCCATAATATTTATTAAAAATCCACTTATAGTATCACACTCATCAGAAACTAACTGTATATGAAGATAATCATTTAAATCATCTATAGGCATTAACCCATTAACTATAAATGTATTGCTATCTATCTTTTGTACAAAACATTCCTCTTCATCATATTCATCATCTATATTTCCCATAACTTCTTCTACCAAATCTTCTATTGTAACTATTCCTGAAAAACCTCCATACTCATCTATAAGTATTGCCATATGCTTTTTAGAACTTTTAAGTTCATTAAATAGATCATCAATATTTTTAGTTTCAGGTACAAAATATGGTGGATGTAGTATTTCTCTTATATTCACATTTTCAAATTCATGTTTACGTGCTTCAAGTATAAAATCTTTCATATATAATATGCCTATAATATTGTCAATATCCTCTTCATATACAGGTACTCTAGAATATTTTTCTTCTAATAATTCATCTAAATATTCTTCCAAAGGCTTATCTATATTAATTAAATATACCTCTGTTCTTGGTGTCATTACTTCGTCTGCAAGCTTATCATCAAACTCAAATATACTGTTTATCATTTCTTTTTCCGTTTCATTTATAACACCATGCTCTTGCCCTACTTCTACTAAGGACTTTATTTCTTCTTTTGACACTTTTTCATCTAATCCTTCTTTATCTAAGCCTGCCAAACTAACTAATATATTGGTTGATGCTGAAAGAAGTTTTATAAATGGTGCTGTTATTTTAGATACATATAATACAGGTCTTACAGAAAACATTGCAATGGCCTCAGACTTCTTAAGTGCGATTCTTTTAGGGAATAACTCTCCAAATACTAATGTTATATAGGATATTACAATAGTCACTATTATTAATGCTATTTTATTGCTATATGGTACATTAAGTCCACTTAGATACCGTGCTAAATCTTCTGATATTCCTGTAGCAGCAGAAGCACTATTAAAGAACCCTGCAAGAGTTATTCCAACTTGTATTGTTGATAAAAACTTAGTTGGCTCTTCCATAAGTTTTAACAAAATTATTGCTTTCTTATCTCCCTCTTCTGCAAGAATTTTTATTTTATTTTTATTTAATGACACTATAGCCATCTCTGCTGATGCAAAAAATGCATTCAATAATGTTAAAATGACTATTAAAATTATTTGCGAAGTTATATTTACAGGTTCAGGTTCTAATTGCATTATTATTTCCTCCCCAATTTATCTAATATAAAAGTCATGATAATTCCATATATAAAATATTTACATATATTTATATTGTTCCTAATTATATATTTTAATTATTCATAATTAGTTTCAATAATTTAATTATCTTATACAATAATTCATTTCAATATTTTAATTATTCTATACAATAATTCATATTAATTTATATTACTTTTTATATCTTGGAAAATAAAAAAGCAGAAAAATCCACATTCAAAACTCAATCAAGTTCTGATTTTGTTACTTTTTCTGCTTTTATTTCTTTTCTATTTTACTCAATCTTTTCTATTTTCATCAATCTTCTTTCTCATAGTAAGTTTTTTTGAAACTACTATTTTAATTTATGAACAAATAGTCCACTTCTTAATTTTGGCTCAAACCATGTAGATTTTGGAGGCATTACTTCACCAATATCTGCTACTTTCATTATATCTCTAACTTCTGTTGGATACATTGAAAAAGCTATTTTCATATCAGTATTTGCTCTATGTTCTAATTCTTTTAGTCCTCTTATTCCACCAATAAAATCTATTCTATCAGATGTTCGTACATCCTCTATTCCTAATATAGGAGTTAATATATTTTGTTGTAATATTGATACATCAAGGCTTAATATTGGATCTTTTTCATTAAAAGTTCCTTCTTTAGCTTCTAATACATACCACTTATTTTCTAAGTACATACCAAACATATGCTTTTTATATGGTTTAAATGGCTCACTAGTTGGTGCATTACATATATCAAATTTATTTTCTAATTTATCTAGCAATTCACTTTTAGTTAATCCATTTAAATCTTTAACTACCCTATTATAATCCATTACCATTAAATCATTATCTGGAAATGCTACTGCTAAGAAATAATTAAATTCTTCTTCTCCAGTATAATCAGGATTTTCTTTCCTTCTCTTTAATCCAACTTCAACTGCTGACGCCGATCTATGATGTCCATCTGCTATATATAAATAATCTATTTCTTCAAATAGATCTATTATTTCATCTATTATGATTTCATTATCAATCGCCCAAACAACATGAGTAATTCCATCTTCTGATACAAAATTATATAAAGGTTTTCTTTTACTTTCATTTTCAATCCACGCTTGAATAATTTCTGATGCAATTTGATCTTCTTTATAAGTTAAAAATATAGGACCTGTATTTGCATCACAACAATCAACATGCCTTATTCTATCCTCTTCTTTATCTTGTCTAGTAAATTCATGCTTTTTTATAACGCCATTAAGATAATCATCAATAGATGCGCAAAATACTATTCCTGTTTGAGATCTTCCATCCATTATTTGTCTATATATGTACAGACAAGGATTAATATCTTGTATATACTCACCATCATCAATCATTTTATTTAAATTATCTCTAGCTTTTTCATAAACCTTTTTATCATGTATATCTATTGAAGAATCTAGATCTATCTCCGCTCTATCAATATGAAGAAAAGAATGTGGATTTCCTTTTACCATATCTCTTGCTTCTTCACTATTCATAACATCATATGGCAGAGCCGCTATTTTTGATGCTAATTCTCTAATTGGTCTAATACTTTTAAAAGGTCTAACTACAGCCATTTTAAATTCCTCCTAATTATTTAAAGTATTTTTATTTTATTTATAAATGCCTGTTTTAAAACCCATTTAAAATAAAATATAATAATAGTAATTTTAAAATTAAATTTCTTGTTTTTTACTATCTCTAACTTCTATTGTAAACAATTTCATAAGATAAATAAACTACTTTATTTTTAAATATTATTATTTTTAAGTCTATATTTTACACTACCACAGATAAATCTAATGAAATTCTTTAGTAATAAATATGGTGGAATTATAATTGAACTTTGGTAATACTTAATAAGTATTCCTAAACTCAATTACAGTGTCCACCTTTTTATTATTAATAGTCTTATTTCTGTACTAAGTTATATCTTTAATATAGTTTTTAATTTAAATTCTATAATTTAAAAAATTCTTTTATAATTGAAACTACCTCATCGCCAATTCTAGTTTGAGCTTCCTTAGTTGCTGCACCAATATGAGGCGTTACACTAACTTTAGGATGATTAATTAAATCTTGATTTTTTGTTGGCTCTTCTTCAAATACATCAATTCCTGCACCTGAAATAGCTTCATTATTAAGTGCTTCTAATAATGCATCTTCATCAACAACTTTTCCTCTAGCACAATTAATTAAATATGCACTTTTTTTCATTAATTTTAATTCATCTTTTCCTATTAATGATCCATTTTCTTTATCATATGGAACATGTAATGATATAAAATCAGATTCTTTTAAAACTTCTTCAAACGATACAAATGGATAACTTAGCTCTTCATGCTTTCCTTCTATTGTGTTATATATAACATTCATGCCTAATGCTGTTGCCTTTTTAGCTAAAGATTGTCCTATTCTACCCATTCCAATAATTCCAAGTGTCTTTCCTGCCAATTCAAAACCTTGATATTTTTTCTTATTCCATTCACCATTTCTCATAGTTACATTAGCTATTCCAATAAATCTTGAAACTGAAAACATATGCGCTAAAGCTAGTTCTGCAACTGAATCAGAGCTTGCAGATGGTGTATTTGTAACACTTAAATTATTTTTAACAGCATGAGATATATCTATGTTGTCTATCCCTACCCCTGCTCTAATAATTAACTTTAAATTACCGCCAATTTCTTTATCAATAACATCAGCTGTAACCTTAGTCGCTGATCTTATAACCAATACATCAAATTCTTTTAGTTTTTCACCTAAAATATCTTGATCAAAATGTTCATTTATAACTTCAATACCCAAACTTTTTAAACTTTCTATAGCTTTAGGTTGCAAACCATCGTTTGTTAATACCTTAATCATAAAAATCCCCCCTTTCAATTACTCAGCCCACCTTTGCTTATGAATATATCAAAATAGTCTTATACTTTTAGCTATATTTTAATGACTGTTGGTATTATAGTATAATTGCGCAGTGGCATTGGAATTTGCTTTTTAGAACTCTTAATGAATATTGTCACATTTACTGCTTGTCTAAATTTTACATTTGGAACAAGCTAAAATGGGAATATATTCATTATTAGTGTTCTTAAAGTAAATTCCTAATTCCACAAAGCTTTATACTATAATACAAACATAGTCTTAAAATATAGATAACATCTATAGCCCTAAAATTTCTTCTATATTTTTAAGCAATTCCTTTACATCTTCTACTGTGCAATCTGCCATATGAGCTATTCTAAAAGTCTTTTCTTTTAAATCACCATATCCATTAGATATTTGAAAACCTCTTTTACCAAGCTCTTTATTTAGATCAGCTACATTTATTCCTCTAGTATTCTTAATTGTTGTTAATGTATTTGATAGATGATTTTCATCTGGGAAAATTTCAAAATATTTTTTAGCCCATGCTCTAACAATCTGTGCCATTTCAAGGTGTCTTGCAAATCTATTCTCTAATCCTTCTTTATTAAGTATATTATCCAATTGATAGTCAAGAGCAAACATGTGAGAAAGTGATGGTGTTGAAGGATATTGATAATCTTTCTTTTGAATATATTGATATAATTTTAATAAATCTAGGTAATATCCTCTATTTTGAACCTTTTCTGCTCTCTCTTTAGCCTTTTGTGAAAAAGTACATACTGATAATCCTGGAGGCAAACCTAATGCTTTTTGAGATGATGTAATACAAACATCTATACCCCATTTATCAACTTCTATTTTAGTCCCTGCTGCTGAACTTACTGTATCAACAATAAGAACTACATCCGGATATTTCTTAACTATATCTCCTATTTTATCAACTGGATTCATTACTCCTGTTGATGTTTCATTATGAGTAACAGCTACCAAATCATATTTGCCTGTATTCAATACTTTTTCTACTTCTGCTGGATCTATTGCCTGTCCCATTTCCATTGAAAATAAATCAGCTTGAACATTGTTATTAACTGCCATGTCATACCATCTCTTTCCGAAAGCCCCTACGGAAAATACAGCTGCTCTTTTAGCAGTACAACATCTTATAGCACCTTCCATAAGTCCACTACCAGAAGTTGTAGAAAGTAAGATTTCACTATTTGTATAAAATAACGTTCTTAGATTATCGCTTATTCTTCTTTGTAAAATAGAAGCCTCCTTACTCCTATGCCCTATCATTGGCGTTGACATTTTTGCAAGGACATCCTCTCGAACCTCAACAGGCCCTGGAATAAATAATTTTTTATGCATTTTAAAACCACCCCATTTTATTAATAAATTGTATTGCTTATTTATACTTATTGATTTATTTGTATATTTTACTACTTATTTACATTTAGTTCAATACTTTATCGCTTTGAATCACCCTATTTTATATTGTTAAATTTTTAACCAATTTTATTGCTTTCTTTCACTTTTATCGTTATTTTTTTAACAATAGATTTTAGCTATAATATAACAATATATGTATATATATTTTGTCAAATTGAAGTATTATATTCCTGTTACTATATTTATGCTCCCTCTATATTAGTTGTGAAATATATTATTACTACTTATGAATAAAACTAGAAATTCAGTTTTAAAATTAACAATAATTTACATTTGATTTATTGTATTATAATAACATTATTTGGTATTTTTATCAATATATTGATTATATATAATGTTTTTCACATTGTTAATGAATTTTAAATTTCATATACATTTCTTATTTACCTTCTTCTTTCACCTAAATATTTATCTGAATTTAGCATTTATAAACTCTTAAATCTTTAAAATATATCTTTTAACCGATGAAAAAAATGTAAGTTTACTTATCTATAGATTGTTTTTTTAACAAAATATGATTAATTTACATAATAATAATCTAAATTCATAAAAATAAATGAAAATAAAAAAGCTCTCTAATAATTTTATCAAAAAATTATTAGAGAGCTTTTTTTATTTAATATCTATCATCTTCTTCATCGAAAAATAATACTGATTCAGTTTCTCTACAATACTTTACACACATACATTGTGCTAATTTTCTTGGACATCTATAACATAAACATGTTAAATCATGCGAATTACATTTTCCATTTTTAAATTCTGGACAATCATCACAATTAACTCCATTTCCTGCTGGCATAACATCAATTCCTTTCTTTTAAATTATAATAATGGTATTATATTTACCACTAAATATAATACCATTATTATAAACATAAATTCAAAAATTTAAATTAATATTTCTTTATTCTTAAATACGACATGTGCAATTGTATAACTAATTATCGTTGTTACTATCATTACAATTATTCCATTAGAAGGCGTTATATTTACATTTCTATACATATATGCTATATCTCCAGTTATTACTTCCGATACTGATGCATAGCTAAAAAATATAAGATGTGCAAATTTTGATGAAAAATCAAAAATTTGAAATACTATAGTCCCTGCTGCTGCTATTATAATTGATATTGCCATTGTTACATTGCTATTTTTAAATAATGTTGATATTAAAAATACAAAAGAACAGCAAGTTATTATAAAAAGCACTTGTAATAATAAGGATTTTATTATTAGCTCATTAAATGTCCCTAATTTTCCCGTGTTTGCTAATCTAATTAAATCTGGATATCCTTGTACTGATATATTAGAAGAATCCAAGAAATATTTTACACCCATAGTTTTAGGATAACCTCCTGATTTAAATCCTTTTGCAAGTCCAATTCCTAAAAAAGTTAATATTTCTGTTGATACAATCATTGTTATTGCTGTAATTATAACTGCAATAAATTTAGATAATAATACTTTTCCTCTCGATACCGGTTGAACTAATAAAAATTTTAATGTCGGTGGAGTCGATTCCCCAGATACAATATCACTCATAAATACCGATATACCTATTGCTAATAACGCTACTCCTAACACAGCAAGAATAGTATTTATATAATTATAAGCATTGAATTCATATCCATATAAAGGCTTTATATTATTATCCTCTAAGTATTTAAGTTTATTTATCCTTTCAGAAATCCACGTCTTATCTTCTTCTGTAATATCCTTATCTTTTAAATTTTCTTCATGATTTTTTATTTCTTCTGTAACATCTAATTTCCATTGTTCTGCATTATCTGGATTAATTATTTGATTTTTATATTTTACTTTCTCTTCTTCATAATGTTTTAGATCTTCTTGAAGAGTATTTAAATACTCTTTATCTTTACTATTCTCTATTTTATTTATTTCTTCTTTTGTATATTCAATACTTTTTTCAAATTGCTCTATCTTATACTCTGATGAATTATACATTTGTCTATTTTTATCTTCATTATATAAACCATACATGCAAACTCCCATAAATACTAAAAACAATCCAAATATAATCCATGTTTTTGTTCGCTTAAGTATTTTTATAAGTTCATTTTTTATTAATAAAAATATCATTTATATAGATCCTCCATTCATAAGTTCTATATACCTTTCTTCTAACTCCTGCTTATTTTTATACACTTCACAAATCTCTATATTTTCACTAACTAATTTTTTTATTAACTTAGAAGTCATATCTTTTTCTACAAGTAAAATTATTTCTTCACCATTCTCTTTACTTCTAATAACATATGGTAATGTCTTAATTATATCTAATACTATATTAACAGGAGATTTAGTTTTTAAAATTATATCATCTTTCCCCTGATAAATGCCTTTGTTATCCATCTTTTCTATAGATTTAATTTTACCTTCATTTATAAAGGCAACTTTATCACATAAATTTTGAATTTCACTTAATATATGAGAGGAAATAAATACTGAGATTTCTTTTTCTTTAGATGCTTTCTTTATAATTTCTCTAAATTCTAATATTCCAGTTGGATCTAGTCCATTTGTAGGTTCATCTAATATAAGTAATTTAGGACTTCCTATCAATGCTACTGCGAGTCCCAATCTTTGCTTCATTCCAAGAGAATATTTTGAAACCTTATCATCTATTCTTTTTTCAAGACCTACAAGTTTTATTACTTTCTCTACTTCTTTTTTAGATACACTTCTAAGTCTTGCTATTTGCATTATATTTTCTCTTCCAGAGAGATATTTATATAATTCAGGATTTTCAACCACAGCTCCTACATTTTTAAGTGCTTTCTCCTTATTCTTATTTAAATCATAACCACATATTCTTATTTCACCATTAGTAGGTTTTATTAAGCCTACCAACATTCTTATAGTTGTAGTTTTTCCTGCACCATTAGGACCTAAAAATCCAAATATCTCACCTTGCTTTATAGAAAGATTTATTCCTTTAATTACCTCAGTGTTTCCCAATGTTTTATAAAGATTTTTTATTTCTAAAACATTCATATATTTTCCTCCTTAACGTGAGCTATAATTAGAATTATAAGTACAACAAATTAATAAAAATATATATAAATTCTTAATATTTATTAAATATATTTTTAAATTCTCAAATAAAGTGTCTCTACGATCTTAAATTTTATCATTCTTTTAAAATTAAAAATCACCTTGTAAATTTCATTTTAATTCTTATTTCTTCATATTATTAAATTATACCAGCTAATATAAATAAATAAAAAAGAGCTTGTATTATTTAATTTTAAATAAATTAAAATAATAAATAACAAACTCTATTTAACATAATTATTTATTTTTATATACTTCATGTCCTTAAAATATCCTAATTAAAATAATTTATAAAAATACTTGTAGTATCGCTAATAGGATTACCCCTGGTATACCTAAAAATCCTGCAATTAATGCAGTAATTGGGTTTATAGCTAATCCAAAGTTAAAATTAGCGCCAACCAAATTTACTACATATAATATTACAACTCCAAGTACTCCATTTATAAGAATCTTTAATGGCCATTTTAAAAGTTTTATCATTACAAATAATAAAACAAGTCCTATTAGTCCATATATTATATATTGCTCATTCATACACAAACTCCTTTTTATTATTTTGAAGAAATATTTTTTTGTAAAACATAATCATCAGTTACTTTAATCCCTCTTGATTTAGCTATAAGTAATAGATAATCATATCTTTTTTTAGCCATTTCTTCTGCATATATTGCTACTTCTATTAATTTAGAATCGCTCACATTATCGAACATACTTCGTGCTGCATCAATTTCAGACTTAGTATCTTCTAACTGATCTATTAATTCCTTATTTACATCTATATCTTTCGTTCTACTAATTAAATATTCAATTATTCTCTTTTTATTCATATAACTACCTCCAAACACTACTATTTAGAATTTTAGCCATAGGTTTGGATGTATATACTTAAATTATTATAATTTTTATTATTTACTAAATTATACAAAACTTAAACTTTAAAATAAAGTACTAAAGTATTACTTCTTAATTAATTTTATTTCAAAATTTTTAATTTCATAAACTGCTACTCAAATAAAAATATAGGTAACAAATTTTTATTACCTTCATAATATATTACTATAAAAGCTTTTCACTCATATCAATAAAAAGTTCTAACTCCCATCTATATAACACCTTTTTTTCTGGAACCCAATATCTATTGGGTTCCATTTTTAGTTCTATGATTTGTTTTATAGATTTTTTTAATTAGACAGTGATATTATAGTATAAGATCACCATGCTTTTTTAAAACTATCTATATCTCTTTTCTGCCTTCTAGTGCTTTAGATAGAGTTACTTCATCTGCATATTCTAGATCTCCACCGACTGGAATTCCTGCTGCTATTCTTGTTACTTTAACATCTAATGGCTTTAACACTTTTGCTATATACATAGCTGTTGCTTCACCTTCTATATTAGGATTAGTTGCTAATATAACTTCTTTTACTTCTTCATTCATTCTTGCAACAAGCTCTCTTATTTTTATATCTTGTGGTCCTCTTCCTTGCATAGGTGATATATTTCCATGCAATACATGATACAATCCATTAAATTCTTTTACTTTTTCCATTGTCATTATATCTTTGGGTTGTTCTACAACACAAATTGTACTCTTATCTCTATTAGGATTTGAACATAATGCACAAGGATCTGTATCTGTAAAATTTCCACATGTTGAGCAATATTTTATTGTTCCTTTTGCTTTAACTAGTGCTTTTGCAAATTCTCTTACTTCATCATCTGGAAGGTTTAATATATGTAGAGTTAATCTTTGTGCTGTTTTTTTACCTATGCTTGGCAATTTTGCAAACTCTTCAATTAATTTTTCTATGGCTACTGGATAAAATTCCATATTGTAATCTCCTTTATATATCTCATGTGTTAAATCACGAAATCCTGTATTTATAATACTCTATAATAAAACAGTTAATTATATTTTTTATAATTTAAAATTATTTTTTTATAATACTATTAACTGTACTTTTTGCATATTAAAAATTTGAATTTAGATAGTTAAAAGCATACAGCTTTAAGGAATTTCCTTTATTCTGTATGCTTTATTTTTAATTAGGATTTTATTAGATAATATTTTATTTTATTATTTAAAATAATCCTCCTGGCATTCCACCAGTTAATTTTCCCATTTTACTAGCAGTTTCTTCTTCTGCTTTTCTTAAAGCTTCATTAACTGCTGTAAGTACTAAATCTTCAAGCATTTCTACATCATCTGGATCTACTACTTCTGGTTTTATATTAATAGATTTAACTTCTTTTTTACCAGTTACTGTTACAGAAACAGCGCCACCACCTACTGATGTTTCAAATTCCTTTGTTTCAAGGTCTTTTTGCATATCTTCCATTTGTTTTTGAAGCTTTTGCGCTTGTTTCATAAGATTATTCATATTTCCTCCCCCGAAACCTCCAGGGAATCCACCTTTTGCCATACAAATCCTCCTCTTAATAAATTTCTACTTTTTATTATAAAACATTTTCTTATTGTTTACTACATTAAAATATTGATTCTACTCGTCTAATATTTCAAAAGGTATTCCATCAAGCCTTTGTTTTAATAGTTCTTCTTTACTTGATTCATCTGATTTATTATCTTCAACTTCATACCTTACCATTATTTTATCTTTTAAAACTTCAGAAAATACTTCATTAACAAGTTTTTTATATTCTAACTTTTCTAGTCTTTCCTTATTAAAGGCATATGATGCTTCATATAGCATAGTAGCAACACCATTTTCAAATTTATATGGTCTTGCAGTCACTATTGATGCATATACAACCATGGCTCTTTTAGCCTTAAACGCCTCTAATATCTCTGACCATGCTCTTTTTATATTATCTATAGTTAACGATGAATTAACATTTACATTTGCTTCATCTTTTACAACAGATGGTTCTTTTTTTATTTGTTTTTCTTGAGCTTTAACTTTATTACTTGATGCATTGTCATTAGACGCTATATTTTCATGTATTTGATTATTTGATACTAATTGTATTTTACCACTCTTTATATTTTCTTCTAGCTTATTTATCCTAGCAAGCATAACTTCACTTGATGTATCATATTCTATTTTACACATCTTTATTATACTAAGCTCTAAATACAATCTGCTTTGTTTACTTACTTTAGAATTAGCTTCTCCTTCTTGAAGAATTCTAATCCCTCTCATTATTTCTTCAATACGTATTTTTGTACCTTGCTCTTTTATAAGTTCAATATTTTCAAGAGACATATCCAAAATCTCTTCTGGAGTATTAGAAACTTTAACCATAAGTAAATTTCTAAAATGCCCTATCAAATCTTTTATAAATAAATGAATGTCCTTACCTGAAAAAACTAGCTTATCAATTATTACCATAGCTTTTTCTATATTTCTGTCAACTATTGAATTAGTTATGTCAAATAAATATTCATTTGTAACTAATCCTAATATGCTTATTAAATCATCATATTTTATATTATTATCACCCATAGCTATTGCTTGATCTAAAATACTTAAAGAGTCTCTCATCGCACCATCAGCTACTCTAGCAATTAAATCCAAACTCTTATCATCAACATTAACATTTTGTGCTTCTGTTATTTTCCTTAATCTATCTGCAATTTCTTTTTGATTAATTCTTTTAAAGTCAAATCTTTGACATCTAGACAAAATAGTTATAGGTAATTTTTGAGGGTCAGTAGTTGCTAATATAAATATAACATTACTTGGTGGTTCTTCTAATGTTTTTAAGAAAGCATTTACCGCTCCCCCTGATAACATATGAACTTCATCTAATATATAAATCTTATATTTACCCTCTTGAGGCGGATATTTTGTATCATCAATTATATCTCTAATTCTATCTATACCATTGTTAGATGCTGCATCTAGTTCTGTAACATCCATTGATAAGCCTTCATTTATCTTTTTACACATTTCACATTCATTACAAGGCTCTCCATCTTGAAGATTAAAACAATTTAATGCTTTAGCCATAACTTTAGCTGTTGATGTTTTACCTGTTCCTCTTGTTCCACAGAAAAGATATGCATGTGCAATTCTATCATTTAAAATTTCATTTTTTAATGTTGTTGTTATATGTTCCTGACCTACTACATCATTAAATGTCTTTGGTCTCCACTCTCTATATAAAGCTGTATATCCCAAAGGTTTACTCCACCTTTCTTTTTTCCATTAAATCATATACTTATTATACACTAATAAATATCAAATGATAAATTATATAAACTATATTTATTTTTTTAATTTAGACTGTATTTTAGTAGTTTATTAATATATGGTTATGTTAAAATGAATGTTAGTATTTTAATGAAAGTTATGTTTTTTAATTTGTGTATAAATATAAAAAGTTATTAACATATTTAAGAAAATTATCAACATAATTTGAGTAAAAAATTTTGGAGGTTGTAGATAAAATGAGCTTATATGATGATAAATATTTAGAAATAGCTAAAAATATATTAGATAATGGGTATTATGATAATAATAGAACGGGAATGCCTACTTATAAAATTCCCCATCAAGTAATGCAATTTAATTTAGAAAAAGAATTCCCTATATTGACTACTAAATTCGTTGCTTTTAAAACAGCTGTTAAAGAACTTTTATGGATTTTTAAGGATCAATCTAATGATGTAAGAAAACTTCAAGAGCAAAATGTACATATTTGGGATGAATGGGAAATGGAAGATGGAACTATAGGAACATCTTATGGTTGGGTTGTTAAAAAATTTGACCAAATAGATAAACTTATATATTCTTTAAAAAATAATCCTCAAGATAGACGAATGATGCTTAATTTATGGCAAATACCTTATTTAGATGGTGGAGCTTTATGTCCTTGTTGCTTCCTAACTATGTGGGATGTAACTGATGGCAGACTTAACTGCATGCTTGTACAAAGAAGTGGAGATTGGCCATTAGGTATTCCTTTTAATACTAGCCAATATGCTGTATTAACACATTTAATTGCTCAAGTAACAGGTCTTAAACCTGGATTATTTACTCATGTAGTAAATAATGCTCATATTTATGAAAATCAAATTGATGGTATGAAAACTCAATTAGAAAGAAAAGATCAAGCTTATGATGCTCCAAAACTTTGGATAAATCCTGAAATTAAAGATTTCTATGATTTTACTCCTGATGATATAAAACTTGAAAATTATAAACATCATGAATCAATAAAAATGCCTGTTTCAGTTTAAAATTTAGTTGAGTGCTAATATATGCATAAATAAAACTAGGCAAAGTAATTGAACTTAAGAATACTAAAATAATTATATGATTTAAATAAGATATTAAAAGGGGGCTTATATATGTTATCCATAATAGTAGCTATTGCTAAAAATAATGTTATTGGAAATGATAATAAATTAATTTGGCATATTTCTGAAGACTTAAAAAGATTTAAAGAAATTACCAGTGGAAAAACTATTGTAATGGGAAGAAAAACTTTCGAGTCTCTTCCTGGAGTATTACCCAATAGAAAACATATTATTTTAACTAGAGATAAAAATTTTAAAGTTAACTCTGAATGTGTGGAAATAATTTATGATTTCGATGAATTATTAAATAAATATAAAAATTCTGATACTGAAGTATTTATAATTGGTGGTGGAGAAATTTATAAACAGCTATTACCACATACTAATAAACTGTACTTAACAAAGATAAACAAAGATTTTGATGGAGATACTTATTTTCCACAAATAAATTATGATGATTTTAAAGTAGATTATAAATCAGATATTATAACTGATGAAAAAAGCAAATTAGAATATAACTTTATAAATTTAAGTAGACTATCTTAGTTGAAATCTCACTTTTTTAATCATGCATCCTTTCAAAATGCGGTGGATGATTAATGGTGAGGCATATTATTATTTTTTATTATTTAATGGTACTCATAATACTTTTAAAACACATTATTATAAAAGTTATCCACAATTTTTTAATCTATAGATATAAATTTATATCTATAGATTAAAAAAGGATAAGAAAATGAGGGAATTTAAAAATAAATCCCCTCATTTTCTTATCCTATTGTTTTGTCCTATATTGTTAATCCTATTGAAGAATAACCTAATTTAATTCGAAAAAAAAATCCTTCATTCTCGGTGAAGGTTTATGTATTAAACCGTGCACCTCGCTTCGATAAAAATTCCCTATACGTTACCTTAGCAGTTAGCTCAGACCAGATTGATCCACGGCACATGCAGTGTGCACTTATCGCTGCTTCCTTCCGGACCTGACGAGGTTCATACGCTTCCATTGCGTGGGACCCAGTCATCAACACCACTTACAAAGGTCAGACTATAAAAAATTAATACCTCGACGAGGAATTCAATCCTGCTATAGCGGATTGCAGGTTACAGGGCACCGCTAACTCCCCATCTAGCACGGAATGGTGGTATGAAGAGGATTTGAACCTCAATAACATTTTTTCATCTTGAAAAAACTATGCCTCCATTAGGCATCAAACCATATTAAACATTGTACATTTTTTATACTTTTACATAATAACACATACTATCTATAAATACAAGACAATACTATTAATATAATTTTGTAAATATATATATTATTATAAATTGATCTAAAATTTTTCCTTTAATATTAATATTTATTTAAATTAAAAAATATTAATATATATGCTTTAGTAAGTTAATACATTTATAATCTTTTATATATTTCTACATTGCCAATTCATAATATCATATATATTTTTTTGATTCAACCTTTTGAACAAATATTATTTAGGCACATGAAAATAAATAACAAATTCAAAGTTGCCATGAATATTTTTCTTTATATTTCACCATAAGTAATATTTTTAACTACTTTATTGTTGTCCAATATTTTGAATTCATTTGGATATGGTACTGCCTCAAAAGGTATTGGTGTTTCATCTATTCTATTATTTTCTGCTAAGTATCTCATATGAACTTTTTCATACGTTTCTCCTTTACTTAACCAAAAATAATCCTCCATGCACATTGCTCTTGTTCTTCTACATAATTCCCCAAAATCATAATGTTTTAAAATTTATATTCTTAAGAAAAAAAATAAGAAACACATAATCTAAATTTATTAAAAAATGTGTTTCATAATTATTTTGTTAAACTCTATAATCTATCTAGATGTCATAAATAGAAAAACCAATAAATTCTTGGCGGAGAAAATGGGATTTGAACCCATGATAGAGCGTGAACCCTATACACGCTTTCCAGGCGTGCTCCTTCAACCACTCGGACACTTCTCCAAAGGCTTAATGCATTTTTATAATATCATATACAAAAGCCTAATTCAACTGAATGTTTGGTTACTTATTTTTTAACATTTTATAAAATCAAATAAATTTATATAATTTTATTTGATCATTTTTAAAATTATTATAATCTTAATAACACTTGGAACATTTGTTATTATATTATAACTATAATTTTAATAATACATATGTAATAAAAAAATTCTACACTAAATATATTAGAGTAGAATTTTTCAGTTTTTTTTTTTATTATTTATTAAATTTTTTATCATACTTAGGACTTACTATTTTATAAATAACAATACTTAAAGTTATTCCTAATACACATCCAATTAACACATCTGAAGGATAGTGCACATATAAATACATTCTTGAAAATCCTATAAGTGCTGCTAATAAGAATGCTCCAATTCCCATTTTTTTATTTGCTATATATATAATTGTTGCTGCTGCAAATGAAGACATGGTATGCCCAGATGGGAATGAATAACTTGTAGGTGCTTTTATAAGCAATTGTATATTTTCAACAAAGTTAAACGGTCTTGCTCTTGCAACTATTGGTTTTATAATTCCATCACCAATTAATGCACCAATACATAATGTACATAACATTATGAAACCATATTTTCTATATTTTTTATTAGCTATAAATGCTAATCCTATAACAATCCATATAAGTCCCATATTTCCTAAAGAAGTTACTATAGGAACAATCTTATCCATCATTGGGGTATGTAAGTTAATACGTATAAACTCCAAAATTTTATTATCAAACATCTGAATAAACTGCATTAAATTCCTCCAAATTTATAAAATTTTTTATTATTATTTTTTAATATATAGTATGAGTTTTTTTTATTATAACATATACTATAATAATTTATTTTTATTAAGTTTTCTTTTTAAGTTGAAAAATTTCATAAGTAAGTTAGAACATTCCTCATCATATAACCAATTAACATTAAGAAATGATTCTAACATCCTATCATCTATAAGGTTTATTATTGAACCACAAGCCCCCATATCTTTATTAAATGTTCCTATATGTAATTTTGATATTCTACTTTGAATTATAGCACTAGTGCACATAGTGCACGGTTCTAGAGTAACATACATTTCAGTACCATTTAATCTCCAATCATCTAAAAACTTAGATGCTTCTCTTATAGCTAATATTTCTGCATGAGCTGTGGCATCTTTTAATGTTTCTTTTAGATTGTGTGCTTTTGATATAACTATGTTATCCTTGACTATAACTGCACCAATTGGAACTTCACCTTTTGACATTGCCTTTTTAGCTTCTTCTTTAGCAATATCTAAAAAATCCATACTTTTTTCCTCCATAATTTTTATAATATTAATTATTGTAATATAAACAAATATATAAGTTCTAATAAATCAACTAAATCTTAATTATTAATCAGAACTTCAATCAGTTCATATCTCAATGAAAATACTTAATTGGAACCTATCTACTTTAAATCTTTAACTTTAAACTACAAATTATCAATTTATTAAACTTATCCTTTGTTTAATTTATATTTTATTGATTTTTTAAATTTAAATAGGTTTATTTACAAATCTATATTATTATAACTTGTAATTAGTTTTTTTTAAATTAGTATAACTTACAAAAAGACTGCTGATTATTTTGTCAGCAGTCTTTTATAATTAGTTATTATCTGTAAATATTCTAACTTTTTTTATTCTATTTTTATCTATATTTTCTACGATAAATTTCATACTATCGCACTCAATTTCTTCTTTTTCTTCAGGCATTCTTCCAAGTTCTCCAATTATAAGGCCCCCAACAGAATCAAACTCATCTGATTCCATATCTATACCTATTAAATCACCAATATCGTGAAGTCTAACGCTACCATCTACTATATATTCATTATCTTTAATGACTTCAATACTAGTATTGGCGTCATCATATTCATCTTCTATGTCACCAACGATTTCCTCTATCAAATCTTCTATGGTAATTATTCCAACCGTACCGCCATATTCATCTAACACAACAGCAATGTGATTTCTTTCTTTTTTCATTTCTTTAAACAATTCTACAATCTTTTTAAATTCAAATGTATAATAAGGTTCTCTTATATACTTTTCCATTTTAAAGTTTTCTCTAGGATTTTCAAGCATTAATAAGTCCTTCACATTCAATATACCAATGATATCATCTATAGTTTGATTATAAATAGGTATTCTAGAGAATTGCTCTTCTTTTATAAGCTTTAATACATCATCATAAGTAGCTTCTGAATCTAAAGCACTAACATCAACTCTTTGAACCATAACATCTTTTACTTGAAGATCAGCAAAATCAAATACATTAAAAATCATTTCTTTTTCAACATTTTCTAATACGCCTTCTTCTTCACTTACACCTACCATTGTTTTTAATTCTTCTTCAGTAATAAATGGTTCACTAGCTTTAGGATCTCCCCCTAAAATCTTTATAAAAAATGATGATATAGCTGTAAATATATATACAAAAGGTTTAAATATAATGACTGTTAACCTTATAGGTTTACCAACTTTCAAAGCAACAGATTCCGCCTTTTGCTTAGCAATAGATTTAGGCGTTATTTCTCCAAAAATTAATACTAATACAGTCATAACTCCTGTAGCTATTCCAACTCCAGTTGGACCAAACATATTAGTTGCTAACATTGTAGCAAGTCCTGATGCTGCAATATTAACTATATTATTACCTATTAATATAGCTCCTAATAATTTATTTGGATCTTCTGTAAGTTTTTCTACTAACTTTGCTCCAGGCACTCCTTCTTCCACCATATGTCTTAATCTAATCTTATTTAGTGACATTAACGCTGTTTCTGACATTGAAAAAAATCCTGACAGCATAAGTAATATTACTAATGTTACTATCTCCCACGTATAGCTAGGGTCCAAAAAAAATCACTCTCCTAATTGTTTTAATTAATTATATTTTACTCAACATTATATCATAATATTATTAAAAGTAATATATTGGATTAATATAAAAAACACCAGCTTATTTTATTAAAATACCTACATTAATATCTTAATTTATAATACTGATGTTTTTTTATTATTTTTTAAACAATACTAATATTTATAATTTTCAAAACCAATTTTTTAGTCCAAAATATTTATATAAATTATAAATGTATTAATTTTTTTATTACTTATATTTTATCTATATTTTAAGTTAATTTCTAAATTCATAAGCTTTATATTATAATATAGACTCTCTTTTAAAACAGAGCTATTATTTTAATTTTTTCTATTATTTTAAATCATTTAAAGTAGGCATTGAAGCTATTGCTCCGTAATTAGTACATGTTATTGCCCCTACTTTATTAGCAAATGTAATGATGTTTTTCCATTCTTCAAAACCTATATTTTTCTTATCTTCAACTTCTGCAATTTGCTTTAATACAGCTCCTACAAAAGAATCTCCTGCTCCTGTTGAATCAACTTGTTTAATCTTTATTGATGGTATTATTTCATTCTTTCCTAATACACTTAAATATGTTCCTTTTGATCCTAAAGTGATAGTCACTACCTTAACACCTAATTCATGCAACTTTTTAACTCCAGCTTCTAAATCTTCTTCTTTTGTTATCAAAATTAACTCTTCATCACTTAATTTTGTAAAGTCACTCTTCTTTAAAAATTCTATGCAGTCTTTTACAAATAAATCTAGCTTATCATCTGTTATTAATGCATCTCTATAGTTAGGATCAAATGATATATATATGTTCTTAGATTTTGCATATTCTAATAGTTTATAATAAGTATTCTTTAATTCCCCATCTAAAAATCCTGTTGCTGATCCAAAATGAATTATATCAGACTCACTTATCTTTGATATATCAATATTATCAAATGAATATTCCCCATCACTACCTCTTAAAAAGTCAAAATTACGTTCTCCATTTTCATCTATTCCAACTAAAGCAATTGTAGTGCTTCCTTTTTCAACAGTCATATCTGTATTTATATTTAATTCTTTTAATAATTCAACTAGATACTTACCAAAAAAATCACTTCCAACTTGACCTAAAAAGTATGCATTTCCTTCTAGCTTACTTATACTTGCCGCTACATTAGCTGGAGCTCCACCTGCTTTTTTTTCAAACTTTTCTCCATATTTTAATCCCTTATTATCAACACAAACCATATCAATTAAAAGTTCACCAATACAAAAAATATTACTATTCATATTTTACACTCCTTAAATTCCATACATTTAATTCATTAATTTTCACTTTACTATTATCTTTAATTTCAATATTCAAACCTTTTTCCTTAGGGAAATACATCAATGTTGTTACTTCTAATCCATCTTGATAATATATTTCTATAACTGAATTATCAATAAATATATGTAAATCAAGATTATCTTTAGCTTTTAACTTAAATTTTCTAATGCCTTTTCCACCTAATTTCATATTGTCTCTATTTATAGTACATACTTCAGATTTTTTATCATAATTTATCTTTATACTTTCTTCTCCAAAGTTAAATACTATATCTATATTTTCAGATTTTTTTATATCTAAATTTAATTTTATTTCTTTATTTCTTGAATCAAAACTCATATTATATGAAGCAAATTCCTCATTGTTAAGTTCTACTTCTTTATTATGTCTTAAATCTTCTAATTGCTTTAATGGTTTTTGATATATTACACCATTCTTATATTCTAATACTCTCGGCATTGTTAAAGAAAACATCCAATCTTCTTTTGAACTTGGATATTCTGAATCTTTATCAGGCATACCTATCCAGCCAATCATTATATTTTTATTTTCATGCTTAAATACTTGTGGTGCATAAAAATCAAATCCCATATCAATTTCTTTAAATTTACTATTATCATTTAATGAAATATTATTTAAATCTAAATCTCCTATTATATATCCTGATTGATATATATTTTGATTTTTTAATTCCTCTGTTTCTAATCCCTGTGGTGAAAATAAAAATGCATACTTTTTATCATTATCTAATTTTACTAAATTAGGACATTCCCACATGTATCCAAAATCATCTAAATCAGTTTTTAACTCACCAATAAAATCCCATTTTTCTATATCAAGTGATTTATATAACAAAGTTCTTCCCTTTAAATCCTCAGTTTGAACTCCCAATACCATATAATAAATATTTTCTTCTTCAAAAATAAACGGATCTCTAAAATGAGCTGTATATCCTTCTGGTTGATTAAATATCACAGGTCCTTTTTTTTCAAAAGTCCCATCCTTATAATAATTAGCTATGCATTGATATGATTCTCTATTATTATTTTCATCTTTTACATTTCCAGTGTAAAATAGTTTTAAAGTATCATCCTTTATATAAGCTCCACCTGAATAACATCCATTTTTATCAAACCAGTCTACAGGCTTTAATATTATCTCTGGCTTAGTAAAATTTATAAAATTACTTGTTTTTACTAATCCCCAATGCTTATTTTTGTGCTCACACCCAAATGGATTCCATTGATAAAATATATGAAACTCTCCATTGTAATAACTTAATCCATTAGGATCATTTACTAAACCAAATGGCATTTCTATATGAAATTTACTTTTCCAATTACTATTATTTGAATTCTTGTAACACTGATCTAAATCTTGCTTTATCTTTTCGTATACATTTTTATCCTGCATAGTTTTCCTCTCTTTTGTTTACGTTATTTTTCTTACACTTTCTCTTTCAATTAACTTTAATGAACTATTGTCATCTTTATTTATATCTTTTTCATTTATTAAATCTAAAATACCTTGAGCTGTTTTTTCCCCTATAAGCTCATAATCAAAAGCTACTGTTGTTAATGTTGGGTATGAAACACTTCCTATATCATATCCGCCAAATCCAGCTATAGAAATATCCTCTGGAACCCTAATATTATTTTCATGAAGATATCTAAGTACCCCCAAGCATATGTTATCAGTTGCACAAACTATTGCTGTTGATTTATAATCTACTGCCTCTTTAGCCTTTTCATATGCCTTTTTAAATGAGAAATCAGTCTCTATAAATTTAACATCTGAATTTAAATTATCTTTATTAAATTCATCTATAAAACCTTTTTTTCTATCTATTCCAACTGCTATATCCCATTCATCTACACCTAAGAAAACAACTCTTTTATGACCATTTTTCTTAAAATAATCACCCATTATATTTCCTGCTTCATAATCATCAATCTTCATGTAGTTAACATAATCACTCTTTTGACCTGTAAACATTATTGGTATATTTAATTTATTTACTAGCTGTATATGCTCTTTAGTAATAGCCATAGCATTAATTATTATTCCATCAACACCTTGTTGATATAAATTGTTTATATTAGAAATTTCTTTTTCTATATCTAGTTCACTTATTAAAATTATTCCTTGGTAACCATTTTTATCTAATACTCTGTTTATACCAGTTAATAACTTTCCAACTGTGACAGAGTCAACTCTTGGAAGTACTATTCCTATTAACTTACTATTTTTAGTTTTTAATCTTTTAGCAAAAAAGTTAGTTTCAAAACCTGTTTTTTCTATTGCCTCTTGTATTTTTTTAGCTTTTTCTTCACTTATATATCCATTATTTAAATATCTAGACACACTGCTTTTTGATACATTAACCATATTAGCAATATCTTGAATTGTTACTTTTCTTTTCATAAAATCCTCCACATAAGTTTTAATAACTTCATGATAACTATAATAATATTATTGCATACTATCAATACTATTATCTTATGTGTAATAGTAAAAATTTTAAATAGTTTTATATAATGATATAGATTTAGTAAGAAATTAATCCCACTAAATCTATATAATATTTTTATCTTAAGTTTTATTCTTCTGCTTTAAATAAGAAATATGTTAAACAGAATGCAACAGCAATTGCCACACCATTTATTAATAAATATTGAGGTAAACTATTCATATATAATAATGTACCTGGAAGTGCTGTAACTCCCATTCCTGTTCCTGCTAATTTAAGTATTCCTGCAAGCATACCACCTGCTGCTCCACCTATACATCCAAATACAAATGGTTTTATGAATCTTAAGTTTATTCCAAATATAGCTGGTTCAGTTATTCCTAAGAATGCTGGAATAGCTGATGAAATATATAATGAACGTTTTTTCTTATCTTTTGTTTTTAATGCAACTGCAACTGCTGCTGCACCTTGAGCTACTATTCCACAAGTAATCATTGCATTGAATGCATTAGTTCCTGTTGTTGCTAAAAGTTCAACCTCTAAAGCACTAAATGCATGATGTATCCCAGTTACTACTATGATTTGGTGAACTCCACCTACTACTAATCCCCCTAAGCCAAATGGAAGAGACATAAATCCTTTAATTGCTCCAAATACCCAAAGTTCCATTGTATGCATTAATGGTCCAACAACTAATAATCCAAGTATCATTGAAACTAATAATGTTATAAAAGGAGTAACTATTAAATCAAGTACATCTGGTATAACTTTTTTAAGTGCTTTTTGAGTTTTAGCTGCTATAATTCCTAAAACTAATGCTGGTAATACAGATCCTTGATATCCTACAACAGGTATTGATACTCCAAGCATTGATAAATATATTGGACTTTCTGTTCCTGCCGCCACCCCATAAGCATTAGGCAGTTGAGGTGCCACAAGCATAAGACCTATTACCATACCTATAACTGGTGTTCCACCAAATTTCTTCATTGTTGACCATGCAACTAATGCTGGTAAAAATGCAAATGCTGTATCTGTTAAAACTTGTGTGAAAAGAAGGAAATTTTCATTCATTTCAACACCTAAATTTTGAAGTAAACCTCTTAATCCCATGAATAATCCCGTTGCTACTAACACTGGAATTATTGGAACAAATACATCTCCAAAAGTTCTTGAAATCTTTTGTAACATCGTCATTTCACTATATGCATCTTCTTTTGCACTAGTATTAGCTAAATTATCTGATTCATTAACTATTTGTCCATATACCTTGTTAACGAATCCAGTCCCTAAAATAACTTGATATTGACCTGCTGCAAAAAATTGACCTTTAACTCCATCTATATTTTCAATTGCTTTTTCATCAATTTTTTCTTTATCTTTTAGTATAATTCTAAGTCTAGTAGCACAATGCTCTATAGATTTTATATTTTCTTTTCCGCCAATATTTTTTAATATTTCATTTGCTACAACTTGCTCTTTCATAAACATTTCCTCCTAATTAATTTCTAAAGCTAACCGTTTTCATGAATTATATGATACCAGTTCCACATTTCAGTGTCAATACTTTTAAAAATATAACTGAAATTACCATAAAAAATATTATAAATTATTTAGTTAAAATGCTACATCCTAGTAAATACTAAGATTAAATGTAGTTTTAGCTATTTATAATCTATCGTTATTAATTATTTATTAGTTATTTCATTTAAATTATAGAACTATTCTTTCCTAAATAATAATTTATAAAACTATAATCACATGTTTAAAAGTATTATTAAGTATTTAAAACTATTATTATTTATATAAACTCAACTAAATATGATATCAGTTCCATATAAAATATGAAAAATATTATTCATATCAAAATAAAATTAATTATTTCTATTTAAAACTAAACTATTTTTAGGGTTATCCCTTATAAATTCTTACAAAATAAAAAAAGCCTTGTTACAGGCTTAATAGAATTTGATTAATTTATGTATTATCATGAAACATAATTATTTAAAATAAATGAATGAGTTTGTAATGATTCTTTTATGACTTTTTCATTAATAACTTTACCTTTATTAATATAATCATAAGCATCATATACACAAAGAAGAGCTGCATTCATATTTTTTATAAATTTATTTAAATCTGCTTCCATATCTAGAAAATCCTTCTGTGAAGTACCTTCAATAGCAAAGCTTGGCTGACCAATCCATCTTAGTCCATTATATTTTTCAATGCCGATATTTCCTAAAATGTTTGTTGCTGTTTCTACTAAACCATTAAATCCACCTTTTTTATGACCAGAAATTAATTATTTTACAGCTCTAAATTTAACATTTTCAGTAGGAACTTTATTAACTTTAAGAAAGTCTAATAACTTATTATAAAGTTCTTCTTCCATAGAAACGTATATAAGCTCATTGTTTTTTATTCCTTCATTTATATAAAAATACAGGTTTATTAATAGATGTTGCTCCCCATAATAATAAAATGTTGTATGGGTTCCAAATACATTTTTTAAGTTTAATTTAGATAAATGCTGTATATTTTTATTGCAAGACACACATTTATATACAAAGTTATCAAGAAATTGACTTAAGATAACTACTTCATCATCTAATAAGTTTTCACATCTTCTCTCTATGCTATCATCTAACTTTTCTTTGTATTCTTCAATACGTTTTTTAATATTACAATTACTACATAAAGTTTTCATAAACACACCCCACTATGTAAATTTTATCATTTACAACAAATTATAACACTTACTTCATGTAAAATATTGTCTTTATATGTAGATAAATTAAATTTAAAGGTAAATTGTATAAATCATATATTTTTTTAACGCTAAAGCACATAATAAAAATGAGCGTCACTCCTGATTAAAAATTAATCATTTTGCGATCGCCCATTTTCACATCTAATCTTACATATTATTTTTAAGAAAAATGTTCGCTAACTTTTCCATTTCAGTATTTAAAGCTAGTTGAAATATCTTTCCATTATTTAATTCAAAATTATATTTTTTAAGACCTTCAATATTGGTAGTATAAAATTTCTTTATTTTTGAATTATTATCACTCTTACCTTCTACAGCATATAAATTCTTCATAGAATTCTTGTCCACTTTTAATGCAATTTTTCTTTTACTCATATTAAATATCTTGGTCACAGTTAAAGTTCCATCAAAAAATTCATACTCATAATCAATATACATACACATACTAGTTAAAAATAAAACTATAGATAATAACATTACTGATATCGCTATCATTAATGATAAAAAAATTATAAATAAAGATATTATAAATAATACTATTGAAATCTTTTTCATTACTTGGCTACTTTTATGTGATCTGTCTGAAGGAATAAATTGTTCAGCAAAAATCTCCATTCAATATACTTCCTTTCTTTTGTTGTGACTTATGTGTTTTTACTAATTACTTAATTTGTATAACATGAATTTAGTTTACATATATATATTTTAATTGAATTTAGTATAAAATGCATTATAAAATTTAATCTTTCCTTTATTTCGTTAAATTGCACAAAATCACTATGTAATTCTCCATATAATGAACAAAAAAAATTTAATAATATTCTTTGATATAGTATTTATATATTCGTACGTTGAAGTGAATTGATTAATTATACTTATAAATTTTAAATTTATAATCTAATAACAATCTAATATTAAGTACTTTCACTTAAATTTTTTAGTTATTGTTTATGTTTATTTTTGTTTAAATTTTCATACAATAAAGATATAAAAAAAGTGCCATGTGCGTAACATGACACTTTTATAGAGTATTTTTTAATTTAATTTTTTATTTAACATTGTTCTTTAAATTTACGAATCATATCTTTCATAGCGGGTATATCTGTTTGTAATTTTAAAATAGTACTTCCAACAAAAGCTGCATCTCCACCAGCTTCTTTTACCATCTTAACATCTTCTGGTGCGTGTACTCCTACACCACAGTATATTGGACGATCTATACCACATTCTCTTAAATGTTCTACACAATCACTTAATTCAGGATATTTAGGATTTATCATTCCTGGATTTGGTTTTGCTTGTAAGTATACAAATCCATTTGATTTTTTTGCATATTCAATTTCTTCTGGTAATAAGTGATATTGTACATAACATGAAACTCTTAACCCATTTTCTATAATTTTATTTTTTATTTCTTCATTTCTTAAACCTACTAAAAGAATATCTTTAAAATCATTTTCTAAACAGAAGTTTATAAATTTATCTACGCCTATTTCTTCTACAGTATTTTCATAAGCTAAAACTAGTAACTTAACATTAGGTAAATTCTTTTTCACCGCTACAATACTATCCATATATTTATCATAATCATCACATGCTTCTAATGATTTTGCCATTCTATCCGCTATATATTCACTTTCTAAATATGGATCTCTTGAAGGAAAATCAATTTCTATCATATTACAACCTGCATCTACATATTCTTCAGCAATTCTATAACTATCTTCTATTGTTGGGTATCCGTTTGATAAGTAACAAATTATTTCCATCTTTCTATTCTCCTTTATACGCTTTAATAAATAATTCTCTAAATTGTTCAATTGTTGGAACAATCGGATTTGTTTTTGTACATCCATCTGCTAATGCAGCTTTTGACATCTCATCTAATAAATCATTGTATTTTTCTTCATCAGTAATTATTTCACTTAATTTTTTAGGAACATTCAACTTTTCATTTAGTTCTTTTATAACTTGTCCTAAATCCTTGCAGCCTACTTTTTCAGCTACATTATCATATATAGCCTTTGCATCTTTATTATTTGAATTAAATTCTATAATATATGGTAAAAGTATTGCATCTGCTAATCCATGAGCAACTTTAAAATATCCCCCTAATGTATGAGCCATAGAATGTACAATTCCTAAAGATACATTAGTAAATGCCATACCTGCTACCATAGATGCATTTAACATTTTTTCTCTTTTTTCTAAGTCTTCACCAAACTCATAAGCATTTGGTAATGCTTCAATAATATCAATTGCTGCTTGTAAAGCAAGTATATTACTAACATAATTTGCTCTATTAGATGCAAGAGCCTCTAATGCATGTGTTAGAGCATCCATTCCAGTTTCTGCAGTTATACGTGCTGGCATAGATACTGTAACTTCTGGATCACATATCGCAATATCAGGCATCATTTCCATATTTCCTAATCCATGCTTCATTCCTGTTTCATTATCAGAAATTACTACTGATCTAGACACTTCACTTGCAGTTCCACTTGTAGATGGGATACAACAAAAACGTGCCTTTTCTCTTAACTTAGGAAATTTATTTGGAGGCAAGATATCTTCTAATGTTTTCAATTCTGGATGTTCATAATAAATCCACATTGTTTTTGCAGCATCCATTACAGATCCTCCACCTAGTGCTACAATAAAATCTGGTCCAAATTCAATCATTTCTTTTGCACCTCTTATTACTGTTTGGAAAGATGGATCTGGCTCAACTCCAGTTATTAATTGTATTTCAGCACCTATTTCTGTAAAATATCCTTTTACTTTATCTAATATTCCACTCTTAAGCATACTAGATCCACCAATTACAATTGTAACTTTCTTTACTTCCATAGATTTTATATGTTCTAAACAGCCTTCTCCAAATAATAATTCACTTCCAGCTAATTTCATAGGTCTCATCATAATTAATACTTCCTCTCTATTCTCTTATTATTTGCTAAGTTAAATCCTCAAAGGATCATGATCCTCTATTTAAAGCTAATTTAAAATTGTTATTTAACGCTCTATTAATCTTATTTATTTAATGCTTCTACTAATTGATTTACTAACTCATAAGATATTGGATTAGTTATAATTCCATCCTTCTTTAAACTAGAACCAATTATTGCACCATCTGCTATTTTCATTTGTTCTTTAATATTGTTAGAATTTACTCCACTTCCAGCTATAACAGGAATATTTACTACTTTTTTAACTCTTTCAATCATTTGTATTGGTGTCTCTTCACCAATAGCACTTCCTGTAACAATTATTGCATCTGCTCCATTATCTGCTGCTTCCTTAGCAGATTGTTCTATTGTAATATTTGGTAATAACATATGAGAATGTTTAACTTGAACATCAGCTAATATTTTTATATGTTCTGCACCTAATTGTTTTCTATATATCATGCATTCTCTTGCTACTGGATTTATAATTCCATCAGTAAATAAAACAGTATCTACAAATACTGGAATCCTAACAAATGTTGCTCCTGTAATTGCTGCAATTGATAACGACGCCTTACAATCATTAAATGCTGCATCTACTCCAACTGGAATATTTACTGCTTCTTTTACCATCATTGTTGCTGCTGATAATGCTGCAATTTGTGAAATTTCTAATTTAGCGCTAAATGGTGTATCGCCCATATTTTCAACAATTATTGCATCTACTCCAGCTTTTTCAAGTGTAATAGCATCTTCCACTGCTCTATCTAATATTTTTTTAAAATCTCCATCAAAACCGGGTGTGCCAGGTAGTGCTAAGCAGTGTACCATGCCTATTACAGTTTCAGAATTTATTTTTAAAATATCTTTTTTACTCATTCCCTTTTCCCCCTATAACAAATTACTTTATTGTTTTCATATGATAATTATATATGCCCTCTAAAGCTACTCTACATAGTAGATCCTCTGCATCTTTTCTATCTTGTCCTTGCAACGTTTCTTTAAGATTTTCAAGAACTGTTGTCATTGTAACAATACATGTTTTTACATCCATTAATCTTCCTAAAGTAAGCATGCAAGATGATTCCATATCAATTCCTGTTACTCTTAACTTTTTTAATTCTTCAAATGTCTTAGACATATCTCGTCCATATTCTAGAGAGAATTTAGAGTCATGCATTTTACTATAAAAACCATCAATCGTACAGTTAAGACCATTTAAATAAGTAGATCCCATTTGAACTACTGTTTCATTCATACAATTTACTAAATCTATATCTGCTACTGCTGGATAAGATGAATCTACATACGATAAACTTGTTCCTTCTCTTCTCATAGCTGCAATTGGAATTATAAATTTACCAAGCATATCATCTCTTAATGCCATTACAGTTCCCATTCTAACTGCAACTTCCATACCTGCTTCATACATTTCCTCCATAGCAATTGCTGCTGATGGTGCTCCAATCCCTGTTGATGTTACAGTCACATCAATCCCTTTATACTTACCTGTGTATGTATTAAATTCTCTTAAAAAAGCCACCTTTTTTGGTTCATCTAAATATTGTTTTAATAACTCAACACGCCATGGATCTCCTGAAAATAATACATATTTTGATACTGTAGATTTATCTGCCCCTAAATATAATGTACTCATTAAATTTCCTCCTTGAATTGATTAAATTTGTTTAATAATTCTTCTTCTGTTGGCATGTTTGTGCAACATCCTTCTTTCTGTAATACAAATGATGAAAGTGCACCGCCTAATTTACAACAATCTTTCATTTCAAATTTGTTTAAATATCCATATATAAATCCAGACATATATGCATCACCTGAACCGGTTGCATCAACTATGTTTTCTACAGGAAATATTCCAATTCTTTTTTCTTTAATTCCATCTTCAGTTCTTTCATAGCATATACTTCCGTCTTTACCTAGAGTGGTTACAATAATATCAACATTTCCTATATCAAATAATTCTGTTATAGTTTTAAATCCATATATTTTCTCAATAATTTCACGTTCTACCTCATTAGTAAAAATAATTTTACTATAGGTAAGAAGTTCCTTTAAAAATTCTTCTGGAAATGCATCAAAATCATCCTTCATTCCAAAAACAATAGGTACTTTATGTTTCTTACATTTCTCAAAAAATTCTTTATTATCAACTACTGAAGCAACTGTTATAACTCCAAGTTTAGTATTTTTAAATATTTCATCTTCTAGATTCTTTGAATATTTTCCATCCATTGCTCCTGGATAAAATATTGTAATATGATCATTATTATTATCTTGTAATAAATAGCAAGTAGATGTTGTTTCATCTTTAATCTTTGTTATTCCTTCTATAGGAACATTGCCCTCTTCTAAAAACTTTTTAAATCCTAATTCTTCATAGTCTTCTCCAACTCTTAATATTGGCATAGATTTCAGTCCTAGCTTACACAGTGCATAAGCTATGTTTACAGAACAACCACCATAATAAATCTTAGAATTTGTTTTATTTGTTACAAGTGATGTAAAACCCACTTCTGCTGGTGATTTTATTTTAATAATGTGATCCATACTTACATATCCACTTGTAATAACATCATAGTTTCCCATAAAAGTCCTCTCTTTCTAAAGTTCTTTCTTATCTAACATGTTAAATAATTCTTCACTACTAACTACTTTACCTAAATATTTATCAATATCTGTTAAATGTACATTGTTTACAACTTCTGAATTAGTAGCAACACAATCGCTTACAACATATCCGTTATAATCTAAATAGAATGCATCTGTAATTGTTGCTCTAATACAACAGTTTGTTTTTGTTCCTACGACTATTACATTTTCAATTCCATTTTCTCTTAATACCAAATCTAAATCTGTACCAAAAAATCCGCTATATCTTCTCTTTTTTATTACATAATCCTTTACTTCATCTACTTCTAAAATTGGATCTATGTCCTCGCCACCAGTTCCTTCAATACAATTTGGTCTCATTGAAGCAATTCTTCTATCTAATTTTCCTTTTCTATTACAATGCTGTAAAAATACTACTAATAACTCTTTTTCTCTACATTTATCTAAAACTTTTTTTATCTTTGAAAGAATTTCACGATTTTGAGGATAATATACTAATCCCTCTGGATCTGTGAAATCCTTTACCATATCAACAATAATTAATGCACTCTTACTCATATATACCCTCCATTTATAACTATTCAGCTTTAAAGCCTCTTACTTTTACATTTTTATATTTAACTGCAGATACAACTGCTAATACAGTAACCATAATAATATATGGGATTGTATCAAATAGTCCTGCTATTGGACCAGCATATATACTTAAATTTACCGCTAGTGCTCTTGCTACCCCAAATAAAATTGCATACATAGATGATGCTACAGGTTTTCCTTGTCCACAATAAATTGCTGCTATAGCAATAAATCCACGTCCTGCTGTCATATCATTTGTAAATAGTCCAAGTCTTTCTAGTGAGAAATTCACACCTGCTAGTGCACAACAAAATGCTCCTATTAACACCGCTGCATATTTATATACATTTGTTTTTATTCCTAAACTTTTTGCAGCATCTTCATTTTCACCAACAACTCGTACATAAATACCAAATTTAGTTTTATACATTATGATTGTTAAAACAATTATTCCTATAAAACTCAAATAAGTTATTGGTGTATGTCCACTTAATATATTCCCGATAAGTGGAATATCCTGTATTATTGGAATATTTATTTTAAAATCTGCAATATTTATATTAGTTAAATTAATATTTGCTGTACCCATAATTTGAAGAATAAATCCTGCAATGGCTGGTACTATTAAGTTGATTGCAAGACCTACAATTATTACATTACCTTTATACGTAATACCGAGTAATGAAAAAATTAATCCATATATTAAAGTAGTAACTATTGCTAAAAAAATACTAAGAGGAATATTATCTGTAAAGAATACTAAAAGTGTTGCTACAAATGCTCCATTTAGCATCATACCTTCTAAAGCGATATTTAATACATTTGCCTTGTAAGCAAACATACCTCCAATTACACATAATATAATTGGTGCACTATGATAGATAGTATCGTATAGTATGTTACCTAATAACGCCATTAGATCTCCTCCTTTTTAGTAAATCTACTAAATAAATTTGTTCTATCATTCAAGAATTTTATAGCTAAGAATAAGATTATTAATCCTTGTATCATAGCAACAATTTCTTTTGGTACATGGGTATACATATTAATGCTGTCACTTCCTGTTTTTAATGCGGCATAGAAAATAGCTGCTACTAAAACTCCTACAGGTGAATGTCCACCAAGTAATGCAATTAACATACCATCCCATCCTAACCCTGGCGTCCCTGAAAATCCAAGTGTAAATTTAAACTGCTCACTCATCATATAACCTGCACCAGCAATTCCTGAAAGTGCTCCACTTATTAGCATTAAAATTATTATCTTTTTGCTTACATTCATACCTGTAGCTTCTGAAAATTCTAAATTTTTACCAATTGCATCTATTTCATATCCAAGCCTTGATTTTTTCATTACGAAATACATAAAGATTAGTATAATCATTGCTATGAAAAAGAATATTGTTAATCTAGATTTTCCAAACCTCTGAAACATGGCACTTGTTTGAATTGTAGGAGTTGCTACATATCCAGAACTCATATCTCTAAATACACCTGTTGATAAAAACTCTAGCGTTTTTAATACTGCATAATTTAGCATTAACGTAACTACCATTTCATTTACTTTACATTTAGCCTTTAATAATGCAGGTATCAATGCAAATCCCATTCCACATATAATAGCAACTGAGAAACATACTATTTTATGTGTTATTGGATCTAATCCCGTTAAATATGCCCCTGCAATTCCTGCTGCAAATCCCCCTAAAAGCATCTGACCTTCAACACCCATATTGTAGATATTTGCTTTGAAAGTAATTGCTATGGCAAGTCCAGTTAATATCAATGGTGATGCATAATGCAAAGTATTCATAAATCCATCTGATGTAAATAATGATTTTTTGATTAACACTGAATATGTTTCAATTGGATTTTCTCCTATAATAGCTATTACTATTCCCCCTATTAAAAATGCTAGGAGAACTGGGAGAATAGAATTTAAAATTCCAATCCTCATATTTTTACATCTTTTACTCATACTCTTTCACCTTCTTTTTCGCAATTTTGTATACCTGCCATAAGCAATCCAATAGCCTCTGTTGATACATTTTTAGGATCAACTTCTCCAACTATCTTCCCTTTATACATAACAACAACTCTATCTGATAAACTTAATACTTCAGACAATTCACTTGAAACTAATATTACGGCATTTCCTTCATCTCTAAAATTTAAAATTTGTTTATGGATAAATTCAATAGAACCTATATCAACTCCACGAGTTGGCTGACATGCTATCAATAATTTAGGCTTTATTGATAACTCTCTTGCAATAATAATTTTTTGTGCATTACCACCAGATAAAGATGATACATTTCCATTAATGTCACCTATTCTAATATCAAATTTTTTAACGAATTCGTCTCTTTTTTCATTGATTTTCTTATAATCAAAAAATCCATTGTGACATATATCTTTCTCATCATGACATCCTGCAATACAATTTTCTGAAATATTCATATCCTTACATAACCCTTGTGCATATCGATCTTCTGGTACAATTCCAATACCTGATTTTCTTAACTCTTTAGGCCATTTATTTGTAATATCTTTATTTTGTAATGTAACTTTTCCATTTGTAGAGCACATAAGACCTGTCATTAATTTTACTAGTTCAGATTGTCCATTGCCCTCTACTCCTGCAATTCCCAACACTTCTCCTTTACGTACTTCAAATGAAATATCCTTTACAACTTCTTTTCCATATTCATTTACAGTTGTTAACTTGTCAACTTTATAAACTATTTCATCATTAGTATGTTCTTTTCTATTGTTTTCTACAGTAAGAACTACATCTCTTCCTACCATCATTTGTGCTAACTCTTTTTCATTTGTATCCTTTGTAAGTACATTTCCAATCACTTTACCATGCTTTATAACTGTTATGCTATCACTTAACTCCATAACCTCTCTTAACTTATGAGTAATAACTATAATTGTTTTTCCTTGTTTCTTTAATTGCTTTAAATTAACCATTAATTCATCAACTTCTTGAGGCGTTAAAACCGCTGTTGGTTCATCGAGAATTAAGATATCAACATTTCTATATAACATTTTTAATATTTCAACTCTTTGTCTTCCTCCAACTGATATATCTTCAATTTTATCCATTGGATTTAAATCAAAATTAAATTCTTTGATTAACTTTTCTACTCTTTTTATTTCTTCCTTTTGATCTATAAAAAATCTTTTCCACTTACTTCCTTGAATTTCTGCACCTAATAATATATTTTCATATACTGTAATACTTGGTACTAATTTAAAATGTTGATGTACCATTCCAATCCCATTTGCAATTGCATCAATTGGACTGTTCATAACAACTTCTTTTCCATGTATAAGGATTTTTCCACTTGTAGGTTGAAGAAGTCCATAAAGCATATTCATTAAAGTAGATTTTCCTGCTCCATTTTCTCCAACAATACATTTAATCTCTTGATCTTTTACGTCTAAATTAATCTTATTGTTAGCTATAAAATCTCCAAATTTTTTTGTTAAATCTGTTACTTGTATAATACCCATGCTAATACCCCTCTTGATTAACTATTTAATTAATACATTTTTGCAAGTAGTAGTATCGAATTCTTCTCCTATTGCTGCATTAACTACTTTAATCTCTCCATCTGCAATTTGTTTTCCAAGTTTATCAATATAATCATTTATTTCAGCCCATTTTGCTTTTGCCTCTTCAGTGTCTTGAATACGTTTACTTATTTCTGATAAATCTGTAATTGATGTTGCTCCTGAGTCTAAAGAGAATGTTTGGAAATTGTCCATGCTGGAAATATTACCATCTACGCATGCTTTTGTAATATCAAAAACTGGTACTTCTGTATTTTTAACTACGCTTGTTAAAATATATCCTGGTTGTTGAGCATCTTTATTAGCATCTACATGTATTGCTAATTTACCTTGTTCTTTTGCTTTTGAAGCAGCTCCATCACCAACACTTCCTGCTACTGAATATACTAAATTTGCTCCTTGATTATAAAATGTTCCTGCTACTGTACTTCCTAATGATGGATCTGCAAATCCTGCATCATATTTTGAATAGTAATTATAATTTACATTTAATTCTTCTGCTGCATGATTTATTCCTTGAACAAAACCATATGAGAACACAGTAATACCATTTGAATTAGTTCCACCTATAAATCCTATAGAACGTCCGCCATCATCAAGTGGTGTAAAGTTATAGTTATCTTTTCCGAAAAGAATATCTGCATTTTCTAATACTTGTACACTTAATGAACCTGCAATATAAGAAGCTTCATGTACATCAAATAATACTGATATAACATTTTTATGTATTGGTGTTCCATCATCATTTTTATTTGGATTATCATTAAATACTACAAATGTTGTATCTGGATACATTTCTGCAATTGGTTTTGCTCCGCCTACACCTTTAATTAGTGCATCAAAATCATACTCTAAGCTAAAAATAACATTGTATCCATCACTAGCTAAAGTTTCTAAAGCTGATGGTACTCCATTTGTTGGTTCAACAATTTTATATTCACAGCCAAGTTGTTCTGCTACTTTTTCTGCCCCTTTTACTGCTGATTGATTATATCCATTGTCATTTTTACCTGCTGAATCACATACTACTGCAACCTTTATATTACTACTTATATCTTTTCCTTCTTTTGAACATCCTGAAATAGTTCCTAAAAACAGTGCAATTATTAATATAATACTTGATACTTTACCTAATTTTCTTTTCATTTTAATACCTCCCAAATTTCTTATTTTTATATTATTTGCATGTTAATATTATTTATAATGCGCTATTATTTTATTTGATTAATATAAAATTTGAATTTATCTGTACGATAATAACATTTGAAAGTTTCTATTGGCACCTCCTTCCCATTTACAATACCATAGGTAGTACATCCAAATAATATAATAGGCATACCTTCATCTATATCTAAATATTCTGCTATTTCATCTTTAGCTAAAACAGCTTCTATTGTTCTTCTAGCTTTTAATATTTTTATCTTATATTTTTTTTGTATAAGACTATAAAGAGATTCTATTTTAAAATCATATCTTTCAATGCCTAAAAATATTTTCTCTGGTAAATAGGTCAATGTATAATTTAATGGTTCTCCATCGGCAAAAGTTACTCTTCCAAGACAAAATACATTATCATCAGTTGTTATGTTTAAAGTCTTAGCTCTTTTTGTATCTGCTTTAATTACTTCTGAAATAATTATTGATTTTTCTGGTTTTTTACCTAATTTTAAAACATCTTCTGTACAACTAGTAATTTCAAATAAATCTTGATTATAATTATCATCTTTTACATAAGTTCCTTTTCCTTGTATTTTATATAAATACCCTTCTTTAACCAATTCATCAATTGCCTTTCTAACAGTTATACGACTTACTTGGAATTGCTCCATTAGTTCTCTCTCAGTTAATATTGGAACATTACTTTTAAATTCTTCCATTTCAATTTTTTCTATCAATATTCGTTTTAACCAATAATATTTAGGAACTTTATCTTGATTCATAATTATTACCTACTTTATTTTAATTTTATGTTATGACAACATAACATCATGTCGTTATGTTGTCATGACATGTTATAATCTAATAATACAATATTTAAAATTTTTGTCAACATGTTTTAAGGATTTTTTTCATTTTTATGTTAACGATATCACGCAGTATATTACTACACTTCAATATTATCCTTATTATTCATGGCATTACACCTTTTTATATAATAAAATATATTTAATTATTAAAATTTTATAAAAAAATCTCTAAAGCAACTTTGGATATGTAGATCTTTTTAGCCATCCCCCTTTTCCAAATGCAGTACAGGAATAATAATATGGCATATGATTATTTTTTATTCTTTAGGAATACTTAGCATACTTTTAAAATATATTATTTAAAAAGTTATACACAATTTTTTAATAATATAAATTCCTAAAAAATAAAAAAGTATTCCAAATTATTATGGAATACTTTTTCATTTAACTTGATCAATATAAAATTTGAACTTATCTGTTCTGTAATAACATTTAAAAGTTTCAATGGGATATTCTTTGCCATTAATTATTCCGTAAGTAGTACATCCAAATAATATAATAGGCATACCTTCATCTATATCTAAATATTCTGCAATTTCATCCTTTGCTAATATTGCCTCTATTGTTCTTCTTGCCTTTGTTATTTTTACATGATAAACCTCTTCAAGTATTTTATAAAGTGATTCTTTTTCAAAATTATACTTTTCTATACCAGCAAATAATTTGTATGGTAAATATGAATCTGTAAAATTTAATGGTTCATTATCTGCAAGTAGAATTCTCTTTATATTAAAGAGTTTATCTTTAGGCATGATATTTAATGCTTTGGAATGTTTTGAAGCACTATTAACTATATTAGTTGAAATAACTCTTTTATTAGGCGTCATTCCTAATGCTTTAACTTCCTCTGTACAACTTGTTATAGAAAACAGATCTTGACTCTTATCATCAGTTTTTATGTACGTTCCCTTTCCTTGAATCTTATATAAATATCCTTCGTTAACCAGCTCATCAATTGCTTTTCTTACGGTTATACGACTCATTTGATATTGTTCCATCAATTCTCTTTCACTTAATATTGGCTCATTTATTTCAAATTCTTCATTTTCAATTCTTTCTGCTAGCATTTTTTTTAATAGATAATACTTTGGAATCTTTTCATCCATTGTCTCTCCTCATTTCTTAAAACATACTACTTTTATTAAATATATAGAATTTAATCTATTATATATTTTTTTATTGTACATTAATTCTAAAATTTTTATAAATAAAAATGTTTAAATCTTACTTATTTTAAAACAATCTAATTAAATTTTTACATTTTTACTAATATGTAAACATATAACTAATAGTAATATGTTTATATATTAGTGTCAACAACAAACATTTATTCTAAATGAATACTTTTTAAATGTCAAAAATGGCTCAACCTTATGGTTAAGCCATTTTATTATGTGTATTGGTATCCCCAGTAGGAATCGAACCTACATCTGTCCCTTAGGAGGGGACTGTTCTATCCATTTAACTATGAGGACTTGAATTATTAAATTACATATTAAATTTTATTATAGTTGTTATTCATTGTCAAGTAATGCTATTTATACAATCCATCTCCACAAAGTTAATTTAAAATATCACCTTTTATTAATGTTAGTATTTTAATATAAATACCAATCTAACATTAAAATTTACTTTTTAGAATACTTAAGTAAGAGTCAAAAAAATAAATATCTAAATTATATATATGTTGAGATATACAATATGAAAAGTGGCATTGTAATTGGACTTTGAGAATTAAAGTAACTGTCCTAATTCCAATTATTCATTCCAATTTAACTATGCATATCTCAACATATTATTTAAGTTTTTTACTAAGTTCTAAATAGCTATCTTCTACTTCTTCTAATGGTAAGTTTCCTTTTATTAGTTCCTCTTCTGGTCTTTGTTTTAATTTATTATAGAATTCTAATCCCATTTCTATGTTACTTTTATCATTATTGCTTTTATCTATAATATAAAACAACATATCTTCTGCTTTATCTAACTTATTCATTAATTCATAGAACTTAAAGATTTGTATATCGTTATCTAACGGAATATCATATTCTCTTAAATCATTTATTAAACATTCTATATCTTTAATATACTTATCATTATTAATCTCTTCTTCATAATGTATTTCATAAAAAGATTCTAGTGATTTTAAATAATAATTTAGCATCATTGATTCATCATTGTATTTTAAACAAATCTTCCCTTGCAATTGCAATAACTCTCCTAATGCAATATATTTTCCTAAATTATAAGAAGCATCTTTACTGATTATTTCTCTAACACTATTAAATGATAATGTATCAATGGCATTTATATCTAAACCAACTAAATTTTTAAGCTGACTATTTACTGCTTTTTTTGCCTTTTCTATTTCATCATTTATTAGATTTTTCTCTACTTCTTCCTTTATTAAATCTAAACTATTTTCCATCTCTTTCATATAATCATTTTTAAACATTAAAATCTCCCACTTCCCAATACCTAATATTCAAATTTAAATACTTTATTAACTTTCTTCCTTACTAAATCCACAATCTTAGTAATCAATGGAGCTGATAATATTATTACTGCTAATGATATTATCCAATGTCTTAATTTTAATTTTTCTAATGTAAAAATAAGTCTTCCTATTGGCGTAATAAATGCAATTACAACTATCCCAAACATTAATACTACTAAACAAAATTTAAATGTTGTTAATGGTCTTGATACTTTAAGTAAAATAATCATGCTCACTCCAGCAAACATAAGTAATGCTAACGTTCTACTATACTCTATTGAAGTTCCTACATAAAGTGAAATTATAAATGTTAATGTTGTAAATAACGCTAAAAATATACCATTAGGAATACTAACAGTTAAAATTCTATGTAAAAATCCTTTCTTTACTCCACCTTCATTAGGAAGTAAAGCCAAGAAAAATGCTGGAATACCAATTGCACAACTTCCTACTAATGACATTTGTATCGGTAAAACTGGGAATGGTAAAAATAATAACGAGAAAACTAAAGCTAATATTATAGAGTATACTGTCTTTGATAAAAATAGCTCAGCAACTCTTTCTAAATTATTTATTTGTTTTCTTCCTTCTTCAACAACCTTAGGTAACGCTGAAAAATCTGATTTTAATAATACTAATTGTGCTACTGCTTTAGTCGCATCTGATCCATTAGCCATAGCTATTCCACAATCTGATTCTTTTAATGCAAGCACATCATTTACCCCATCACCAGTCATAGCAACAGTATGCCCTAAAGTTTGAAGTGATTTAACTATTCTCTTCTTTTGATGAGGTGTTACTCTACCAAAAACAGTATTATTTTTAATCATTTCATTAAATTTATCTTCATTTTCTGGAAGGTTTCTAGCATCTATGGCATTTTCCCACCCATTTACTCCTGCCTTTTTAGCAACAGTTGAAACAGTCAGTGGATTATCACCTGATATTATCTTAACTTCTACATCTTGTTTATTAAAATAATCTAATACATCTGGTGCTTGTTCTCTGATTATATCCTCTATTAATATTAAAGCTACTGCTTCAATCTCTCCACTTAATTTATGATTAAGTTTATTATCTTTAATCTTACCTAAAAGTAATACTCTTCTTCCTTTTGCCGCTTCTTCATCTACTAATGATTTAATGCTACTATATTCTTTATTTAATATGATTTCTGGTGCTCCCATTACCCAAGTACCTAAATCTTTAAAAGTAGCTCCACCCCATTTTCTTTTAGATGAAAATACTATCTTATCTATACATTTTAAATTATTATTAAACTCTTTATATCTTTCTAGAATAGCCTTTTGAGTTGCATTGTTACTAGGCAGATTATGTGTAAGTGCAGCTAGTATTGTATCTATCTCTTCTGATTTAATCTCACTAATATTTTTTATATCAACTAATTTTAAATTTCCTTCTGTTAATGTACCAGTTTTGTCCAAACATAGTACATCTACTCTAGCTAAAACTTCTGTTGAACATAATTCTTGAACTAATGTATCATATTTAGCTAATTTAACTATTGCAACTATAAAAGTGGCACTTGTTAAAAGAACTAATCCTTCCGGAATCATTCCTATAATTCCAGCTACAGTACCAATTGATGCTTGTTGCCAAGTTACATTATTTATCATAAGTTGAGTTACTGTAAGTAAAATTGACAGAGGAATTATTATCCATATTATTACTCTAAATATTTTATTTATAGCATTTTGTAACTCTGAGTTTATTAATTTAAACTTTTTAGCTTCTTCTGCAAGTCTTGATGCATATGTTTCTTTACCAACGCTAGTTACTTTTGCATATGATTCTCCAGCTACAACAAAACTTCCAGAAAATAATTTATCATCACTATATTTTATAATAGAGTCAGATTCTCCAGTTAGCATAGATTCATCAACTTCTAATTCTACTGATGAAATAACTTCACAATCTGCTAGTATTTGTGCTCCTGTGTCCAAATACAATATGTCATCTAAAACAATTTTTTCTAAAGGTATTTTTTTTACCTCTCCATTTCTTAAAACATTAGCATAAGCTTCATTTATAACAGATAATTTTTCCAATGTTTTTTTAGCTCTAAGCTCTTGTGCTATACCAATTAAAGTATTAACTAATATAACACCAGCAAATATTGAATTTTTAGGCGATCCAGCTATTATTACTATAATTGCTAATATGAAATTTATTGTATTAAAACTAGTAAATAAATTAGCTCTAATAATTTGCCATAATGTTCTTGATGGAGCTTTGGGAATGTAATTAACTTTTCCTTCAGCAATTCTTTCAGTTACTTCTTCATCACTAAGGCCTATGATATCATTATTTTTCTCTAGTGCATCTATATTCATTTAATCCTCCTCTACGTTATTTATCTTCATTATTATTTCTCGTATTATTTATCGTAATTTTTTATATAATTAACAATATTTTATCTACTATAATAATTATATCCTTTTTTATATTATTTTCCTTTAATTTTATATTAAAATAATTTTAAATAAATCTTATTATATATTCTAAAATCCTTATTTTTTGGCTAGAATTAAATTATCTACTTATGCTTTAAGTATTTACTGCTATCTTTTAAATAATGCATTTTTATAATATACTATATTATGTAGTAATTAAATTTAAGGATGTGTAAATATGATAAGGACCATAATATTTTTTATAGCTATAATTTTTAGTTTATTATTTGTATCTATGAATAAATTAAAAATTAAATCCTTAGAAAAGAAAGGTAATTTAAAAGAAAAAACAGAATTTATTCATAAAGTTACTTCTAAGTGGGCAAGATTTGTAATGAAAGCTTGTGGTGCGAGAGTTAATGTGATAGGATTAGACAATATACCGAAAGGTGAAACTATATTATTTATATCTAATCATCAAAGTAATTTTGATATTCCGTTATTAATGAGTTCTATCGATGTACCAAAAGGCTTTATTGCAAAGAAGGAATTAGAAACCCTTCCTTTTATTAGTACATGGATGAAATACATAAATTGTGTATTCATGGATAGAAAAAATTTAAGGAAGTCTGCGGAAGCAATAGTTCAAGGAATTAACATACTTAAAACTGGCTATTCTATGGTTATATTTCCAGAAGGTACTAGAAGTAAAGGAAAAGAAATTGGTGATTTTAAAGCAGGTAGTTTTAAATTAGCTTTAAAATCAAAATGTGTTATAGTTCCTCTTACTATTAATGGGACTTATAAGTTATTAGAGCAAACTAATAGAATAAAACCTGCAAATGTAGAACTTGTAGTGCATGCACCAATTTATACAAAAGATTTAACAAAGGAAGAACAAGATGAACTTCCAAATAAAGTTAGATCAATAGTGTGCAGTAAATATAGAGATAATTAGAAATTTCAAAACTTATAAATTGCAAAACTTTCAAAATTTGTAAGTTTTTTCGATTTGACATTATATAAACTACTCTGTTAAACTTATTTTATTTGACTTATGTAATTAAGTAATATAAAGTAACCAATTTTAGATAAAAGAAACGAGGATATTTAATGAACGATAACAAATTTTATTCTTTAGGTCTTAAAGATACAGTTGTGAAAGCAATAGATGATTTAGGATTTAATACCCCTTCTCAAATACAAGAAGAAAGTATACCTGTAACACTAGAAGGTTTTGACTTAATTGGTCAAGCACAAACTGGTACAGGAAAAACTGCAGCGTATGGTTGTCCTATACTTAGCAGATTAAATGACACGAACGGAATTAAAGCACTTATTTTAGCTCCTACAAGAGAGCTTGCTGTACAAGTAAATGATGAGCTTAAGAAGCTTTCAAAATATGAAAAAGCAAATGTGTTACCTGTTTATGGTGGAGAATCTATAGATAGACAAATCAGAGCTTTAAGAAAAGATAACATTGATATTGTTGTTGGAACTCCAGGTAGAGTGTTAGACCTTATAAACAGAAAGATACTTAAATTAAATACAGTAGATTTCTTAGTATTAGATGAAGCAGACGAAATGCTTAACATGGGATTCATCGATGATATTGAAACTATAATAAGTAATACTCCTGCTGAAAGACAAACTTTATTATTCTCAGCTACAATGCCTGCTCCAATCGCAAAATTAGCTAAGAATTACATGAAAGCAGATGCTAAACATGTAGCAATAAAGAGAAGTTCACTTACAGTATCTAAAATAGAACAAAACTATTTTATGATTAACAACAAACATAGACTTGAAGCACTTTGTAGATTATTAGATTTAGATAATCCATCTTCTGCTATCATATTCTGTAGAACTAAAAAAGGCGTTGACGAATTAGTTGAAGAACTTCAAGGTAAAGGATATGTAGTTGAGGGTATGCACGGAGATATGTCTCAAGTACATAGATTAACTACTTTAAAGAAATTTAAAGAAGGTTCATTAAACTTACTTATCGCAACTGACGTAGCTGCTAGAGGTATTGACGTTGATGGTATTACACATGTAATAAACTATGATTTACCACAAGATGTAGAATCATATGTTCATAGAATCGGAAGAACTGGTAGAGCAAATAGAACTGGTACTGCTTATTCTTTAGTATCTCCAAAAGAATTAGGTATGCTTAAACAAATTCAAAGAGTAACTAAGAGTACAATAACAGAAAAATCAGTTCCAACAGCTAATGAAATACATAGTAGAAAATTTACTAATATAATGAACGAAATTAAAGAAACTATTGATAGTGGTGATTTTAGCACATTTGTTCCAAGTGCTATTGAATTAAATGAAGCTTATGATCCAATTTCTATAATAGCATCTTTAATGAAGATAAAATTCGAAAATGAAAGCAGTTTTGAATATAATACAGATACATTAGATGCACCTAGTGCTTCAAAAAATGATGTACGTTTATTCTTCTCTGTTGGAAAAAAAGATGGCTTAACTCCAAAGATCTTAATAAACTATATAAAAGATCAAACTAGAGTAAGAGCTTCTGCTATTGGTAAAATAGATCTTATGGATAATTTCTCTTTTGTAACTATTGATGAAGATGTTTCTTCTAAAGTATTAGAGAAATGTATCGGCGGTAAAATAAACAAAAAGAAAGTTAATGTTGAAGTAGCTAATAAAAGAAAATAGTATTTAGTACTTTTACAAAATTAGGGAAGATTAAATCTTCCCTAATTTTAATTTTCTATATAATTTTTAACATCTACTATTTTAGAATCGTCATTTAGTGCATATTTTTTAGGCATAGATATTTTAAGTACTCCATTTTCTAATATCTTCATTATTTTACTTTCGTCTATAGATTCAATTTTATCAAATTCTTTTTTGTAATTCTTTTTTACCATATAATCCGATGAGAACATCCCTATATGTTGAGATACTTTTTCCATCTTATTTAAATTTATTGACAATTTTCCTGGATTATATTGTATACTAGTTTGTCTTAAATCTACTCCATTCAATTCGATAGTTAATATATACATGTCCTCATACTCTTCTAATTGTATAAATTCAGCTACATCTTTACCTTTTGAGTCTTCAGGTTCCTGTGATTCATTAAATTTTTCTTCATCATATTCTTGTTCAAATTCATCTATTAAACCGGATAAATCTATATCTTCTAAAAAAGATCCTATTATATTTCCCAAATTTCCTATATTTACAGTTCCCCAAAATTTAAATGGAAACATCTTAAACATATATATACCCCTTAATAATTACTATAATTTATATTATTAAAAATAATTTTAAATGTTAAAATTATTTATTTTCATATTATTAAGAAGTTAAAATAGAATCTATTTCTTGCTATTCAATACCTTTTTAAAATCTTCTATATCATTTTTTGTTTGCTCTATTAATGAGTCATCTAATCCACCTCTACCCAATCTATCACATAATGATACTAATACTATATCCTCTCCATTAACATCTCTTAGTATTCCTTCAATATCTTGAAACCTTGTATTTTTAACAACAAATAAACTCTGCATATGCCATCTTATTAATTTTCTCACATAATCTATGAACTCATCATTTTCATTAAAATAATTTAAGAATTCTTCTGCCATCTTCGCTCCTACTTTATCATGATCATATGAAGTCAATCTCCCTTTTCTCATTTTAGTTGTAGGCTTTTTTCCTATATCATGCAATAATAATGTCCACATAAATATTCTCTTATCATTACTTATTTCACGTCTTTTAGCACCTTCATCAACTACCATCATTGTATGTATAAATACATTACCTTCAGGATGATACTTAGGATTTTGAGGTACTTCTCTCAAGTCTTTTATCATTGACAATGGATATTTATCAAAATAACCTTTATGTAATGCTTCGTTTAAAAATAAAGATGGTTTTTCATCATTAAGTAAATGATTCTCTATCTCTAAAAATATTTTTTTCTCTTCCATATTTATTACTCTCCTAATTACTAATTAAATTACATAAATAAAATATAAATTTCTATTCAAATTATTGCATAAAAAATTTCTACAAATACAAATAAATATATTGAAAATTGATAAACTATTTAATAAAATTAGTATTCCTAAAAAACATCTTTATTATGATTTTTTATTTTTATAGGTTCTATTTTAAATGTGTATTGATATATAAAATAGGTTAAGTGGCATTGTAATTGAACTTTTAGAACTCTTAATAATTATTGTAACATTTACTGCTTGTCTTAAATTCATATTGAGAGCAAGCTAAAATGGGGTTATGCTCATTTTAGTATTGTTAAATGAGAGTCGTAATTTTATATTTCGCTCCTCTAACTTACTCATCAACTATCAAAAGTCGAATTTCCTTTTTGCATTTCGTCCATTTTACTTATGCATATATCATTACTCTATTAAAACAGTTCTAATGTATTTATTATAAGTTTTTTTATCTCTTTATGCTTAGTAGGCATCTCCTCTTTTGTATTAATTAATTTAATTAAGCTAATTAAATCAATAAGCTTTGATATTTTATACCATTCATTAATTAATTTACTATCTGAACATTTATTGTATTGTTTCTCAAATATTTTAATTAAATTATCAGAAAAACAATTCTCATATCTAAATAATTGGCCTATATCAATTAATGGATTTCCTGCCATAGAAAATTCCCAATCTATTATTGCTGATATCTTATTATCTTTCACAATTATATTAGTTCCTTGAAAATCACCATGAATTAAAGATATATTTTTATCTAAATTCAATAATATTTCTTTATTATCGTTTATTATATAATTTATTTTTTTAACTACATCATTTCCTAACCTGTTTCTAAAATTAATCCCCATATTCTCTTCATATAATTTATATAGTGGGGATAATTTGTGGATTATTTTTAAGTTTTTATCTAGTTTTCCACATTCTTTATACTTAAATTTATGTATTTCTGCTAATGTTATAGCTAATTCTTTTATTAAACTTCCATTAATTTTAAATTTTCCTCTAATTGCTTTACCTAAATTAACACCATCTATATATTCATATATCCCAAAGGTTTTATTTTTTATAATACTACTACTAGATATTAAATAAACTTTTTGTACTAAAATATGATTTTTAAGTAGATTTAATAAATTATTTTCCCTTTCATAATAACAATCACATTCAGGAAATATTTTTAGTATATATTTATTCTTATTATTAGTCTCTAATATATAATTACTGCTTCTACACCCTTCGTTAATGGGTACTATAGTATTTACCTCTTCATTTAATAAAGTTTTCTTAAAAAGCTCCTTTGCTATATCTAAATCTATATGTAAAAAAGGTATAGACCTCTCCCAGTTATATTCCATAAATGTTCCTCCATATTTATAAAATTATTATGTTTATCTTTATGCGTATATCTACGCTCTTAACTAGAACATCATCTTTATTTAATTTTTAAAATCATTGTACTGAATTTATTATAATAGAAAAAGAGATTTAAAGAAAAACTTTCTTTAAATCTCTTTTAATGCTTGGGTTAGCTGTAATTCAAATTTTAATTATTTTAATTGAAAAGATTCACAATCTGTGCATTCTACTTGTTTTGGATGAGCTTCATGTGTACCTATATTAATTTGATTTAATGTACAATAACTTTGCGCTGAATTATTGTATTTGCATGACATAACTGAGCATTTTATGCTTGGATTCTTATCCATTCTAATCACTCCCTATAATTTATTACAAAAATATTATGTGCTTTTATATATCCTTTTATACTTTTATTAAACTGTAAAAATTTATATCTATTTTTAATTTGTATTGATATATATAGTAGATAGAATGATGTTTCAATTATACTTTTTTAAATCATCAAAACTATCTTAATGCCTAATTGATGTATATTTTTTCAAATTTACACATATAAAAATTCTAGTCATATAATATTTAGTGTTAAAATTATTTTAATTTAGGAGTTGATTAAATTGTCTGGTAAAATTTTAAATTATTTCGCTTCTGCTAATACTTCAAAAGGATTTTGTAACTTATTTTCATCTAATTTAGATAATTTGGATAAAATATATATTTTAAAAGGTGGGCCTGGATGCGGAAAATCTACACTCATAAAATCTATAGGAAATGAATGGTGCAATAAAGGTTATGATATAGAATTCCTACATTGTTCTTCTGATAATAATTCTCTTGATGGTGTAATAATTCCGAAGATTAAAGTAGCAATAGTTGATGGAACAGCGCCCCATGTTATAGAACCTACTGCACCCGGTGCTATTGAAGAGTATGTTAACTTAGGAGTTGCTTGGGATACTAATAAATTAAAAGAACATACAAAAGATATATTAAAAATTAAAAAGCATATTTCATCTTGTTATACTAATGCTTATAAATTATTTGAAAGAGCTCTTGTTATACATGATGATTGGGAGAAAATATATATTGAAAATATGGATTTTAAAAAAGCAAACGAATTAACAATCGAGGTTATAGATAAGCTTGTAGGAAATAATAATTTTAATAAAGCTGCTGTAATAAAAGATAGATTTTTAGGTGGCTCTACACCTAAAGGAGCTGTTAATTTTGTTGATAACTTAACAGAGAACGTTTCTAATAGATATTTTATAAAGGGAAGACCTGGTTCTGGTAAATCTACTTTATTAAAAAAATTAGTAAAAGAATGTAAAACCAGAGGCATTGATGCTGAAGTATATCATTGTGGATTCGATCCAGATAGTCTTGATATGGTGATAATGAGAGATTTAGATATATGCATATTTGATTCAACTGCTCCACATGAATATTTTCCTGTTAAAGAAAATGATTATGTGATAGATATGTATTCTGAATTAATAACTTCAGGTACTGACGAAAAATATGCTGCTAATATCTCAGTTATTCAAAATAAATATAAAGAAACAATTTCAAAAGCTACTTTATATCTTGCGAAAGCTAAATCTTATCATGACGATTTAGAAAAAATATATATTAGTGCAATAGATTTTAGTAAAATCGATGATATAAAGCAGAATTTAGTTGATTTAATAAAAACTTTTGAATAAATTTATATTTAAGAAAAACATCTTTATATTTCTAATAAAAAATGCATAAAATTGGAGTATTAATTTTTTAGATATAATTTTACAATATTAAAAATAAAATTGGTATAACAACTTCTTAGCTTCAATTATTTAATCTAAAGTGATTTAGTATAGAATGATTTAATCTGAAGCTAAGAATTCTGTTTATACTATAAGTCAAATATTTATTTTATATATTTTTTTGATTTTTAAATAAATATTACCTTAGATTTTCTCTAAACTATTTAATAACCAATGCTTTTTAACATAATACATAATTTATCCACAAGGTTTTAGAAAATATAACTACCTTAAAGATAAATTGTATAATAAAATGCAACATAAAAAATCACATGTAGATATTAATCCACATATGATTTTTTAATTTAAATAATATCAAATTATTAAAAAGCATTATCAACTTCTTCTATCATTTTTAAAGTTGTATTTATTCCACCAGTTGCTATATACCATACATTAGCATCTAAATACACTATATTATTGTTTTTGTATGCATTAGTACTTTTTACTAAGTCATTATCTAAAAGTGCCTGTGCAGATACTTGTCCACCAGCTACTGCACTTCTATCTACTACGAAAAGATAATCCGGATTCTTTTCAACAAGATATTCAAACGAAGCCTTTTGCCCATGAGTAGATGATTCAACATTATTATCTACTGGCGCAACACCAAAATTCTGATGAATTATTCCAAATCTTGATTCTTTACCATATACACTAAAGCTTCCATCATTAGCTAATATTATTAATCCATTCTTTTGACTTTCACTTGTCTTTTTATTTAAATCTGCAATTTTAGAATTTATTCCTTGAAGTGTTTTATTAATTTCGTCTTCTTTATCAAATATTTGTCCTAAAGTATTCATATTATTAGTAAATGACTCAATATAACTTTCATTTTCTATTCCTAAGTATATTGTTGGAGCTATCTTACTAAACTCATCATAGCTTTCTTCTTGTCTACCTGATATTATAATTAAATCAGGCTTTGCTTCATGTACTTTTTCAAAATTTGGCTCTTTTATTCCGCCAACACTTATATACTGGTCAGAACTATATTCTCCTAAATAAGAAGGTATTCCATCTTGAGGTACTCCTACCACATTGATTCCTAATGCATCTAAAGAATCTAGTACACCATAATCAAATACTACTACTCTTTCAGGATTTTTACTTACTTCAGTTTTCCCTAATTTATGTGTAATTGTTATTTTATCATTATTATCATTACTACCTTTTCCTGCAAATTTAGTAGCTTCTACTATTCCAAAAAGTCCTACTATTATTGCTGCCACTATTATTATTGTTTTCTTACTTATATTTTTCATTTTTTCCTCCTAAATTTAATATCTAAGCTATATATTATTGATGCTATACAAATCCATAATTAATATTCTATTCTTTAGTGATAAACTAATAATTAATTCTATCTTCCTTTTAATAACCTACCTAGTCACTAAAAATAGATTCTATTCAATTATGCATATGTTTTCTGCTCATCATAAAGCTCTGTAATGATCTTTAATCTATTATTCTTAAGAATATACATTAAGCAACATGAATCACTTCAATAACCTGTCTAGTACCTTAAAACGTATATTAAAAATAAACACATATTGGTCTATTATCTATATTTGTAACATTAAAATTCATTTCATATATGCTTTCTAAAACATCCTTCTTTATTATTTCACTTGTTTTTCCTTGATTAGCTACCTTTCCATCTTTTAAAGCCACTATATAGTCAGAGTAACATGATGCAAAATTTATATCATGAATAACTATTATCACAGTCTTACTCTTTTCATTTACTAATCTCTTTAAAATTTTCATAATCTCAACTGAATGTTTCATATCTAAATTATTAAGTGGTTCATCTAAAAGTATGTATTTAGTATCTTGAGCTATAACCATTGCTATATAAGCTCTTTGCCTTTGTCCTCCACTTAATTCATCTAAATATCTATCTTGCAAATCAGTAAGTTCCATATAATTAATAGCTTCATCAACAAAAACCTTATCTTCGCTAGTTAAATTTCCACCACAATAAGGAAATCTTCCAAAAGTAACAAGCTCTCTAACCGTAATTCTTATGTTTATATTATTATTTTGTTTCAATATAGATATTGTTCTTGATAAATCTTTATCTTGCCATGTAGATAGCTCCTTAGTATCAATTACGACCTCACCACTGTCTTTTTTAGCAAGTCTACTTATCATTGATAATAATGTACTCTTACCTGCTCCATTTGGCCCAATAAATGATATTATCTTATTTTCATGCAAATCTAAAGAAACATTATCTACTACTTTTTTTTCACCATATTTTTTAGTTATATTTTTTACTGTTATCATAAACTTCTCTCCTTTAATAAAAGGTATATGAAATAAATTCCTCCAACAAAATTTATAATTACACTTACTGTTGTTCCAAAATTCATATATCTCTCAACTATTAACTGTCCTCCAATTAAAGCAATTATGCTTATAAGAATTGATGCATTGAATAAGTATTTATGCTTATAAGTAGTCAACATCTGTCTTGCTATATTTACTACTAAAAGTCCTAAAAATGTTATTGGCCCAACTAATGCCGTAGCTACTGACACAAGTATTGCTACACAAATAAGCATTTTTTTTACAATATTATCATAATCTACTCCTAAATTAATAGAATTCTCTCTTCCTAATAGCATTACATCTAAAGTGTCTAAATGTTCATACACATATACAAATACAAGAATTACTATTATAAGAGATATAAACAGTACATTTGTATTTACATTATTAAAACTTGCAAACATCTTATTTTGTAAAGTTTGAAATTCATTAGGATCAATGACTACCTGCATAAAAGATGTTAAACTCTCAAATAATGTTCCAAATACAAGTCCTACAAGTAATAAAAAGAATATATTTTTACTACCCTTCTTAAATAAAAATTTATACAAAATTCCTGTAAAGCAAAGCATTGTTATAAGTGATAAAAAGAAATTCAATTTTTTATCAGTCAAAAATAAATTGCTAGATCCAAATAAAAGTACTATTATTGTTTGAATTAACATATACAATGAATCAAGTCCAATAACACTTGGTGTTAATATATGATTCTGACTTATAGTTTGAAATATCACTGAAGAAAATGCTATAGATGCTCCTGTTAAAACTATTGCTATAACTTTAGGAATTCTTCTTGATAGTGCATATGAAAGATTATTTGAATTTAATCCTATTACTACAAACAATACACAAAGTATTATTGCTAAAAAACTAAGTATTAATAATTTCTTATTATGCCTCATGACCAGACCTCCTAAATATTAAGTAAAGGAATGCTACGCTACCTATTACCCCTACTGTTAAGCTTATTGATATTTCATATGGATAAATAATAAGTCTTCCTAAAATATCACATATTAATAAAAATATAGGTCCTATTAAGGCTGTAAGTCCTAATACATTCTTTAAATTATCTCCATAATACATAGTAACTATATTAGGCACTATAATACCTAAGAATGGTATTGCCCCTATTGTTATAACTACAACTGATGAAATTAATGCTACTATTACTAATCCTAAATTAACAACACGATTATACTTTATTCCTAGATTTGTACAAAAGTCCTCTCCCATTCCAGCAATAGTAAACTTATTAGCATATATAGCTGCTATTATTACAAGAGGTATACTTATATATAATAGTTCATATTTCCCTTTCATAATTAATGAGAAATCGCCTTCCATCCATGAATTTATATTTTGGATAAGATCATACTTATAAGAGAAAAACATAGTTATTGAACCAACTATTTTTCCAAGCATCATACCTATAAGAGGTATAAAAACTATATTTTTAATCTTTATTTTCTTTTGTATTTGCATAAATAACAGTGTTCCAAGTATTGCAAATGTAAATGATAAAAGCATTTTATTCATCATAGTTGCCTGTGGAAATACAATCATGCATACTAATATTCCTAATTTAGCAAAATCTATTGTTCCAGCAGTTGTAGGTGAAACAAATTTATTTCTACTTATCTGTTGCATTATAAGTCCGCTTATACTCATCCCAACTCCAGCAAAGATTATACTTATAAGCCTTGGCAATCTACCAATTAATATAAGGTTTATTTTTTCACTATCTAGACTAATAATATCTGATAATGATATATCACTTACTCCAATAAATAATGAAGCTATTGACAATATTACCAGCAATATTAACAAGTATATTTTTTTCATTTTTCCTCCACATGTAATATAATTAAATTACATTTTTATAATTTAATTTTTTCTTCTATGTAATTTATATTTTTTAATATATTCACTTTAAAATTAATAATCATTCTCAATTAGTATACATTTTTATTTAGTTTATGTCTTAAAATATATATATTTTTTTTAAACTATATTTGCATAATAAAGGAGGATAATTTGGAAACTAAAGAAAAAAACTTGTTGTTTATTATTGAAAACTTTTATTTATGTACATCAATGCCTATAAGAGTTGTAGATTCTATTGGAAAAACTCTTTTATCAAAAGGTAATGTTGAAGATTCTAATGAAGATTTTATATATAAACATTTATTAAATTTAATATATGAAAAACAAAATCTAAAGACCAATTTTCAGATAGTAGAATATCTTGATTTAAATTTTGCTATTTGTCCCTATTTATTTAATCATCATAAGTTCTTTTTTATTTTAGGACCTTTTAATAAAGAAAGAATTGAGAATTCAAAGTTTATTTATAGACCATTACACTGTATACCTCCTCTTGTACAGTTACTATATAATTTTGATAATAATAAAATATCAGGTAAATATAATAATACGCCTCTCTATAAACATGAATATATAATACGTAAAATATACAGTTTTCATATAAAAAGAGCCTTAGAATATATACATGAAAACTATAAAAAAAATATTACTTTAGATAAAATAGTATCTCATGTAAATATAAATAAAAGCTATTTTTGTAGTTTATTTAAAAAAGAAATTGGTAAAACTTGTACACAATACATAAATTCTTTAAGAATAAAAGAAAGTGAGGAGCTATTGCTTAATACAGAAATGTCATTGCTAGATATATCGCTAGCCGTAGGTTTTAATAATCAAAACTACTATAATAATTTATTTAAAAAAGAACATTGCATTTCTCCTCTTAAATTTAAGAATAAACATTTTAGTTAATAATCTATCTTTTATAAAATTATTCTTATATTGGTAAGCAAGTTTTTTAAGTGTTTAAACTCTGAATACTAAAAACTCAATTTCAATATTATCTTGCTTAATATATCAATATATTTCATTAATTATCTGTAAATTAGCTAATGTTTTTTACATTTTTAGGTTACTTAATTTTATTACAATGGATAGTCTGTTCTAAGTAAACTAATGCATTTTACATTTATTAAGTAATATAATAGCCAAACTAGATACTTGAACCTAGCTTTAAATGTGCTAATATTTTTTACATTTTACTTACTATATATATCAATATATATCAAAATATATTGATATATATACAAAATAACCATTAAAATTAAAAACCGTCATAAATAATAATTTTATAATTATTATTTATGACGGTTTTTATGTACTATAATCTAATACATTTGTTGAAATTAAAGATTGCCCTTTAAATATCTTATTATACTTTACTTTTTAAATCTCATTTAATCTAATTATATGTAAAATACATAGTTTTTTAAGATTTAGCTTACAAAACTAGATATATTTTTTATATATCTACTTGCTACAGTTATAGCTTCTCTTTTAGTATTGTATATATTTTCTTCACCAATTGCATCTGCAATTCCCATATTTCCTAAAACATTTCTTGGTTGTTCTTGAACATGTGTTATTAAAAGCTTTATTTTATTTTTTCTGCAATGTTTAAGTAATTTACCTAATGCCTCTATTGCTGAAGCATCTATTGCATAACTATGTCTCATATCTAATATAAGAACTTCTGCCGTTGATTTAACAGCATTAACTTTAATTAAAAAGTCTTGTACAATTCCAAAGAACAATGGTCCATCAACTTGATAAACAAGTATCTTTCCATCAGCTTCTTTTAACATATCTAAAACTTCTTCATCAAATACCTCTTCATCTACTAAATCTCTAATAGCAGTTGTTTCAGATACTCTCTTCATAAATAAGAACATAGCCATAAGCATTCCAAATCCAATAGCTACTACCAAATCAAACACTATAGTAAAGAAGAATGTTATAACTAATACAATAACATCACTCTTAGGTGCTTTTAATAATGACTTAAATGTTCTCCATTCACTCATATTATAAGATACAACAGCTAATATTGCTGCAAGAGATGTCATTGGTATTAATTTAGCAACTGGCATTAAAATTAACATAATAGCTAGTAATGTTACAGCATGTACAATGCCTGCTATTGGGCTTCTTCCACCATTTTTAACATTTGCTGCTGTTCTTGCTATAGCTCCTGTTGCTGGTATTCCACCAAATAATCCTGATACAATATTACCCATACCTTGTGCAACAAGTTCCATATTAGAATCATGAGTATCTCCGATCATTCCATCAGCTACTACTGCTGATAATAATGATTCTAATCCAGCTAATATAGCAATTGTCATTGCTGGTGCAAATAATTGATTTATTGTACTTATACTTAATTTAGGTAACATTGGCATCGGTATTGAAGATGATAACGTACTAAATCTATCACCTATAGTTTCTACTGGTAATTTAAAAGCCATTACTAGTACAGTAGATACAACTAACGCCACTAATGAACCTGGTATTGTTTTATTAACTTTTGGCCATAAAGCAATAATAAGTACACATAATATACCTATTAATAATGTTGAAGTACTTAATGTATTCATATGTGAAAAATAGCTTTGCCATTTTGGAATAAACTCTGCTGGAACATTATCTATTGTTAATCCAAAAAAGTCTTTTATTTGAGTAGATAGCAATGTTACTGCTATACCACTAGTAAAACCTACAGTTATTGTTTGAGGTATGTATTTAATTACTGTTCCAAATTTTAATAATCCCATTATAACTAGAATTATTCCTGCCATTATTGTGGCTGTAATTAGTCCATCCAATCCGTACTGTTGAATAATAGAATAAATTATAATTACAAAAGCTCCAGTTGGCCCTCCTATTTGAACTTTACTTCCACCAAAAAGTGAAATTACAAATCCTGCAAAAATTGCGGTAATAAGTCCCTTTTCTGGTGATACTCCTGATGATATCGCTAATGCTATAGATAAAGGTAGTGCTATTATCGCAACAATAATTCCTGATATAATATCTTTTACTACCTGATTCTTAGTAATATCCTTTTGTCTTATCATTGTAAATAGTTTAGGTAACATTATTTATATCTCCCCCTATTATATTATTTTAAACTACATTTATAGTAGTATTTTTAATTATATTTTACGTATTAATAAAAAAACATAAGTTGTTTTAAAATTAGACGCAACCCTTTAATATTACTCCTAAATATTTTAATAGTCAAAAATATTTTAAAATATAAATAAAATGTTTCTAATTAATATTTAGCTTAAAAGCATTTATTAAAATTTTTAATATTTAAATATCATAGATATAAAACGCCTTTTTGTTATATTTTATTTATAAATAAATCTATGCTTTATACTTACAAGAGATTTTATTCTATTATAGATTCACTCATAAAAAACTCTAGTAAATTAGCTAATAAAATTTTACCTCATTTATTAAAAACTTCTTCTTTAACACCTTAATATTTTTTAAATTATATTTAGATTTTCAGACTATATAACTTCATAAAGAACAAAAAAATTATTTTAAATGTATAATTAAATATAATCTAACAAAAAAATAAAACTAAAGAACTTTTAATCCTTTAGTTTTATTTATTTAAAAATATCCCCATATTTTTTACTTATTACTTATTGCTAATTGTCCTAGCCCCTTATATAAATAGTTATTTAGAAAATAACATATTATCTAATTTATACTTAAGTTCATCTGCTATATTAGTTAGTGGTAATCTAACTTCATCAGAATCAATTAATCCCATGTTTTTCAAACAATATTTTAATGGAGTTGGATTGGGTTCATTAAATAATAATGGTATAACCTTAGAAATCTCTCTCCATGTTTTTAATGCTTCTTTATAATCATTTGATTTCATATCATTATATACTTTTATAAAACTTTTTGTGTTTAAACTTGCAGATGCTAAAATTCCACCAAGTCCTACATAAACTTTTGTTCTACCATTATTATATTCCATTGTTTTTAAGAGTATTTCATTATATTCAAAAGATTCTATTGTTGGACTCTCCCCAGTAGTTCCTAATGGTATTATACCATCTACACCTTGATCAATATAATAATCTATCAACTTTTTATAGCAAACAAAATCAACACGGTTATCTTTAAATGGTGTTACAAGTGGTATTATTATTCCTTCAATCTTCATAATTATCTCCCCCCAAGAATATTGCCATAAAGAAAACCCGTCATAGTATTACTATAACGGGTAGAGTTTCATTGCTAAAGCTTATAAAAATATTATTTAAATTAAAATTTAATAATAAAATAACATCTTAGTAAATCCTTGTAGCTCCCCACTTTCGTGACAGTTATGCATATGTTCTATACATACCCAGAAATAAATTTTTGCTTGATTTATTTCTTCGGCCATTATACCTTTCCTTATTAATCAACGTTTGCCAACTCTTAAATAAGTACTATTTATAAACAGCTCCTCTACCTTAGGTCTTCCATATTCATTTTGATTATTATATCATTTTTAAACATTACTGTAAAGGACTTACAAGATATAGTTAATATAATAATTTATTAGTTTATGAACTAGCACTGAGACAATCAACTGTGGATTCTTTAGAGGTTTGATATTTAAGTTCCCATTACTATTAAATTTGGGGTACACACTACCTTTATCCTTCATAGCTTTAACTATTTCAGAAATACATTTTTTTCTTTTATTAATATATTTAATGAACAATTCACATCTGAAATTGACTAATCCAAAATTTGATTTAAATTAATTCCCTTTAATTCTCTGAGATAAACAATGCAGGTTTCGGTCATTTTCTATAAATAAAAACAATTCACTATCTACGGCTTAAGCACAATCAAATAAATAAAAAGTCCATTGTCCTACATGCTGCGTCGTCAATTTAATCTAATAGGCACGCTATGAAGACAATTCGCCTTATTGCCTGATAAAAAATATCCATTGAAACTTTTGACTTATTATTTATTTTCATGTGCCTTATTGTTAGAAATACATATAAACTTTATAATTATATTGTCTTAAATAATTAATTATAGGGGGATGAAATTTTATGGAATCTATAACTATGCTTGGTACTGGATCTGCTATGGTAACCAAATGCTATAATACTTGTTTCACTTTATCAAAAGATAATGAGTATTTTCTTATAGATGCAGGTGGCGGAAATACCATATTATCAAATCTTGAAAAAGCAAACATAAAAATAAATAAAATACATAATATGTTTATATCTCATAATCACAATGATCATGTGCTAGGAAGTGTATGGGTAATTCGTGCAGTAGCAAATGGAATGTTAAGTGATAAATATAATGGAATTTTTAATATTTATTGTACTAAAAAATCTATTGAGGCTATTAAAACTATTTGTTCTTATGTACTTCAAAATAAATTCTTAAAGCTATTTGATGATAAAATAATATTTAATGAAATTGAAAATAATACTGAAGCTAACATATTAGGACGAAGAACAATATTCTTTGATATACATAGTACTAAAGAATTGCAGTTTGGATTCAAAACATTTTTATCAAATGGCAAAACTTTAACTTTTTTAGGTGATGAACCTTACAGAGAAATAGTAAAAGATTTTTGTGAAAATGTAGATTATTTATTTCATGAAGCATTTTGTTTATATTCTCAAAGAGAAATCTTTAAACCATATGAGAAACATCATGCAACAGTAAAAGATGCCTGTAATAATGCTAAAATATTAGCTGTAAAAAATGTTATATTGTATCATACTGAAGATAAAGATTTACTACATAGAAAAGAATTATATATTAAAGAAGGTTCAGAAGAGTTTAATGGAAACATATTTGTTCCAAACGACTTAGAAATAATAGATTTATAAGAAAACATGCTACAACTTCTTTAACCTTTAGTTGAAATAATTATTCACATATAAGTTCTAATAAATTTACTATATCTATAATGATTAAATTCTATTAAATTTAGAATATATTTATAATGAAAGTTTTTAATTGGAATACTATATTAACATAGATTTAGTTACAAGAAAATAAACAACATCTCTTGAAGACTATATATAAGTCTCTATATATAAAAATATAAACGATATTACTTATAAACTCTGTTTCTAATATAACTTACAAGTAATATCGTTTAACATTTATTTTATATAATCTTCTTCCATAATCTTTTTAATATAAAAATCTTGAATCTTTAAAAATCTACTAACTTTTTATATTAAATCAAATATAACTTTTATAAATAACAAACCAATAGCAACAAATATTATTGGTTTTATTATCTTATCGCCATTTTTAATAGCTAAATGAGCACCTAAATAATTGCCAGCTATTGCACATACAGCTGCTGGTACACCAATAGAAAACATGACTTTTCCACCTAGTATATATGCTATTAATGCAGAAAAGTTAGATGCTAAATTTACAATTTTAGCATTTCCAGATGCAGTTATAAGATTAAATCCTAATATTCCTGTAAAACATATAACTAAAAAAGTTCCAGTTCCTGGCCCAAAAAATCCATCATATGCACCTAAAAACAATCCAATAATAAAAGATAATATGTACAGCTTTTTATTAGATAGTTCTTTTTTATTCTTAACACCAAAATTTCTATTAAACAATAAAAACAATGAAACAATAGGCAAAATTATTATTAAACAATAATTTAAATATTTTTCATTTAACAACAATACTATTTGTGCGCCAAACCAAGATCCTATTAACGCTCCTGCTGCCGATAATAATGCTGACTTTATTTTTATATTTCCACTTCTAAAGAATTTTATTGATGAAATTGAAGTACCAATACAACTGGCAAATTTATTAGTTCCATATGCAATATGAATTGGTATTCCAGCAAAAATATATGCAGGCAAAGATATTATACCTCCACCACCTGCTACAGCATCAATAATTCCCGCTAAAAATACAAGTGGACATATTATTAATAATACTCCCATATAATCCCCCTAATTATTTATTATCTTATAATTTTAAGGGGTATACAAATAACTGTCAAATTTGTTAATTCCTTTTTATTTAACTATTTACAGTTTTTATAATAATATATTTTTGAAATTAAGGCATGTACTAATATAAGTATCAGTATAATCACACTCATTATCATAAAAAATTCTTCAGGCAATACATCAATTATTGGATCTAAATTAGAGTCAAATACCCAATAATCGTTTCTAAAAAATATTTTATGAAATGTAATAAATACTTGTGAAAAATTAATTAAAATACATAATATTAAAAATGTAAAAAATCCAATTATATAATTAGCACTACTATTTAATATATCTTTTAACTCTATATAATTAGCGTACGTTTTCTTATCTCTTATAAGAAAGTATACTCCTATTAGTATCATGACTAAAAAAACATATATATCTATATACATAAATATTTTTTTTACATCTTGAAAATGAATTTCACCTTGAGCGCTCATTGAAAAATTGGGAAAATATAGTTTCTCAATAAATGGATTTTGTAAATAAAATATTATTTTTTTATAATTAACCATTAATTCTTCCACAGTCAATCCACTAATCTTTGATAAATTATATTTATATATAGTTAACTTATATATGAATGTTAAATTCAATGCAATAATTACAGAAATTGAAATTGCAAATAAAGCATTAAACACACCTAATACATAATTTATAAAATGTTTAGTTTTACAACTTTTATATGATATCTGTGAATTATTACTCATAAATTTCCTCCATAATCTTTATTTATGTAATACATTATAATTATACTCTAACTAAATGTAAAATAATACAAGTTATGTAATCTAATTTAAACTTTTAAATTAGTACATAACATAATATTTATAAAATTGTGGATAAATTCAAAAAAAGAAACTAAAAAAGAGATAGTCATAATAACTATCTCTTTAAACTTACCTGGCAACGTCCTAATCTCCCACACAGTCTCCCGTGCAGTACCTTCGGCGCTATGGATCTTAACTTTCCTGTTCGGAATGGGTAGGAGTGTTACTTCCATGCCATCATCACCAGATCCTTTGAAAGAATGTTCTTTCAAAATTGCACATAAATTGTATATAACTATTATTTATTGGTCAAGCCCTCGACCTATTAGTATCAGTCAGCTAAATATGTTGCCACACTTACACCTCTGACCTATCAACCTTGTAGTCTTCAAGGGGTCTTACTAGCTTACGCTATGGGAAATCTCATCTTGAAGGAGGCTTCACGCTTAGATGCTTTCAGCGTTTATCCCGTCCCGACTTAGCTACCCAGCTATGCTTCTGGCGAAACAACTGGTACACCATAGGTCGGTCCATCCCGGTCCTCTCGTACTAAGGACAGCTCTTCTCAAATTTCCTGCGCCCGCGACGGATAGGGACCGAACTGTCTCACGACGTTCTGAACCCAGCTCGCGTGCCGCTTTAATGGGCGAACAGCCCAACCCTTGGGACCTACTTCAGCCCCAGGATGCGACGAGCCGACATCGAGGTGCCAAACCTCCCCGTCGATGTGAACTCTTGGGGGAGATCAGCCTGTTATCCCCGAGGTAGCTTTTATCCGTTGAGCGATGGCCCTCCCACGAGGTACCACCGGATCACTAAGCCCGACTTTCGTCCCTGCTCGACTTGTAGGTCTCGCAGTCAGGCTCCCTTATGCCTTTGCACTCTACGAACGATTTCCGACCGTTCTGAGGGAACCTTTGGGCGCCTCCGTTACTTTTTAGGAGGCGACCGCCCCAGTCAAACTGCCCACCTAACAATGTCCTGTCACCAGATTCATGGCATCCAGTTAGAATTCCAGTACTATCAGGGTGGTATCCCAAGAATGACTCCATCAAAGCTGACGCTCTGATTTCCCAGTCTCCCACCTATCCTGTACAGACAATACCGAAATTCAATGCTAAGCTACAGTAAAGCTCTACGGGGTCTTTCCGTCCAATCGCGGGTAGCGAGCATCTTCACTCGCACTACAACTTCGCCGGATTTGCAGTTGAGACAGTGCACAAGTCATTACGCCATTCGTGCGGGTCAGAACTTACCTGACAAGGAATTTCGCTACCTTAGGACCGTTATAGTTACGGCCGCCGTTTACTGGGGCTTAAGTTCACACCTTCGCTTACACTAAGTGTTCCCCTTAACCTTCCAGCACCGGGCAGGCGTCAGCCCCTATACATCAGCTTTCGCTTTAGCAGAGACCTGTGTTTTTGTTAAACAGTTGCTTGTGCCTATTCTCTGCGGCCTGCTCTCGCAGGCACCCCTTCTCCCGAAGTTACGGGGTCAATTTGCCTAGTTCCTTAACTGCAATTCTTCCGCCGGCCTTAGGATTCTCTCCTCACCTACCTGTGTCGGTTTGCGGTACGGGCACTATTTCTCTTTCTAGATGCTTTTCTTGGAAGCATGGAATCAGATACTTCGGTTCCTTAGAACCTTCCCCATCACGCCTCAGAATTGTTAGAACGGATTTGCCTATCCTAACTCCCTAAACGCTTAGACTAGCATCCAATAGCTAGCACATCCTATCCTTCTCCGTCACACCATCGATAATAACGATAATAGTGGTATCGGAATATCAACCGATTGTCCATCGCTTACGCCTTTCGGCCTCAGCTTAGGTCCCGACTAACCCTCAGCGGACGAACCTTCCTGAGGAAACCTTAGGTATTCGGCCTGTGGGATTCTCACCCACATCTCGCTACTAATGCCAACATTCTCACTCGTAATCAGTCCACCGCTCCTTACGGTACGACTTCAGCCCGATTACGACGCTCCTCTACCGCTCACACTATTGTGTGAACCCGTAGCTTCGGTGGTAAGTTTGAGCCCCGGACATTTTCGGCGCAGGATCTCTTGACTAGTGAGCTATTACGCACTCTTTTAATGAGTGGCTGCTTCTAAGCCAACATCCTAGTTGTCTTAGAAATCCCACATCCTTTTCCACTTAACTTACACTTTGGGACCTTAGCTGACGATCTGGGCTGTTTCCCTTTTGACTACGGAACTTATCTTTCGCAGTCTGACTGCCGGACTGATAGTATCTGGTATTCGGAGTTTGATAAGGTTCGGTAAGCGCTATGCCCCCTAGCCCATTCAGTGCTCTACCCCCAGTACTCACATTTTCCGACGCTAGCCCTAAAGCTATTTCGAGGAGAACCAGCTATATCCGAGTTCGATTGGAATTTCTCCGCTATCCACAGCTCATCCCATGCTTTTTCAACAGCAACGTGGTTCGGTCCTCCACGAGGTTTTACCCTCGCTTCAACCTGGCCATGGATAGGTCACCCGGTTTCGGGTCTACAGCATGCAACTAGTCGCCCTATTAAGACTCGGTTTCCCTTCGGCTCCGTACCTTAAGTACTTAACCTTGCTACATACCGTAACTCGTTGGCTCGTTCTACAAAAAGCACATCATCACACACATAAGGTGCTTTGATCGGTTGTAGGCACATGGTTTCAGGTTCTATTTCACTCCCCTCCCGGGGTTCTTTTCACCTTTCCCTCACGGTACTGCTTCACTATCGGTCATCAGGTAGTATTTAGCCTTGGGAGGTGGTCCTCCCTGCTTCCCACAAGGTTTCACGTGTCTCGTGGTACTCTGGATCAGAACTTGATCATTATAATTTTCACCTACAGGACTATTACCCCCTACGGTCCAACTTTCCAGTTGTGTTCGGTTAACCATAATTTCTCGTTAATGTTCTGTCCGCAACCCCAAAGATAAATCTTTGGTTTGGGCTCTTTCCCTTTCGCTCGCCGCTACTAAGAAAATCGATTTTTCTTTCTCTTCCTCCAGGTACTTAGATGTTTCAGTTCCCTGGGTTTACCTTCATAAAGCTATGTATTCACTTTACGATACATGGGGTTTCCCATGTGAGTTTCCTCATTCGGAAATCTTCGGATCTCTGACTATGTGCGTCTACCCGAAGCTTATCGCAGCTTATCGCGTCCTTCATCGGCTCCTGATGCCAAGGCATTCACCATGCGCCCTTTGTAGCTTGACCTATTAATCTAATTTTAACAATTAATGAATAGTTCTTATTTAAATACAAAGAATAATTCTTGGCTTGTTGTATTATATACAATTTACTATGTGCAATTTTCAAAGAACATTTTGAAAGACTTAGTCTTTCAAAATTGAACAGAATCTACATTAAATTAAACCTTCTTTTTCGAAGTAAGTATATTTTAATTACTAGTTAAACATCATGTTAACTAGATTTCTCCATAGAAAGGAGGTGATCCAGCCGCAGGTTCTCCTACGGCTACCTTGTTACGACTTCACCCCAATCGCTGACCCTACCTTAGGTCGCTGCCTCCCTTACGGGTTAGCTCACGAACTTTGGGTATTGCCAACTCTCATGGTGTGACGGGCGGTGTGTACAAGGCCCGGGAACGTATTCACCGCGACATTCTGATTCGCGATTACTAGCAACTCCAGCTTCATGTAGGCGAGTTTCAGCCTACAATCCGAACTGAGACTGGTTTTATAGTTTAGCTCCACCTCGCGGTATTGCATCTCTTTGTACCAGCCATTGTAGCACGTGTGTAGCCCTAGACATAAGGGGCATGATGATTTGACGTCATCCCCACCTTCCTCCGCGTTAACCACGGCAGTCTCGCTAGAGTGCTCAACTAAATGGTAGCAACTAACAATAAGGGTTGCGCTCGTTGCGGGACTTAACCCAACATCTCACGACACGAGCTGACGACAACCATGCACCACCTGTCTTCCTGTCACCGAAGTGACTTCCTCGATTAAGAGTAATTCAGGAGATGTCAAGTCTAGGTAAGGTTCTTCGCGTTGCTTCGAATTAAACCACATGCTCCGCTGCTTGTGCGGGCCCCCGTCAATTCCTTTGAGTTTTAATCTTGCGACCGTACTCCCCAGGCGGAATACTTAATGCGTTAGCGGCGGCACAGAAGCCATGACAGCTCCTACACCTAGTATTCATCGTTTACGGCGTGGACTACCAGGGTATCTAATCCTGTTCGCTCCCCACGCTTTCGAGCCTCAGTGTCAGTTACAGTCCAGAAAGTCGCCTTCGCCACTGGTGTTCTTCCTAATATCTACGCATTTCACCGCTACACTAGGAATTCCACTTTCCTCTCCTGCACTCTAGATATCCAGTTTGGAATGCAGCACTCAGGTTAAGCCCGAGTATTTCACATCCCACTTAAATATCCACCTACGCTCCCTTTACGCCCAGTAAATCCGGACAACGCTTGCCACCTACGTATTACCGCGGCTGCTGGCACGTAGTTAGCCGTGGCTTCCTCCTTGGGTACCGTCATTATCGTCCCCAAAGACAGAGTTTTACAATCCGAAGACCTTCATCACTCACGCGGCGTTGCTGCATCAGGGTTTCCCCCATTGTGCAATATTCCCCACTGCTGCCTCCCGTAGGAGTCTGGGCCGTGTCTCAGTCCCAATGTGGCCGATCACCCTCTCAGGTCGGCTACGCATCGTCGCCTTGGTAAGCCATTACCTTACCAACTAGCTAATGCGACGCGGGCCCATCTCATAGCGGATTACTCCTTTTATTGCCGTTTCATGCGAAACTACAATCTTATGAGGTATTAATCTTCCTTTCGAAAGGCTATCCCTCTCTATGAGGCAGGTTGCCCACGTGTTACTCACCCGTCCGCCGCTAATCCACTTCCGAAGAAGCTTCATCGCTCGACTTGCATGTGTTAGGCACGCCGCCAGCGTTCGTCCTGAGCCAGGATCAAACTCTCAATAAAAAGTTTAATCTTGACTTACTCAAATAAAGAATTGCTGGTTTATTTTAATGTTTCTTGATTTCTGTTCAATTTTCAAAGACCAAATTTTCTTTTGTTTTACTGTGTCACCCTTAAGCAACTTACTCAGTCTAACATTTGATTTCTTTTCTGTCAACAAGTTTTTTTAATAAGTTGAAATCTAATTTCTTAACCTCTTTTTTAACTTGTTAGCCACATATCTCAGCGACGTGTTTTATCTTACCATGATATATTAACTAATTATAATACATTTATTACTATTGATTGAAATTATATCTTATTTTCTTATTTTTTCTTTAAAATACTACATAATACTACTAGTGATACACTAGGATAAGTTAATCTTGTGTTTTTGAGTAAATAATACATAAACTTACAAAAATATATAAATTGCTTATTTAATTTATATGAGATCTATTATTTTTATTTAATATTTCTATATAAATAATCACTTTAAATCAGCTATTTACTACTTATCTAAATATTATCTACACATATTAATAAATTGATTTTCAATAATATTGTAACAATTTAATTTATTATTTTTTAATTACATATTTTTATTTTCAACTTGGTTTTCTAACTATATTTATAAATAATCAGTAACTCCTAATATATTTAAATGAAAAAGTGTAATATTATTTAAAATTAAAATAATATTGAGCTAACATGAAATTATAGAAATAATTTAAATTATTGTTTAATACTTAACTATTTTTTATATAAATTCAATTTAAAAAGTTACTTAATAATATATTTACAAAATCTTTTATTCACTTAAGTACTCCTCTTACAAATATAATAACCAAATTTATCAAAACATTTGCAGGATTAACTCTTGATAAAACAATGTAAGACTACTTTAAATAAATAGTATTGTACTTAACAATGAATAATATGCATTAAAATTTATCACACTCACCATGAATAGACATTGAATTTAAATAATAGCTTGTTAATCTTAGAGCTTTTTTTATACCTGTCATTAACATTACTTTAATATTTTATATACAAAAAAGAGATAGTCATAATAACTATCTCTTTAAACTTACCTGGCAACGTCCTAATCTCCCACACAGTCTCCCGTGCAGTACCTTCGGCGCTATGGATCTTAACTTTCCTGTTCGGAATGGGTAGGAGTGTTACTTCCATGCCATCATCACCAGATCCTTTGAAAGAATGTTCTTTCAAAATTGCACATAAATTGTATATAACTATTATTTATTGGTCAAGCCCTCGACCTATTAGTATCAGTCAGCTAAATATGTTGCCACACTTACACCTCTGACCTATCAACCTTGTAGTCTTCAAGGGGTCTTACTAGCTTACGCTATGGGAAATCTCATCTTGAAGGAGGCTTCACGCTTAGATGCTTTCAGCGTTTATCCCGTCCCGACTTAGCTACCCAGCTATGCTTCTGGCGAAACAACTGGTACACCATAGGTCGGTCCATCCCGGTCCTCTCGTACTAAGGACAGCTCTTCTCAAATTTCCTGCGCCCGCGACGGATAGGGACCGAACTGTCTCACGACGTTCTGAACCCAGCTCGCGTGCCGCTTTAATGGGCGAACAGCCCAACCCTTGGGACCTACTTCAGCCCCAGGATGCGACGAGCCGACATCGAGGTGCCAAACCTCCCCGTCGATGTGAACTCTTGGGGGAGATCAGCCTGTTATCCCCGAGGTAGCTTTTATCCGTTGAGCGATGGCCCTCCCACGAGGTACCACCGGATCACTAAGCCCGACTTTCGTCCCTGCTCGACTTGTAGGTCTCGCAGTCAGGCTCCCTTATGCCTTTGCACTCTACGAACGATTTCCGACCGTTCTGAGGGAACCTTTGGGCGCCTCCGTTACTTTTTAGGAGGCGACCGCCCCAGTCAAACTGCCCACCTAACAATGTCCTGTCACCAGATTCATGGCATCCAGTTAGAATTCCAGTACTATCAGGGTGGTATCCCAAGGATGACTCCATCAAAGCTGACGCTCTGATTTCCCAGTCTCCCACCTATCCTGTACAGACAATACCGAAATTCAATGCTAAGCTACAGTAAAGCTCTACGGGGTCTTTCCGTCCAATCGCGGGTAGCGAGCATCTTCACTCGCACTACAACTTCGCCGGATTTGCAGTTGAGACAGTGCACAAGTCATTACGCCATTCGTGCGGGTCAGAACTTACCTGACAAGGAATTTCGCTACCTTAGGACCGTTATAGTTACGGCCGCCGTTTACTGGGGCTTAAGTTCACACCTTCGCTTACACTAAGTGTTCCCCTTAACCTTCCAGCACCGGGCAGGCGTCAGCCCCTATACATCAGCTTTCGCTTTAGCAGAGACCTGTGTTTTTGTTAAACAGTTGCTTGTGCCTATTCTCTGCGGCCTGCTCTCGCAGGCACCCCTTCTCCCGAAGTTACGGGGTCAATTTGCCTAGTTCCTTAACTGCAATTCTTCCGCCGGCCTTAGGATTCTCTCCTCACCTACCTGTGTCGGTTTGCGGTACGGGCACTATTTCTCTTTCTAGATGCTTTTCTTGGAAGCATGGAATCAGATACTTCGGTTCCTTAGAACCTTCCCCATCACGCCTCAGAATTGTTAGAACGGATTTGCCTATCCTAACTCCCTAAACGCTTAGACTAGCATCCAATAGCTAGCACATCCTATCCTTCTCCGTCACACCATCGATAATAACGATAATAGTGGTATCGGAATATCAACCGATTGTCCATCGCTTACGCCTTTCGGCCTCAGCTTAGGTCCCGACTAACCCTCAGCGGACGAACCTTCCTGAGGAAACCTTAGGTATTCGGCCTGTGGGATTCTCACCCACATCTCGCTACTAATGCCAACATTCTCACTCGTAATCAGTCCACCGCTCCTTACGGTACGACTTCAGCCCGATTACGACGCTCCTCTACCGCTCACACTATTGTGTGAACCCGTAGCTTCGGTGGTAAGTTTGAGCCCCGGACATTTTCGGCGCAGGATCTCTTGACTAGTGAGCTATTACGCACTCTTTTAATGAGTGGCTGCTTCTAAGCCAACATCCTAGTTGTCTTAGAAATCCCACATCCTTTTCCACTTAACTTACACTTTGGGACCTTAGCTGACGATCTGGGCTGTTTCCCTTTTGACTACGGAACTTATCTTTCGCAGTCTGACTGCCGGACTGATAGTATCTGGTATTCGGAGTTTGATAAGGTTCGGTAAGCGCTATGCCCCCTAGCCCATTCAGTGCTCTACCCCCAGTACTCACATTTTCCGACGCTAGCCCTAAAGCTATTTCGAGGAGAACCAGCTATATCCGAGTTCGATTGGAATTTCTCCGCTATCCACAGCTCATCCCATGCTTTTTCAACAGCAACGTGGTTCGGTCCTCCACGAGGTTTTACCCTCGCTTCAACCTGGCCATGGATAGGTCACCCGGTTTCGGGTCTACAGCATGCAACTAGTCGCCCTATTAAGACTCGGTTTCCCTTCGGCTCCGTACCTTAAGTACTTAACCTTGCTACATACCGTAACTCGTTGGCTCGTTCTACAAAAAGCACATCATCACACACATAAGGTGCTTTGATCGGTTGTAGGCACATGGTTTCAGGTTCTATTTCACTCCCCTCCCGGGGTTCTTTTCACCTTTCCCTCACGGTACTGCTTCACTATCGGTCATCAGGTAGTATTTAGCCTTGGGAGGTGGTCCTCCCTGCTTCCCACAAGGTTTCACGTGTCTCGTGGTACTCTGGATCAGAACTTGATCATTATAATTTTCACCTACAGGACTATTACCCCCTACGGTCCAACTTTCCAGTTGTGTTCGGTTAACCATAATTTCTCGTTAATGTTCTGTCCGCAACCCCAAAGATAAATCTTTGGTTTGGGCTCTTTCCCTTTCGCTCGCCGCTACTAAGAAAATCGATTTTTCTTTCTCTTCCTCCAGGTACTTAGATGTTTCAGTTCCCTGGGTTTACCTTCATAAAGCTATGTATTCACTTTACGATACATGGGGTTTCCCATGTGAGTTTCCTCATTCGGAAATCTTCGGATCTCTGACTATGTGCGTCTACCCGAAGCTTATCGCAGCTTATCGCGTCCTTCATCGGCTCCTGATGCCAAGGCATTCACCATGCGCCCTTTGTAGCTTGACCTATTAATCTAATTTTAACAATTAATGAATAGTTCTTATTTAAATACAAAGAATAATTCTTGGCTTGTTGTATTATATACAATTTACTATGTGCAATTTTCAAAGAACATTTTGAAAGACTTAGTCTTTCAAAATTGAACAGAATCTACATTAAATTAAACCTTCTTTTTCGAAGTAAGTATATTTTAATTACTAGTTAAACATCATGTTAACTAGATTTCTCCATAGAAAGGAGGTGATCCAGCCGCAGGTTCTCCTACGGCTACCTTGTTACGACTTCACCCCAATCGCTGACCCTACCTTAGGTCGCTGCCTCCCTTACGGGTTAGCTCACGAACTTTGGGTATTGCCAACTCTCATGGTGTGACGGGCGGTGTGTACAAGGCCCGGGAACGTATTCACCGCGACATTCTGATTCGCGATTACTAGCAACTCCAGCTTCATGTAGGCGAGTTTCAGCCTACAATCCGAACTGAGACTGGTTTTATAGTTTAGCTCCACCTCGCGGTATTGCATCTCTTTGTACCAGCCATTGTAGCACGTGTGTAGCCCTAGACATAAGGGGCATGATGATTTGACGTCATCCCCACCTTCCTCCGCGTTAACCACGGCAGTCTCGCTAGAGTGCTCAACTAAATGGTAGCAACTAACAATAAGGGTTGCGCTCGTTGCGGGACTTAACCCAACATCTCACGACACGAGCTGACGACAACCATGCACCACCTGTCTTCCTGTCGCCGAAGCGACTTCCTCGATTAAGAGTAATTCAGGAGATGTCAAGTCTAGGTAAGGTTCTTCGCGTTGCTTCGAATTAAACCACATGCTCCGCTGCTTGTGCGGGCCCCCGTCAATTCCTTTGAGTTTTAATCTTGCGACCGTACTCCCCAGGCGGAATACTTAATGCGTTAGCGGCGGCACAGAAGCCATGACAGCTCCTACACCTAGTATTCATCGTTTACGGCGTGGACTACCAGGGTATCTAATCCTGTTCGCTCCCCACGCTTTCGAGCCTCAGTGTCAGTTACAGTCCAGAAAGTCGCCTTCGCCACTGGTGTTCTTCCTAATATCTACGCATTTCACCGCTACACTAGGAATTCCACTTTCCTCTCCTGCACTCTAGATATCCAGTTTGGAATGCAGCACTCAGGTTAAGCCCGAGTATTTCACATCCCACTTAAATATCCACCTACGCTCCCTTTACGCCCAGTAAATCCGGACAACGCTTGCCACCTACGTATTACCGCGGCTGCTGGCACGTAGTTAGCCGTGGCTTCCTCCTTGGGTACCGTCATTATCGTCCCCAAAGACAGAGTTTTACAATCCGAAGACCTTCATCACTCACGCGGCGTTGCTGCATCAGGGTTTCCCCCATTGTGCAATATTCCCCACTGCTGCCTCCCGTAGGAGTCTGGGCCGTGTCTCAGTCCCAATGTGGCCGATCACCCTCTCAGGTCGGCTACGCATCGTCGCCTTGGTAAGCCATTACCTTACCAACTAGCTAATGCGACGCGGGCCCATCTCATAGCGGATTGCTCCTTTTATTGCCGTTTCATGCGAAACTACAATCTTATGAGGTATTAATCTTCCTTTCGAAAGGCTATCCCTCTCTATGAGGCAGGTTGCCCACGTGTTACTCACCCGTCCGCCGCTAATCCACTTCCGAAGAAGCTTCATCGCTCGACTTGCATGTGTTAGGCACGCCGCCAGCGTTCGTCCTGAGCCAGGATCAAACTCTCAATAAAAAGTTTAATCTTGACTTACTCAAATAAAGAATTGCTGGTTTATTTTAATGTTTCTTAATTTCTGTTCAATTTTCAAAGACCAAATTTTCTTTTGTTTTACTGTGTCACCCTTAAGCGACTTACTCAGTTTAACATTTAATTTCTTTTCTGTCAACAAGTTTTTTAATAAGTTGAAATCTAATTTCTTAACCTCTTTTTAACTTGTTTGCCACATCTCTCAGCGACGTATTTTATCTTACCATATATGTTAATCTCCTTTAAAATATAAATATTCATATTTTAAATTTATCTCCTTAATATTAGCAAATTCTTTATAATACTCATCTATTCAATTGCTGATACACTAGGATCAGTTATATTGATATTTCCTTATATAAACTAATAACTCACCTTATTAAAATGATAATTTTAGCATTTTATAATTTTATTATTTGTTTTCTACTTATATTAACTACTAGCAAATGTTATATATATTCAACAATTACATTAAATAATAAATATTAGATTTCATATTAATCTCTATAGTTTTAAAGAAAAAGTAATAGCTATCTTTATACTCAAAAATTCCTAATACCTAGAGTATATTTTATTATATATATTTTTCTTTCTCACCACTTTATTAATATAACATCATTAACACAAAGTCATTAATATGCTTATAATTTAAGTTTGCATGTCTATTAATAAACTTTTACCGTTAAAACATCCCTATACATTTCCTTAATATATAAAATACATTAACATTTCTTTTAATAAATTAATACAAGTTAATTATTTATATCTTAGTCTGCTATTTTAATTTTTCATAATCAGAATAATCATCCCTAACTAATTTCCCAGTTTCAAAAGATTCTTTGCATGCATATCCAACAATAATTTATAAGATACCATCTTAAACAATAATAGCTGACTTTCTATTTTCAAATACACAATTAACAAATTCTTTAACCTCTATCTTCAAATCTTTCTAAAAATCCACCAGTGCAATCTTTATTAACTCTATTATAATTAAATACTGTTACTAAATTTTTATCTGAAGTTTTTTTCAATTCTTAATGTACCATTAGTTTATATTATTTGAGTTTCTATATAATATCCATGAGCACAGTTTCTACCGGCAACAAGTAGTGCAATAGTTGCATTTTTAAACTTAACCATAGCTGCTCCAATTTCAGCATTATTTATTTCATAAAATTTTTATTCCTCCTATTGCCCATAATTCATCTTCTTTTGAATATAGATAGCCTCTAGCTAATTCCATATCATCTATTGCCATATCTAAGAACAATCCACCACTATAACTTTTAAGAAACTTGGCGATGTCTTGACAGGTTGTAATCCATAGCATCTTAATAAATATAATCCACTAAATACATGAAATCCAGTATCTAGTGACCTTTTATTTTGTTTACAATGAAATCCTCATGGTGAAGCTACAAATATTGCATGTAAGTTTTTATCATCCAAGCTTGTTAAATTTCTTCTACTTGATTCTTATCTATTGAATAAACTGCTAAAAGATTTGCATTTGCAATTTTAAATGCTAAATTTTCAGCATGAGCTCTTCCTAGTCCTAAAATAGTAAAGTTTATTTTTTTCATATTAATTCTTCCTCGATTCTTATATTTTTACACTAATATATTAATTCATTCAATTCCTATATATTAGAAAAATAAATAATTTTGCACTTAACATATATAACTTTTACTTAATAAAAACAACATATTATTGAATTAATTTTTTCATTTCCAGATAAAAAAATTAAACTGTATAACTGTACATTACTAACATTGAAATTCTTTATGTTTTAATAGTGTAGATTGAATTCTATATATTATTTTAATATATTTTTATATACTAAAAAAGAGATAGTTATAACAACTATCTCTTTAAACTTACCTGGCAACGTCCTAATCTCCCACACAGTCTCCCGTGCAGTACCTTCGGCGCTATGGATCTTAACTTTCCTGTTCGGAATGGGTAGGAGTGTTACTTCCATGCCATCATCACCAGATCCTTTGAAAGAATGTTCTTTCAAAATTGCACATAAATTGTATATAACTATTATTTATTGGTCAAGCCCTCGACCTATTAGTATCAGTCAGCTAAATATGTTGCCACACTTACACCTCTGACCTATCAACCTTGTAGTCTTCAAGGGGTCTTACTAGCTTACGCTATGGGAAATCTCATCTTGAAGGAGGCTTCACGCTTAGATGCTTTCAGCGTTTATCCCGTCCCGACTTAGCTACCCAGCTATGCTTCTGGCGAAACAACTGGTACACCATAGGTCGGTCCATCCCGGTCCTCTCGTACTAAGGACAGCTCTTCTCAAATTTCCTGCGCCCGCGACGGATAGGGACCGAACTGTCTCACGACGTTCTGAACCCAGCTCGCGTGCCGCTTTAATGGGCGAACAGCCCAACCCTTGGGACCTACTTCAGCCCCAGGATGCGACGAGCCGACATCGAGGTGCCAAACCTCCCCGTCGATGTGAACTCTTGGGGGAGATCAGCCTGTTATCCCCGAGGTAGCTTTTATCCGTTGAGCGATGGCCCTCCCACGAGGTACCACCGGATCACTAAGCCCGACTTTCGTCCCTGCTCGACTTGTAGGTCTCGCAGTCAGGCTCCCTTATGCCTTTGCACTCTACGAACGATTTCCGACCGTTCTGAGGGAACCTTTGGGCGCCTCCGTTACTTTTTAGGAGGCGACCGCCCCAGTCAAACTGCCCACCTAACAATGTCCTGTCACCAGATTCATGGCATCCAGTTAGAATTCCAGTACTATCAGGGTGGTATCCCAAGGATGACTCCATCAAAGCTGACGCTCTGATTTCCCAGTCTCCCACCTATCCTGTACAGACAATACCGAAATTCAATGCTAAGCTACAGTAAAGCTCTACGGGGTCTTTCCGTCCAATCGCGGGTAGCGAGCATCTTCACTCGCACTACAACTTCGCCGGATTTGCAGTTGAGACAGTGCACAAGTCATTACGCCATTCGTGCGGGTCAGAACTTACCTGACAAGGAATTTCGCTACCTTAGGACCGTTATAGTTACGGCCGCCGTTTACTGGGGCTTAAGTTCACACCTTCGCTTACACTAAGTGTTCCCCTTAACCTTCCAGCACCGGGCAGGCGTCAGCCCCTATACATCAGCTTTCGCTTTAGCAGAGACCTGTGTTTTTGTTAAACAGTTGCTTGTGCCTATTCTCTGCGGCCTGCTCTCGCAGGCACCCCTTCTCCCGAAGTTACGGGGTCAATTTGCCTAGTTCCTTAACTGCAATTCTTCCGCCGGCCTTAGGATTCTCTCCTCACCTACCTGTGTCGGTTTGCGGTACGGGCACTATTTCTCTTTCTAGATGCTTTTCTTGGAAGCATGGAATCAGATACTTCGGTTCCTTAGAACCTTCCCCATCACGCCTCAGAATTGTTAGAACGGATTTGCCTATCCTAACTCCCTAAACGCTTAGACTAGCATCCAATAGCTAGCACATCCTATCCTTCTCCGTCACACCATCGATAATAACGATAATAGTGGTATCGGAATATCAACCGATTGTCCATCGCTTACGCCTTTCGGCCTCAGCTTAGGTCCCGACTAACCCTCAGCGGACGAACCTTCCTGAGGAAACCTTAGGTATTCGGCCTGTGGGATTCTCACCCACATCTCGCTACTAATGCCAACATTCTCACTCGTAATCAGTCCACCGCTCCTTACGGTACGACTTCAGCCCGATTACGACGCTCCTCTACCGCTCACACTATTGTGTGAACCCGTAGCTTCGGTGGTAAGTTTGAGCCCCGGACATTTTCGGCGCAGGATCTCTTGACTAGTGAGCTATTACGCACTCTTTTAATGAGTGGCTGCTTCTAAGCCAACATCCTAGTTGTCTTAGAAATCCCACATCCTTTTCCACTTAACTTACACTTTGGGACCTTAGCTGACGATCTGGGCTGTTTCCCTTTTGACTACGGAACTTATCTTTCGCAGTCTGACTGCCGGACTGATAGTATCTGGTATTCGGAGTTTGATAAGGTTCGGTAAGCGCTATGCCCCCTAGCCCATTCAGTGCTCTACCCCCAGTACTCACATTTTCCGACGCTAGCCCTAAAGCTATTTCGAGGAGAACCAGCTATATCCGAGTTCGATTGGAATTTCTCCGCTATCCACAGCTCATCCCATGCTTTTTCAACAGCAACGTGGTTCGGTCCTCCACGAGGTTTTACCCTCGCTTCAACCTGGCCATGGATAGGTCACCCGGTTTCGGGTCTACAGCATGCAACTAGTCGCCCTATTAAGACTCGGTTTCCCTTCGGCTCCGTACCTTAAGTACTTAACCTTGCTACATACCGTAACTCGTTGGCTCGTTCTACAAAAAGCACATCATCACACACATAAGGTGCTTTGATCGGTTGTAGGCACATGGTTTCAGGTTCTATTTCACTCCCCTCCCGGGGTTCTTTTCACCTTTCCCTCACGGTACTGCTTCACTATCGGTCATCAGGTAGTATTTAGCCTTGGGAGGTGGTCCTCCCTGCTTCCCACAAGGTTTCACGTGTCTCGTGGTACTCTGGATCAGAACTTGATCATTATAATTTTCACCTACAGGACTATTACCCCCTACGGTCCAACTTTCCAGTTGTGTTCGGTTAACCATAATTTCTCGTTAATGTTCTGTCCGCAACCCCAAAGATAAATCTTTGGTTTGGGCTCTTTCCCTTTCGCTCGCCGCTACTAAGAAAATCGATTTTTCTTTCTCTTCCTCCAGGTACTTAGATGTTTCAGTTCCCTGGGTTTACCTTCATAAAGCTATGTATTCACTTTACGATACATGGGGTTTCCCATGTGAGTTTCCTCATTCGGAAATCTTCGGATCTCTGACTATGTGCGTCTACCCGAAGCTTATCGCAGCTTATCGCGTCCTTCATCGGCTCCTGATGCCAAGGCATTCACCATGCGCCCTTTGTAGCTTGACCTATTAATCTAATTTTAACAATTAATGAATAGTTCTTATTTAAATACAAAGAATAATTCTTGGCTTGTTGTATTATATACAATTTACTATGTGCAATTTTCAAAGAACATTTTGAAAGACTTAGTCTTTCAAAATTGAACAGAATCTACATTAAATTAAACCTTCTTTTTCGAAGTAAGTATATTTTAATTACTAGTTAAACATCATGTTAACTAGATTTCTCCATAGAAAGGAGGTGATCCAGCCGCAGGTTCTCCTACGGCTACCTTGTTACGACTTCACCCCAATCGCTGACCCTACCTTAGGTCGCTGCCTCCCTTACGGGTTAGCTCACGAACTTTGGGTATTGCCAACTCTCATGGTGTGACGGGCGGTGTGTACAAGGCCCGGGAACGTATTCACCGCGACATTCTGATTCGCGATTACTAGCAACTCCAGCTTCATGTAGGCGAGTTTCAGCCTACAATCCGAACTGAGACTGGTTTTATAGTTTAGCTCCACCTCGCGGTATTGCATCTCTTTGTACCAGCCATTGTAGCACGTGTGTAGCCCTAGACATAAGGGGCATGATGATTTGACGTCATCCCCACCTTCCTCCGCGTTAACCACGGCAGTCTCGCTAGAGTGCTCAACTAAATGGTAGCAACTAACAATAAGGGTTGCGCTCGTTGCGGGACTTAACCCAACATCTCACGACACGAGCTGACGACAACCATGCACCACCTGTCTTCCTGTCGCCGAAGCGACTTCCTCGATTAAGAGTAATTCAGGAGATGTCAAGTCTAGGTAAGGTTCTTCGCGTTGCTTCGAATTAAACCACATGCTCCGCTGCTTGTGCGGGCCCCCGTCAATTCCTTTGAGTTTTAATCTTGCGACCGTACTCCCCAGGCGGAATACTTAATGCGTTAGCGGCGGCACAGAAGCCATGACAGCTCCTACACCTAGTATTCATCGTTTACGGCGTGGACTACCAGGGTATCTAATCCTGTTCGCTCCCCACGCTTTCGAGCCTCAGTGTCAGTTACAGTCCAGAAAGTCGCCTTCGCCACTGGTGTTCTTCCTAATATCTACGCATTTCACCGCTACACTAGGAATTCCACTTTCCTCTCCTGCACTCTAGATATCCAGTTTGGAATGCAGCACTCAGGTTAAGCCCGAGTATTTCACATCCCACTTAAATATCCACCTACGCTCCCTTTACGCCCAGTAAATCCGGACAACGCTTGCCACCTACGTATTACCGCGGCTGCTGGCACGTAGTTAGCCGTGGCTTCCTCCTTGGGTACCGTCATTATCGTCCCCAAAGACAGAGTTTTACAATCCGAAGACCTTCATCACTCACGCGGCGTTGCTGCATCAGGGTTTCCCCCATTGTGCAATATTCCCCACTGCTGCCTCCCGTAGGAGTCTGGGCCGTGTCTCAGTCCCAATGTGGCCGATCACCCTCTCAGGTCGGCTACGCATCGTCGCCTTGGTAAGCCATTACCTTACCAACTAGCTAATGCGACGCGGGCCCATCTCATAGCGGATTACTCCTTTTATTGCCGTTTCATGCGAAACTACAATCTTATGAGGTATTAATCTTCCTTTCGAAAGGCTATCCCTCTCTATGAGGCAGGTTGCCCACGTGTTACTCACCCGTCCGCCGCTAATCCACTTCCGAAGAAGCTTCATCGCTCGACTTGCATGTGTTAGGCACGCCGCCAGCGTTCGTCCTGAGCCAGGATCAAACTCTCAATAAAAAGTTTAATCTTGACTTACTCAAATAAAGAATTGCTGGTTTATTTTAATGTTTCTTGATTTCTGTTCAATTTTCAAAGACCAAATTTTCTCAGTTGACTTTCTTGTCAACTTTTGTTTTATTGTGTCACCCTTAAGCGACTTAATCATTATAACATTTAAATTTTTTTCTGTCAACAAGTTTTTAAATAAGTTGAAATTAAATTTCTTAACTCTTTTCTTAACTTGTTTATCGCATCTCTCAGCGACGTGTTTTATCTTACCATATATATTAACTGCCTTTACCTGAATATATCTTATTTAAATAACTTATACTTATATTTCTAGTTTATTCTAACTTATCCTCTATAATTCTATTATTGACACACTAGGATAAGTTATACCCTTATTTATTAGAAATAAGTGCTAATTGAGTTTAATTACAAAATATAAAATGTAAAAACAACCTTAATTTTATTTAAGTTTTGAATTTACATATATAATTTAAATCACTAATTTTAAAGCTAAATCGCCCAATAAATACTACTTTACACTGAGATACGTGGTAGTAAAACTATATTGATATTGAATTACTAGATCTTATTAATGCAGATTTACCAATGAACCTGTGTAGAAGTACTAAGCCAATAATGGTAAAAAAGCATAAGAACAATCTCGGCAAAATTATTATTGAACGTCCAAATAATATCAACTCTCGTGAAGAATTTAGTCATTGGACAATAACACTGTTGTTGGTAAAAAATCCAACTATGAATGTGTTGTTCTAATTATTCTTAAACGTAAAACTAGAAATGCTATCCTTCATAAAATTACATCAAAGACTGCTGAAGCAGTTACGGAAGTACTTAACAACCTGGGCAACATATACGATAAACAACTTTATAAAATTTTCAAAACCATAACATTCAATTTATTATTGCAATTAGTTATATAATTTAAATATATTTTTTTATAATTAAATCTCTTAAATTTAATATAACTATACATTACTAATATTGAAATTCTTTATGTTTTAATATATTTTTATATGCTAAAAAAGAGATAGTTATAACAACTATCTCTTTAAACTTACCTGGCAACGTCCTAATCTCCCACACAGTCTCCCGTGCAGTACCTTCGGCGCTATGGATCTTAACTTTCCTGTTCGGAATGGGTAGGAGTGTTACTTCCATGCCATCATCACCAGATCCTTTGAAAGAATGTTCTTTCAAAATTGCACATAAATTGTATATAACTATTATTTATTGGTCAAGCCCTCGACCTATTAGTATCAGTCAGCTAAATATGTTGCCACACTTACACCTCTGACCTATCAACCTTGTAGTCTTCAAGGGGTCTTACTAGCTTACGCTATGGGAAATCTCATCTTGAAGGAGGCTTCACGCTTAGATGCTTTCAGCGTTTATCCCGTCCCGACTTAGCTACCCAGCTATGCTTCTGGCGAAACAACTGGTACACCATAGGTCGGTCCATCCCGGTCCTCTCGTACTAAGGACAGCTCTTCTCAAATTTCCTGCGCCCGCGACGGATAGGGACCGAACTGTCTCACGACGTTCTGAACCCAGCTCGCGTGCCGCTTTAATGGGCGAACAGCCCAACCCTTGGGACCTACTTCAGCCCCAGGATGCGACGAGCCGACATCGAGGTGCCAAACCTCCCCGTCGATGTGAACTCTTGGGGGAGATCAGCCTGTTATCCCCGAGGTAGCTTTTATCCGTTGAGCGATGGCCCTCCCACGAGGTACCACCGGATCACTAAGCCCGACTTTCGTCCCTGCTCGACTTGTAGGTCTCGCAGTCAGGCTCCCTTATGCCTTTGCACTCTACGAACGATTTCCGACCGTTCTGAGGGAACCTTTGGGCGCCTCCGTTACTTTTTAGGAGGCGACCGCCCCAGTCAAACTGCCCACCTAACAATGTCCTGTCACCAGATTCATGGCATCCAGTTAGAATTCCAGTACTATCAGGGTGGTATCCCAAGGATGACTCCATCAAAGCTGACGCTCTGATTTCCCAGTCTCCCACCTATCCTGTACAGACAATACCGAAATTCAATGCTAAGCTACAGTAAAGCTCTACGGGGTCTTTCCGTCCAATCGCGGGTAGCGAGCATCTTCACTCGCACTACAACTTCGCCGGATTTGCAGTTGAGACAGTGCACAAGTCATTACGCCATTCGTGCGGGTCAGAACTTACCTGACAAGGAATTTCGCTACCTTAGGACCGTTATAGTTACGGCCGCCGTTTACTGGGGCTTAAGTTCACACCTTCGCTTACGCTAAGTGTTCCCCTTAACCTTCCAGCACCGGGCAGGCGTCAGCCCCTATACATCAGCTTTCGCTTTAGCAGAGACCTGTGTTTTTGTTAAACAGTTGCTTGTGCCTATTCTCTGCGGCCTGCTCTCGCAGGCACCCCTTCTCCCGAAGTTACGGGGTCAATTTGCCTAGTTCCTTAACTGCAATTCTTCCGCCGGCCTTAGGATTCTCTCCTCACCTACCTGTGTCGGTTTGCGGTACGGGCACTATTTCTCTTTCTAGATGCTTTTCTTGGAAGCATGGAATCAGATACTTCGGTTCCTTAGAACCTTCCCCATCACGCCTCAGAATTGTTAGAACGGATTTGCCTATCCTAACTCCCTAAACGCTTAGACTAGCATCCAATAGCTAGCACATCCTATCCTTCTCCGTCACACCATCGATAATAACGATAATAGTGGTATCGGAATATCAACCGATTGTCCATCGCTTACGCCTTTCGGCCTCAGCTTAGGTCCCGACTAACCCTCAGCGGACGAACCTTCCTGAGGAAACCTTAGGTATTCGGCCTGTGGGATTCTCACCCACATCTCGCTACTAATGCCAACATTCTCACTCGTAATCAGTCCACCGCTCCTTACGGTACGACTTCAGCCCGATTACGACGCTCCTCTACCGCTCACACTATTGTGTGAACCCGTAGCTTCGGTGGTAAGTTTGAGCCCCGGACATTTTCGGCGCAGGATCTCTTGACTAGTGAGCTATTACGCACTCTTTTAATGAGTGGCTGCTTCTAAGCCAACATCCTAGTTGTCTTAGAAATCCCACATCCTTTTCCACTTAACTTACACTTTGGGACCTTAGCTGACGATCTGGGCTGTTTCCCTTTTGACTACGGAACTTATCTTTCGCAGTCTGACTGCCGGACTGATAGTATCTGGTATTCGGAGTTTGATAAGGTTCGGTAAGCGCTATGCCCCCTAGCCCATTCAGTGCTCTACCCCCAGTACTCACATTTTCCGACGCTAGCCCTAAAGCTATTTCGAGGAGAACCAGCTATATCCGAGTTCGATTGGAATTTCTCCGCTATCCACAGCTCATCCCATGCTTTTTCAACAGCAACGTGGTTCGGTCCTCCACGAGGTTTTACCCTCGCTTCAACCTGGCCATGGATAGGTCACCCGGTTTCGGGTCTACAGCATGCAACTAGTCGCCCTATTAAGACTCGGTTTCCCTTCGGCTCCGTACCTTAAGTACTTAACCTTGCTACATACCGTAACTCGTTGGCTCGTTCTACAAAAAGCACATCATCACACACATAAGGTGCTTTGATCGGTTGTAGGCACATGGTTTCAGGTTCTATTTCACTCCCCTCCCGGGGTTCTTTTCACCTTTCCCTCACGGTACTGCTTCACTATCGGTCATCAGGTAGTATTTAGCCTTGGGAGGTGGTCCTCCCTGCTTCCCACAAGGTTTCACGTGTCTCGTGGTACTCTGGATCAGAACTTGATCATTATAATTTTCACCTACAGGACTATTACCCCCTACGGTCCAACTTTCCAGTTGTGTTCGGTTAACCATAATTTCTCGTTAATGTTCTGTCCGCAACCCCAAAGATAAATCTTTGGTTTGGGCTCTTTCCCTTTCGCTCGCCGCTACTAAGAAAATCGATTTTTCTTTCTCTTCCTCCAGGTACTTAGATGTTTCAGTTCCCTGGGTTTACCTTCATAAAGCTATGTATTCACTTTACGATACATGGGGTTTCCCATGTGAGTTTCCTCATTCGGAAATCTTCGGATCTCTGACTATGTGCGTCTACCCGAAGCTTATCGCAGCTTATCGCGTCCTTCATCGGCTCCTGATGCCAAGGCATTCACCATGCGCCCTTTGTAGCTTGACCTATTAATCTAATTTTAACAATTAATGAATAGTTCTTATTTAAATACAAAGAATAATTCTTGGCTTGTTGTATTATATACAATTTACTATGTGCAATTTTCAAAGAACATTTTGAAAGACTTAGTCTTTCAAAATTGAACAGAATCTACATTAAATTAAACCTTCTTTTTCGAAGTAAGTATATTTTAATTACTAGTTAAACATCATGTTAACTAGATTTCTCCATAGAAAGGAGGTGATCCAGCCGCAGGTTCTCCTACGGCTACCTTGTTACGACTTCACCCCAATCGCTGACCCTACCTTAGGTCGCTGCCTCCCTTACGGGTTAGCTCACGAACTTTGGGTATTGCCAACTCTCATGGTGTGACGGGCGGTGTGTACAAGGCCCGGGAACGTATTCACCGCGACATTCTGATTCGCGATTACTAGCAACTCCAGCTTCATGTAGGCGAGTTTCAGCCTACAATCCGAACTGAGACTGGTTTTATAGTTTAGCTCCACCTCGCGGTATTGCATCTCTTTGTACCAGCCATTGTAGCACGTGTGTAGCCCTAGACATAAGGGGCATGATGATTTGACGTCATCCCCACCTTCCTCCGCGTTAACCACGGCAGTCTCGCTAGAGTGCTCAACTAAATGGTAGCAACTAACAATAAGGGTTGCGCTCGTTGCGGGACTTAACCCAACATCTCACGACACGAGCTGACGACAACCATGCACCACCTGTCTTCCTGTCGCCGAAGCGACTTCCTCGATTAAGAGTAATTCAGGAGATGTCAAGTCTAGGTAAGGTTCTTCGCGTTGCTTCGAATTAAACCACATGCTCCGCTGCTTGTGCGGGCCCCCGTCAATTCCTTTGAGTTTTAATCTTGCGACCGTACTCCCCAGGCGGAATACTTAATGCGTTAGCGGCGGCACAGAAGCCATGACAGCTCCTACACCTAGTATTCATCGTTTACGGCGTGGACTACCAGGGTATCTAATCCTGTTCGCTCCCCACGCTTTCGAGCCTCAGTGTCAGTTACAGTCCAGAAAGTCGCCTTCGCCACTGGTGTTCTTCCTAATATCTACGCATTTCACCGCTACACTAGGAATTCCACTTTCCTCTCCTGCACTCTAGATATCCAGTTTGGAATGCAGCACTCAGGTTAAGCCCGAGTATTTCACATCCCACTTAAATATCCACCTACGCTCCCTTTACGCCCAGTAAATCCGGACAACGCTTGCCACCTACGTATTACCGCGGCTGCTGGCACGTAGTTAGCCGTGGCTTCCTCCTTGGGTACCGTCATTATCGTCCCCAAAGACAGAGTTTTACAATCCGAAGACCTTCATCACTCACGCGGCGTTGCTGCATCAGGGTTTCCCCCATTGTGCAATATTCCCCACTGCTGCCTCCCGTAGGAGTCTGGGCCGTGTCTCAGTCCCAATGTGGCCGATCACCCTCTCAGGTCGGCTACGCATCGTCGCCTTGGTAAGCCATTACCTTACCAACTAGCTAATGCGACGCGGGCCCATCTCATAGCGGATTGCTCCTTTTATTGCCGTTTCATGCGAAACTACAATCTTATGAGGTATTAATCTTCCTTTCGAAAGGCTATCCCTCTCTATGAGGCAGGTTGCCCACGTGTTACTCACCCGTCCGCCGCTAATCCACTTCCGAAGAAGCTTCATCGCTCGACTTGCATGTGTTAGGCACGCCGCCAGCGTTCGTCCTGAGCCAGGATCAAACTCTCAATAAAAAGTTTAATCTTGACTTACTCAAATAAAGAATTGCTGGTTTATTTTAATGTTTCTTGATTTCTGTTCAATTTTCAAAGACCAAATTTTCTCAGTTGACTTTCTTGTCAACTTTTGTTTTATTGTGTCACCCTTAAGCGACTTAATCATTATAACATTTAATTTTTTTTCTGTCAACAAGTTTTTCAATGAGTTGAAATTAAATTTCTTAACTCTTTTCTTAACCTGTTTATCGCATCTCTCAGCGACGTGTTTTATCTTACCATGATATATTAACTAATTATAATACATTTATTGCTATCCATTGAAATTATATCTTATTTTCTTGTTTTTTCTTTAAAATACTACATAATAATAATACTGATACACTAGGATAAGTTATTCATATGTTTTTAAGTAAATAATACATATTCTTACAAAAATATATCAACTACTTATTTAATTTATATATAATCTATTATTTTTACTTAATATTTCTATATAAATGCTCATTTTAAAATAACTATTTACTCCTTATGTGATTATATTAATAAATTAATCTTTCTTAAGATTATTATTTGTTATTTACTTATCCTTATTTTTAAACTACATTATTTATTTGTTTTTAATTACTTAATATAAAGCTATACTTAATTTATTTTTCAATACTTTATAAGATAAGTATTGAAAGACTTTTAACTTTCTATTATTAAATACATCACACTTAATATTATTAGACAATCTTATTAATAATTTATGATATTTATATCTTTATTTACTATAAAACTTCCTTAGTCAGTATCAATAGAAGTTGATCTATATTTATATTTCCAAGTTTAAATTTTTATAAACATAATATTTATATTATTGTGGATAAACTCAAAAGCAAAGAAAAAAAATGCAGAACTAATTAAAATAAACAGTTTTGCACTTAATATATATATAACTTTTACTTAACTAAGAACAATATATCACAAAATTTCTTACGCCCACAATAAATAACAATTAACGTTCTCACAATATATTGATAATATTAGAATTTTTAATTTGTTAATGTAGAGATAAAACTTTATTTCTTATTTGAACAGTACTTTAATATATTTTTATATACTAAAAAAGAGATAGTTATAACAACTATCTCTTTAAACTTACCTGGCAACGTCCTAATCTCCCACACAGTCTCCCGTGCAGTACCTTCGGCGCTATGGATCTTAACTTTCCTGTTCGGAATGGGTAGGAGTGTTACTTCCATGCCATCATCACCAGATCCTTTGAAAGAATGTTCTTTCAAAATTGCACATAAATTGTATATAACTATTATTTATTGGTCAAGCCCTCGACCTATTAGTATCAGTCAGCTAAATATGTTGCCACACTTACACCTCTGACCTATCAACCTTGTAGTCTTCAAGGGGTCTTACTAGCTTACGCTATGGGAAATCTCATCTTGAAGGAGGCTTCACGCTTAGATGCTTTCAGCGTTTATCCCGTCCCGACTTAGCTACCCAGCTATGCTTCTGGCGAAACAACTGGTACACCATAGGTCGGTCCATCCCGGTCCTCTCGTACTAAGGACAGCTCTTCTCAAATTTCCTGCGCCCGCGACGGATAGGGACCGAACTGTCTCACGACGTTCTGAACCCAGCTCGCGTGCCGCTTTAATGGGCGAACAGCCCAACCCTTGGGACCTACTTCAGCCCCAGGATGCGACGAGCCGACATCGAGGTGCCAAACCTCCCCGTCGATGTGAACTCTTGGGGGAGATCAGCCTGTTATCCCCGAGGTAGCTTTTATCCGTTGAGCGATGGCCCTCCCACGAGGTACCACCGGATCACTAAGCCCGACTTTCGTCCCTGCTCGACTTGTAGGTCTCGCAGTCAGGCTCCCTTATGCCTTTGCACTCTACGAACGATTTCCGACCGTTCTGAGGGAACCTTTGGGCGCCTCCGTTACTTTTTAGGAGGCGACCGCCCCAGTCAAACTGCCCACCTAACAATGTCCTGTCACCAGATTCATGGCATCCAGTTAGAATTCCAGTACTATCAGGGTGGTATCCCAAGGATGACTCCATCAAAGCTGACGCTCTGATTTCCCAGTCTCCCACCTATCCTGTACAGACAATACCGAAATTCAATGCTAAGCTACAGTAAAGCTCTACGGGGTCTTTCCGTCCAATCGCGGGTAGCGAGCATCTTCACTCGCACTACAACTTCGCCGGATTTGCAGTTGAGACAGTGCACAAGTCATTACGCCATTCGTGCGGGTCAGAACTTACCTGACAAGGAATTTCGCTACCTTAGGACCGTTATAGTTACGGCCGCCGTTTACTGGGGCTTAAGTTCACACCTTCGCTTACGCTAAGTGTTCCCCTTAACCTTCCAGCACCGGGCAGGCGTCAGCCCCTATACATCAGCTTTCGCTTTAGCAGAGACCTGTGTTTTTGTTAAACAGTTGCTTGTGCCTATTCTCTGCGGCCTGCTCTCGCAGGCACCCCTTCTCCCGAAGTTACGGGGTCAATTTGCCTAGTTCCTTAACTGCAATTCTTCCGCCGGCCTTAGGATTCTCTCCTCACCTACCTGTGTCGGTTTGCGGTACGGGCACTATTTCTCTTTCTAGATGCTTTTCTTGGAAGCATGGAATCAGATACTTCGGTTCCTTAGAACCTTCCCCATCACGCCTCAGAATTGTTAGAACGGATTTGCCTATTCTAACTCCCTAAACGCTTAGACTAGCATCCAATAGCTAGCACATCCTATCCTTCTCCGTCACACCATCGATAATAACGATAATAGTGGTATCGGAATATCAACCGATTGTCCATCGCTTACGCCTTTCGGCCTCAGCTTAGGTCCCGACTAACCCTCAGCGGACGAACCTTCCTGAGGAAACCTTAGGTATTCGGCCTGTGGGATTCTCACCCACATCTCGCTACTAATGCCAACATTCTCACTCGTAATCAGTCCACCGCTCCTTACGGTACGACTTCAGCCCGATTACGACGCTCCTCTACCGCTCACACTATTGTGTGAACCCGTAGCTTCGGTGGTAAGTTTGAGCCCCGGACATTTTCGGCGCAGGATCTCTTGACTAGTGAGCTATTACGCACTCTTTTAATGAGTGGCTGCTTCTAAGCCAACATCCTAGTTGTCTTAGAAATCCCACATCCTTTTCCACTTAACTTACACTTTGGGACCTTAGCTGACGATCTGGGCTGTTTCCCTTTTGACTACGGAACTTATCTTTCGCAGTCTGACTGCCGGACTGATAGTATCTGGTATTCGGAGTTTGATAAGGTTCGGTAAGCGCTATGCCCCCTAGCCCATTCAGTGCTCTACCCCCAGTACTCACATTTTCCGACGCTAGCCCTAAAGCTATTTCGAGGAGAACCAGCTATATCCGAGTTCGATTGGAATTTCTCCGCTATCCACAGCTCATCCCATGCTTTTTCAACAGCAACGTGGTTCGGTCCTCCACGAGGTTTTACCCTCGCTTCAACCTGGCCATGGATAGGTCACCCGGTTTCGGGTCTACAGCATGCAACTAGTCGCCCTATTAAGACTCGGTTTCCCTTCGGCTCCGTACCTTAAGTACTTAACCTTGCTACATACCGTAACTCGTTGGCTCGTTCTACAAAAAGCACATCATCACACACATAAGGTGCTTTGATCGGTTGTAGGCACATGGTTTCAGGTTCTATTTCACTCCCCTCCCGGGGTTCTTTTCACCTTTCCCTCACGGTACTGCTTCACTATCGGTCATCAGGTAGTATTTAGCCTTGGGAGGTGGTCCTCCCTGCTTCCCACAAGGTTTCACGTGTCTCGTGGTACTCTGGATCAGAACTTGATCATTATAATTTTCACCTACAGGACTATTACCCCCTACGGTCCAACTTTCCAGTTGTGTTCGGTTAACCATAATTTCTCGTTAATGTTCTGTCCGCAACCCCAAAGATAAATCTTTGGTTTGGGCTCTTTCCCTTTCGCTCGCCGCTACTAAGAAAATCGATTTTTCTTTCTCTTCCTCCAGGTACTTAGATGTTTCAGTTCCCTGGGTTTACCTTCATAAAGCTATGTATTCACTTTACGATACATGGGGTTTCCCATGTGAGTTTCCTCATTCGGAAATCTTCGGATCTCTGACTATGTGCGTCTACCCGAAGCTTATCGCAGCTTATCGCGTCCTTCATCGGCTCCTGATGCCAAGGCATTCACCATGCGCCCTTTGTAGCTTGACCTATTAATCTAATTTTAACAATTAATGAATAGTTCTTATTTAAATACAAAGAATAATTCTTGGCTTGTTGTATTATATACAATTTACTATGTGCAATTTTCAAAGAACATTTTGAAAGACTTAGTCTTTCAAAATTGAACAGAATCTACATTAAATTAAACCTTCTTTTTCGAAGTAAGTATATTTTAATTACTAGTTAAACATCATGTTAACTAGATTTCTCCATAGAAAGGAGGTGATCCAGCCGCAGGTTCTCCTACGGCTACCTTGTTACGACTTCACCCCAATCGCTGACCCTACCTTAGGTCGCTGCCTCCCTTACGGGTTAGCTCACGAACTTTGGGTATTGCCAACTCTCATGGTGTGACGGGCGGTGTGTACAAGGCCCGGGAACGTATTCACCGCGACATTCTGATTCGCGATTACTAGCAACTCCAGCTTCATGTAGGCGAGTTTCAGCCTACAATCCGAACTGAGACTGGTTTTATAGTTTAGCTCCACCTCGCGGTATTGCATCTCTTTGTACCAGCCATTGTAGCACGTGTGTAGCCCTAGACATCAGGGGCATGATGATTTGACGTCATCCCCACCTTCCTCCGCGTTAACCACGGCAGTCTCGCTAGAGTGCTCAACTAAATGGTAGCAACTAACAATAAGGGTTGCGCTCGTTGCGGGACTTAACCCAACATCTCACGACACGAGCTGACGACAACCATGCACCACCTGTCTTCCTGTCGCCGAAGCGACTTCCTCGATTAAGAGTAATTCAGGAGATGTCAAGTCTAGGTAAGGTTCTTCGCGTTGCTTCGAATTAAACCACATGCTCCGCTGCTTGTGCGGGCCCCCGTCAATTCCTTTGAGTTTTAATCTTGCGACCGTACTCCCCAGGCGGAATACTTAATGCGTTAGCGGCGGCACAGAAGCCATGACAGCTCCTACACCTAGTATTCATCGTTTACGGCGTGGACTACCAGGGTATCTAATCCTGTTCGCTCCCCACGCTTTCGAGCCTCAGTGTCAGTTACAGTCCAGAAAGTCGCCTTCGCCACTGGTGTTCTTCCTAATATCTACGCATTTCACCGCTACACTAGGAATTCCACTTTCCTCTCCTGCACTCTAGATATCCAGTTTGGAATGCAGCACTCAGGTTAAGCCCGAGTATTTCACATCCCACTTAAATATCCACCTACGCTCCCTTTACGCCCAGTAAATCCGGACAACGCTTGCCACCTACGTATTACCGCGGCTGCTGGCACGTAGTTAGCCGTGGCTTCCTCCTTGGGTACCGTCATTATCGTCCCCAAAGACAGAGTTTTACAATCCGAAGACCTTCATCACTCACGCGGCGTTGCTGCATCAGGGTTTCCCCCATTGTGCAATATTCCCCACTGCTGCCTCCCGTAGGAGTCTGGGCCGTGTCTCAGTCCCAATGTGGCCGATCACCCTCTCAGGTCGGCTACGCATCGTCGCCTTGGTAAGCCATTACCTTACCAACTAGCTAATGCGACGCGGGCCCATCTCATAGCGGATTGCTCCTTTTATTGCCGTTTCATGCGAAACTACAATCTTATGAGGTATTAATCTTCCTTTCGAAAGGCTATCCCTCTCTATGAGGCAGGTTGCCCACGTGTTACTCACCCGTCCGCCGCTAATCCACTTCCGAAGAAGCTTCATCGCTCGACTTGCATGTGTTAGGCACGCCGCCAGCGTTCGTCCTGAGCCAGGATCAAACTCTCAATAAAAAGTTTAATCTTGACTTACTCAAATAAAGAATTGCTGGTTTATTTTAATGTTTCTTGATTTCTGTTCAATTTTCAAAGACCAAATTTTCTTTTATTTTACTGTGTCACCCTTGAGCGACTTAATCAGTATAACATTTGATTTCTTTTTTGTCAACAAGTTTTTTTAATAAGTTGAAATTTAATTTCTTAACTTTTTTCTTTCTTGTTGGCCGCATCTCTTAGCGACGTGTTTTATCTTACCATTTTATTTATATAGTGTCAACAATAATTTTCTATAATTTTTTACCAAACTTATCTTTTACATAATTAATTACTTTTTGAGTATCTATATCTGGTATTGGTTTATGCTTAAAAACTAATACACCTAAATCCATAATTGGCTTTAAATAATCAATAGTATCCATATAACCCAATTTAATTCTTTTCTCAGCACTCTCAGGAACAAAATCTAATATACCATCTAATACACCCTCTTCCATAACAGATGGATATATCTCTATTATTTTAGTATTAGGAAACAACTTTTTATTTATATGAGAATCCTTAGAAAGATGTACTACTATTATAATATCACAATTTTCACCATACACAGGCTGTACTGGAACATTATCAGCCATTCCCCCATCTACATATTTTATAGATTCAAACTCTTCTGATTCATATATCATAGGTAATGCTGATGATGCAAATAGAATACTTCTTATATTTTCTTCAGGATACCCATTAATCTTAAAGTATTTAGGTTGAAATGTTGTAAGCTCTGTACATGCTGCATAGCATAATTTATTACAGTTCTCTATATCTTTAAAGTTAACATATTTATTCATAATATCAGTTAAGCCTTCCCTTGAAAGACTTCCGGTGTCAATCATCTTAGGCATACACTTTTTTACTAAATTCATATTTTTCAATCCTAATGATATTAAAAAACCCTTTATATTTAAATCCTTATTATCTGTAGGAAGAACTTTTTCTTTTGATATGTTAAGCCATGCATTCTCTGCTTTTTCTATATCTCCTTGGCAAAATAATATAGCATTTAATGCTCCAATAGACGTTCCTGAAACCACTTCTATATATCTATCAAGTTTTAATTCCTTTAACGCTTTCCATACTCCTATTTGATATGCTCCTCTAGCTCCGCCCCCTGATAATACTAATCCTATTTTCATATTAAATCACACTCCCCAAGAACCACAATATTCCTAATAAATATTTGTGTTCTTATTATATCCAATTGATTCTAAAATAATTAAAGCTGTATCTTCTATAGCTCTTTGTGTTATATCTATTGTTTTACATCCTAACCTCTTCATTATCCTATCTGAATACTCTAATTCCTCTAATATTCTTTCATCACCAGCATATTCAATACTTGAAGATATACGATGAAATTTATCTAATCTCTTTTTTCTAATTTCAATTAATTGAAACGCATCTATTTTTAATCCAAAAATCTTCTTCTTATCTATAGTATATATTTCATCTGGTACTCCTATCTCAGGCATTAATGGTATATTTATAGCCTTAACCCCCTTATTAGCTAAATACATACTTAATGGGGTCTTAGAAGTTCTAGATAATCCGATTAAAACTACATCCGCATTTTTTAGTCCACCATAATCTTTACTATCATCATATTGCATAGCAAATTCCATAGCCTCTATTCTCTTATAATATATTTCATCTATTTGCCTCATAGCTCCAGGTTTATATTCTGGATTTGTATTTAACATACTTGATATAGAATCTATAAGTGGTCCTAAAACATTCATAATATAAATGTTTTTCTCATAACACTTTTTAGTTAAATATTCTCTAACATCTACAGTAATTATTGTTGATATGATTATTTTCCTTTCTATCTTAGCTATTTCAGGAAAAATACAATCCACATCATCAATTGTCTTAATATATGGTACTCTTCTTATTTTTATTTTCTCTTTAAACTGAGCTGCCACTGCTAATGTCACTTGATGAGCTGTTTCCGCTATAGAATCTGATATAGCAAAAATAGTTAACATGATTAATTCCCCTCTCAAATTTTATATAGTATTTTTTCTAATATAATATCTTATTTAATTTTACCATTATATATTACCTGTATTCCAAAATATTGCTTTATATAAAAATATATTTTAAAAATTTCAACTAATTAGTAATTTAGTTCATCATATATAATTATTAACCGCTACATAAAGTACATCTGAATCTTAAATTAGAATTCCATCTAATTTAAGTTAATTTATATCTTATATAATAATGAATTTTAAAATCTAATATGATAAACTTTAATATAATAAAAAAGTTGCTTAGAAACCATAAACACATCTATATTTATGACTTTGCTTATTTATAGGTATAAAAAAACTTACCCTACAAAGTTTTTAGTTATAAAATAAATCATTAAACAACACTTCAATAAATTATATAAATGTTATAACTAATATAAAAAACTGCTCACACTATATTTAGGAGGAAAATGTATGGATAACAAAAAAATCTTAACAATAGGCATTCTACCACTTATGTGGTTTTTATACTTTTTGTTTGAATTATTCACCGGTAGGATCAAAGATATTCCTACAGTAATATTAAATATATTTCTTATGTTTTTATTTGCTCTAGTGGGATTATTCATTTATAAAATAGGACATAAAAATCAAAATGGATTTAAATTTAAGACAATGTTAAAACTTTTCTTATCATTAATGATAATTGATCAAGGAATAAAAATATTCATAAAGTTATTCTATTTTGATGCTTATATAGATATAATTCCTAATTTATTATCTTTTAATCCGATAATCAATACTGATGGTTCATGGTTAAATGCAAGATTTGGAACCAATGTAAGTTTCCCATTATTAATACTTTTTAATATTATTGCACTTTTTGTATTTGTTGAAATATACAGATATGCACTATATAAAGGCAATAAAGATTTTTGGGCGGATATGTCTTTTCTATTTATATTCTGCGGAGCTCTTTGTTCATTAATTGATAAACTATTTTATGGTGGAAGTTTAGATTTTATTGGCATTAGCAATTTATTTATTGCAGATATAAAAGATATTTATATTAATCTAGGTATACTATTTTTTATTCTTACATTATTTAATAATGGATATTTATCTTCCGATGAAGAAACTACACTAAAAGAAGATTTACAAAACCTAAAGTGTTTTTTAACATTTATAAAAAATGATATATATAGCAAATTTAAGTTATTAAAAAATAAATAAAACTAAGTTTAAAAATATTTTATATCTATTTAGAACAAAATCGTTAATGCGACTTTAGAACCCTCGATTTTTTAAGGAATACACCATTTCCAAACACAGTGTAGAAATAATGGTAGTGCATATGGTTATTCCGATAAATATTATTATGAACTTTTTATATTTTATAAAAGCTATACTATTTAACTAAAAATTCAAATTAAATTATAGAAGGAGGTTTATTTATGCTTAATACTCCAAAAGCAAATAGATTACATATATCTATATTTGGGAAAAGAAATGCTGGTAAATCAAGTTTAATTAATGCTCTAACAAATCAACCACTTTCATTAGTGTCAGATACTCCTGGTACTACAACTGATCCTGTTTCAAAGGCAATGGAATTACTTCCTTTAGGACCAGTAGTCATTATAGATACCGCTGGATTAGATGATACTGGTGATTTGGGAACACTAAGAGTTGAAAAAACAAAAGAGGTAATGTTAAAAACAGATTTAGCTGTACTTGTATTTTCAGCAGAAGATAATAATATTGAAAATGAAAAAGAATGGTTTAAAGATTTAAAACAAAAAAATATTCCTGTAATAGGAGTAATAAATAAAATTGATTTAGGAATGAGCAACTTAGAATTATTACAAAAAGAATTTGATATTCCATTTGTAGAAATAAGTTCTAGAGAAAAAATAAATATAGGCAAGTTTAAAGAACTTCTTATTAAAAATGCACCTATTGATTTTGAAATGCCTAGTATACTTGGTGATATTGTAAATCCTAAGGCTAGGGTTATATTAGTCGCTCCTCAGGATATCCAAGCCCCTAAAGGAAGGCTTATATTGCCCCAAGTACAAATAATAAGAGATATACTAGATAACGATGCTATGGCACTTACAGTCAAAGATACAGAATTAGAAGACTTACTAAAGATAATTAAAAATCCCTCTTTAGTAATTACAGATTCTCAAATGTTTAAAAAGGTAAATGAAATAGTTCCTCCAAATATAAGATTAACTTCATTCTCTATTTTAATGGCAAGATATAAGGGTGATTTAGAATTATTTATAAAAGGAGCTAAAGCTATTAATAATTTAAAACCTAATGACAAAATATTAATTGCAGAAGCCTGCACTCATCATGCACAAAAAGGTGATATTGCAAGAGAAAAACTACCTTTATTACTTGAAAAAAAAGTTGGTGGAAAATTAGACATAGTAAATGTATCAGGAAGTGATTTTCCAAAGAATTTATCAGAATTTAAATTAATAGTACATTGTGGTTCTTGCATGTTTACAAGAAAACAACTATTATCAAGATTAGAATTAGTTAAAGAAAAGAATATTCCTATAACTAATTTTGGAGTTGCATTAGCTGAACTTAATGGAATCCTTGATAGAGCTTGTAACATATTAATTAGAAAATAACGATTTAAAGAATTTAAGACTATATAAATTATATATTATAAATATATAATTGAATAAAGCAAACTACAAATTTAAAATTAAACTGTTATACTGTAGTAAATAAAAAAGATATCCTATTAAATATAATTTATACGGATATCTTTTTTATTTTTATTAGATGTATATATTATGTCTTTAAATTAAACTAATTTAAAGACTACTTTGCTTAATCACAAACCAACTTTATTTATCACTCTTAATTATCAATAATAATGAAACAAATTAATTTTACTTTTAAAAATTTAATTTGTTATTGGATTTTAATATTAAAAAATTATTTCTTTTAATATTAACTAGCTCCTAATCCCAAATATAATAAATTTTATATTCAACTAAAATAAAAAAAATCGTTTCTTTAAAATTAAAGAAACGATTTTGGTGGCTCACCCGGGAATCGAACCCGGGACACCATGATTAAAAGTCATGTGCTCTACCGACTGAGCTAGTGAACCATACTTACCTGGCAACGTCCTAATCTCCCACACAGTCTCCCGTGCAGTACCTTCGGCGCTATGGATCTTAACTTTCCTGTTCGGAATGGGTAGGAGTGTTACTTCCATGCCATCATCACCAGATCTTGAAAGATTTTTTCTTTCAGTTGAAATCATTTGTTTTGTTTGACGACCTCAACAAGACATAATTATATAGACATTCTATTATTATGTCAACAGTATTTTTAGACGTATATCGACATTATATTCAATATACGACTAAATACTATAAATTACTCTAAAATACTGTTATTTTTGAAGGTTTTTATTGTAAAAAGAATCATAAAAATATTAAACTTAATTTATAGTTTAATTTGCAAACAAATATAGATGATATAAACGATAGCAGTATAATACATTATTTAATAGATGTTGTCTCTGATTTATTATACTCGTTGTTTAATATAACTATATCCACTCTTCTATTAGCTGCTCTTCCATCTTCAGTATCATTGCTCTTTACAGGCCTATATTCACCATACCCAATAGCAGAAAGCTTGTCAGAACTTATATTTCCTTCTTTAACAAGAAGCTCTACTACATTCGCTGCTCTAATTGCAGATAATTGCCAATTAGAATGAAAATTTTCTGTATTTATGGCTACATTATCAGTATTTCCCTCGACTCTTATATAATTATCTATATTATTTAATATTTTAGATATAGATATGAGCTTTTGCTTATACTCATTTTTAATAGTTGCATCTCCACTATTAAAAAAAACATTATCATTAAAGCTTATTATAAGACCTCTTTCTTGTATTTGAGTTGAAACGCTGCCTTCTAAATTATACTCCTTAATTAATTCATCAACTTTACTTTTAGCTGTATCAAGCTTTTCTGATTCACCCATTACTGCATCATTCACAATACTATTTTCATTAGTTTCTTCTCCCGTTTCATTTATAGCTCTTGGTGCATCACCTATACTAAATGCTTGTTTAAAAGAATTAGATATTTGTTTATACTTTTGTTTATCTACATTTGAAGAAGCATATAATACCACAAATAAAACCATTAGCAAGGTTATTAAATCAGAATACGTTAATAACCATCTCTCACTGTTCTCTTTGCTCTCTCTTTTTTTTCTCATATAATTATTCACCTTCTAATAATTTAGATTGCTTATCTGTTAAAAATCCCTCAAGTTTACTTACAAGAGTATTAGGATTTGTTCCTTGTTGAATTAATACTATTGCTTGAATAATCATCTCTTTTTCATTATATTCTTCCATATCCAAAACTTTTAACTTATTAGCAATTGGTAACCAAAAAATATTTGCACTTAAAATCCCATATAATGTTGCTATAAAAGCTGCTGCTATTTTAGGCCCTAATACAGTAGGATCATTTAAATTACTAACAACTTGAATAAGCCCCATAACTGTTCCTATTATACCCATAGTAGGCGCATATCCGCCTGCAGCTGAAAACATTTCTATTCCAACTTGGTGCCTTTCTGACATTTGCTCTAATTTAGTTTCTAAAATACTCTTAATAGATGACTGTTCTACTCCATCTATAGCTAATTGAAGTCCTTTTTTTATAAATGGATCTAAATCACTGTTTTTAGAAACTTCTCTTTCTAACGATAAAAGTCCATCTTTTCTAGTTCTTGTAGATATATCTTTAAAAAATAATAAATTTTCTTCCATATTATTTTTTCTCTTTTTAAATGCTATAGACATAACTTTAGGAAATTTTTTAAGCACATTTCCTGGGAATGATATACCTAATGCACCAAAAGTACCACCAAATACTATTATTGCAGCTGTTAGTTGAAATAATGCAGTAATTGCTCCACCTTCTAATAAAAATGCTAAAATTAAAGCTACAAATGCAAAAATTAAGCTTAATACAATCATCATATCCATGTAAGATTCCCCCAAACACTAAATTATACTTCTACTAACTAATATATTAATGTTTACTATAATTTAATCCACCATTAAAATATGAAATTATAATATTCAATAATATAATATAATTAATAGTTTATTGCTAAAAAATAAATACTATCTTTACTGCTTCAATGATATTTAAATTTTTAGTAATATTATTAAAATATAAATTAAAAAAATTTTTATATTAGACTAATATTACTAAAAAAAGTCTATAAAGAATCTAAATATATAAATTCTTTACAGACTTTTAACATTTTTAATATTTATTTACAATATTTTAACAAACTAGATTATTTTATCAGTATATTTTCTAATTATATTCAGTGAATTTTTAAATTTAATCATTTCATCAGCAGTCATATGAATTTCAACTACGTCCTTAACACCATCACGATTTAGTATTGCTGGTACTCCACAAAACACATCTTTTTCTCCATATTCGCCTTCTAATAATGTTGATACAGGAATAATTTTATTTTCATTATGCATTATAGATTTTATTATTGCTACCGTTGCTGCTGCTATTGCATAATAAGTAGTTCCTTTTCTCTCATAAACTTCCCATCCAGCTCTAGATGTATCTAATACTAATTTATCTAAATCAACTTCTCCAGTTAAATCTTTATTATCTTCTAATATAGCATAAAATGATTTTCCCCCAACTGTAACATGGGACCATGGTACCATTTGAGAATCTCCATGTTCTCCCATTGAATAACCCTGAACACTTCTAGGATCTACATTTAATAATTCCCCTATAAAATTCTTTAATCTAGCCGAATCTACTGAAGTGCCAGTTCCAATTATATGATTTTTAGGAAGTCCTGATATTTTATATACATAATGCGCAATTATATCAACAGGATTAGAAACAATAATAAAATATCCATTAAAACCACTTTCCATAATTGGATTAACAATTGATTCTATTATTTTAGCTGATAATTCTAGTGTATCTAATCTTGATTGTCCTGGTTTAGGCGGTGGTCCTGCTGTTATAACTACTATATCAACATCCTTACAGTCTTTATATTCACCAGTTACAACTTTTGTATTTCTATTTAAATATTCAATACAGTGATTTAAATCCATAACTTCTCCATATGCTCTTTCTTTATTAATATCAATCATTAATATTTCATCACATACACCTTGTGTTATTAAATTAAATGCAGTGGTAGAACCAACAAATCCTGCTCCTATTATTGCTATTTTACTTTTATTTAAAGGCATATAAACTCCTCCTTAAAGTATTTATAAATCTTAGCTTAGTCATTTTTACACATAATTTATAAATTATTAACTACTTATCAACATAATCTATAATAATTTATGATTATCTGTTTATAACTTTATACAATTGTGAATAACTTTAGAATAATTAATTTCTAATATAGGTATTAATATGATATAAATTCACATGCAAAATAAAAAAAATTTCATAATGAATTTATAATCATACTTTTTAACTAATTCTTCTATTTGAGAATAATATCAGAAGTCTTATAAACTAATATCCTAATTTTATTTCTTTTTTCTTTATCAAAATACTTCTCTAATATTATATTTTATTAATCTCTAAATATTTCATAATAAATATTCTATAATTTTTTATAAAAAAAAAGCTACTGAAAAATTCAGTAGCTTTTATTATTGGTGCGTCATCAGGGATTCGAACCCTGGACACCCTGATTAAGAGTCAGGTGCTCTACCAACTGAGCTAATCACGCAAATAAACCTGGCAACGTCCTAATCTCCCACACAGTCTCCCGTGCAGTACCTTCGGCGCTATAGATCTTAACTTTCCTGTTCGGAATGGGTAGGAGTGTTGCTTCTATGCCATCATCACCAGATGCTAGTTTCTCTAAATCTAATAATTTAGTTAAAACTGTACTCCTTTAGCTATGCTAAATGAGTTATTATTCAATTGAAAGAATGTTCTTTCAAAATTGCACATAAATTGTATATAACTATTATTTATTGGTCAAGCCCTCGACCTATTAGTATCAGTCAGCTAAATATGTTGCCACACTTACACCTCTGACCTATCAACCTTGTAGTCTTCAAGGGGTCTTACTAGCTTACGCTATGGGAAATCTCATCTTGAAGGAGGCTTCACGCTTAGATGCTTTCAGCGTTTATCCCGTCCCGACTTAGCTACCCAGCTATGCTTCTGGCGAAACAACTGGTACACCATAGGTCGGTCCATCCCGGTCCTCTCGTACTAAGGACAGCTCTTCTCAAATTTCCTGCGCCCGCGACGGATAGGGACCGAACTGTCTCACGACGTTCTGAACCCAGCTCGCGTGCCGCTTTAATGGGCGAACAGCCCAACCCTTGGGACCTACTTCAGCCCCAGGATGCGACGAGCCGACATCGAGGTGCCAAACCTCCCCGTCGATGTGAACTCTTGGGGGAGATCAGCCTGTTATCCCCGAGGTAGCTTTTATCCGTTGAGCGATGGCCCTCCCACGAGGTACCACCGGATCACTAAGCCCGACTTTCGTCCCTGCTCGACTTGTAGGTCTCGCAGTCAGGCTCCCTTATGCCTTTGCACTCTACGAACGATTTCCGACCGTTCTGAGGGAACCTTTGGGCGCCTCCGTTACTTTTTAGGAGGCGACCGCCCCAGTCAAACTGCCCACCTAACAATGTCCTGTCACCAGATTCATGGCATCCAGTTAGAATTCCAGTACTATCAGGGTGGTATCCCAAGGATGACTCCATCAAAGCTGACGCTCTGATTTCCCAGTCTCCCACCTATCCTGTACAGACAATACCGAAATTCAATGCTAAGCTACAGTAAAGCTCTACGGGGTCTTTCCGTCCAATCGCGGGTAGCGAGCATCTTCACTCGCACTACAACTTCGCCGGATTTGCAGTTGAGACAGTGCACAAGTCATTACGCCATTCGTGCGGGTCAGAACTTACCTGACAAGGAATTTCGCTACCTTAGGACCGTTATAGTTACGGCCGCCGTTTACTGGGGCTTAAGTTCACACCTTCGCTTACACTAAGTGTTCCCCTTAACCTTCCAGCACCGGGCAGGCGTCAGCCCCTATACATCAGCTTTCGCTTTAGCAGAGACCTGTGTTTTTGTTAAACAGTTGCTTGTGCCTATTCTCTGCGGCCTGCTCTCGCAGGCACCCCTTCTCCCGAAGTTACGGGGTCAATTTGCCTAGTTCCTTAACTGCAATTCTTCCGCCGGCCTTAGGATTCTCTCCTCACCTACCTGTGTCGGTTTGCGGTACGGGCACTATTTCTCTTTCTAGATGCTTTTCTTGGAAGCATGGAATCAGATACTTCGGTTCCTTAGAACCTTCCCCATCACGCCTCAGAATTGTTAGAACGGATTTGCCTATCCTAACTCCCTAAACGCTTAGACTAGCATCCAATAGCTAGCACATCCTATCCTTCTCCGTCACACCATCGATAATAACGATAATAGTGGTATCGGAATATCAACCGATTGTCCATCGCTTACGCCTTTCGGCCTCAGCTTAGGTCCCGACTAACCCTCAGCGGACGAACCTTCCTGAGGAAACCTTAGGTATTCGGCCTGTGGGATTCTCACCCACATCTCGCTACTAATGCCAACATTCTCACTCGTAATCAGTCCACCGCTCCTTACGGTACGACTTCAGCCCGATTACGACGCTCCTCTACCGCTCACACTATTGTGTGAACCCGTAGCTTCGGTGGTAAGTTTGAGCCCCGGACATTTTCGGCGCAGGATCTCTTGACTAGTGAGCTATTACGCACTCTTTTAATGAGTGGCTGCTTCTAAGCCAACATCCTAGTTGTCTTAGAAATCCCACATCCTTTTCCACTTAACTTACACTTTGGGACCTTAGCTGACGATCTGGGCTGTTTCCCTTTTGACTACGGAACTTATCTTTCGCAGTCTGACTGCCGGACTGATAGTATCTGGTATTCGGAGTTTGATAAGGTTCGGTAAGCGCTATGCCCCCTAGCCCATTCAGTGCTCTACCCCCAGTACTCACATTTTCCGACGCTAGCCCTAAAGCTATTTCGAGGAGAACCAGCTATATCCGAGTTCGATTGGAATTTCTCCGCTATCCACAGCTCATCCCATGCTTTTTCAACAGCAACGTGGTTCGGTCCTCCACGAGGTTTTACCCTCGCTTCAACCTGGCCATGGATAGGTCACCCGGTTTCGGGTCTACAGCATGCAACTAGTCGCCCTATTAAGACTCGGTTTCCCTTCGGCTCCGTACCTTAAGTACTTAACCTTGCTACATACCGTAACTCGTTGGCTCGTTCTACAAAAAGCACATCATCACACACATAAGGTGCTTTGATCGGTTGTAGGCACATGGTTTCAGGTTCTATTTCACTCCCCTCCCGGGGTTCTTTTCACCTTTCCCTCACGGTACTGCTTCACTATCGGTCATCAGGTAGTATTTAGCCTTGGGAGGTGGTCCTCCCTGCTTCCCACAAGGTTTCACGTGTCTCGTGGTACTCTGGATCAGAACTTGATCATTATAATTTTCACCTACAGGACTATTACCCCCTACGGTCCAACTTTCCAGTTGTGTTCGGTTAACCATAATTTCTCGTTAATGTTCTGTCCGCAACCCCAAAGATAAATCTTTGGTTTGGGCTCTTTCCCTTTCGCTCGCCGCTACTAAGAAAATCGATTTTTCTTTCTCTTCCTCCAGGTACTTAGATGTTTCAGTTCCCTGGGTTTACCTTCATAAAGCTATGTATTCACTTTACGATACATGGGGTTTCCCATGTGAGTTTCCTCATTCGGAAATCTTCGGATCTCTGACTATGTGCGTCTACCCGAAGCTTATCGCAGCTTATCGCGTCCTTCATCGGCTCCTGATGCCAAGGCATTCACCATGCGCCCTTTGTAGCTTGACCTATTAATCTAATTTTAACAATTAATGAATAGTTCTTATTTAAATACAAAGAATAATTCTTGGCTTGTTGTATTATATACAATTTACTATGTGCAATTTTCAAAGAACATTTTGAAAGACTTAGTCTTTCAAAATTGAACAGAATCTACATTAAATTAAACCTTCTTTTTCGAAGTAAGTATATTTTAATTACTAGTTAAACATCATGTTAACTAGATTTCTCCATAGAAAGGAGGTGATCCAGCCGCAGGTTCTCCTACGGCTACCTTGTTACGACTTCACCCCAATCGCTGACCCTACCTTAGGTCGCTGCCTCCCTTACGGGTTAGCTCACGAACTTTGGGTATTGCCAACTCTCATGGTGTGACGGGCGGTGTGTACAAGGCCCGGGAACGTATTCACCGCGACATTCTGATTCGCGATTACTAGCAACTCCAGCTTCATGTAGGCGAGTTTCAGCCTACAATCCGAACTGAGACTGGTTTTATAGTTTAGCTCCACCTCGCGGTATTGCATCTCTTTGTACCAGCCATTGTAGCACGTGTGTAGCCCTAGACATAAGGGGCATGATGATTTGACGTCATCCCCACCTTCCTCCGCGTTAACCACGGCAGTCTCGCTAGAGTGCTCAACTAAATGGTAGCAACTAACAATAAGGGTTGCGCTCGTTGCGGGACTTAACCCAACATCTCACGACACGAGCTGACGACAACCATGCACCACCTGTCTTCCTGTCGCCGAAGCGACTTCCTCGATTAAGAGTAATTCAGGAGATGTCAAGTCTAGGTAAGGTTCTTCGCGTTGCTTCGAATTAAACCACATGCTCCGCTGCTTGTGCGGGCCCCCGTCAATTCCTTTGAGTTTTAATCTTGCGACCGTACTCCCCAGGCGGAATACTTAATGCGTTAGCGGCGGCACAGAAGCCATGACAGCTCCTACACCTAGTATTCATCGTTTACGGCGTGGACTACCAGGGTATCTAATCCTGTTCGCTCCCCACGCTTTCGAGCCTCAGTGTCAGTTACAGTCCAGAAAGTCGCCTTCGCCACTGGTGTTCTTCCTAATATCTACGCATTTCACCGCTACACTAGGAATTCCACTTTCCTCTCCTGCACTCTAGATATCCAGTTTGGAATGCAGCACTCAGGTTAAGCCCGAGTATTTCACATCCCACTTAAATATCCACCTACGCTCCCTTTACGCCCAGTAAATCCGGACAACGCTTGCCACCTACGTATTACCGCGGCTGCTGGCACGTAGTTAGCCGTGGCTTCCTCCTTGGGTACCGTCATTATCGTCCCCAAAGACAGAGTTTTACAATCCGAAGACCTTCATCACTCACGCGGCGTTGCTGCATCAGGGTTTCCCCCATTGTGCAATATTCCCCACTGCTGCCTCCCGTAGGAGTCTGGGCCGTGTCTCAGTCCCAATGTGGCCGATCACCCTCTCAGGTCGGCTACGCATCGTCGCCTTGGTAAGCCATTACCTTACCAACTAGCTAATGCGACGCGGGCCCATCTCATAGCGGATTACTCCTTTTATTGCCGTTTCATGCGAAACTACAATCTTATGAGGTATTAATCTTCCTTTCGAAAGGCTATCCCTCTCTATGAGGCAGGTTGCCCACGTGTTACTCACCCGTCCGCCGCTAATCCACTTCCGAAGAAGCTTCATCGCTCGACTTGCATGTGTTAGGCACGCCGCCAGCGTTCGTCCTGAGCCAGGATCAAACTCTCAATAAAAAGTTTAATCTTGACTTACTCAAATAAAGAATTGCTGGTTTATTTTAATGTTTCTTGATTTCTGTTCAATTTTCAAAGACCAAATTTTCTCAGTTGACTTTCTTGTCAACTTTTGTTTTATTGTGTCACCCTTAAGCGACTTAATCATTATAACATTTAAATTCTTTTCTGTCAACAAGTTTTTAAATAAGTTGAAATTGAATTTCTTAACTCTTTTCTTCACTTGTTCATCACATCTCTTTGCGACGTGTTTTATCTTAACATTTTCCATAATATATATTTATAACAAATAACTCCATATTTATTAATTATATTTAATATGCTCTTAATTCCTCTTTTTAATTAATTTATTCTAATGATGACACACGTGGATAAGTTATTATTATATTCTACTATTGTATTTACTCTTTCTATTGATATCACTATGTTTAAATGTACAAATAAAGTTATTAATTATATATTCACGACCTTAATAAAAGTTTATTAAGGACATATAATACATTCCCCCTATTAAATATAAATATATTTATATTATTTTTTACCTATACTACATATCCATTAAACTAATAGTTTGGCTAAACTACATTGTTTACAAATTAATATAGTTAAGGTAGACTATGGTTTTGTAAGATTAATTTTGAAATAAAGGGGAAAAATAAAAAATGCAGACATCAAGTGTAACACAATGGTTAAGTGGATTAAAAAAGATCCAAAGCAAACTGATGATAATTGTAAGTATTATTCTAATAATAAGCTCTACATTATCTTCAAGTATTATATTTAAATTTTTAGGAAATGAATTATTTAAAGGTAGACTAAAAAACTTTCAATCAGAAACTAGAGGAATCTCTACTACTATAGAAAATCTTTTAGATAAAGAATTAGCTGAATTAAATCAATTTATATATGATGATGATTTTATTGATTTTACAAATGTTGATACAGAATCCTTAAAGAATGCGAACTCTGATTCAAGTCAAACACAAAGAAAATTAAATACGTTATTAAAAGAATATAGTAATAATGATTCTTTAGAAACTGTTTATTTTTTAAACAAGGATGGCCTTATTATAGCTGCAAGTGATGATAAAGCTTTATTTACAGATGTATCAAGCCGAGAATACTTTACTACAATAAATAATGGTGAAAAATCTTACATATCTAATATAATTAAATCTAATGAAACTGGTAACTATATTAATGTGCTTAGTCGAGGCTTATATGATGATAATGGTAATCTTATAGGTGTAATATGTAAAGATATAGTTTCAAATATATATACTTCAATACTAAGTGGTTATAACCACGATAGATTTAATGTATCTTTAACTGATAAAGAAGGATCTATTATATATGATAAAGATAAAAATTTAATAGGTAATTTAACTGAAATAGATAATTCATCTAATGAAAAGTTCGATGAAACTAAAACTATTTACTATTCACATAATGAAGAACCTAAAGTTGCTATGTGCAACAAAATTAAAAACTCAGATTGGACTGTCTACTCTTCTGCTTATATAAGTGACATTAAAGGTCCTATAAAAAAGGCAGCTAAGTGGGTTACTTTATTATCTGTATTAATTTTAATGGTCATGCTAACAATAACTAAGTTTTTAGCTAAAAAGTTTTCTGTGCCTATACAAAACTTAACAAAACACATGGAAATAGTATCAAAAGGTAATTTAAGTCTTGAAATAAAAGGAATTGATACAGGAGATGAAATAGAAGAACTAGCATATTCTATAAACACTACTATTAAAAATTTATCTTCTATGTTAAAAGAAATTAAAGGTTCTATACATACTGTAAATTATAACTCACAAAATCTAGCGGCTATAAATGAAGAGGTTTCAGCTTCTAATTCAGAAATAACACAAGCTGTTAGTGGTATAGCAGAGAAAATTTGTACTGTAGCAGAAAAATCACAGGAATGTGAAAATATAACCAAAAATCTCGATTTAGCTATTAATGATTTAAAAAGCAATAATATTGATATGAATACTCAAAGTAATGAAGTTATAAATTCTATTGAACAAAGCAGTGATAAAATAAATTCTTTAATAAAATCAAAATTAGATTCAGTCGAAAGTTTTAATGAGTTAAAGGACACTATTGAAGGGCTGTTTTCAGGTATAAACAATATTTCTAATTTTTTAAATATAATAAGTAATATTGCTGAACAAACAAATCTCTTATCATTGAATGCAGCAATTGAAGCTGCTAGAGCTGGTGAGGCTGGACTTGGATTTTCTGTAGTTGCTGAGCAAATACGGTCATTATCACACGAAACTCAAACCGCTACTAAAAGTATTAATTCAATAATAAAAAATATAGATTCATTAGTACTAAATACCAAGAGTACATTACATAATACTGAAAAAATAAATGTTGAAGAAAAGCAAGCATTTGAAAATATGAACAATGCCTTTAATGATATGCAAGAAATATTAAATAAAATGGTTTTAACTTCAAGTGAAATCTATAAAAACATAAATATAGTAAGCAATGAAAAAGGTCATGTATTAGATGCAATAATTGATGTTGCGAATTCATCTGAACAAATAGCAGCTATTTCCGAAGAGGTTAATGCATCTGTAATTGAACAAGCAAATACATTTCAAACAGTAAATCATAGTGCAGAAGAACTTAAAAATATGGCTGAGACTTTAAATAACGAAGTAGATGTCTTTATAGTTTAGATTCCAATAAAAAAATCTAGTCACCAATATAATTGTAGTTGAACTCAATTATATTGGTGACTATTTTATTAAGTTATTTCTTATTCTCTCACTATATAACTATATATATTCTTAATATTTTATATTGCACTTATAAGGCCTATTATTAAATATCCAGGTTCTTATTCTTTTTAATTCAAAATAATCTGTATACTAATATTTACTTTATATATCAGTTAAATTTCCTATTGGGAAAATGATATTTACTTTAGTTCCTTGGTCTTTTAAAGAATTAATATTTATAGATAGCCCTAGTTTTTCCGAAAGCTTTTTACAAATATAAAGTCCCATCCCTGTAGACTTTCCATATATTCTCCCATTTTCTCCAGTAAAGCCTTTTTCAAAAACCTTATCTATATCTTGATTATTTATTCCAACACCATTATCTTCAACAACCAAAGTTACATTATGATTATTTTTTAATGCATAAATTTTTATCTTTGAATCATTATCTTTAGAGTACTTTAATGAATTTCCTATTATCTGATTAAGTATAAAATAAATCCATTTTTCATCACTATATATATTTACCTCTAAATCATTCATTTCCAATGATATCTTTTTAGTTATAAAATCTCTAGAATTATTTTTTATAACCTTATTAATTACCGTTTTTATCTTAAATTCTTTAACTATGTAATCCTTGCTTACTTCACCTATTTTTGAATAATATAATACTTGCTCTACAAATTCCTCTACTCTCTTAATTTGATATTTTATTTTATTAGTAGTTTCATTTAAGTTATTATCTATAACTAGCATAGATGATGCTATCGGTGTTTTTATTTCATGTACCCAAGTTTCTATATATTCCCTATAATCTATTTGATCATTTTTATATTTCTTTATTTCCTCATTCATATCTCTATTTGTTTCTTTTAATATATTATAAAGAAGTCGTCCTTCAATAAAATTTGGCTCTTCAATAAGTTCTGACAATAAATATTTTCTATCTAGCTTTTCAATTACGCCATTTAAATTATCATAAAATCTTTTATATTTAAAAATTTCTATAACAAAATATATTCCTATTGGTAAAAACCATATTAAAAATGTTATAAAAATTAATACTAATGGTGTTTTTAAAATTATCATTACACTAATTATACTTATAAATAATATAAAGTTTATTATTAAATAAAGTAATCTATCTTTTAAATATTCTAATATACTCATGGCATTATATATCCTAGTCCTCTTCTGGTTTCTATTGCATCTTTTATACCTATATCATCAAGTTTTTTTCTTAATCTTGTTACATTAACAGAAAGGGTATTATCATCTACAAAAATATCTGAACTCCATAGCGTTTCCATAAGTATATCTCTAGAAACTATACTGTTTTGATTTTTAATTAAATAAGCTAAAATCTTCAACTCATTTTTTGTAAGTTCACAATATTTGTTATTATAACTAACACTTCCATTAGATAAATCTAAAATTAAATCTTTATACTTTAAAATTTCAGATGAATCATTTTTTTTATAAGTTCTTTTTAATATTGATGATATTCTAGCTAATAATATTTGTGTATTATATGGCTTAGTTATAAAATCATCTGCACCTAAATTCATACTCATAAGTTCATCTATTTCATTATCTCTACTTGTAACTATAATTATAGGTATATCTAGATTCTTTCTTACTTCTCGACATATATGATATCCGTCAAACACAGGTAAATTTACATCTAATAAAATTAAATCACAATTACTCTCTACTATATGATTAACTGCATTAGAAAAATCGTCTATTATACTAACTTCATATCCATATCTATTAAGAAGATTTTTTAATTCATCTCTTATAGTAACATCATCTTCGACTATCATTATCTTATACATGATACTTCTCCTTTTTGATATATTTTTTTGTTCTCAAGTTTAATATCGTACTATCTCTATAAAAATAACTACCTTAAATAAAATTTTATTATCTAAAGTAGTTATTTTTTATTCTTATTTTAATTTATTTTGCGTTGTTTATCGTATTTTTATATCCAACAACAGTTGTATAAAAATATCCACCATATATAACTAGTATTAATGCTACTGTAGAAATAGCTGCTATACCTATATCTGATTTACCATAAAATTTTATATAATCATTAATAACATGTATTCCTATGACTGAATGTATTAATGCTAAACCTAAGGGAATCATAAAGTATATAAATACTTGAACAAATATAGTTTTATTTATCATTTTTTTAGGAACTCCAATTCTCTTAAGTGATTTGTATCGTTCTAAACTCTCACTTATTTCAGATAATTGTTGTAATGCTAGTATTGCAGCACTAGATATTAAAAATACAATCCCTATATATATTCCTAAGTATATTATTAAAGTAGATAATCCTCTATTTGATGCATATATATTAGTTTTAGTATCTCCCAAAATAAATATACTATTTTCTCCAACTGATTTATTAGAATCAGTAAACACTTTAAAAAACTGATTATATTTTTCTTCAAAGTATTCTTTATTATCTTTAGGATAGTTTACATTGAAATACATTGAACTAGGTTCAATGTTATCTACAACATCATCAGGAACTACTACTGTAAATATGTTACCTGAAAAGGTTGAACTACTTAAAGCTTCTTTGAAAATTTTTTCATTATATATTTTATAATCCTTATTATTTAAACTTATTTTATTTTTTTCTTTTACAAACTTATTTAATGGTTTTTCTAAAGCATTAAAATTAGATGTTATTATCACTTCATTATCTTTTAAATTTATCTTTTCTTTATTTTTTAATTTTAATATATTATTATAGTCAGAAATTTTTACTAAACTTACTTCATTTATTCTATCTTGTACAAGTCTTTTAGTAGATTCATCTGCATTTTTTAAGATATTATCTATGTCAAATTCTATTCTATACTCATTATAAAATTCTACATTTTCGCCCTCATTAAAATTAAAGTTTAATTCATTTAATGCTTGATTCATATTTTTAAGCTTACTATCTTCATTCATAAACATATACCCAGATGCATCAAATGGAGTTGAGGTTTCTAAACTTTTTTCCATTGTGCTCTTAAGACTAATCCCTGTAGATAATATTGTTACCGTAAAAAATAACATTAAACATATTAAACTCATAGATATAAAATTAGTATTTACTTTGCTATATATTTGTCTGCTTACAAATATATTTAAATTTTTAAAATATATATTTTTATTTGTGTTTACTATATATAAAATAAATCCTGCTAATCCAAAATAAAACATAAAAGTTCCAATAACGCCTAATAATATAGCTAACTTGAATCTAATATCATTAATATTTAATCCACTTTTATTAATACAGTAATAAGCTAACACTAATGTAATTATTGATAGTATAAATAGTATTATATTAAATATATTATTTCTTATTTTAACACTCTCACTCTTTTTAGATGAATTAATCATATCTATTAATTTATATTTAGAAATAATAGCTACATTAAATATCATTGCAAATATAAATATAATGCTGAAATACAATATAGTTTTTAGTATTGCTGATACTGAAATTATAAATTTATAATCTACCATAGGTATCTCAAACATCTTAGCAGTAAGTACTGATAATCCCTGTGATAAAATAACACCTATAAATAATCCAACAATTAAAGAAATCAATCCAATAATAAATGTTTCAAAAAGTAGAATTTTAGATATTTCAGATTTTTTCATTCCTAAAGTCATATATATAGCAAATTCTTTTTTCCTCTTCTTTATTAAAAAATTATTTGCATATAAAATTAATCCACATAATACAAAAGAAATAAAAACTGAAATTCCAGAAATAAGATTATTTATTAATGTCATAATCTCACTTTGACCACTATTAAGAGAAAATAATGCTTTTTGAGATTCTATAGAATTAAAACTATAAAATATACATACCCCAAAAGTAAGTGTTAAAAAATATATTGCATAATCTTTAAAGCTTCTTTTTACATTATTTTTAGAAATTTTAAAAAACATCGCTAGAGTCACCCCCTAAAAGCGTTACAACTTCAATTATTCTATTAAAAAATTCTTTTCTTGTATCGGTACCTCTAATTAACTCATTAAATATTCTTCCATCTTTAATAAATAAAATTCTATGTGCATAACTAGCTGTAAATGCATCATGAGTAACCATAAGTATAGTTGCCTCTAAATTACTGTTTAACTTTTCAAATGACTCTAAAAGCATTCTTGAAGATTTAGAATCTAATGCTCCTGTTGGTTCATCTGCTAATATTAATGAAGGATTTTTAACTATTGCTCTTGCACATGCAACTCTTTGTTTTTGTCCTCCAGATATTTGGTATGGATATTTATTTAATATCTCTTCTATTCCTAATTCTTTTGCTACATTTTTTATTAATGAATCTATTGATCTTTTTCTTTTATTTTGGATAGTTAATGCTAATGCTATATTCTCATATGCTGTTAAAGTATCTAATAAATTAAAGTCTTGAAATACAAAACCTAATTCATCTCTTCTAAAATCTTCTAAAGATTTAGGTTTTAATCTAGTAATATCTTTATTGTTTATTGTTATACTTCCTGTTGTTACATTATCTATTGTAGAAATTAAATTTAATAATGTTGTCTTTCCACTACCCGATGGCCCCATTATACCTATGAATTCACCTTTTTCTACATTAAAACTTATATTATCTACTGCCTTTGTTATGTTATCCTTATTTCCATAATATTTTTCAATCTTATCCATTTTTAATATAGTACTCAATTACATCACTCCAAACATTCTTATAGACAGTATTATAACCAATGTAGTTAAAATCACATATTTATATATCTTTCATTTAAATTACATTTTTGAAAGATAAAATATTAATCCATTCACTTTATACAAACTAACAAAATATAGTTGAAAATAAGGTGGCTACTTAATTTTCTCTTCGTAATTGATCCTTTTACTATTTTGAAAGACTAAGTCTTTCAAAATGTTCTTTGAAAATTGCACATAGAATACGAATCAATATTACTAAAATGATTTATATTACTAGAACTCAAGAGAATAAAGATCCTATAATTATCTGTACAAAAAAAGATATTTCTAAAATAAATTTTATTTTTAGAAATACCCCCACATTGGACTATTCAAGACTATTTAATAAATTGTCTAAATTTTCTTTTAAAACCTTAGCTTGTTCTTGAGATATATTTATTTTACAACACATATCATTAGGAACAGTAACTATTTCCTCTTTTAACTGTCTTCCTTTATCAGTTAATTCAACAATAACTACTCTATCATCATTTTTATCTCTATACCTATTAACCAATCCCATAAATTCTAATTTTTTTAATAACGGTGTTAATGTACCAGAATCTAAATGCAATCTTTTACCAATGCCTTTTACTGTAATCTTTTCATCTTCCCATAAAACAAGCATTGCAACATACTGAGTATATGTAAGATTAAATTTATCTAAAACTGGCTTATATAATTTAATTATTTCTCTAGAAGCTGCATATAAAGAAAAACATACTTGATTTTCTAATTTAATGCAATCATATTTACTCATAAAATTCTCCTATCATTAATATATCTAAATTTCAAATTAAAATATCAAAATTAAATTTTAACAAATTAAATCTATTAAAATAATATTATAATTATATGAATTTTATGTCAACACATATAAATAACATATGTTTATTATATCTTATTCAAAATTAAATTTATTCATACTTTACAAGTTATATAATTTTTAATAAAAATATATGGGATTGTATCGAAAGTGAAGCTAACTATAATATATAGAATATTAATAAAATTATTTATATTCTATATCGTAGCTAACAAACTATTGTGATACAATCCCCGTTTTTTTATAAATTAGCTTCTACATTTTGCTTTAATACCTCTTTAGGTAAAAATCCATTTAATTTACTTACTTCTTTGCCATTTTTAAATATCATAATAGATTGAATTGAAGGAATATCATATTTATTTACTAATTCTCTATTTGCATCTATATTTACTTTTAGAAATTTTGCTTTACCAGATACTTCGTCTTCCACCTCATTAAATATAGGTGCAACTAATTTAGATGGACTTCCTAAATTTGAATAAAAGTTCACTACTGTGGTTCCATTTCCTATTTCCTTTTTAAAATCAAAACTATAAACTTGCTTTATCATAATCTAACCTCCAATTTTTATATTTGTTTGTTAGAATTATTTTTAGCTTCTTTTATTTCTATATACATAAATTTTAATTTTATTTTAATTATTGGTAATAAACTTTTATTTTAGTATATTTTTAAATTTATTAATATATAAACGTTAGTAAACTTGCAGATAGAAAATTTCACTTAAAAATCACATCAATCTCAAATATTTATTCATAAGAACGTACTTAACAAATCAACATATTCACTTTTTATATTTTCATATATTTTTATTAAATCATCTGTTTCTTTTTTTACTCTTTCAACTATATATTCATAATTTTCTATAACTAATTGAACTATGTTATAATCTATTTTATTACTGTTTGCCATGTTTTTAAGTATTTCAATGATTCTATCTTTACTAAATTCATCCTTATAGCTTCTAACACCCATTAGTGCACTAAAAATATCAGCAATAGCTACTATTCTAGCTTCTCTAGATATTTGTTCTGCTTTTAATCTAAAAGGATATCCTGTCCCATCTAATTTTTCATGATGAGCCATTGCTATATCTCTAACATCATCTATATCTAAATTACTTAATATTTTATATCCAATAATAGCATGGTCTTTCATAATTTCAAATTCCCCTTCTGTAAGTTTTCCTGGTTTCTCTAAAATATTTATAGGGGTCGCTATCTTTCCTATGTCATGAATCATAGCTGAAAGTTTAATTTTTACACATAAATCATAATCAAAGTTTAACAACCCTGCTATTTCATAACTCACAGCTTGTACTATTATTGTATGTTTTACTGTAGATTCACTTCTGAAATCAATTGCATATGTCAACATTTTTACATATGCTATAATTTCTTCTCTACTAATAGATTTTTTATCAAAAAATCTAATTAATTCATCTTTATATGTGTTATCTATAAGCTTTTTATTAAAATCTACTGTTTCTGAAGCTTTTAAATATAAATTTATATTTTCTTTTTTATACTCTTTGATCTTATTTTCAATTAAAGATTCTTCAATTTTATCATGCCTTAAATGAACTAATGAAATATAATCTGCTAGCCCTAATAATAAAGCTTCATTAGGTATATTCTCACTATCTTTTTCTTTAATTTCTTTTGCTGTAAAATGATGACCTAATACTACTTTATATAAATCAGAAACCGGTGAAAAATATTTTATAAATAATGAACCATATATAGCATGATTCATTGGTGCTATAGAATCTATATCCAACAATTTATTTCTTTCTGAAACTTTGTATGCTCCTATATCATGGAATATTGCTACTGTGCATAGCTTTAAAATCTCATCTTCAGTATACTTGCCATCAGCTTGCAATAACTTCAATAATATATATGATACTTTTTCTCCATGATCTAACAACCTTTTATCCATAGCATTAAATGCTCTTTGCATTATTATTATTACATCTTTTAAAGTAACCTTCCTCATTATATATCCTATTTACCCTTCTTTAATATTTTCTATTTAAAACTATATTATACTTATTTTACCTTAATTCCAATAATAAAGTTCATTAAATTTAAACATTATTTACTTCTCTTAAAATATCGATTGTTTTCATATCATCTATAGTGAAAACTATTGATATTTAAGTGTAACTAAACTTCAACCTTATAGATTGCTAATTAAAATATACGAAAATAGATACACAACTTTTAATTTATGTTTACTATGTTAACTATTCAATACCTTTAAAATCATTAATATAACAAAATTTAAGCAACTAAAAATTCTATACTTTTTTATACAATAAAAAAGAGACCTAATTTTCAAATTATTATCTCAAATTTAAAAATTAACTCTCTTATTTATTGTCCATATTTTTAATATGCCTTGGTATATTCTATGAGTTAAGTTTAAGTTTAATAGCCACATCTTACAATACCTATTAAAATATAATCTATTTATTCTATAAGATGACAGAAAAAAGCATTTTGCTTATTTAATTCTTTTTGATACCAATCTGTTTTTATTATACTTATATATCCATCTACTATTCTTTTAACTCTTTCTTCTTTAGTAAATTGCACAACTATCATAGTTAAAAAGAAACCTATAATTGCTATTATAATTACATATCTCATCGTATTAGATAAATTCAAAAATACACATAAAGATATTGATGCAAATATTACTACAAATATCGATATATATGTAATAAAACTTATAATTTTTTTAGTATCCTTTATCTTATTTACTAATTTATCCACTGTAGATACATCCTTAAAAAATACGTCTAATTTATCTTTGTATAGTTCAATAAATTGAGCTATTATATGTTTGTATATATCTTTATTTTTTATTTCCGAAATTCTCATACACATTACTAATGGATATTCATAATCACTTATATCTTTATACTCATAATCATTTCTATTTTGAAGACTAGGAATTCTTACCTGTAACTGACCTTTTACATCTAAAACTAATTCATAATTATCGTTAACTAAGTTTATAAAGTTATCTTTGATAATTTCTAATGATTTTATAACTGATGGATTACTTGAATATTTTTTTTCCAAAATATCTATAATTGTCATAATTCTATACCCTTTCAATAACCAAAATTTATAAACATGTATAATTTAAACACTATATATTAAAATTATATCAATATTTGGACATATTGTCTAAATATTGTATTTAAATTATATATATTCAAAAAAATATAAATATATTTAAATTTTCACCTCTACTTTAAGATATCGAGCAACATTTAAATATATTTATATCTATAAAATTTTTATTTAATTATGACATACCTATAATCATCCCTATAATATAAGGAACTAACCATACTAACCATACTGCTATACTAAATTTATGAAAAACAGCTTTCTTATTCTCATCATTTTTATATAATACCAATGTTGCCCATACAGCATGAAATAACATTAATACTATTGCTAATGCCCCTGTTACTCCATGAATGCTTTGTGTTGCTGTAGTTGCAATCTGCACTTGAGATTTAGATATTTGTCCCATTAAAAGTGTACCTATAGTATCACATAAAAGTCCCAACCAAAATATAATTACATGACCCTTCTTCAGTGTTTTTGCCTTTCTTTCTCCAAATACACCTATTGTATAAAATACAAGTGCTAATGTTATCGCGATAATTGCTAAAATTAATTTCATATCCATACTAGTCATTCTCCTTTATTTTATCCCTAAGTTTTAATAAACTGCTTTTTACTTCTTTGATTTCTTCTTCTGTTAAATTTTTAAATACTTTATCAAAGCTCTCATTTATTTTATTTTTATATTCTTTTGCAAATTCTAATCCTTTATCTGAAAAAGTAACATAAGTATTTCTCTTATCATTTTCTAATTTAATCTTTTTTACATATCCTAACGACTCTAACCTAGTAACTATTCCAGATACTGTTCCCTTAGATAATGACATCTCTTCACATAGCTCAGATATATTAACTTTTTTATTATGTGCTATTAATTTTATAACCATGATTTGTTGATGAGTAAGTCCTATTTCCTTTAATCCACAGCTTACAGCACCAACAGTACTTGAATATATCTCCTTTATAAGCATTGCTATTTCAAATGAATCACTCTTCATTTATTTTCCCTCCAAAATCTAATTATTATATCTTAATTTTACTTTTTTAAAATTTAACGAACTGACTAGAAATAATATGCCTGCCATAAACAATGCACATCCTAATCCCATATAAAATGTTCCTACATATACAGGATTGAATATACCTGAATTTCTTACACTTATTCCAAAAAAAATCATAAATCCCATTATAAAATAACTTTTAACATCAAAAAATGAAAATACACAATGTTTCTCTAATTCACTAGTTATAATTCTTTTAGTATGCTTATTATACATTTTGTTAAATACAAACTTAAAAAATATACTAAAAATAATAGCTGCGCATATTAAATCAACAATGAAATTACCATTATTATTTTTTACATCCACTATTCCTAAAGTTAATACTCTAAATCCAGCAAAAGACCAAACTAATCCCGCTACTAGTAATAATATCTTTTTTTCTACTTTTAAAAATCTATTTAAAACTTCCATAATTTTTCCTCCTTAAAATAGTTTGCGTTAAAACTAAATAGTTCCTATGCAAACTATTTTACTACAAAATTAATGATTGTCAATAAAATCTATGTACTATGAATAAATTACCAAAGCAAACTTAAAAACTCTATAAAAACAATAAGGATGTATCAAAACAAAATATTGATACATCCTTATTTCAAGTTATATAAATTTTATAAACTAATATTACTAATTTGTATATAATACTATAAATTAAAGTTTCTTATATTTAAATCTGTATAATATCTAAGGTGCTATTTTACCCCCTTAGAATATACATAAATTTCTATTATGTTGGAAGCTACTTTATTATTTAAAAGACAACTCAATATTATAGTATCCCTACATTTTTAGTAACTATTTAACTAATTCTTTAGATACTTTCTTAATGTTTTCAACAGTTAATCCATACTTTTCTAATAATCCATCTGGATCTCCAGATTCCCCAAATACATCATTAACCCCTATTTTCTTAACCATAGTTGGATGGTTATCACAAACTACACTTGCTACTCTATCACCTAACCCACCAATTATTGAATGTTCTTCAACTGTCACAATTCCTTTTGTTTCTTTAGCTGCTTTTATTATTATTTCTTCATCTATTGGTTTTATAGTTGCAATATTTATAACTCTAGCATTTATGCCTTCTGCTTTAAGTTCTTCAGCTGCTTTTAATGCTTTATGAACCATTATTCCAGTTGCAATTATAGTTACATCATTTCCTTCAACTAAAGTACTTCCTTTTCCTATCTCAAAATCATAATCTTCTGTATATATATCATCTAATGCAATTCTTCCCAATCTTATATAAACAGGAGATTTAATTTCAGCAGCTGCTTTAATACATTTGCAAGCTTCAACATCATCAGCTGGTGATAAAACTACCATGTTAGGTAATGATGCCATAAGTGCAATATCTTCTATTGCTTGATGTGATCCACCATCTGGACCTACTGTTATTCCTGCATGAGTTGCAGCTATTTTAACATTAACATTTGGATAACATACTGAATTTCTTATTACTTCAAATGCTCTACCTGCTGCAAAAACTGCAAAAGTAGTAGCAAAAGGTATTTTTCCACCACTTGCAATACCTGCTGCCATTCCAATCATGTTTTGTTCAGCTATACCAACATTAATAAATCTATCTGGATGTGCTTTTGCAAAAATTTCTGATTTAGTAGCTTTTGAAAGATCCGCATCTAATACTACTATATTTTTATTTTCATTTCCTAATTGAGCTAAAGTTGCTCCATATGATTCTCTAGTTGCTCTTTTCATGTGCTTTCTCCTCCTACTATTTACTTAATTCAATTACAGCTTGTTCTTTTTGTTCTTTTGATGGAGCCATACCATGCCATGCAACGTTGTCTTCCATAAAAGATATACCTTTTCCTTTGATTGTATGAGCTATTATTACTGTAGGTTTTCCTTCAACTTGTCCAGCCTTATTAAATGCTTCGTCTATTTCATCAAAATTATGTCCATCACATTCTATAACATTCCATCCAAAACTTTTCCATCTATCTGCTAATGGATCTACATCCATTATTTCTGACGTTCTACCGTCTAGTTGAATTCCATTTTTATCAACAATAGCAACTAAATTATCTAATTTAAATTTAGCAGCTGCCATAGCTGTTTCCCAAACGATTCCTTCTTGTATCTCTCCATCACCTAAAACAACATATACTTTTTCACTCTTATTATCCATTTTAGATGCTAAAGCTAATCCACAACTATTTGAAAAACCTTGACCTAAAGATCCTGTAGAAATTTCAACACCTGGACATTTCTTTGCATCAGGATGTCCTTGTAAAAATGATCCTAATTTTCTTAAATTCTTTAATTCTTCTCTTTCGAAAAATCCTCTTTTAGCTAGAGCTGAATATTGTGCTGGTGCAGCATGTCCCTTACTTAATATAAATCTATCTCTTCCTTCTAATTTAGGGTTTTTAGGATCTATGTTCATCTTTTCAAAATATAAATATGTAACTACATCTATTATTGATAAAGATCCACCTGGATGTCCTGAACCTGATTCATAAATCATTTCAATAATATCTTTTCTTAATTCTTTTGATATATTTTCTAAATGTTGCTTATTCATAGATTGTTACCTCCAATTTTATATTTGAAAAAATGAGGAATTAAATTCCTCATTTTTTTATTATATATTTATTATTTTTTTATGCTTCTTTTTTCTTGCTTACCATTGTTAAGCCTATCATTATAGCAACTATTCCAAGTAATGTTGCAGTTAATCCTACGCCGCCAACAAACTCTTGAACTTTACCAAGGAATATACCAACTATTCCAAAGTCACCATCTGAGAATGTTGAGTTAGCAAAACCTAAGTTTCCTAGTACAGGTAATAATGCTACTGGTAAGAATGAAATCATAACTCCATTTACAAATGAACCTATCATCGCACCTCTTCTACCACCTGTTGCATTACCAAATACTGCTGCAGTAGCTCCTGTAAAGAAGTGAGGAACAACGCCTGGGATTATGATTACTAATCCTAATGCTCCTAAAACTAACATTGATACTACTCCACCTAAGAATGAGAAGATAAATCCTAATAATACAGCATTTTGTGCATATGGGAATACTATAGGACAATCTAATGCTGGTTTTGAATTAGGAACTAACTTAGTTGAAATTCCTTTAAATGCAGGAACTATTTCATTAAGTACTAATCTAACACCATTTTGGATTAATATAAATCCAGCTGCGAAAGTTAATGCTTGAATCATTGAATAAACTATAAAGTTCTTTCCATCTGATAATTGAGTTTCTACAAATTCTGGACCTGCTGCTATAGCAACTCCAACATATAGTACTAACATTGTAAGTGAAATTGAAACTACTGAATCTCTTAAGAAACTTAGAGATTTAGGAACTTTCATTTCTTCTGTTGATTTTGAACCTTTTCCTACTAATTTACCAATTATAGCTGATACTGCATAACCAATTCCTGAAAAGTGACCTAGTGCAACAGAATCATTTCCTGTAATTTTCTTCATGAACGGTTGTAATATAGCTGGTGATAATATCATTATAAGACCTAATGCTAATGAACCTGTGAAGATTAAGTGAGCTCCACTCATTCCAGCTGATCCTAATATAACTGCTATCATACATGCCATAAATAATGTATGATGACCTGTTAAAAATATGTATTTGTACTTTGTAAATCTTGCTATTATTATATTAGCTATCATACCAAAAGTCATAATTAAAGCTGTGTTTGTTCCAAACTTGTCCATAGCCATTGCTACTACAGCCTCATTATTAGGTATAACCCCTGATATATTAAATCCAGCTTCAAACATAACGCCAAATGGTTCTAATGATCCAACAATTACGCCTGCTGCTGATGATATAACTACAAATCCAACCATTGCTTTTAATGTAGCTTTTACTATTGCATCAGCCGGTTTCTTTTGAAGTATTAATCCAACTAAAACTATAAGACCTATTAATACCGCTGGTTCTGATAAAAAGTCTACTGCAACTTTTAAAATACCACCCATTATAATTCCTCCTAAGCTTATTAAATATTTAATTTTTGTAAAGTGGTAATTAAATTACCACTTTACTATTTTATAGACCTATTTTTTCTTGAATTTTTCTTTTTAATTCATCTCTATCTAATAAAGAGTCTAAAACTATAAGTTCTGGTAAGTGACTTGCACTATCTGCTAAATCTATTCCTGTTACAAATATATCTGCATCTGATGCTGTTACGTCAGCTAAAGATGTATGATTTGCTTCATATTGATCATCTACGCCTAATTCTCTTAATACATCCGTAATATTCATTTCCACCATAAAACTTGATCCTAAACCTGATCCACAAACTGCCATAATCTTTTTCATAATTAAAGTACCTCCTTGATTTCTTTTTCACATTTTGAATTTATTATTACATCTAATTTTTCTTTATTCATACAAACTTCTGCAATCTTTCTTAATAGATCTAAGTGTGATTCATTATCCTTTGCAGAAAGTGTAAAAAACACATTTATTTCTTTTCCTAAAAAGTCTACTGGGTTATTAAGTTTTACAACACTAACACCCTCTTTTAAAGTTCCATCCTCTGGTCTTGCATGTGGCATTGCTACCCCATCAGCTATACAAAAATATGGACCAAGATCTTCTATCTTTTTTAATATAGAATCATAATATCTTTTTTCCACGATTCCGTTTTCTTCTAATATATCGCAAGAAAGCTTTATAGCTTCTTTATAATCCTCTACTCTATCAACAACTTTTACTAGCATTTATATTACCTCTCTTAAGTTATACTTTTTATTTCATCATAATTTGCTGCATTTTTAAATTTTTCTATATTATCGCCTTTTGTAATTATTTCTAATAAGTTTACTAAATTCATATTCTCAGTTTTATTTGCTAATACAACCATAGCTTTAACTGGAACTTTGTTCTTACTACCAAATTGTATTTCTGATTTAAGAGTTAATAATGCCATAGAGTTTTCTAAAACATTGTCTGGTGTAGCATGAACAAATGCTACTTTAGGTATAAATACCATGTAATTACCTAAGTTCTCTATAACTTTTATAATTTCTTTTGAATAATCGTTAGTTATCTTATTTTTATCTACTAATGGTTTTGTTGCTACTTCTATAGCTTCTTTCCAGTCATCAATATCTACATCTAATTGAGTAACATCTTGTGGTAATAACTTAATTATTTCACTTTCATTATCACTCTTAACTAAATCTATTAAATACTCACAATTTTTTTCATAACGTTTATTATAAATTTCAGTTTTGATTTTATCTACATCACTATTATCTAATAGTGGATTTACTTTTATAACCTTGTATTTATCTGCTTTAACTGGAATAGTGCTTACTATAAAATCTATATCTGTATTTTCAAGTTCTTTATCAAGATCTTTTAATCTACATACATTTTTTATTTCTAATTCAGGAAGCATAGCCCCTATTCTTACTTTTAAAAGACTTGATGTTGCTAATCCTCCATTACATACCAGTAAAATTTTATATGTAAATTTAGATTTTATATTTCTTTCGAATATAGCATCAAAGTACATTGCCATATATGCTATTTCTTCTTCTGGGAATTTTACACCTATGATGTCTTCTTTGCTTGATAGTATAGTCTCAGTTATTTGGTATATGAAAGACATCTTATATTTTATTTCTTCTAACATCGGATTTTCTATAACTAAATTGTTTTTTATTCTATGAATTGCTACCTTTAAATGCATTGCTATTTGGCTTGTAAATTCTAAATCATTACTACAGTCTATATTAAGAGTTTTGCAAAGTTCATCTAATATTTCTTGTGTTATATTATTTACTTCTCCCCCAACAGCTCTTCTAGATCCATCAGATATTTTTAATAAATAACATATTTCTAAGTCATCTAAACTTAAAATTTCTTTTAAAACACTAAATTCTCTTCTCATTATTAAACTGTTTTTTTCCTTTTCAGAATAATCAATTTTGAAGTTATTTTTATATCTATTTATTGATAGTAACGTTATAATTTCTAATTCTTCTATTGATTCTTCAGAATATACTGTACCTATATTTTTTTCTATTCGCTCTATCTTTTCTTTAATAATAGAATCTTTTAAATTTGTTTCTTGTGTTAGCCTATCTTTAATATCATGTTTCAACTCATCACTTAATTTACTATATATACTGAAAAAAACATTTCTTATTTTTTCTTCATTATCATTTATAGTTATTCCGTAATATGTTTTCTTTGAAACCTGTATATCATATTCTTCTAATTTAGCAGTTACTAATTTAAAATCTTGAACTAATGTATTCTTACTAACATCAACATCCTTAGCTAACTCTTCTATTGTTGCTTTACCTTTTATGATTAAACTCAATATAATTACTGTTATTCTGTCATCAGAAGAATAAACTTTATAATCTTGTTCATTTATTACTTCCTGAACATCTTGACCATTTTTAAGAATTAACTTAATTCCTACTCTTGGCTTTCTTTCTAAAATTATATTTGATTCTTTCATTAAATCTTCTATAGAGTCTAAGTCATTTCTAATTGTTCTAGAACTAACTTCAAAAAACTTAGCAATACAATCAATTGTTACATATTCATCTTTTGATTCTAAAAAATTAATTATATCCTTCTGTCTCTTGTTAAGTGTAATCAATTTTTCCCTCCTCAAGCTACCTTATGTCATTATTGTAGTCGGTTTCATTAGTTTCTTCTATACCAATTTACTTCACTAATTGTGGCAACTTTTATAATATATTTAAATTTCAGATTAAATCCTAATTCATTCTTGTATTTTAATAAGGGGATTATAGTATAAAAATGTTCTTTTTTAGAATTACATTTAGATTACTTACTCAAAAATAAAAGTATTTCTATGTTTCTATTATCTTAATATTAATTAGATTTTATTAATGTACAAATCCACTACATTACTTTTAGTTAAAAGTGATATAGTAAATTTAAATATACATTGAAATTTCCCAGGAAATTTTTACCTTTTTTTTTGATTTTTAAAATTTTCAAACTACGCTTTGTTGCAATGTTATTCTCTACATAAAAAATACATCTTTAAAACAGATCCCATTTTTAAAGATCTCCCTATGAATTTTAATTCTATAAATTTTAAATTTCTAAAAACTATATACATATCTATACAACAAAAAAAGCTATAGAGATGTTTCTTACCCCTATAACTTTCTCGAATTTAAAATTATTTGCTTAAGTATTAGTGTTAAATAATTAAAAAATACTCAATTGTTATTTCAACAACTTTTCAATATCATCTTTTATTTTTAATGGACTTGTTATAGGTGCATATCTTTTTATTACATTCCCTTCAACATCTATTAAAAACTTAGTAAAATTCCACTTTATTTCTTTACTTAAAACACCTTTAGTTTCATTTTTTAAATATTGATATATAGGATGAGCATTCTTTCCATTCACGTCTATTTTTTCAAACATATTAAAACTAACTCCATAGTTTAATTGACAAAATTCATTTATTTCTTTATTGTTCCCTGAATCCTGTTTAGCAAATTGGTTACAAGGAAATCCTAAAATTTCAAAACCCTTTTTTTTATATTCTTTATATATTTCTTCTAACTCTTTAAATTGAGGTGTTAATCCACACTTACTTGCAGTATTTACAACTAAAATTATTTTTCCCTTAAATTCGTTCATGCTTATTTCTCTACCATTTATTTTCTTTGCTGAAAAATCATAAAAATTCATAATTAATATCTTCCTTTATTTCTTAAAATATATTTATGTTTATTACTAATAATTCAAACACAATTAATTTTATTCAATTTAATTTTATAAAGCTAATTATATGTTTTAATACTATATTTGTCAATTAGAAAATAATTATAATGATAACAATAATATTCTATAAAAAAATAGTAGTCACTTTAAAAGTTAGTAGACTACTATTTATATTCCTATTAAATTTCTAAAATTAATACTTGATACCCTTGTAATGCTATTTTCTTGTTTTCAACATTTACTGTTTCATAATTATTGATTAATACCTTCTTATAACTTGATAATTCAATGACTTGCTCATCTCTTTGATAATTAGCTACTAACATCAATTTCTTATCTAAACTCTCCCTGTAAAAAGCAAAAATATTATCATACATTTCTAATGCTGGCTTAAATTCACCATATACTACTACATCCTTAAATTCATCAGATTTTCTTAAATTTATAAGCTCTTTATAAAATGTAAATATAGAATATTCATCATCAATTTGTGATTCTGCATTAATTGATTTATAGTTTTCATTAACTTTAAGCCAAGGCTCTCCATCTGTAAATCCTGCATTTTTACTATCATTCCAATGAAATGGTGTTCTAGAATTATCCCTACTATATCTATTTACAATTTGTAATGCTTCTATCTCACTAAATCCATGTTCTATTGCAACCTTGTATTGATCTATTGTTGAAATATCATCAATTTCTTCTATTGAATTAAATTTATTATTTGTCATTCCAATTTCTTGTCCTTGATAAATAAAAGGAATTCCTCTTAACATAAGTGATATAGCTGCCAACATCTTTTTACTATTATCATTACAATCTTCAGTAGGAAGATATCTGCTTACCCCTCTTGGCTCATCATGATTTTCAATAATATTTGCCTTAAATCCAATATCAGCTGTTTTTATTTGGCTATCAAAAATCACCTTTCTTAATTCATTTGGGGTAAAATCTCTATAACCATACCAGCCTTTTTCATTTTCTCCTAATATATTCATACTAAAATCAAACATAGAAGAGAAATATCCATCTTTACCTATGAATTTATAAAGCTCGCCTTCTTTTTCATTAAACACTTCTCCAACTGTAAATGCATCAAATTCATCAAAAGTTTCTTCTTTTAATTCTTTAAGCATATCCCCAACACCTTCAGCTGCTTCTAACATATTATGCATACTGCAAAGACCATCTTCTCTATCAGCTAGGAAATCTTCAAATCTTAAATCCTTCTTTATATTAATGATTGCATCAATTCTAAAGCCTGATAATCCTTTTTCAAGCCACCAATTAATCATGTCATATAACTTCTTTCTTAATTTAGGATTTTCCCAATTTAAATCTGGTTGCTCTTTTGCAAATAAATGAAGATAATATTTATTACTATTAGGTATTTTTTCCCAAACACTTCCACCAAAATATGAACGCCAATTACATGGTGGATTTCCATCTTTACCTTCTCTAAAATAGAAATAATCAGCAAATTCCCCTTCTGGATCTGCTATAGCTTTTTTGAACCATTCATGTTGATCAGAACAATGATTAACAACTAAATCCATTAATATATGCATATCTCTTGCTTTAGCTTCTTTTAATAATTCATCCATATCTTCCATTGTTCCAAATCTAGGATCTATATTATAATAATCAGAAATATCATAACCTTGATCTACCATTGGAGAACAATAAACTGGAGAAATCCAAATTATATCTACACCTAATTCTTTTAGATAATCAAGTTTATTGATAATTCCTCTTAAATCACCTATTCCATCACCATTAGAATCGTTAAAACTTTTAGGATATATTTGATATGCTACTTTATCATGCCACCATTTTTTCATCATAATTTATATTTAATAAAAGATTTAAATACTTAATTTAATATTAATCTTTTACTAAAATTCACCTCCTCATAAGACTCTCTTTGTTTTACTATAGTTATATAATACAGTCTTAAATTTGAGTTTTCTTACGTATTAGTGATTTAAAATTACGTTTTTATGACTTTTTATTAACAAAATCTTTTCTGTATTTCATAGGATTTATTCCTGTATACTTTTTAAATACCTTAATAAAATTCCCCATATTATGAAATCCACACTCCAAACATATGTCCATGACTTGTCTGTTAGTTTCCCTTAATAATTCTTTAGCCTTCTTTATTCTATATTCATTAACATATTCCATAGGTGTTTTACCAATCATTTTTTTGAAAAAACGGCAAAAATATTGTTCATTCATATTAATTTGCTTAGCTAAATCTTTTATATGTATCTTTTCTGAATAATTATTTTGAATATAAGAAATAGCTGTTTTTATATAATCTACTCTATAATCTTTATTTTTATCATTCTCTTTTATAAGCAAATTATTTTCATATAATATTGCTAAAATTTTTAATAAAGATGTTTTTATTCTTATTTGTGATGATAATTTTTCTGTAATATTACCTTCTGGATTTTGTGATATTTGTCCACTTATTTTATATGCGTCTAAAATCTCAGAATACTCTTTTAAAATTTCTTCTCCATACTCCTCTTTCTTAAAAATGAAATGTGGCATTTTCAATTCTCCATTTAATAATGGTTGAATTAATGATCCTTGTATAGAATCAAACATATCAAAACTAAGCATTTTTAAATCAAAAACAATAGCACTTTCTTTACATGGATGATTTGATTTTATAAAATGAAGTTCCTCACTATTAATAAAACAAATGGCTTCTTCATCTACAATATGTTTATCCATGTCTATCTCTACTTGAAATTCACCTTTTTTCATGTGAATTAACTCTAATTGATCATGCCAATGGTGTTTCACAATTAAATCTTCTGAATCACTTTCTGTATAGTAAAATGCGCATGGAAAATATACTGTGCCATGCTTTTTAATTTCCTTAAGTTGATTTTTTTCCATAATCTAACCTCTAACTCAAAATATAAATTAATTTTCCTACTATTTTTTATATAATTTTACCATATAAAAAATATTTTAAATTTAAATTACTATAACATTAAATCAATATAATTATCTAATATAGAATTCTTTAATAATATTAACTAAACTCTATAATATTAAATTTTTGTATAGTTGTTGCAATAATAAAAAGAGTAGTTATTTATCTTAAAATACATTTGAAATATAATGCATTCTAAATCTAAAAACTACTCTCTCTTTTTTAATATTATTTATTTATAACTATTTCAGCTTTATATGTTCATCTTACTTATAGTCTATTGAAATAAAATAAGACTTTTAAAACAAATAAAAAAGCGCTCTTTGATTATAAAATGTACCTAAATAATAGAGTACATTTTATTTCAAAGATAACACTTTTAATTATATAGCTATAAAATTATTTTTATTGCGTATGTTATGTATTTATTATTATATAAATAATTTGATTATTACTATAAGTAATGCTGAAAATATTGCTGTTATTGGAATAGTTAAGACCCATGCCCAAACTATTTGTTTTGCTACTCCCCATTTTACATTTTTAAACCTTTTAGATGCTCCAACTCCCATTATAGTTGTTGTTATTATATGTGTTGTGCTTACTGGTGCATGAAATAATGTTGCTGTTAATATTACACAAGCAGCACCAGTTTGAGCTGCAAATCCATTTACAGGAGTTAACTTTGCCATACCACTTCCCATAGTTTTTATTATTTTTTTACCACCTATAGAAGTTCCAAGGGCCATAGATAATGCACAAATAAAAATTACCCATGTAGGTACTTCAAATGTACTTATTAAACCACCACTTAGTAACGCCATAGTTATTATTCCCATAGATTTTTGCGCATCATTTCCGCCATGATTAAATGCCATAAATGCTCCAGCTAATACTTGTAATTTTAAAAATATATTATTTACAACAGTTCTCTTATGAGACTTTAATGCAAAATTTAATATTATCATCAATATATATCCAACTATAAATCCTATCACAGGTGAAAGAAATAACCATAAAATTACGCTGTGAAAAAGGTTGTACCAATTAACAACATTAAGAGTACTAGTATATGCAATTCCTGCACCTACAAGAGCTCCTATTAACGCATGAGATGAACTACTTGGAATTCCAAAATACCATGTTAGCAAATTCCAAATTATAGATGAAATTAATACACACATTATTACCCATTGTGGTATAGATGTATGACTTACAATATTTTCACCAACTGTTTTTGCAACTGCTGTTCCCATAAAGGCACCTAAAAAATTAAATATACAACATATTATTATAGCTTGTTTAGGCGTAAGCGCCCTTGTAGTTATTGAAGTTGCAACCGCTGTAGCTGTATCATGAAATCCATTTATAAAGTCAAATGCTACCGCAAAAATTATTATTAGTATTGTTACAATTAACGAACTATGCATTTTTAATTACAACTCTTTCTACTATATTAGCCACTTTTTCACAATTATCCACTGTATCTTCTAAAATTTGATAGATTTCTTTCCATTTCATAATTTCAATTGGATTCTCTTCATACTTAAATAATTGCTGTACAGTTTTTCTAAATATTTTATCTGCTTCACTTTCAATTTTGCTTATGTTCATAATTTTAATATTTATGTTTTTAGATTTACAACCATGTATTTTCAACTCACTCATTAAAACTATAAGTTCTTCAGTAGCTTGTACTAACATATTACATATTTCTGTTAATTCTTCTGTACTTTCTGTTATATCAAACATTATAAATCTATGAACTGTTGAATTAATGGAATCTAAAATATTATCCATTTCCTTTATTATTTCATATATGTCTTCTCGGTCTATAGGTGTTATAAATGCATCATTTAATTCTTTAATTAAAGTGCGAACTAATTCATCACCAATGTTCTCTAATTCTGATGTATTCTTTACTTGTATTTCTCTCTTATCTAAACACTCCAAACTTTTTTTCAATTCAATAGCAGCTTCATTAACAATTTCAGCTGATTTTAATAACATCTGATAAAATTTATCTTCTTTACAATTACAATTAAAATTAAACATTATTTCATCTCCTAGATTAATATAAAAATATTATATCTGATTTTAACCCCTAAATAATTATATTCCTTTTGTGGTAAATTTTTAAACTGGTTTGAGTAAAATTTTATAAATTTAACATAGATTTAATATTTTATGTAAAGTATTAAACTTATAAATACTAATAAAAGTCCATTTTTAAATTTAAAATATTTAATTTATAACTGATAAATAATAGCTCTGATATTATTCATGCATAAACTATCTATATCTAACTAATTATAATAAATATTAAATAATAATTGTGTGAGGTATATACTTATGAAAAAGTCCATTAAAATCTGTTTTATTGTATTTTTAACTATAATATTTTCTTTTAATTCAATATTGTATTCTCAAAAAGTTTTTTCAGATGTAAATGTTATGAAAAATTCTTCAAGTAATTATTCACAGAATTTTAATACTGATCTTTTAAACACTAATGAGCCTTATATTAAAAATTCTATACAACCAAAATACTTATATGTGATATCAGAAAATGATATGACTAGAGAAGAACAAACTATGATTTCCACACTACAAGGTATTATTGCTAATAAATCCGATCATCAAATTTATATTACTAGTCCTAATGAACCCGATTATGAAACTTGGCTCAAAGACTTAAAACATAATTATAATGTTAAATATAAAATCATTAAAAACCCTTGGAAATTATTAAATAAATTTAAATCATATATAGATGGATACGTATTATACAGTAAATTGAATTATCCTTCTATAAATAACGCTTGCACTCTTGCCTCTTTAAAAAATTCAATTGCTATTGATGAATCATTAGAAAACAAAATTAAAACTTATGGCGTTAATACTTTAATTCAGGATTGCAAAGATACAGATAAATATTGGGCATATAATAATTTGTGGAATTCAGGATTAAATCACTCTACTGTAATAGAATTATCTCCAGATAAAACTATGGCTTTAAGAGATTATGCAATACTATCAAAATCTCTAATTTTTTATGAAGATGATATAACTAATAGTTCTTTAAGAGAAACTATTTTTAAATCTATGGATAATAATTCACATTGTTTAGGTTGGGGACCTGATGAACACACTAATGTAACTATTGCTTCTAAGTTTGGTGTAGATGTAATTGCTGCTGATTGGTCTTATAATCTTTCAGTATTAAGTTCATATCCTTCTACTCCACAAACTCAAAAATCTAATAATGATATTCTATCAGAAGATGGTGTTCATTATGTTACATTTATCATGTCTGATGGTGATAATCAACAATGGCTGCTTGGTAGCAATTATAGTTCAAAAAATTGGTATGGATCTCCTTATAGAGGAAAATTCAATTTAGGTTGGTCTATAAGTCCTTCTATTTATTATTTAGCACCTACCGTTTTTAATAAATACTATAAAAGTGCTAGTTATTCCAAATACAATGATAACTACATAGTTCCGCCTTCTGGAAATGGTTATATGTATCCAAGTAAATTTCCTATTAGCAAATTAGATAATTATACTAAAACGCTAAATAAATATATGCAAAAAGTTGATCAAAGTTATGTACTAATACTTGATGATAATGCTTTTTATAGAAAGGACTTGTGGGAAAAATATACTAAACATGATAATATAAATGGACTTTTTTATCTTAACTATGAAAAAAATAATAGTTATAATGGGAAACTACTTTGGACAAATAATAAACCTATAGTATCATGCCGTGATTTGCTTTGGGGTGGATTAGAAGATGAAAATCAATTAATTAAAAATATTAATAATAGAATTGATTTAGGTTATACAAATATTAATGATCCTAATTCATATACATTTGTTTATGTTCATGTATGGAGTAATACTATGGACAATGTTCAAGATTTAGTAAATAAATTAAACGAAAATTCTAAAGTAAGAGTTGTAACTCCAGACACCTTCATGAAGTTAATAAAAGAAAATATAAAACCTTATTGATATTCTTTAAAATATTATCGATAAATTTAAAATAAAAATATTAAATATCATCTTATAAATAATAATATTGTTTTTACTATAGTTTTTTTAACTAATCTAAACAAATTTAACATAGAATTTATATTTTTTGAAAACCTTTTATATGTAAAATAATTACTTTTAAGTTTATTTTTAATATACCTATCTCCTAAAAAATAATAAATAAACTAATTATTTACACAATAATTAGTTTATTTTATTATTTCCATAAATCATTCAGTATAAAAGCTAAAATTTCATGTCTAAATTTGTGGTAAAATAATCCTTAAATGATACTTGCTAGAAATTTAAATTTGTAGTATCATTCAATTGTGGTAGTAATGTTAACCATAATTGAATAACATTTTATAGTAAGAGAGTTTATTGATCGCTATTTTTAAAGATGCATTTTTTGCCTTTATTAATAGCGCTTTTTTAATTTTATTATTACGAATTTAATGAAAACGTTTAGGAGTGGTATTAATGAAAAAAACACGTAAATTAGTAGCTTTAGCTACTGCATTAGTTTTAAGTTTAGGTCTTGTTGTTTGTGGACAAGTAAACTGTAATGCAGCAACAATCTCAGCTTCAAAAGAAGCAAATCAAAGTATTAATAAATCTGATAAAATAATAATTGCTCATAGAGGCGCTTCAGGATATTTACCTGAGCATACTTTAGAAGCATACTCTTTAGCATATGCAATGGGCGTAGATTATATAGAAGCCGATGTTAATATCACTAAAGATGGTGTTCCAGTAGTAATGCATGACACTCATCTAGATACAACAACTAATGTAGCTGATCTTTATCCAAATAGAAAACGTGCTGATGGAAGATACTATATAGTTGATTTTACTTTAAAAGAAATTAAAAATCTTAGCGTACATGAACGTATAGATCTTGATACAGGAAAAGCTGTTTTCAAAGACAGATTCACACTAGGAAATTCTCATTTTGAAGTACCTACTTTAGAAGAAGAAATTCAATTAATTCAAGGACTTAACAAGAGTACTGGACGTGATGTAGGAATATATCCAGAATTAAAATTCCCTAAATTCTATAAAGAAAATGGACATGATATCGGAGCTATCACTTTGAAGATGCTTGATAAATATGGTTACAACCAAAAAGATGCTAAATGTTATATCCAATGTTTCGATCCAACTTATTTAAAGAGCTTTAAAGAAACTTTAAACCCTAAATGTAAGTTAGTTCAGTTAATAGGTCACTCAGATTGGGAAGATAATGAAGGCGATGATGTTCCATACTTACTTTCTGCTAAAGGATTAAAAGAAATTGCAAAATATGCTGATGGCGTAGGTCCATCTATAGATCAAATATTAGATGAAGATGGAAATCAAAAGAAGAGTGCTTTAGTTGCTAATGCCAACTTCGTAAAAGATTCACATGCTAATAATCTTGAAATACATCCATATACAGTACGTAAAGATGATCTACCAAAATACGCTAAAGATGCAGATCAATTCATTAGAAAATTATTATTTGAAGTTAATGTAGATGGTTTATTTACAGACTTTGCTGATCTTGGAGTAAAGGCAAAAAGCGCAGGCCCAATAAAATAATTCAAATAAATATTTATACATTAATAAAGTGTTAATCTATGCTTAAGTACACCTGTACAGAATAAATAAAAATAACTTACCGATAGTTTACATTTTTCTTTTAACTATCGGTAAGTTTTAATTAATCTCTATATATTATATCTAATACAATTATTAATTGAAATTAATTTACCTTCTTAAATATATATTCAACTAGCTTTTTAGCATTTTCCATATCATCTTGATTAGGATGAACTTTCGCTTCCTCATGGTTTTTTAGCTGTTCAACAATATGTTCATCATTTGGATTTTTCTTTAACATTTCCTTATATCTTTCTGTTAATCTTTCATCTATTTTTCCTTGGCATAGAAAATGTCCTAAAATTATGTTGTCTTTAGATACTAGTGTTTCTATTCTCATCTTTATGCTTTCATAATAGTTCCCACTATCTTTAGCACCTAAAGTTCCAAATAATATTATTTTTTTATTGTGAAGAGAGCTTATTATTTCTTCTATTTTATCATCACAAGTTCCTTTATTTACCCAATATCCTATTGCAATTAAATCATATGAATTTAAGTTGAAGTTTTCACTTGTATTAAATATATCTTTTTTAAATGGTATAGTTTCATGAATTATTCTTGCTATTTTTTCAGTATTTCCTGTCAAAGAAGAAAATACAACTAATGAATTCATAAAACTCCCCTCCTTATTTGTTAATATTAACCTCTGTTTTGAATCTTAAAATCTCACTAATTATTTTTATTTAATATACATCCAAATTCCGTATTATTTAATAATGAATTAGTACAATAATTGCAAAATCTACAATACTTTATTTCATTTTCTCTTTCTTCTTTTACTTTTAAAGTCCACTCTTCATCAGCAATAAGTTGCCTAGATAAACCTATCATTTCAACAATTTCTTCTTTTAATATACTATTTATAAAATGAGGTGATTTTAACTTTCCTACTCCACAAACTATCTTATTTGTATATTTTTTAACTTCCTTTGCTAAATCTAAAAAACATCCTTCACCTTCTAAATATGAATGATTATATGCTGGAATGGTATCCTTTATTGTTGAATGATTTGCAATAGCTACATGAAAGCTATCAATCCCTGCATTATCAAGTAATGTAACAAATGTTTTTACTTCACTTATTGTCGGTCCACCTTTTCCTATATCAGGATTTTCTTTTCTAATACCTAACTTATAATCAATAATCATCTCTGGAAGAGCTTCTCTAACTTTTTTAACAATCTCTGAAGACATCCTTGCTCTATTTTCTTCATTTCCACCATATTCATCTTTTCTTTTATTAAAGATACTAGATGAAAAACTTCCAATTATTCTATCCCCATGTATTTGAATCATATCAAATCCACATTTATTAGCTCTTATAGCTGCTTCTACAAAATCTTGTTGTATCTTATTAATTTTATCTTTTGACATATCATTTATATAATTTATAGTATTCTCTTTTAATACACTTCTTATTTCATCTCTACTAATTTCATTAGACTTAATTAATCCAATTACATAATCTACATCATATTCGGGATAAAATAATTGAGCTGAAACTTTACATCCATACCTGTGTAATTCATCTATAACATTCTTAAAATATTCTATATATTCATCCTTTTCTAATGTTGGTATTCCTTTATGAAATGAACTTCTTACTGAAACATCACCAATTACTATAAGTCCAACACCCCCCTTAGCTATTTTAACTAATTTATCAAATCTTTTCTTAGAATCATTTCCTAATGAAGTTGGTGCAAACACTATTTTATTTTTTATTTCTAAGTTTCTTATTTTTATAGGTTTAAAGATTTCTTTATACATAATTTTTCCCTATCCTTATATATTTTTAAATGCTTTTTGCACTAAAACTTGTAATAGCTCTCTTTCTTCTTTAGAAAAATTCTTTATTAATTTTTCCTCTTCCCATTCTGAAAATAAGTTTATAATCTTGTTCATTATATCCCTTCCAATCTCAGTAGGATAAACATTAAAAGATTTTTTATCATGTTCATTCACTTCTTTTCTAACATAACCATAATCAATAAGCTTTTGAATTGCTCTAGTAGTTTGAGCCTTATCTAAATTTAAACTTTTACTTATTTCATTTAACTTGCTACCAGGTTTTTTATATATAAATATTAAATAATAATAAAGTCCATTAGTTAAATTATATGGCTTAAGCTTCTCTTCACAATAACGTTTGAAGTCTTTATAAAACACACATATATATTGTGTTATATTTGAATTTTCAAAAATATTCTTATTATTAAACACTATATTTCACGACCTTTATATTTAGTTGACTATATCAACTATTATAAAACTTTTATTAATATAGTCAACTAAAATAAAAAAAACTCTAATTAAGATATATTTTTTTATCCTAAATAGAGTTTTTATATATTATTAAAATTTTTATGTATAATCAGTCACTACTACCAACTTAGCATATGATTTTCTTTTAACATTAAAGCACATAATAAAGTTATCTAGCTTGTTGAGTTCTACCACTTTGTCTCTTTCCTTGTTGACCACCATTGCCTTGGCTTCTTCTTTTTTCACCATACCAATTTCTTTTTGGCTTTTTATTAGCATCAGTAGTCTTCTTGTCTGCTTCTTTCCTTTGAGCAGGTTCTCTAGTTATAGCTATTCTTTCAAATTCAACATTCTTCATTACAGGAATATTTTTTCCTATTGTTTTTTCAATATCCTTAAGTGAACTTTTTTCATCAACATCACAGAATGATATTGCTACGCCACTATTTCCAGCTCTTCCAGTTCTTCCAATTCTATGTACATAAGTTTCTGGTACGTCAGGTAAGTCATAATTTATAACGTGAGATAATCCATCTACATCTATTCCTCTTGCAGCTATATCAGTTGCTACTAAAACTCTTATTTTACCTTCTTTAAAATTACTTAAAGCAAGTTGTCTTGCATTTTGAGATTTATTACCATGAATTGCTTGAGACTCAGTTCCAGTCTTAGCAAGATCTTTGACAATATTATTTGCTCCATATTTTGTTCTTGAGAATACTAATAATGACTTAATAGATTCATCCTTAAGTAGGTGAACAAGTAAAGACTTCTTATCTTTCTTTGTAACAAAATATACGCCTTGAGTAATAGTATCTATAGTTGATGAAACCGGTGCTACTTCAACTTTTACTGGATCTTTAAGAATACTGTTTACTAAGCTCTTAACTTCTGAAGGCATAGTAGCAGAGAATAAAAGATTTTGTCTAACCTTTGGTAACTTAGCTACTATTTTCTTAACATCACGAACCATTCCCATATCAAACATACGGTCAGCTTCATCTAAAACAAAATGCTTAACATTGCTTAAATCAATGTATTTTTGATCTATTAAATCAAGTAATCTACCTGGTGTTGCAATTAATATATCTACACCCTCACCTAATATTCTAGTTTGAGGCTTTTGTGATACTCCACCAAATATTACTGTATTTTTAATATTAGTATGCTTACTATAAAGAGTAAAATTCTCTTCTATTTGAATTGCTAATTCTCTAGTTGGTGCTAATATTAAAGCTTTTATTGTTCTTGATTTATCTGATTTATTTTGATTTTTTGCTATGTTTTGTAAAACAGGAATAGCAAACGCTGCTGTCTTACCTGTACCTGTTTGCGCACATCCTAAAAAATCTTTTCCTTCTAATAATGATGGAATTGATTGTTCTTGTATTGGTGTAGGATTTGTATATCCTGCTTCTGTTAAAGCCTTTTGAATTGGTTCTATTATATTTAAATCTTTAAATAACATTTTTTCTCCTTTTTAGGGCATTATAAAAATTCACTGCCCTCATAAATTATATTATTAAAATAAACTCTTATTTATTTCTTTACAAAAAACAAAGAAAGACACTAGCTATGTATAAGTAACAAACCCATACGTATAGCGAGAGTCTCTCATAATTATTATACAATTATTTTAGTAAAATAGCATTACTTATTTATTGGAATATTATTTTACTTTTATTCTTTATTTATGGTATAGTTCTCTAAATTATTAGTAATTTCTAATTTTACTTACTAATAATAGAAATATCAAAAAAGGTTGTAGTTTAAACTACAACCTTATAACAATCTAAAATTATCTTCTATTTTGTTCTTTTTTAGCTCTTCTACAAGCTGCACATCTTGTTGGTTCGTTATCGAATCCTTTTTCTTTGTAGAATTCTTGTTCTCCTACTGAAAATATGAATTCACTTCCGCAATCTCTGCATACAATTGTCTTATCTGTCATAAATATTCCTCCTAAATTTTAAGATTCTAAATGGATAATATAATCTCTAATTTATGAGAAACTATCTATCTAAATGAAACTTTTTTTGTTAGCATATTCGCTATTCATTTATTATAGCATACTAATTAATATATTACAATACTTTTTTTATTATAAATTTAAACTGTCTAAAAAACTTTATAATCTATTTTGATGTGTAAATCATCTGCTATTTATTTGTTATAAAAGCTTCTCCGTCACATTTTTTATTAACTAATTTCCTCTGATTAGTTCATTGTTCTAACTTATAGTAATTATTTTGATTTTTTTCTTGAATTTCATGCATTGTTCTCATCACATTTCTTGCTATAGGCTGCACAACAAGCAATTCCAAAAATATAGCTACACAAAAGTTGCGTGGCCAGCAAATTATGAACTCTTTAATAACTTCCAGACTGAATCCATTTGCTAAGCTTCCTCCTACAATTGTCATAATGATAGACATACCAATAACGGTAAAAAATGTCCTAAACAGAATATGAGCATTTAAACAATCTGTTGATGAACTAAAAACATTTACTAGCTTATTAGCTATCTTCCCAACAATAAACATTTCAAGTATCATTGCAATTATAAAAACTAATGGAAATGACTTTAATGATGTAACTATAGCTTTTCCTGAAACTCCACCCATATTAATACAAATATTCATAGTTGCCATAAAAATGCACGTCAATGCACATATAACGCCCCCATAAATCAATCCTTCTTTTACATTTCTAGGCATACATTTTTCCATAATATCCTCCTTATTTTTACTTAAATAAAAAAATGCGTTATATCGACGACAAGTGGTATGACCGTCGGTACAACGCATTGCTCTCATAGTATAGCATAAATTTTTTCATTGATGTAATACCCTAATTTTATTTTTCTACTTTTTTAATTATATATTTCGCACTTATTTATGATACGGTTCTCCATTACTTATTCTAAATGCTCTATATATTTGTTCTAATAACATAACTCTGAATAGTTGATGTGGAAATGTCATTTTACTAAAGCAAAGACTATAATTAGATCTTTTTAAAACAGCTTCACTTAAACCTAAACTTCCTCCAATTATGAAGCATAAATTACTATTGCCTCTTACTCCACAATTATCAATAAATTTAGATAGTTCTTCTGATGAAATCATCTTACCTTTAAGATCTAATGTAATTACGTACATATTGTCTTTTATTGAATTTAAAATCTTATTTCCTTCTTTATCTTTTATGATAAGTTCATCCTTTTCAGATGCATTATCTGGAGTTTGCTCATCTTGTAACTCCACTATATTCAATTTACAATAGCGAGATAACCTTTTTGAATACTCGTCTATAGCATGTTTTAAATATTTTTCTTTAAGTTTTCCTACTGAAATAATTGTTATATTCATTTCCTTCTCCTTGGTATTAGTAATATTGTTTATTCTATTTTCATCTTAATATTTTAAGTAGTTCTTAATATTTTAGTATAAAATAAATATAAAAATTAAATGTACTATACATTCTATTTTTCCATAAATTAAAATCAGTACTATCCCATAATACCTATACATTCTTATACACATTAATATTTTATGGTACAACAATTTTTCTTAGCTTCAATTGCAGATAACTCCAACTGAAACTAAGACCTATGGATCTACTAATATATTAATGTTCTCTTAACATACAGTCTTATTTTTAATATCCTAAAGTTTCATTTATAAATATTACATGTATTCTATCTTTGTCCACTTGTCTTTTAATTAATGTATATTCATTACAAATTCTTTCTTTGCTATCACAATCCATACATTTTCCTATTTTCGAACATGGTGTTGCTCTATTTAATCTTTTTGTATTTGCAGGTGCAGATATTTCTTTATTTCTTTTAATTGCATCATTTATAGTTGGAACTATCTTATTTACGCCTGCAATTATTATTACTTTTTTAGGCCCATAAAGAATGGCTGCTACCCTATTGCCATTGCCATCAACATTATAAATTTCACCTTTTTCAGTAATAGCATTTGAGCTTGTGAAATAAGCATCTGAAAAAAATGCTTGTCTGTATATTTCATTTACTTCTTCACGTGTGATATCATGTTTATTTCTATCTAATAAATTGTATTTTCCACTATTAAGATAATCCATAACCCCACATTCAAATAAGGTCATTGATCCTCCAAAAGCAATTTTATTGCCTGGTTCTATTATGTTTTCTATAATACCTATTAAGTCATCTTTAGATTTAGCAAAATATCCATTCATATTACTTTTTCTTAACTCATCTATTGTTCTTAATATTTTTTGTTCATTTACCCACATAATATTATTGTCCATATTATCACCCCACGCCATATTGTATTTATAACCCTAATCAATCATATTAAGTATAAATCACAATATTATTATACAAAATTTACCATGAAAAAATCAAATAATATCCCTATAATATTTTCACTTAATTTTAAAATATATATTATATTTTATTATTCTTAAGTTCCATTGCTTTATCTAACTTTACTTATGTATATGCTAATACCTTACTAAAAATATATGATTCTTTCTTAGTAAAAGGTTTACTGTTTTTATTAACTAATAATAAAAGCAAAATAATTAATTAATTTAAATTTTTATATGTTTTTTCAATGGTTTTGCATTAAATTTTCTATATATAAATAAAAGGGATCATTGTAGATCCCTTTTTAGAAAACTATTTACCACAACACTTTTTATATTTCTTTCCGCTTCCACATGGACAATCGTCGTTTCTTCCAACTTTTTCATTATTTCTAATGATTTTAGAATCTCTAAATTGTTTTTGAATTTCTTTTCTCTTTTCTTCTGAGAATATTCCATCCCATTGTGGTAAAGTGTAAAGATATTCAGCTTTTGCATCTAACATATTATAATATAAATTTTCTAAATCAATGTCTAATACTAATTCAGTATTTTCATCTAAATTTTCTAAATCATATTGATTTTTTAAACTATCATTTATTCCATCAATAAATCCCATTATGAATTCTAATGAAGAATCATATTCTTTTGCTAAACCAGCAATTGTTGTTTTCTTAGGATCTTTGTGTTTTGCTAATAAATCTTTATAAATGCTTTTTTCTAACTTACTATATTCTTGCCAGAAAGCATTTTCTCCTTTAGTTTTTACATAGTCTACAACCATATTAGTCCAATCTGTATATAAACTCATTTTTAAAATCCTCCCTTAATGTTGCTTTTGTTTTATATTTTAAATTTTTTATAGTAACCACTTTAAAATTCTATGAATTCACTAGGCTCATGCCTATTTGCCATAGTTAATGTTATGTCATTCTTTTCATTAATTCCATTTTCTCTTAATACATTAACTACTGTTTGATATGCTAAATCAGGTTGATTATTAGTACTACTTAAATGTCCCAAAATAACCTTCTTATTAAAGCCATTCTTTAATATTTGTACAATGGCTTCACCGCAATCATCATTAGATAGATGACCTATCTCACTTAATATTCTTCTTTTTAAACTATACGGATATGGTCCATATTTAAGCATACTGACATCATGATTACTTTCAAGTAAAATAATTTCTGATTCTTTAATATTATCATATATTTCTTTTGTAAATGTTCCTAAATCAGTTGCTACGCTAACTTTTTTATTTTTATTAGCAATAGTATACCCCATAGGAGATATTGAATCATGAGGAATATTAAATGCTTTCACATCTAAGTCTTTAATTTGAGTAACTGATCTTTTATCAATTACCTTTATATTATGCTCTTTTATCTTTCCAATTAATGATTCCATAGCATTCCAAGTGTTGGAATTTGCATATATCGGTATATCATATTTTCTTGATAAAACCCCAACACCCTTTATATGATCACTATGTTCATGTGTTACAAAAATACCATCTAAATCATTTGGTGACTGATTTATTGATTTCAATGCTTCATCAATTCTTTTACCTGGAAGTCCAGCATCTATTAATATTTTTGATTTTTCAGAAGCAACAAACATACTATTTCCACTGCTTCCACTGTATAAAGAACAGAATATCATTTAAATTCCTCCTATGATAACATAAAAAGCCACTCTATTCTACTGTAGTTCTCTTTATATCCGCTCCTAAAGCTCTTAATTTATTTTCTATATGTGGATATCCTCTATCTATATGTTCTATACTTGTTATTTCTGTTCTTCCTTCAGCTAATAGACCAGCTATAACCATAGCAGCTCCAGCTCTTAAATCAGTTGCTTTTACTACTGCTCCAGTAAGTCTTTTAACACCTTCAATAATAGCTACTCTACCTTCAACTTTTATGTTAGCACCCATCTTTTTAAGTTCATCTATATGCTTATGTCTATTTTCCCATATAGACTCAGTAACTATACTCTTTCCAGAAATAACGCTTAATAAAGCTGACATAGGTTGCTGAATATCAGTAGGGAATCCTGGATAAGGAGTAGTCTTTACGTTTACTGCTTTTAGTTCATCACTAGCACAGACCCTTATACAATCATCATCTTCTTCAATTACTGCACCCATTTCTTTAAGTTTTGCTGAAATTGATTCTAAGTGCTTTGGAATAACATTCCTTACATAAACATCTCCACGAGTTGCAACAGCTGCTATCATAAATGTACCAGCTTCTATTTGGTCAGGTATAACACTATAAGAACAACCTTTTAGTTTTTCAACACCTTGTATTCTAATAACATCAGTACCAGCACCTTTAATATTTGCACCCATTGAGTTTAAGAAATTAGCCATGTCAACTACATGTGGTTCTTTAGCCACATTTTCAAGAGTAGTAACACCATCTGCTAATGTTGCTGCAATCATAACATTTATTGTAGCACCTACTGATACTACATCAAAAAATATATTTGTTCCTTGTAATTTTTCTGCTTTTACTATTACAGCGCCATGTTCTATCTTAACTTCTGCGCCAAGAGCTTCAAATCCTTTTATGTGTTGATCTATCGGTCTAACACCAATTGGACATCCACCAGGTAATACAACCTTCGCTTGCTTAAATCTCGCTAATAAAGCTCCTATAAAATAATAAGATGCTCTCATTCTTCTTACATCCTCAGTTGAGGCATCAAAATTACTTACATTCGTACTATCTATTTCTAATGTATTATTATCTATTTTTACTGTATTACAACCTAAACTTTCTAATATTCTTTCAAGGCAGTGTACATCTTCAATATCTGGTATATTATCAATTACACATTTTCCTTCACTGGCCATTATAGCTGCTGGCAATATTGCTACAGCTGCATTTTTAGCACCATTGATCTCAACAGACCCTCTAAGAATATTCCCTCCATTTATTATCAATCTTTCCATCGAATTCACCCTATTCATAAAATCTATATTTAAATACGTCAAACTCCTGATTATATCTATATTTTAATTAGACATTATTGTCCTATTATATTTATTAAAATCTACTTTTATCATTATATCATAAACTTAATTTATTTAAATATATTTTTTTCCTTATATTAATAGTTTTTTAAACATTTTACTTAATAAATTTCCTTTTTATAATATTAAATGTAATATAGTTAAATTTTAGCGATATAAATTATGGGTATTATGTTAATTTATATATGTAATTACATTTTTATTATTATCATTCATATTTTAATTATTCTTCTATTTTTTTATTTGTTCTATTGTGTTATAATTTATTAAAACTTTGTAATAGCAAGACATTAGTTAGATTGTGAGGTTTACATGAAGTATTATATAGTTGCGGTATTTGATGATGAAACATATCAATTAATTTCACCTATTCAAAAAAATATGTCAAAGAAATTTAGAGGCAATAGGAATTCACCTGTGCCATTTATTCCTTTATGCATTATTGATAATCCTAATTTTGATAAACTTTATCCGATTATAAATAAAATTATATCGCCATATAAGGTTTTTAGAATTGATGCTTTGGATTCTGTCTATGTATACGATAATACTAGAAGCGTTAATTTAAGGATTGATAATAGAGGTTATATTAAGAGAATTTCTCGTGCTCTTAGCGACATGCTTATTTTAAGTGGGTTTAATATTAAAACATTTGATGAAACTTTCGTTTCTCTATCAAATTTAGGTTATATATCAAAAGACTATAAAAAGCAGGATATAAAATTAAATTTTCCATACCTATATAAAAACAATCCTTATATAAAATTAAAAATAAAAAAAATAGAAGTTTGGAAAATACCTACATCTAAAAAAGATTTACCGTTAAAATCATTTGTTTTAAAAGAATTTTAAATATATTTATTTTTTAGTAAAAGAGAATTTGATAATTAATCATTCCCTTTTACTATTATTTTTGTATTTTTAAGAAAATTTAAAATATTTTTTATTGTATTCGTTTTCTCCACTTTCTTTTATTTTAAAACTTTTGTAAAATAAAAATAATGATATATAAAGTAGGGGGATTCAGTATGAATGTTAAAGACCTCTTTGAAACTCAAAGAATAATAAATAAAAATTTAACATTAAATAGTCAATTAGATGACTATAAGATTCAAACTAGAAAATATTTGGAATTCAACGTTAAGATTAGCGAATTAGCTAATGAAACTAAATGCTTTAAATACCTAATGGATACTAACAATTTTATAGATATGCAAGTTGTATTTAAAAAATATGTATCCTGTTTATCGCAAATTATTACTATCGGACTAGATAATAATTATTCTGATATAACTGAGATTGATGTAAAACCTAATGACTACTGTTTAAGTGATCAATTTTTAAACTTATATATTGATATAAACGATTTGATTATATCACCATCAAAAGATCACTACCTTACTTTATTCGAAGACATATTAAGTTTAGCAATAACCTTAGGGTTTACTCAAACTGAACTTAAAAATGAATTTTCTAAAAATACTTACGAAAAAGTAGCTCTTTAATTAAGAGCTACTTTTTTTCTTTATAATTTAATTTCTAAGTCTTAAAAGCTTATATTTAATTAATTCATTAAATATTAAATATAATAACCTTACATATACAATATATTCCTCAAAAATTTACCTTAGATATTTTTTATAACTCTAATATTTGTCTATTTATAAGGACATAATATTTTTGAGGTGATTTTTATGATGGGCATAATATATGCTATAATTTCTGGAATTTCAATGAGTTTACAAGGAGTATTTAACACAAAACTAGGCGAAAAAATAGGGATTTGGGAAACAAATGTTATTGTACAGCTTACTGGACTAATTTTAACTTTAGTTATATCCTTTTTCTGGGGAAAAGGGAGCTATTCTAATATAAAAAATGCTAATAAATTGTTTCTTTTGGGAGGAGCACTTGGTGTTGTTATTATATTTACTGTAATGAAAAGTATTGGTGGAATGGGTACTACATTCGGTATAGGAACTATATTAATAGCCCAACTCTTAGCAGCCGGTATAATTGATGCCTTTGGATTGTTTGGCACTGAAAAAATTAGATTTAGCCTTCATGAATTTTTAGGAATAGCAATTATGATAGCAGGTATTGTAATATTTAAATGGAAACACTAATTTAATAGTTGTATAATATTTTTAAATTATACATTTTAAATATGGGAAGGACTTTATATGTCAAATTTTTTTAAGAATATAAATTTTTTATTTAATTTAACCAATAACAATATAAAAGAATACTTTAAAGAGAAGAATTCTATTAAATTTGACCAACTAGAATTAAATTCTATTAATTGGTTTGGTCATGCTACAACAGTTATTAACTTAAGTGGCAAAGTAATTATAACTGATCCTGTCTTATCTAATGTATTAGGTTATTTTAAAAGAGTTGTTGAAAAACCTAATTACCTAAAAGATTTAAATGTAGATTATATACTTTTATCTCATGGACATATGGATCATATGCATTTTCCATCTCTTATCAAACTTAATAAAGATGCTATTGTTATCGCACCTAAGGGATATAAAAAACTCCTTAGACTATTAGGATTCAAAAATGTATTTCTTTTGCATCCTAATGAAACATATGAAGATCATAATATTAAAATAACTGCATATGAAGCAAATCATGACGGAAGAAGATTTTATGTAGGAATTGATGATGAGAGTTTATCTTATCTAATTGAAAGACATGATAAAAAAGTTTTTTTTGCTGGTGATACTGCTTTTACTGATAATTTTAAGGGAATTACATCTGATATTGCTTTGATGCCTGTTGGATGCTATATGCCTGAAAGATTTTCTCATATGCATTGTACTCCACTAGAATCTTATGAGATGTTTAAAATGATGAATTCTAAGGTAATGATACCTATTCATTATAAAACTTTTATAATATCATTAGAAGATTTTAATGATACCGAAATTATATTAAAAAATCTAAAAGATGACAATATAAAAATAATTGATATTGGAGAAACCTTTATTTTCTAAGCATATTCTTTATTCATATATATTTAAATATACATTTAATAATATATATTTAAATATTTTAGTTAACTTGTGTATTAACAAAACACTTCTTATTCATATACTATATATTGAAATAACTAATTGGGAGAAGAATATGTTTGCATTTTCATATAAAAATAAGTTAGATCCTAATTTAAAGCACTATATGTCTAATAATTGTTATAAAAATTATCGAGTGCTGATAAAATATAAAAATTTTCAATCTTCTATAGAAAAAAAAGTTGCATCCTATAAAGGCAAATTACATCATATTATAAAATGTGCTAATTTAATAAGTGCTACTTTAACTTCTAAAGGGATTGAAAGAATTGTTGAATATCCAGAAATAGAAAAGATTTATTTAGACGAATATTTATTTCTTTGTGGTATGAGTGTTGCTACAGCTAATAAAGTACACTTTTCAGAAAAATATAAATTATCAGGAGCTGGTGTAGGAATTGGGGTTATAGATAGTGGCGTATTTCCTCATCCTGATTTAACATCACCCAGCAATAAAATATCTTTATTTGTTGATTTAATTAATGATTTTAATTATCCATATGATGATAATGGTCATGGCACATCAACTAGTGGTATTTTATGTAGTAGTGGACTTGCCTCAAATAACATGTACAAAGGAATAGCACATAAAAGTAAATTATTTTGTTATAAAGCTTTTGATAAACTAGGAAAAGGTTTTGCTTCTGACATATTATATTCAATAGAATCTTTAGTCGAAATTTCTAAAGAGAATAACATAAAAGTATTATGTCTACCATTTGAATTATTAAGTCATAATACATTTATCATATCTTGTTTTGATTTAGCATTTAAATATGCAGTATCAAATAATGTTATTCCTATAGTACCTAGCGGAAGTACTTTAAATGACTCCTCTGCCATTATGGGAATATCTACATGTGATAATTGTATTACAGTTGCAGGCTTGAATAGCACCACTTCAATAATAAAGCCATATACCTTTTCTTCATCAGGTCCATTTGGAAAATCTGAAAAGCCCAATTTATCTGCTTCTTGTGTAAATATAGTTTCATTGAATAGTGATACTAATTACTTAAGTGAAAAAAATGGCTTAAAGATTTACCCTAAAAAGCTTGAAGCACCATATAAAACTTTTACTGGAACATCACTTGCCGTATCATATGTTAGTGGATTATGTGCTTTACTATTTGAAAATAATCCTGAAATAACTTTTTATGATTTAACTTCACTATTAAAAGTTGCATGTGATCCTATTGAGGATGTATCTAAAAATATTTGTGGTGATGGCGTTATAAATATTGATAGATTAATGCCCTAAGTTATAAAAATAATAAATACTATAAATATTTTAGTATTTATTATTTTTTTTATTCAGCCTGTATTTGCATAATGTTAATATATGCATTTAAAGCAAAGACTTTTATTTATTAATTTTTAATATATGTCTCTGGATTTATTGGAGTACCCTTTGATCTTAATTCAAAGTGTAAGTGAGGTCCTGTACTTCTTCCTGTACTACCAACTGCTCCAATAACATCTCCTTTTTTTATTTCTTGCCCTTTCTTCACATTAATCGAACTTAAATGACCATAAAGTGTTTCTAACCCATCTTCATGTTTTATTTTAATCATATTACCATATCCACTTACAACTCCAGCATCTTCAATAACCCCATCAAAAGCTGCTGTAACAGGGTCCCCTGTATTTCCTGCTATATCTATTCCATTATGAGTCTTTCCCCATCGTGGACCAAATTTAGATGTAATGTATCTACCTCTAGTTGGATATTGTAAAAATGTTACTTTAGCTCCAATTGGGGTTTTGCTACCCCTATATTCAATTTTATCTTTAGCTTCTTTTGTTACATTTTCTGAAATTATATTCTCATTTAGTTTTTCTCCGTTGCAATAAGTAACTTCAGCTGTAACTCTTTTGCTACCAGATTCGCCTTCTTTAATATTGCTTTCTCCTATATACATAGAATCATCTCTTTTTATCTGTGTTTTAGGTGCTACAGTTACTTCTTTTTCTTCTTTAATTTTAACATTCACTTTTATATTCTCATCATTAATCATATTATTAACTATTTGTTCAATATCATTTACATTTGAAATTGGAACTTTAATATCTGAGTATTTTACATTGGCATTAATCTCAGTATCAAGTACGGAATCTAAGCTTATATTAAACTTATTTAAATTTTTCATTATATAATCTTTAAAAACCTCACTGGTTTCATTTTCATTAAATACTATTCCATAATCTTTATTATTTATATTTATTAACTTTGCATCAACTTCATCGTTAATAGTTTTCTTTATATTATTTTTAATATTTTCTTCACTAGATTTTTCTATATTTTCTTTATTAGCTTTAAATCTTACTTTCTTATCTTGTACTATATCAGTACCTAGTCTTTTATTTAATTCCTCATTAACCTCACTATAAATTTGCTTAAATTCCTTTTTGTCATAAATATAACCTACCAATCTCCCATCAACATATGCTTCAAATCCTTTGCTAGAATTTGCATTTGCTATTAATATTATTGAATTAAACATAATTGTAAGACAGATTATAAATTTAATAACTTTCATTTTTCTTGTGTTCATAATTTAATCCTTTCACTTTTATAATTAAAAATACAATTTATAATCTATCCTATTACAACTAAATTTATTCATTTCTTTAAATTATTAGTTGTTTTCTATGTTTATTGTGGTTATAATATTGGTTTGTTATAATAATTTACAAAGACTTTATTATGAAAGGTAGGTAGTGATAAGTATGAGCACTTTTATGCTAAAAAATAAGGTACCAACATTTACTCCTATAAGTAATATTTTTATAGAAAAGTATATGCCTAAAGCTAGAGGAGAATTTATAAAAGTTTATTTATTAATGCTAAAGTATAATACTTGTAACGAATTAGGAGTCAGCTCATCAATACTAGCATCCTCTCTTAATTTATTAGAATCTGATATTATGAATGCTTTTAATTATTGGAATGATGAAGGCGTAATAAAATTCACCCCAATTGATAATATGGGAAATTTTAATATAGAATTTTTAACTTTATCAGAGGAAAATTTGGATGATACAAAACAAGTTGATTTACTTAATGCACTTGATGAAAATAATACAAAAGACATGTTAAAACATATAGAAAAATTACTTGCAAGACCACTATCCCCTAAAGAAATGTCAATTTATTTAAATTGGCAAAGAGAACTTGGATTTTCTTCAGAACTAATTTTAATATTAATAGAATATTGTGTATCTAAAGGAAAAGTTGATGCAAGATATATAGAAAAAGTAGCTTTATCTTGGCATGATTTAAAAATACAAACTATTGATCAGGCTCAAAATCTAATAAGGAAAACTGAAGATAAATGGTTAAACATAAGAAAAATACTAAATTATCTTGGTATAAAAAATACTGAAATTATGAAACCACAGCAAGATATTATAGAAAAATGGCTTTTAGTTTATAAGTTTCCTACAGAAATTGTATTCAAAGCATGTGATATATGCTTCGAAAGACTAAATAGAGCTGATTTTAAATATATTGATGGTATATTATCTAATTGGTATAAGAATAATATAAAAACAGTAGAAGATATAGCCCTTAAAGATAAAACACCTAAAAATAACAATTATAAAAAAACTAATTATTCTTCAGAAAAACCACCTCTTAAGTTTAATAACTTTGAAGCAAGAGAATATGATTATGACTCTCTAGAAAAAAAATTATTAGGATGGGATAACAATGATTAATGGATATCAAGCAGAAATCTTAAAAATATATGAGAATATTAGAGAAACTGAAGCTAAAAATCTAAAATTAAGAAGATTAGAAGTATCTAGTGTATGTCCTGAAATTTTAGAGTTGGATAATGAAATACAAAGAGCATCTTTAAGAATGTCTTTAGAAATAATAAAAGCTGATGATGGTGAAAAAACCTTAACACAATATAAAGAAAAAATTACAGACTTAAGAGTAAGAAAATGTGAAATGCTTGTAGCGAATGGCTATGATCCTGAATATTTAAATTTAAAGTATACATGTAGCAAATGTAAAGATACTGGATTCATAGGTGCAAATAAGTGTCATTGTTATAAGCAGAAACTAATTAGACTACATTACAAAGATTCTGAATTAGAAAATACTATAAAAGAAAATAATTTTAATAACTTTGATTTAAATTTATTTTCTACTCATAGATTAGGAGATGAAAAGTATTCTCCAAGAAAAAATATTGAAAATATTTTAGAATACATTTTAAATGATTATATTCCAAACTTTTCATCTCAAAATGTGAATTTATTATTTTTTGGTAATCCAGGTAGCGGAAAAACTTATTTATCATATTGTTTATCTAAAGCAATATTAGATAAAGGTTATTTAGTTGTATATAAAACTTCTGATGAATTAATTAAAAATCTAAGTGAAATAAGATTTAATAATAATCATAATTTAGAATCACTACTTTTAAATTGTGATTTACTAATAATTGATGATTTGGGTGCAGAACATTTAAATGAATTTTCTATAACAGAATTGTTTAATATTATTAATAAAAGAATACTAAACAAAAAGAAAATGCTTATTTCTACTAATTTAACATTACCAGGTATAACAAAGCAGTACACAGAAAGAATTGCTTCTAGATTGCTTGGAGATTTTAAACTTTACAAATTCTATTCAGAGGATATAAGAATTCAGAAAAATCTACAAAAAAACAAATAATAAAAAAAGTAGCTTCTAATAATTATTAGAAGCTACTTATATATATAAATGTAGTTATTGACTTTAAAAACAAAAAACTCTAGCAAAACTAGAGTTTAATTGGCGACTCAGAAGGGGCTCGAACCCTCGACCTCCGGCGTGACAGGCCGGCACTCTAACCAACTGAGCTACTAAGCCATATTAATTTTTTTGTTTTATGGTGGGCACAACAGGGCTCGAACCTGTGACCCTCTGCTTGTAAGGCAGATGCTCTCCCAGCTGAGCTATGCGCCCATAAGGATAAAAATGGTGACTCCTAGGGGAATCGAACCCCTGTTACCACCGTGAAAGGGTGGTGTCTTAACCGCTTGACCAAGGAGCCATATTAATTTTTGAAAAATACTTTTGTTTAAATGGAGCTGGCAATAGGAATCGAACCTACAACCTGCTGATTACAAGTCAGCTGCTCTACCGTTGAGCCATGCCAGCTAATTTAATTGGCGACTCAGAAGGGGCTCGAACCCTCGACCTCCGGCGTGACAGGCCGGCACTCTAACCAACTGAGCTACTGAGCCATCTTATGGTGGGCACAACAGGGCTCGAACCTGTGACCCTCTGCTTGTAAGGCAGATGCTCTCCCAGCTGAGCTATGCGCCCATAAGATAGAAAATGGTGACTCCTAGGGGAATCGAACCCCTGTTACCACCGTGAAAGGGTGGTGTCTTAACCGCTTGACCAAGGAGCCATATTAATTTTTCAAAAATAATTTGTTTAAATGGAGCTGGCAATAGGAATCGAACCTACAACCTGCTGATTACAAGTCAGCTGCTCTACCGTTGAGCCATGCCAGCTAATTTAATTGGCGACTCAGAAGGGGCTCGAACCCTCGACCTCCGGCGTGACAGGCCGGCACTCTAACCAACTGAGCTACTGAGCCATCTTATGGTGGGCACAACAGGGCTCGAACCTGTGACCCTCTGCTTGTAAGGCAGATGCTCTCCCAGCTGAGCTATGCGCCCATAAGATAGAAAATGGTGACTCCTAGGGGAATCGAACCCCTGTTACCACCGTGAAAGGGTGGTGTCTTAACCGCTTGACCAAGGAGCCTTGGTTTTTTGTTTTCGTGACCGTGTTCCCGACCACATAGACTATATTACATAATTTTATATTATGTGTCAACACATTTTTAAAAGTTTTTTATTATTTTCTTTTTATTTAGTGCTAAATTAACAATTTTTGCTCACTATTATAACTTCCTTTTAACTCATTAATAGCCTTCCCAAACCCTGATAACATCCTGTTTCTGTCCTTTATTTCTTTTTCAATTCTATTGATTTCATTAAAACAAGTATTTAAAAAATTTTCTTCAGAAATTTTATTAATATTTATACTATAACCTTCTTTTTTAAAGTTTTGTCCTGAAGATAATACCTCTATAGGGAACTTATTATTTACAAAGATTAATATTTCTTTATCCCATATACCTCTTCTATTTATCTTATATTTATCTTTTAATACATTTAATTCTATTACCTTTTCATCTATTTCATCTTCTAAAGACTCTAATAATGCCATATAAAAAAATACAGATATCCCTTTTGTCAGTTTAATTTTTAAAAATTGCTTATTACTTATTAAAAATTCATCAACATTATTTTCAGGAATTAATTCTATATCCTCTATTTGAAATGTTTTTAAACCACTTCCAGTAGGATAATTTATTACAGCTTGATCAAAATTCATTCTTCTAATTTGAAAAACTGTTTCATAATCTTCTAATTCTTTATTAACAACTTTTGCTTTCATACTTAGAATCACCACTTCTTATAAATATTTTGCTTTATTTTAAGTTTATTATTCCTTGCTTTTAAGATTTATATTACTATGTTAGAATTTATTTAAGTAATTTAGAAAATAATTATATAAGTATTACTTTATAATTCATTTAAATATAAGGAGATTAACATATATGATTCATCATGATTTAATAGTTGTTGGCGGTGGAGCTTCAGGATTAATCGCTGCAATAATGGCTAAGGATTTAGGAAAAGATGTGGCTATAATAGAAGCAACTGATAGAATAGGTAAAAAAATTCTTACTACTGGAAATGGTAGATGTAATATATCTAATAATAATATCTGTTCTCCATTTGTTAATTTTCATAGTGAAAATAATAACTTTTTTACTAAAACATTAAATAAATTTACAGTTGAAGATACAAAAAATTTATTTTTATCATTAGGTTTACCTATTGTAGAGCTTGAAAATGGTAAGATGTTTCCAAAATCACTTCAGGCATCTTCAGTAGTTGATATATTAAGAATGTGTTTAGATGATAAAAGCATTCCTTTATATACCAATTGTAAAGTTACAGATATAAAAAAATCAAAAAAATTCATTATTAATACAAACAATGAAGAATTTAAAGAATTTAGTTCTAAAAAATTGATTTTAAGCTGCGGTGGTAAATCTGCCCCTAAAACCGGCTCTGATGGTTCTGGATTTAAACTTAGTAAAATACTAGGTCATAATATAGTAGAACCTCTTCCTGGCATTGTTCAGCTTAAATTAGACTATCCTTATTTGAAAGCATTATCAGGAATTAAGTTTGATGGTGAAGTAAGTGTTCTAGTTGACGGTAACATAATTAGAACAGAAAAAGGTGAAGTGCTATTTACTGACTACGGAATATCAGGTCCACCAATTTTACAATTATCTTCATATGCATCAAAAGCACTTTATAAAAATAAAGATGTGAGAATTAGCATTGATATGTTCCCTAACGAAACAAAAGAGGAAATAGAGAATTTTATATACAGTCATTTTTCAATCTTTAATTATAGAGAAATTTCATCTTGTTTAATAGGTGTCATAAATAAGAAAATGATCTCTACCCTTTTAAAGGATGTTGGTATTAAAGATATTCATTCTTGTTGCTCTGAATTAGATTGGAAGTATTTAAGTATATTGATTTCTAGATTAAAAAATTGGGAATTTAAATGCACAGGTACTAATGGATTCTCTAACGCTCAAGTAACACTTGGTGGAGTTAATACTAAAGAAATAGACGATAATACCTTAGAATCCAAAATAGTAAAAGATCTTTATTTCTGTGGTGAAGTAGTTGATGTCCATGGTGATTGTGGTGGATTTAATCTACAATGGGCTTGGAGCTCAGGATGTTTAGCAGGTAATTCTGCTGCTGAAAAATAAATCCTAGTATCTTAAAATTAGTCTATGTTTTAGGACAGTGTTGATATATACAACTCCACTTTATCTATTACATATATCAACATCACCAAAATATAGTTTTAAAAACATAAAGCCATATCAAAGTATAAGCATTAAACACTACTTTGATATGGCTTTATTATAATTAATATTATTTTTTTATCCAATCTGCTTCTAAGAATGTTATTTCAGTTCCCTCATCATTTTTTATTTTATGATATGTCTTTAAATTATTTTCATCTATTTGTCTTAAAGTCGCTGTTGACGAAATTGTTTTTCCATAAGTAGTCTCTTTAGCAAATAGTACTTTAATTCTATTTAATTCATATTCCTTTACTGTTTCAAGTGGAACTGCTTCAATGGCCCATTCTATATACTTTACATTATTTACATGCTTATTAGAGTCTATATCACTATATCTGATTTGAAATTCTTTAGTAAATTGTTCTTCTTCAATCTTTTCTATATCATCCATTGATACATCATGATCTAAATCACCATCTACCCCGTAAAATTCATATTGCTCTTTTTGTATTCTCATAGGTCTTCTCTTTTCAATATTTATTAAAAAGAATAGTGCTAATGCTTCCCCTATTAGAATACCATCTGAATCTGTAATAGAATATTTTCTTAATCCATAGAATTTTTTAAAACCTATAGCTTGTGTTGTTAAAGTTATAGGTTCTCCAAACTTAGGATATCTGTGCATTTTTATATCATACTTATAAAATACCCAAGCACAATTATTATTTGTACAGTATTCCATACCTCCACCTATTAATTCAGATTGTCTACTTCCCACATCACATATATAGTTAATAATAGATGATAACTTACATTTTAAATTTGAATCTACATCATAATAATTAACTTCATATTCTTTACTAAAAATTTTGCCCATAATTATAATATTACTAAAATAAAAATCATTTCTTTTTACTTTAGTAATAGTACCCCCTTTCCTTTATATAACATAATATATATTATACTTCAAATTCTTCCTACATATAATCTTTTTATACAGCTTAGTTTAAATTTTTGCATATCATAAATTTAAAAAAACAAAAAAGACTATTGCTTTTTTGCAACAGTCTCTTCTTTTAAGTATTATTTATTTAATGCTTCTATTAATTCGTCTAAGTTAATTCCATGTACCATAGCTGCTTCTTCTATTGTTTCTGCTTGAGCTGATGGACATCCGACACATCCCATACCAAAGCTCATTAAAACTTCAGCCTTAGATGAATCATTTTTAACTACTTCACCAATTGTCATGTCCTTTGTTATCATATTTTTCACCTTCTTATTTATAAAAGTCAATTCATACAAATATTATCTACTATGAATTATATTTTATACTAAAAGTAAAGTCAATAATATGAACTATTAATATTATATACTATCTATTCTTATAGTTTGTTCTCTCTTTGGTCCAACACCTATTATAGAAATCTTAGTATCTGTAAATTCAGCTATTCTATTTAAGTATTTCTTAGCATTTTCAGGTAGTTCTTCATATGTTCTAGCTTCTGCTACGCTATCATCCCAACCATCAAAATCTTCATATACTGGTTCACATTTAGCTAAATCTTCTAAGCTTGCTGGGAAGTAATCTATAACTTTACCATCAAATTTATATCCTACACATACTTTTAATTTTTCTAATCCTGCTAATGTATCTATCTTAGTAACAGCTAATGAAGTCAATCCACTTACTCTTGCAGCAGTTTTAACTATAACTAAGTCTAACCAACCACATCTTCTTGATCTTCCTGTTGTTACTCCATATTCATGACCTTTTTCTCTTATCCAGTCTCCAGTTTCATCAATTAATTCTGTTGGGAATGGTCCTTTACCAACTCTTGTAGTATAAGCTTTTGTTATACCTACTGCATTAGTTACCATGTTAGGTCCAACACCTATACCACTACATACACCACCAGCTGTTGTGTTAGATGATGTAACATAAGGATATGTTCCGTAATCTATATCTAGTAGCATACCTTGTGCACCTTCAAATAGTACAGTTTTATTTTCTTTAATATTGTCATAAACCTTAACTGAAGTATCTTGAACAAAAGGTCTTAATTTCTTTGCAAATTCTAAATATTCATTTAATATTTCACTAAAACTTAAAGGTTCTCCACCTAATACCTTAGTAATATACTCATTTTTCATTCTTATATTTTCTTCTAATTTTTCTTTAAAAACATCTTCATGCATAAGGTCACAAACTCTAATTCCACATCTTTCAAATTTGTCTGTGTAACATGGACCTATGCCCTTTCCTGTAGTTCCTATATCATTTTTACCTCTTGCTTTTTCTTTTAAAACATCTAGTGTCTTATGATATGGCATTATAAGTTGTGCTCTATCACTTATGATTAATTTTTCTGGTGTAACTTTAACTCCTACACCTTCTAAATAATTTATTTCTTCAAATAGAGCTTTAGGATCTACTACTACTCCATTTCCAATAACATTTAATTTATCATCATATAGTATTCCTGATGGAATTAAGTGCAATTTATATTGCTTATCTCCAACTTCTACAGTATGACCAGCATTATTACCTCCTTGAAATCTAACAACAACTTCAGCTTCTTCCGCTAAATAATCTGTCATCTTTCCTTTTCCTTCATCTCCCCATTGGGCTCCTAAAACAATAAATGCTGACATTTGTTTGCCTCCTTAAATATAAGCTTTAATAGCTTTATATAAAAATATTTGGATGTTTATTTAATTTTTAAATAACTTCTCCTTTTAAATATTAGCAAAGTAGATTCGTATGGTCAACTAGATATCGAATATTTTTTTGATTTTTTTGATAATAATTCGTATAATTGAATTATTATTAGAATTATACCGTTAAATCTTATAAAAACTATTAAGGAGTGTTTGTATGAATATTTATGAAGAATCTTTAAAGTTCCATAAAGAAAAGAGAGGTAAAATAGAAATTAAGTCAACTTGTGAAGTGAAAAATTCTAAAGACTTAAGCCTAGCCTATACCCCTGGAGTAGCTGAGCCTTGTAGAGAAATACATAAAAATCCTGATAAAGCATATGAGTACACTAGAAAGTGGAATTCTGTTGCAGTTATATCAGATGGTACAGCAGTATTAGGACTTGGTGATATTGGACCACTTGCAGCATTACCTGTTATGGAAGGTAAGAGTGTTTTATTTAAGGAATTTGCAAATGTTGATGCATTCCCAATCGTTTTAGATACTAAAGAAGTTGATGAAATAGTTTCTACTATTTGTAATATAGCTCCAACTTTAGGTGGAATTAATCTAGAAGATATATCAGCTCCTAGATGTTTTGAAATAGAAAAGAAATTAAAAGAAAAATTAAATATACCAGTTTTTCATGATGATCAACATGGAACTGCTATTGTTGTTCTTGCTGGTATGATTAATGCTTTGAAAATAGTAAATAAAAATCTAGAAAACATTAAAGTCGTTATAAATGGTGCTGGTTCTGCTGGAACTGCTATATGTAAATTATTAATATCTTCTGGTGTTAAAGATGTTATTATGTGTGACATAAATGGAATAATTACAAAAGGCAAGGACTCTAATAATTCGTATATGGAAGAATTAGCTCAAATAACTAATCCTAATAATGAAAGTGGTAACTTAAAAGATGCAATAAAAAATGCTGATGTATTTATAGGAGTATCCGCTCCTAATATAGTCTCAAAAGAAATGGTTAAAACTATGAAGGAAAATGGAATAATCTTTGCTATGGCAAATCCAACTCCAGAAATATTCCCTGAAGATGCTAAAGAAGCAGGAATTGCTGTAATGGGAACAGGACGTTCAGATTATCCGAATCAAATAAATAATGTATTAGCTTTCCCTGGAATCTTTAGAGGTGCTTTGGATGTAAGAGCATCAGAAATAAATGAACAAATGAAGGTTGCTGCTGCTTATGCAATTGCTAATTCCGTTTCTAATGAAGATTTAAATCCAGAATTTATAATTCCTAAAGCATTTGATTTAGATGTTCAAACTATTGTTGCAGACGCTGTAAAAAAAGCTGCAATTGAAAGTGGAGTTGCACAAATATAACAATATTAAATTTAACTAAAATATTATTTAAATATAACCTAAACCAAAAGCATCGTAATAGTTCTTATGAATTTACGATGCTTTTATTTATTTTAATTAATCATTATTATAAATTTAATCAATAAATTCAAATTTATTGTTCACCTTTTATATCTGTAAATAGTTATATATGTGTGGTGCCACTAAAAAAATTAAAAAGGAGGTATGGATCTATTAATGATGAATCATGTAATTTAATAAAAAAAATACTATTTTAGGAACTGTAACTGATAAATATTAGTTTTTATAAACAATTTAAGTATGCTTTAGCTAAAATTAAATTTGAAAAATACATTATTAAAACTCATTTTAATTTAAAAGCACTATGATATTCGACTGAATATCATAGTGCTTTTTTACATAAATTTTAAAAATTATTAACATTGTTTTTCAAAAAAAATTATCCACAGAGATTTTTTTTAGAATTTATCCACAAATTACATTCTAAAAAGTTATCCACAAATAAAATTTTAATTTTTGTCCACAAAACAGAGGGAGCAATATAATTTTTATTTTTTATAATTAATTAAAACAAAAAATTATATTTAAATTTAAATATTTTATAATTATTTTTAAATTTAAATTTGTATTCTAAAATATAACTATTAGAATTCTAATTTGAATTACTTAATCCCTTTAATTTTTTAGTATATAAATTTAATTACATATTTTTAGACTTCTCTGCGCATTTATCCATGGCCTCTATAATACTGCTTCTAAAACCTAACTTTTCTAATTCAACTACAGCATCAATTGTAGTTCCACCTGGTGAACAAACTGCATCTTTTAATTCTCCTGGATGTTTTCCTGTATCTAAAACCATTTTTGCAGAACCCAATACGCTTTGAGCTGCCATCTTATAAGCTTTATTTCTAGGTATCCCTAATTTTACTGCTCCGTCTGCCATAGCTTCTATTAACATAAATATGTATGCTGGTGAAGATCCACATAAAGCAATAAATCCATGAAAATCTTTTTCTGATATTTCAACACATTCACCAAAACTTTTAAATATTTTTTCACAAATTTCCATATCTTCTTTAGATACATTTAAATTTGGACATATTGCAGACATTGCTTCTCCAACTAAAGCTGGTGTATTAGGCATACTTCTAATTATCTTATGCTTTTTGCTTATTAAATCTTCTAAATTTTCAATTGTAATCCCAGCTGCTACACTAATTATTAATTTATCTTCAGTTAAGTCATCTTTAATCTCATTAATAACCTCTTCAAACATATAAGGTTTAACAGATAAAATAATTATATTAGAATTTTTAACTACTTCTCTATTATCAGTGCTAGCATTTATATTGAATTTATTTTTCATATTGCCAGCTGAACTTTCTGTTCTTGTAGAAACAAATATGTTCTTAGGTTCAAAATAACCTGAATTAATTAATCCTCCAACCATAGAACTTCCCATATTTCCACAGCCTATAAAACCAATTTTTCTATCCATAAATTAAGCCCCCATTTTTTTATTTTTATTACATTTTAAATCCATGTTTTAAAATAACACTTTTAAATTCAATTACTCTATACACCTACTTATGCATATATCAACACATTCTTAAAACATAGCCTATTTTTAAAATTTTCTCCACTATAATCATAGTATAGCTACTCTTCTATTTCATAAACTAATAATGACATCAGAAGGGAGGTTAATATCTATGAACAATTATTCTATGCTTTGTTACAATTCTTTATTAAATAAAGAAGATTTTATAAATTACTTTTTAGATATAAGAACCTTAGATACAAAAATTCCTAAGATTAATTTAAAAGAAACATATAATTTTTATTATATAAATATATTATTTTCCTCTAACAAAAATTATCTTTTAGAAATCTTTTATAAAAATAACTTTTTAATGCTAGAATTTTATCAAAAAAATAATGTAAATTATAATTTTAGAAGAATTTATTATTTAGAAGATATTAATATAGAGGCAATCTCTCTTTTCAAAGAAAATAAAGAAATTAAAATCAATATTCCTAAAATAAAAAAGATTAAATGCATATAAAATTAAAATATTAGGTTTTAGTTATTCTTTATGAATAACATCTAAATTTCCAAATTTACTGTATTGACCAAGCCAAGCAAGTTTAGCTGTTCCTACTGGACCATTTCTTTGTTTTGCTATTATACATTCACCAATATTTTTATCTTCAGTTTCCTTGTTATAGTACTCATCTCTATATAAGAACATAACAAGATCGGCATCCTGTTCTATAGAGCCTGATTCTCTTAAATCTGATAACATAGGTCTGTGATCAGCTCTTTGTTCAGGTGCACGAGATAATTGAGATAGTGCTATAACAGGACATTCCATTTCCTTAGCTAATGCTTTTATAGATCTTGATATTTCTGATACTTCTTGTTGTCTATTATCACTACTTCCTGTGCTTCCAGACATAAGCTGTAAATAATCTATAACTATTAAATCTATTCCATATTCCATTTTCAATCTTCTACATTTAGATCTCATTTCCATAACAGATACTCCAGCCGTATCATCTATATAAACCTTTGCTTTAGCTAAAGGCCCTGTAGCTTTTGCAATGTTTTCCCAGTCTTTATCATCTAATTCACCTGTTCTAAGTCTTAGCATATCAACATTTGCTTCAGAGCAAAGCAATTTATATGCTAATTGCTCCTTTGACATTTCTAGTGAGAATATAACTACACTTTTACCTTCTCTTAATGCTGCATGTTCAGCTATATTTAATGCAAAAGTAGTCTTTCCCATAGATGGTCTAGCGGCAATCAGAATCATATCACCCTTTTGAAATCCTGATGTTTTAGAATCTAAATCTGAAAATCCAGACCCTACCCCTGTAATCTCACCTCTATTATTAAAAAGTCTCTCTATTTCAAGAAAACCTCTTTCTAAAACATCACTTAAAGGTTCAAAATCCTTTGAAGTTTTCTTTTCGGCTATATCAAATATTCTTTTTTCAGCTCCATCTAATACATTCTCAACCTCACCTTGATTATTATAGCTAGATTCTATTATAGATGTTGAAGCCTTTATAAGTTTTCTTAAAACTGATTTTTCTTCTACTATTTTTATATAAGAAGATAAATTTGCTGTAGTAGGAACTGATGCACTTATTTCTGTTATATAAGTTACTCCACCTGCTCTTTCAAGCATCTCAGTACTTTTTAAACTTTCTAACAGAGTAACTAAATCTACAGCCATATCTTTTCTAAACATATCTAATATAGCTCTAAATATTACTTTATGACCATCTCTATAAAAATCTTCTTCTTCTAAACTTTCTAAAACTTTAGCAATAGCAGATTTATCTATGATCATAGAACCTATTACTGATTGTTCAGCTTCTATGCTCTGAGGTAAAGTTCTCATAACTTGTGATTCCAAAAACAGTCCTCCTTTTTTGAATCTAATAAAACATACTCTAAACTTTAATTTAAAATAAGCTTCCTAGTTCAAGGAAGCCTATTTCATTATTCAAAAACAATATCCATAATTTCTTCTATAGTACTTACTGATTTAACTTCTATATCCTTAAGACCTCTTGGAATTTCTTTTTCATTATCTTTTGGTACTAAAACTCTTTTAATTCCTTTTCTTCTAGCACCATATATCTTTTCAAATATTCCACCTACAGGTTTTACTTTTCCTCTTAAAGATATTTCACCTGTTACTGCTATATCTTGCTTTATAGGTTTATTTAATAATGCACTTATTATGCATAATGTAATTGCAACCCCAGCTGATGGACCGTCAATTTTTCCTCCACCAATAACATTAACATGTATATCATAATCTTTTATATCTTTATCAGTTATAGCTCTTATAACTGAAGCTGCATTAAATACTGAATCTTTAGCCATAGAACCTGCTGTTTCATTAAATCTTACTACTCCAGCACCTTTCTTTTTAGCCATAAAAACATTCGCTTCAATTTCAATAGTTGAACCTAAGAATCCACTTACTCCTAAACCATAAATATGTCCGATTTCATATTCCTCAGTATTATCAAAAATTTCGAAAGGAATATGTCTTCCAACAGACAATACTTCATCTAAATATTCTAGTTTTATTTCAATATTATCTTCTCTTTGCTTTTCTATGTATAGCGCATATCCATAAGCATCTGTTAATATATTCACTGCTTTTCTACCTTCAAAAGTATAATTACTAATTTTCTTAGCAACACCTTCTTCTAAAGTAACATTTAATTTTTCAGCAGCTTTTTTAACTATAAGCTCTATATCATCAGAAGATAATGGTTCAAAATAAACCTCAGTAGCTCTAGATCTTAATGCTGGATTTATTTCACTTGGACTCTTAGTTGTAGCTCCAATTAATACAAAATCAGCTGGTGCCCCATTATCAAATAAATATTTTATATATTTAGGAGTTGATTCATCATCTGGATCATAATATGAAGATGAAAATTCTACTCTCTTATCTTCTAAAACTTTTAAAAGTTTATTTTGTAATATATGATCTAATTCACCTATCTCATCTATAAATAGTACTCCTCCATGTGCTTCAGTAACTAATCCTGGCTTTGGTTCAGGAACTCCTGCCTCTGATAGATACCTCTTACTTCCTTGGTATATAGGATCATGTACTGAGCCTAATAAAGGATTAGTTATTTCTCTTGGGTCCCATCTTAGAGTAGTTCCATCTACCTCAATAAATTTTGATTCATCATCAAATGGAGTGAAATTTAATTTTTTTGCTTCTTTTAAAGCAAGTCTTGCTGCAGTTGTTTTACCAACTCCAGGTGGTCCGTATAATATAATATGTTGAGGATATGGAGAAGATAATTTAGATATTAATGATTTAATAGCACGTTCTTGACCTACTACTTCATCAAAACTATCTGGTCTTAAAAAGCTCATTATATTTTTACTAGTTACCTTTTCATCTAAAGAAACTAAATTATTCAATTTACTCATAGTGTTGTTATTTTCAACACCTTTTTGCTTCTTAATTACAGATAATCTTACTTCATCAATATACTTTTCTTGTTTCTCCATTATTGCCTGTTCAACCTTCATTTCTATTTTGTTTTGAACATACTTTTTGGCAATCTCATTTACAATAAGTTCTATAATTATTTTTACTTCTTGTTCTAAGTCCTCTTCTTTAGGAATTCCTTTTTTCTCACCCTCAGATAGTATAGTCTTTAAAGCAAATACTCTATCACAATTATCTTGTGATTTTACATATCTATCTAATTTAAATCTAACAACTCTAGATCTAAATGCACCTTTATCTAAAATATTTTTTGTTACATTAAATAAAGCGTCTATTTGAGCTTCTATTGATAAATTCCCACTCATTATACTATTTAATAAGTTTGTTTCTTCATTTGATTTCAAAACAAATCCCCCTTATTATTGTGGAAGTATATTTACTTTCATTTTTGTGCTAACTTCAGGATATAATTTAACTTCTATATCATAATTTCCTGCTAACTTTATTGTATCCATTACTATTTTCTTTTTATCTATTTCAACATTATATTGAGTTTTTATTAATGAAGCAATGTCTTTACTAGTAATAGCACCAAATAATTTTCCACTTTCACCTATCTTAGTTTTTATTGTTATTTCTTTTCCTTTTAGTTCTCCAGCTAATTTTTGTGCTGCTTCTATTTCAGCTAATTTTTTCTTTCTTTCATTCTCTTTTTTGTTATTTAAAATATGCATATTTGAATCAGTAGCTTCTTGAGCTAATTTCCTAGGAAATAAAAAGTTTCTTGCATATCCATCTGAAGCTTCTATAACTTCACCCTTTTTACCTATCTTTTTAACATCTTGTAATAAAATAACTTTCATAATTAATCTCCCACCTTTAAATATTTTTTTATTGCTTCTTTTAAGTCATAAACTACATCTTCAATTTTAGCGTCTGATACTTTTGCACCTGCAATATTCATATGCCCTCCGCCCCCTAAGGTTTCTAGGACTATCTGAACATTTATATCCCCAGCTGATCTTCCACTTATATATATATCATTGTTTATTTGTGCTAAAACAAAAGATACATTTATCCCAGATATATTTAATAGTTCATCAGCCGCTTTGGCTACAATTACAGTATCCACATTTTTAGGACATATTGCAATAGCTATATTGTCATTTACTTCTGCAGATTTTATTGTTTCTGCAATAAGTAAATAATTTTCTAAATCATCACTAAATATTTTTTTGATTTCTATAGTATCTGCCCCTGATTTTCTTAAAAATGATGCTGCCTCAAATGTTCTTACTCCGGTCTTAAACAAGAAACCTTTAGTATCCATAAAAATTCCTGCAAGTAACCCTTCTGCTTCAATTCGAGCTAACTTTGGCTTTTCAACCATATATTGAATTATTTCAGTAACCATCTCTGAAGTTGATGATGCATATACCTCTATATAATTTAATATATCACCCTCAATCATATCAGGACTTCTCCTGTGATGATCTATGATTACTTTTCTCTTAGCCTTCATAACTAATTCTAAATCAGATACATAACTTTTATTGTGAACATCTACTATTATAAACAATGAATCATCATCTAAATCATTTTTTGCTTTTTCTGTTGATATAAATAAATCATCATATTTAGGATCTTTCATCAAATTATCCAAATAATATTCTATTGCATTTGTATCATTCTGCAATACAATTTTACAAGATTTACCTAATTGTTTAATAACACTTGCTAATCCCATAGCTGCTCCAAAACAATCCATATCAGGATTCTTATGTCCTATAATATAAACATTGCTACTTACAAATATTAATTCATTTAAAGCATGTGCGACAACTCTAGCTCTAACTCTTGTTCTTTTTTCTATTTCTTTAGTATTTCCACCAAAGAATTTTATTTCATCATTACTTTTAACAACAGTCTGATCTCCGCCTCTACCTAATGCTAATTCCTTTGCTGTATTAGCATACTTAGCATTTTCAGCTGGAGATATTCCCCCTCTACCAATACCGATACTTAACGTAACTTCAATCTTATTTCCCTTATCTATTTTTGAAATTTCATCTAGTATTTTAAATTTCTCATCAATCTGCTTCTTTATAAAATTATCTTGAATAGATAAAACATATTTATTAGTATCATACTTTTTTATCATTGCTTTTAAATTATTAGCATATGCATTTATTGTTCTTTCTATTTCTGCAACTAGTAAAGGTCGATTACTTTCTTCAGTTGTTTCTAATGCCTCAGTAAAATTATCAACTTCAATTAACATAACACTTTCTTTTGTCGTTTCATAACCTATTATTTCAGTAACATCATTAAAGTACACTAAATATAATTCTACATTATCTTCTAAATTAATTTTAGTTGCATAAGTATCATATAATTTTCCTTTTATTTTTAATCTTTGGTGTAGTGTTTCCTTGTCGTTTAATATACGACCTAAATTTATACCCCTAGCTATACTTAAAATGTTTTTATTTGATGATTCTTCATTAGATTTCAATTCAGTAAATATAGAATTGCTCCATACGATATCACCATTTCTTTGAATTAAAGCTAAGGGATGCACAAACTGAAATATATTACTTTCTATACCGTTATTAAGTTTTTCTATAAATTCATCAATATCATTATCTTTTTTCCAATAATAATTTAGCTGATAAAAATTATCTACTAAATAAACCAGAAAAATTATCAATGCTATTCCCGAATAATTAAAATAATATAAAATTAATGAAAGTAAAATTAATATAATCGGCTTAAGTAACCTCCTAATAGTTGTTACTTTATTCATAAAAAAAGCCTCCTAAATTTATTATTAATCTTTTCTATTATTGATATAGGTCTTAAGCTTACTTAGACTTTTGCCATCTTTTTCAACTTCATCTTCAGCTCTTATTCCTAATTCTAAATTTTCTTTCATAACATGATCAACTTCTGCAAAAGAATATCCTAATTTTTCTGCAAGAACATATAGTATACTAATCGCGCCTGAAATACAATCTAATATGGAATTACGAGTAACATTGCTACCCTTTGTTAATAATCTGAAAAATTCCCCTACAATACATAATAATTGAGCTTTTAAATTTTCTATTATTTTAACACTAGTCATTATATTTAATTCATCTTTTTTCATCTAAAATCACCTCACACTTCCCAACCCTGTATAATTATTTTAAATTTTTTTACTTACTAATGCAAGGTATATACATATTTATTTGTATTATTTTTCCATTTATTTGTATAATAGCTATAAATCCGTTTAAATTAAAGATTTCTGTATAATAAAAAACCCCTGATTTCTCAGGGGAGTAATTTTATTACTATTCAGTTGTGAATGGTAATAAAGCTATGTTTCTTGCTCTCTTAATAGCATCTGTTAATTGTCTTTGATGCTTAGCACAAGTTCCAGAAATTCTTCTTGGAAGTATCTTACCTCTTTCAGTAACATACTTTCTTAACTTGTTTATATCTTTATAATCGATAGAATCAGCTTTATCTACACAAAAAGCACAAACTTTTCTTTTAGATCTTCTAGCTCTTCCGCCAGATCTTCTATTATCTTCTCTGCTCATGTTATTCCCTCCTTACCTAAATTAGAATGGCATATCTCCATCATCTACTGGAGTTATGTCTTCTTCAAAGTTCATATCATCAAATGGATTATTTGATGATGAATATTCAGTGTTGTTACCATAATTAGTACCAACATTTCCTGAAGCATTTGATTTACTTAAAAATTGAACTTCTGTAGCAACTACTTCTGTAACATATCTCTTTGTTCCATCTTTTGCTTCATAATTTCTGGTTTGAATTCTACCGCTTATAGCCATTTGGCTACCCTTACTCATGTAATTCGCAGTACTTTCAGCTTGTTTTCCCCATACAACTACAGGTACAAAGTCCGCTTCTTTTTGACCAGATTTAGAATTATACTTATCAACTGCTAATGTTAAGGTAGTTACTGCTGTTCCAGCTCCAGGAGTAAATCTTAGTTCTGGATCTTTCGTCAATCTTCCGATTAAAACTACTTTGTTCATTTAAAACACCACCTTAAACTTCTTCTTTAACAATGATATGTCTGATTATACCATCAGTAATTCTGAATACTCTATCTAATTCTTTTGGTAATTCAGGACCAGCATTAAAGCTAACTAAAGTGTAGTAACCATCGCTAACCTTTGATATTTCATAAGCAAGTTTTCTCTTACCCCAGAAATCAACGTTTTCGATTGTTCCTCCACCATTTTCTATAACACCTTTAAACTTTTCGATGTTTGTTTTTACAGTTTCTTCATCGAATGATGGATGTTGTATAAATATAGTTTCATACTTTCTCATCATTTTCACCTCCTTTGGACTAACGGCTGTGTTATTCACACAGCAGGGATTTCATTTTCTAATTATATCAGTGTAAAATCATTAATTCAAGTTTTTTTTACTTTTTATACTAATCTTCAGTTTTTTTTACCTTTTTTGCTCTTGTTTGAAATTTACTTCTAGGAAGCATTATTATTCTACCGCATCCTGTACATTTTATTTTTATATCTGCTCCTAATCTAATAATTTCAAATTCATATGAACCACATGGGTGTTGTTTTTTCATTTTTACTATTTCACCAAGTTCAAATGTTTCTATCATTATAAATCCCCCTTTTCCATATTAGTACTTACTAATTGAGTCTTAGGATATGGTATTTCTATCCCCTCTTTATCCAATCTCAATTTTATTAATTTTCTTAATTCTCTTTCCATTTCCCATTGCTTAAGTGGTTTACTTTTTCCAATTACTCTAATTGTTACACTTGAAGCATTTAAAGCATTTACTCCCAAAACTTCCATAGGCTCTCTTATATCTTCATTATCTTGTTCAAAATCCGAACACACTTCTTTTATTATAGAAATAGCATTATCTATATTTTCTTCATATGCGATATCAACATCTACTATAAATCTTATATTTCCTCTTGAATGATTAGTTACCTCTATAATTGAACCATTAGGAATAGAATGAATATCTCCAGTAAAATCTTTTATTATTGTAGTTCTAATTCCTATACTTTCAACTAGTCCACTAAAGGTTCCTACTGTTATATGATCTCCAACTCCAAATTGATCTTCAAATAATATAAAAAATCCATTTATTAAATCTTTAATCAAGCTTTGAGCACCAAATCCAACAGCTAATCCACCCATACTAGCAAATGTAAATGATAATCCATTAAACAACGTAGATATTATAGATGCCACACCTATAAAATAAACGGAATATTTTAAAACACTCTTCATCACTTCTCCAAGTGTTTTTGCACGTTGTGAGTCTAGAGATAGCATTGTATTGCTTTTTATTTGTCTTTCAACAAACTTCTTAATTAAGTAATTTCCTATTTTAATAGATATATACATTAATATAAATACACTAAGTATTCTTAATGATTTATTTACTAAATATTCAATATTATTTAATCCTATTGATATTTTACCTAACTTTATTTCCTCTTGACTCCAATCAAATTTTATCAAATAATTAATCATTATATTGAAGCACTCCTAATTTTAAATTTATTCAATTGAAACATAACCACTATTATCTCTTAAATATATATTTTTATATTCAAATTTATTATCTTTGATTACCTCATTTATCACTTCTTCATCATTAATTCTAACGCATATTCCACAACTTTTAGTTATAGAAGTTGGCGTAGGCATTATTTTAAATTCATGTTCAGTTTCTTGTAAATATTTTTCTGCAGCCATGGCATCAAATGTATTTTTAAAAACTATTATATAATAATTCATTTTGCACCTACCTATATTTATCTATTATTTATATACTTTATATTATATCTAATTTTAATAATTAATAAATATGTATGTTGATTATTTGTCCAAATCATAACGCTCTATTAAAAAAATATGATTATATCTTAAATGTGTATTAGTATTGATTAAATGTACGGCTAACTAAAGTAATAAAATTAACTCCACTAAACAGTATATTAATAAAAATTTTTTATATTTTATATCATAATTATTAAGATATTGTTATATCTATTTCATTAAAATCTCATGAATTTTTGCTTACATATATAAATACCCATATAAAAACAAAGCTAATTATAATTAAGTGCTTAATTTTAATGATTAATTTGCTATATTACATTATAATTATATATGACTAAAATTAGAGGGAGAATTAAATGTTATACTTATTTATGATTTTTAAACCATTACTGATAGGTTTTATGACTGGATTTGTATCTGCAATTCCTTTAGGCCCTTCTGGATTAGAAGCTATTAATAGATCTATTTCTCATGGATTTAGAGAAGGCTATAAGGTATCACTTGGTGCAGTGTCTGCAGATCTTCTATATATAATAATAATAAATTTAGGATTATTTAATATATTAAGCAATAATAGAAAGTTTGAAGGATTATTTTGGATTGTTTCAGGATTTGTTTTAATGCTATTCAATAACATTTCCAATAAAAAAAGTACTAATATATTAAATTCTAGATCAATAAATATATCTACTTCAAATTCATCTAATAGTTTCTTAGCTGGATTTTTTATAACTTTTTTAAATCCTACTACACCATCATTATGGATCGCTTTAAGTGGTACAATCCTAAGTGTATGGAGATTACATGGAAGACTATATTTTACCTTTGCTTTATCAGCAATGATCATAGGAAGTTTGACTTGGTTTTTTGTACTTAATTTATTGAGTATAAAAGGTGTAAAAATGTGTAAAGATGATTTTTGTAGTAAAACATCAAAAGTTTTAAACTACTTTCTTTTTTTATTAAGTATATTATTTATAATATGGGGTGTATTAAAATTTATTTTTTAGAGGTGAATTTATTATATGGACGTTTATTTAGATAATTCAGCAACGACTTTTCCTAAGCCAAAGCAAGTTGTTGATGCAATGTATAACTATATGATTAATATAGGTGGCAATTCAGGTAGAGGAAATTATTCTAATTCAATGCAAAGCAATAAATTAGTTTATAATGCTAGAGAAACCGTTTGTACCTTTTTTGGATTTAACAGCTCACAAAATGTTATATTCACTAATAATGTAACTACATCTTTAAATACACTTATTAAAGGTATGTTGAAATCTGGCGATCATGTTATTACTTCTTCTATGGAACATAATTCTGTAGTAAGACCTTTATTTTATGCAAAAGAGAATTTGAATGTAGAACTTGATATAGTAAATGCAAATAAATTAGGATTTATAAATCCTGCTGATATTGAAAATAAAATAAAACCCAATACAAAACTTATAATTCTTACTCAAGCTTCAAATGTAACTGGATCAATTCAAGATTTAAAATCTGTAGGAGAAATTTGTAAAAGAAATAATATATTTTTCATTGTAGATTCATCTCAAGGTGCTGGAGTAATTAATCTTAATATGAAAGAAATTAACGCAAATGCAGTATGCTTTACAGGACATAAAAGTTTACTTGGACCTCAAGGCATAGGTGGATTTATATTAGATGATAAATTAAATAACTCTTGTAATTCTCTTATACAAGGGGGTACTGGAAGCTCTTCTTACTCACTATTTCAACCAGATTTTTTGCCTGATAAATTTGAATCAGGCACATTAAATATGCCTGGGATTATTGGATTAGCTGAAGGAATTAAATATATAAACTCAGTTGGTATAAATAATATTTATGAACATAATAACCATTTATTAAAGCATCTACTTCAAGGTCTATTAAATATAGATGATTTAACTGTTTATGGAGATACAACTGGTAACAATTCTACAACGTGTGTATCTATCAACATAAATAATTTAGATCCTTCAGAAGCAGGTTATTATTTAGAGTGTAATAATATTAAAACTAGAACTGGATTACATTGTGCTCCATTAGCCCATAAAACAATTTCTACTTACCCTAATGGAACAGTAAGACTTAGTATAAGTCACTTTACTTCTATTGAAGAAATTGACTACACACTAAACATTTTAAATAAAATTGCAAAAGATAAATATATCTAAATAAGTTTCATATCTATTAAAATGTATAATTGTTTTAACTAATTTCTAAAAAACATTTTTAGAAATTAATATTTTTAAGGTATAACTTATACTTATTTTCTGGATAATGGCTTATAAGTATTGTAACATTTGATACTTATCTTAAGGTTTATATTACTTTTAATATTCACAAACTGTAAGTAATCTAACCTTTATTTATGAATACATAAATAAAACTTATATATACAAATTTTATTATAATAATCTCTGAATAAAACCTCCCTTTAAAGGAAAGAATTTCTTTAAAGGGAGGTTTTGTATGGAAAATTCATTTACTATAGATTCAAGTAATTCTACATCATATATAAAAATATGTGATTATTTACTTTCAGAGCTAAAACCAATATTAGATGAAAAAAGAAATATTGTTTTTCTTTGTATTGGCACTGATAGATCAACAGGTGATTGTTTAGGTCCTTTAATCGGATATAAACTTCAATTTTTATCTTATGATAATATTCATATATGCGGGAATTTAAAAAATCCTATCCATTCAAAAAATTTAGTTCAAAGAATAGATGAAATAAATCTAAAGTTTAATAACCCATTTATTATTGCAATAGATTCTTGCTTAGGCAAAATAAATAATATTGGGAAAATTTTTATAGATAAAAAGCCCCTTTATCCTGGAAAAGCTTTAAATAAAGATCTGCCAGCAGTTGGGGATATTTCTATAACTGGTATAGTTAATATTTCTAGCAATTTCGATTTTTTAGTTTTACAAAATACTAGATTATATACTGTTTCAATGATTGCAGATATAATTTCAAAAGCTATATATCACTTTACTTTAAAACTTAAATCTGCTAATAACTATACATCAAATAATCACATAATATCTTTTCCTAATAATTATAGTTAGCAAAAAATATATTCAAAATAAAATAGTATATTAATCTTTTTAAAAGAATACATATACTTAAATTTTATTAATAACTATAATAAAATTTAAAAATCATTATCTAAAGTCCATATAACTTATACAAATATATATTTTTAAGCTTTAGTTGGTTAATTGGTAAAATCAACCATTTGAATAAACATAATATAATTTTATTAAATTACTTTTTTAATTTAATAATTATCCAAATTTGCTGCAAAAAATAGCTAACTTAAAATACAATTAATATTTTAAGTTAGCTATTTAAATTTTAGAAATTACTTATCTTTTTGATTTTTATATTTATTAGCCGCTTCATTTAATACATAAAGTTCTTCTTCTGAAAGATCATATCTTGATATTCCTTTATCAATTGGTTTTGCATATGTTGTACTTTCATCTCGTGCATAGATTCCAGTTAATAATATTCCATCATTATTATCATCTAACATAGCAATTGAAAAACTTAAATCACTTCCTACATTTTCAAAAGCTTTGTATCTCATAATAGCAACCTTTTGAACACAATCTTTTATTTTTGTTTCTAGCTTACTACATTCATTTAAAGTATTTTCTGCTGTTTCTCTAATATCATCAATACTATCTAGTTTTTCCATCAGCATTTCCTCTAAATTTTTTCCGTTTGTGCCCCTCATTAATCTTCTGTATTTACTTTCTAATTTGTTTATTGAATTAATTAATACAAAAATTAAAATAAATAATAAAACAATTATAACTATCATACCTATAATTAGATATGGTGTTATTTGATTAATTATCCCAAATAATTTTTCCAACTAGGTCATTCCTTTCACTAAATGTTTCACGTGAAACATTTTACTGTATATTAATAATGTCTAAAATTCTTTGTAAATCTTCCTCAGAATAGTACTCTATTTCTATCTTACCTTTGTTTTTCTTATCTAAGATATTTACCTTAGTACCAAAATAATCCTGTAGTTGATTACGTACATCCTTATAATAAGGATTTAATTCTCTCAATAATTCTTTATTTGCTTTTTCAATACTTATATTTTTAATTAATCTTTCTAATTCTCTAACAGATAACTTATTATCAATCACTTTTTGTGCAAATTCATATTGTAAATCATTATTTTCAATTGCAAGCAATGCTCTTCCATGTCCTTCTGTTATAATTCCTTCAATTAAATATTGTTGAACTCTTTCATCCAAATTCATTAATCTCATTGTATTTGCAATTGTAACTCTAGATTTTCCAATTCTATTACTTAATTCAGATTGTGTTATTCTAAAGTCCTCTAATAATTTTTTATAAGCTAGTGCTTCTTCAATTGGATTTAAATCTTCTCTTTGAATATTTTCAATTAAAGATATCTCTAATATATCTTTATCACTTATATCCATTGTTATACAGGGAAGTTCTTTTAATCCTGCTATTTTAGCAGCTCTCCATCTTCTCTCACCAGCTACAATTACAAATTCACTTTTGTTTACTTGTCTTACTATTAAAGGTTGAATTATACCATGTTGTTTTATTGATTGAGCTAATTCTACTATTTTTTCAGAATCAAATGCTTTTCTTGGCTGTTCCTTATCACTTCGTATTTTATTTAGTGATATAAGCATATTATTAGATTTGCTGCTATCAATAATATTTTCATGCTTAACATTTTCATCTATTTCATCTGGTATAAGTGCACCTAATCCCTTACCTAGTCCAAACTTTTTTACCATTTTCATTTTCCCCCTATTCCTGCTTAGATAAAAATTCTTTAGTTAATTTAACATAAGCTTCTGCACCCTTACATTTATCATCATATAACATAATAGGCAATCCAAAACTTGGTGCTTCTGCAAGCCTTATATTTCTTGGAATAGTTGTTTCATATACTTTGCTTTTAAAATATTTTTTTACTTCACTAAATACTTCATTACTAAGATTAGTTCTGTAATCATACATAGTCATGATTACACCTTCAATTTCCAAGTCTTTATTTAAAGATTTTTTAACTAATTGAATAGTATTAACTAGTTGGCTTACACCTTCTAATGCATAAAATTCACATTGAATAGGAATTAAAACAGAATCTGCACATGTTAATGCATTTATAGTTAATAATCCTAATGATGGTGGACAATCTATTAATACATAATCATATTCTGATTCAATTTCTTTTAACTTGTTTTTCATTATATTTTCTCTATTTTCTTTTCCTATAACTTCTATTTCAGCTCCTGCAAGCTCCATAGTAGAAGGTGCTATAAATAAATTTTCAACTAAATCAGTTCTTAGTATTGACTCTTTTATAGGTATATCTGTTGTTAACACATCATACATTGAGACATTAAGATTTCTTTTATCAAGTCCAAGACCACTTGTGGTATTCCCTTGGGGATCAATATCTATTGTTAAAACTCTATGTCCTGCCATAGCTAAATAACCACATAAATTTATATTCGTAGTTGTCTTACCAACTCCGCCTTTTTGATTAAAAACACAAATTATTTTCATAATTAAGCCCTATAAGAGCCTACACCCCCTCTCCCATATTAATATTATATATATATTCTATAAATAATAAAAGAAAATGTAATAAAAAAATAGCATATAAACTTGAAAAAATAAACTTTTTCTCAGTTTATATACTATTAAGAATAAAAACCAGTAAAGTAACAACTATTATCTTTGATTAATTATTATTATTCTTTGGAATTTTAACTGTTACTTCAATAAAATCATCTGAATCAGTACAGTCATATTCAGCTGGTATATTAAATTTCTTAAATACTTGTTTTATTGTATTTACATACAATTTAGCTGGTAAAGTAGCTTTTATATTAGTTCTTTTCTTATTTAACTGTTTTCCTGCTAATTTAAGCAGTTCTTTGTTAATTAGTTCTTCTGTATTCTTTACATTAAGTCCGTCATTTACCACCTTAGAAACCACTTTCAATTGAAGATCTGCATTTGGTAAACTTAAAAGTGCTCTAGAATGTCGTTCAGTTAACTTATTTTCAAGACACATTTGTCTTACTTTAGGATCTAGTTTTAATAATCTTAATTTATTAGCAATGGTAGATTGCTTTTTTCCTATTCTTTTAGCTAAGTCTTCTTGAGTAAAATTATGATCATTAAGTAAATTACTATAAGCCTCTGCTTCTTCAATATAATTTAAATCTTCTCTTTGAAGATTTTCTAATAATGCTATTTCTGCAGATTCTGAATCAGTTATATCTACTATATTACATGGAACTACATCCAACTCAGCTACTTTAGCAGCTCTTAATCTACGCTCTCCTGCTACAAGTTCATAAGTCTCACCAATTTTTCTAACTGTTATTGGTTGTATAATACCATGTTGTTTTATTGATTGTGATAACTCCTCAATTGCCTCTTCATTAAAATATTTACGTGGTTGATATAGATTAGGAACTATCTTATCTATATCTATCTTAATTATTTCATTATTCATGTATCTAAACCCATCCCCTATTAAGTTAATATAACAATTTCAATACCAAAATCATATCATTTATATTCTATAATAGCTACATTTTTCCTTTAATTTGTTAATTATTTTATAAAATAAACTCGTTAATATTGTCTAATAATATACAAATTATGTTTGAATAAATCCATAAAATATAAATTAATTATTTAATAATAAAACTTATGTAAAATAATTGTAAAATTATATTTACACTATTTTATAGGCTTTTTAGTAACATTACCTGCTTTTCTTGGATATACTTTAGGACACTCTTTTATCTTCTTAACAACAACTAAATTATGTTTTAATTCAGTATCTTCAATTTCAACTTCACATATATCTAATAGTTGTCCTCCTAAAGTAGTTATAGCCTTATCTGAATCCTTTATCTCTTCTTCTACAGCTGGACCTTTTAAAGCTATAAAATGACCATTAATTTTAACATATGGTAAACAAAATTCTGATAAAACACTCATATTGGCAACTGCTCTAGATGTAGCTATATCAAAAGATTCTCTAAGATTTTTTTGTCTAGCTCCATCTTCAGCTCTTGAATGGATAGCCACTACATTCTTTAAACCTAATTTTTCTGTTACTAAATTTAAGAAATTAACTCTCTTATTTAATGAATCCAATAAAGTAACTTGTATATTTTCATTCATAATAGCTACTGGTATTCCTGGAAAACCTGCTCCAGTACCTACATCTATTAGCGTTTTTGCTTCTTTAAATTCATCTCTCTTAAATGCCTTAATAGAATCTATAAAATGTTTCTTTATTATATCTTCATCTTCTGTAATAGCTGTTAAATTTACTTTCTCATTCCACTCTTGAAGAAGATTTTTATATATTATAAACTTCTCGTATTGCTCTTTTGATAATTCTAACCCTACATCTTGTGCTGCTTTACACATTAAATCATAAAATTTCATAAATACCTCCAATAAATTATTTATTATAGTAATGTTCAAGATAAATAAGTAATACAGATATATCTGCTGGAGATACCCCTGAAATACGTGATGCCTGACCTATGCTTATAGGTTTTATACTATTTAATTTTTGTTCAGCTTCTGTTCTTAATCCTTTTACATTGCTATAGTCTATATCCTTAGGTAATAGTTTCTTCTCAAATTTTCTAAATTGAGCTACTTGTTCAAGTTGATTACTTATATAACCTTCATATTTAGCAATTATGTTTATTTGTTCACCAATATCTTCAGAAAGTTCTTCTCTTTCTGTATCCAAATTCTTTAAGCTAAAATAATCAACTTCTGGTCTTTTTATTAATTCATAAAAACTTATAGGTTTTTTTAGTTCAGCTGATCCTACTGCTAATAAAAATTCATTTGTCTCTCTTTTATTAGTTATTTGTAATTTTTTTAATCTTTCTAATTCATTTTCAATTGTATTTTTTCTATTTAAGAAAGTTTCATATCTTTCCGCTGTAACTAATCCTACTTTTTTTCCTATCTCAGTTAATCTAAAGTCTGCATTATCTTGTCTTAAAATTAATCTATACTCAGCTCTAGATGTCATCATTCTATATGGTTCATTAGTACCCTTAGTAACTAAATCATCTATAAGAACTCCGATATATGCATCTGATCTAGTTAATATCATAGGCTCTTCACCTTTAATCTTTAATGCAGCATTTATACCTGCTACTAGACCTTGTGCTCCTGCCTCTTCATATCCTGAACTACCATTAAATTGACCAGCACCATATAAACCTTCAACATTTTTAAATTCTAATGTTGGTTCTAATTCAGTAGGATCTACAGAGTCATATTCAATTGCATATGCAGTTCTCATTATTTCTACATTTTCTAATCCAGGTAATGTTCTCATCATTTTTAATTGAACTTCTTCTGGTAAAGATGATGACATTCCCCCTACATACATTTCTAAAGTGTCTAGACCTTCTGGCTCAACAAATATTTGATGTTGTAATTTATCAGGAAATCTCATTACTTTATCTTCAATTGATGGACAGTATCTAGGACCTACCCCCTTGATACTTCCATTATATATTGGAGATCGTCCTATATTATCTTTAATTACATTATGAGTTTGCTCATTAGTATATGTTAAATAACATGATATTTGTTCTTTGTCTATGTTTTTACTCATAAATGAAAAAGGTACAATCTTATCATCACCTGGTTGTTCAATCATTTTAGAAAAATCTACAGATCTTCTATTAATTCTTGCTGGAGTTCCTGTCTTAAATCTTCTTAATGAAATCCCTAAATCTAATAAAGATTGTGACAAATCATTAGCTGGGAATAATCCATTTGGACCTCCTGAATAACTAACTTCCCCTATTATTATCTTTCCTTTTAAATATGTACCTGTAGCTAAAATTACAGCTTTAGCTCTAAAAATCGCTCCATTTCTAGTGATAATGCCTGTTACTTTATTGCCTTCAACTAAAAGCTCAGTAACCTCAATTTGTCTTATTTGAAGATTTTCTTGTTCTTCTAATACTCTCTTCATTCTAAATTGATAGTCCTTTTTATCAGCTTGAGCTCTTAATGAATGAACTGCTGGTCCTTTAGATGTGTTTAACATTCTTGATTGAATGAATGTATGATCTATATTAACACCCATTTCTCCACCTAATGCATCAATTTCTCTCACTAAATGACCTTTAGCTGTTCCCCCTATATTAGGATTACATGGCATCATAGCTATTGAATCTAAATTTATAGTACAAATTAAAGTATTTAATCCCATTCTAGCAGATGCTAATGCTGCTTCACATCCTGCATGCCCAGCACCAACAACTACTACATCAACTTCCCCTGCTTCATAATTATATTTCATATACCACTCCTACTTTCCTACACAAAATTCACTAAAAATCTTGTTTAATACATCCTCTTCTAGTTCATCACCTGTTATTTCACCAAGTGCTTTCATTGCTGAAGTTACATAAATAGAAATTAAATCTAAAAATTCGTTAGCATTAACCCTATCTAATGCTACTTCACAATTTTCTAACGATCTATATAATGCTTGCTTATGTCTAACATTAGATACTATTAAACTTTCGCTATTTATATCCCCACTAAAAAATAACTCTTTTATTTTATTTTTTAGTTCCTCAATTCCATACCCAGTTTTAGCTGAAATTTTTATTTGATTATCTAAATCAATATCTGCTATTTTTCTATCTAAATCTGTTTTATTTAATAATACTATGTGGTTCTTATCTTTTATAGTATTAATTATTTCCTTATCTTCCTCTTCTAAATCCCTAGAAGAATCTAATATTAAAATAATTAAATCTGCTTCTTCGATTTTTTCTCTAGACCTTTCAACACCTATCTTCTCAACAGTATCTTCTGTCTCTCTTATTCCTGCTGTATCAGTTATTTTTATAGGTATACCATCTATATTTAAATATTCTTCAATTATATCTCTTGTAGTACCTGGAATGTCTGTTACTATAGCTCTCTTTTCTTTTAATAAAACATTAAGTAAAGATGATTTTCCTACATTAGGCTTTCCGATAATAACAACATTAAGACCATCTCTAATTATTTTACCTTCATCTGCACCTTTTAATAGTTCCCTAACTTTTAAAATAGTAGTTTTTATTCCATCTTTAACTCTTAAAACCAAAGTATCATCTATATCTTCATCGTCTTCTGTAAAATCTACTCCGTACTCAATTAATGCTAATGTGTTTAATAAATATTGTCTTATTTCTTTAATTTGCATTGATAAAGCTCCACCACTTTGCATAAGTGCTGACTTCATAGATAAATCTGTTTTAGCTTTTATTATATCAATAACAGCTTCAGCTTGACTTAAGTCAATTCTACCATTTAAAAATGCTCTCTTTGTAAATTCTCCTGGTTCTGCAACTCTTGCACCTGCTTTAATAACCTGATTCATTACACTATTTGTTGATATAACACCACCATGACAGTTAATTTCTATTATATCTTCAGTAGTATAGCTATGAGGTCCCTTCATATAGCTTATAATAACCTCATCAATTACATCTTTACTCTCAAACTCTATAATGTGTCCATATCTCATAGTATAAGTTTTCATTTGTTTTAAATCTATATTATTTTTACCAACAAATATTTTACTAATTATATCTAATGCTTTACTTCCAGAAATTCTAATAATAGAAACTCCACCCTCACCAATAGGGGTTGCTATACCACAAATGGTATCAAATTCTCTCATAATCTGATTCTCCTCATGTTATTAATTTTGTGATTTATTTGTATTATTATAACCAATGAATATGGAATTAGTCAAAGTCACATGCATTAGCTTTATTTTATCAAATTATTGATATATACATAAGTATACTAGTCTTATTAATTACTAAAATTAGTATAGTTTTATCTTGATTTTATCCAAAAATAGCATTAATACATTAACTTTTAGTAATCGATAAATCTTATAATGCTAATTAACGACTCCAAAGTACTATAATAAAGCTGTTTTACTTCTTATATAGCTATATATTAAATTAAAACCAAAAAGGAAAGCCTCATCAAGGCTTTCCTTTTTAATTCTTTTTAAGTTCTACAACAACTCTTCTAAAAGGTTCTTTTCCCTCACTATAAGTGTTAACAAATGAATTATCTTGTAAAGCTGAATGAATAATTCTTCTTTCATAAGGATTCATCGGTTCTAGTCTAAACAGTCTGCCAGTTCTCTTTACTTTTTCAGCAGTTTTCTTTGCAACATTCTTAAGAGTTTCTTCTCTCTTTTTTCTATAATTCTCTATATCAAGTACGATTCTTTTATATTGAATGCTGCTATCTTTATTAATCATTAAAGAAATAAGGCATTGTAATGAATCTAAGGTCTCTCCCCTATAGCCGATAAGCAAACCTAGTTTATCACCTGACAAACTTACATTTATCACATCATCTTGTTCATTAATATCTATTACTGCCTTTATGCTCATAGAATCAAGAATTTTATCTATAAAATTTCTTATATCATCAATATAGTTATATTTTAAGGTTACTTTTATTTTAGCTCGTTTAGCATTAAAAAAACCAAATAACCCTTTTGATCCATGTTCCAAAACCTCAATATTTACCATGTCTTTCGTTGTATTTAACTCAATCAATGCTTTATTTAAGGCTTCTTCAACATTTTTCCCCTCTAATTCTACTGATCTCATTCCCTAATTCACCACCTTATTATATAAAGAAAGTATATATTAAAAAATTATTTTTTCTTTTTATTTTTCTTCTTTGTACTAGCTAAATTCTTAGGTTCTTCCACAATCATAGAAAAACTAGAATCTGAAGATTCAGAAACAGCTGTTTCTGCTGCTGCTAATGCAACCTTTTTCTTAGCTGGTAAATAATTTAAGAAATATGTTTGTATAGTTTGAATAACATTTCCTATTATCCAATATAATACTAATATTGATTTAAAGTTTATTGACATAAATCCCATCATTAACGCCATAACTAAACTCATAGTACCCATATTCATAGGTGAATCATCCATCGGAGTAGCTTTTGTCATTAAATAAGATGGTAAGTATGTTGATATTGCTGCTAAAACAGGCAGTATCATCGTTGTATCTCGAGCGCCTAAATCTTTAATCCATAAAAATGATGCTCCATTCATGCCTTCTATTCTAAAGAATACATAATATAAAGCCATTAATATTGGTAATGGTAGTAATGATGGAAGGCATCCTCCAGTTAAACTAACATCATTCTCTTTATAAAACTTTCTCATTTCTTCATTTAATTTTTCTGGATTACCCTTATATTTTTCTTGAAGCTTTTTCATTTGTGGTTGAACTGCTTGCATTTTTTGAGTAGACTTTGCTGCTTTTATGTTAAGTGGCAGTATAAGTAATCTAATCATTAATGTAAATATAAGAATAGCTAATACATACGATAATCCAACATCTGAAACACCTAGGTTTAAGATGAAATCATGTAGATAATTGAATATATTAGCCATAAATTGAATTATCTTTTCAAACATTAAAATCTATACCTCCTAAACTTCATTACTTTACAGGATCATACCCACCTTTACAAAAAGGATTACACCGTAAAATTCTATACAGCGCCATTAAGCTTCCCTTAATAACACCGTACTTATTTATGGCATCCAATGCATACTGTGAGCAAGTTGGCGTAAATCTACAACATGGACTTCTCCCTGGTGAAATAGATTTTCTATAAAATTTAATTAGACTTAATACCATTTTCTTCATCATAATATAAGCCTGCCTTTTTAATTAAATTCTTCATCGCCTTTTCAGTTTCAAAATAGTCACTATCTCTCATAGGATTTCTTGCTACAAATACACAATCATATCCTTTTAATATATTATTATAATTTAATCTAAAGCTCTCGCTTAATAATCTCTTACATTTACTTCTAACAACACTGTTTCCAACTTTTTTACTTACAGAAATTCCTACTTTACTATATGCGATACCATCTTTGTCTTTGTTTCTTTTATTTTTCAATACATATAGAACCAAAGTCTTATTAGCAAATGATTTCCCTCTTCTATATACAATTATAAATTCTATATTTTTCTTTAATCTATAAATCATACGGTATTTCCATTACTCCTTTTTTCCTGCATTTGCAGAAAAAAGGCCACTTAATGCGGCCCTTATGCTGTTAATTTTTTTCTTCCTTTTTGTCTTCTTTTTCTAAGAATGTTTCTTCCTGATTGAGTGCTCATTCTTTTTCTGAAGCCATGTTCCTTTTTTCTTTGTCTCTTTTTTGGTTGATAAGTCATGAACATTTTAAAATGCACCCCCTTGTTTTTTATTATTTATAGTAAAAACTATACTTTGCGGTTATTTTAAAATTACTTTTCTATTATATATATATCCTAATTTTCTGTCAAGATACAGTATATTGTTGATAAATATTTATTAAACATAATATTTTTGTGGATAACTTATTGAATCTCCCTGTTTACTTATGATATTATAAATACTATAACTGTGAATAACTTAATTTAATAAATATTTATCCACAGCTGTGGATAAATATGTGCATAACTTGTTTACTTTTAATTTTATTTTTTGAAATTATTTTATATTTTCTCACTATAATTGAAATTATATACTATTCATTGATGTTTATATGTATTTTTTATAATTGTTGATAAGTATATAGTTTAATTTTTTTCTAAATAAGTTATCCAC